>NZ_JBVJRA010000014.1:0-228551 GCF_055608075.1 Lentzea sp. NPDC036949
TCGGCACGGGCCTGCAACGCGGTCAAAATCCGCTGCCAGACTCCGGCCCGTTGCCAGCGGCGGAACAACCCGTACACGGTCTGCCAGGGACCGTACTCGGGCGGGATGTCACGCCACGGGGCACCGACGCGCACCCGCCACCGGATGCCGTCGATCAACTGCCTCTTGCTCCACTTCGGCGGGCGCCCCGGTTTACGCCCGACAGGCAGCAGCGGCTGCAACACCGCCCATTGCGCGTCGGTCAGGTCGGCCCGCCCCGCTGCCGCTACGCTGGCCACGAGGTCTCCGGTATTGCAGGTTTGCTTGGTCGCTAACCCACTTACCGGAGACCTCGCCACGTTCCGGCACCGACACGCCGCCAGTCAGCACCTTTGAAACACGACCTAGTGCAGCAGCTGCACGAGCTCGTCGACGACCGGTTCGGGACCGCCGTTCGCAACGTGGGCGACGACGGAGAACGGGGCGAACGTGCGCGCCCAGGCGAACAGCCGGTCGCCGTCGAGCCCGCAGGCACCCGCGACCGCCGCGCACCGGGCAGTGACGCCCTCCCGGCCGGCGCCGGCGAGCACGAGGTCGACGGCGTCGAAGCAGGGATCTCCCAGGCACGCCTTGGGATCGACCGCCACGAGGCCGCGTGCGGGACCGCCGTCGAGGGCGTTGCCGGGGTGCAGGTCGCCGTGCAGCACCACGGTCGTGCCGGTCGTGTCGAGCAGGCGCGCGCACTGCTGCATCGCCCGCGCCCACTCCATCGGCCCGATGCGCGCGGCCACGACGGGGTCGTGCAGCCGGCGCCCGATGCGGGCGAAGGCCTCCTCGCACCGCGCCCGCAGCGTGCCGAGCGGGTGTGCGGGCGGGTCGGTGGCGTGCAGTCCCGCCAGCAGGTCCGCCCACAGCGCGGGCAGCGCGTAGGCGGGCAGGTCCTCCGCGAGCGTGCCGGGGAGCACCTCCTCCAGCACGAGGGCGCCGGCCTCCTCGTCGGCCGCCAGCACGGCGGGCACCTTGCCCGACGGGGCGAACAGGGCGAGGGCGGCGGCCTGGGCGGCGATCAGCGAGCGGTCCTCGCTGACCTTGAGCACGGCGGGTGTGCCGTCGGACCAGCGGCAGCGCACGACGGTGGCCGACGAGCCGCCGTCGAACGGGGGGCCGAGGGTGAGGTTCCAGCGGGTGGCGAGGTGGGCGGTCGTGCGGTCCAGGTCCACCTTGATCACCTTGCCGCCTTCCCGGTCAGGGCCGGGTGAAGGCGCGCAGGAAGGTGTCCAGCAGCTCCTCGCGGCCCTCGACCGCCACCTGCCCGGACCGCGCGGCGCGGACGACGGCGCGGTAGGAGGGCAGCTCGTCCTCGGCGATCAGGGCGGTGAGCCTGCTCCAAGGCCCATGACGGCCTGAGCCGTCTCCCCTGCCTCTGATGGCATCTGCAAGTACCACCAACTCAACATCAACGGGCACTTTTCTACTACCAACAGCGCCTCCACCCGCCCGAAGGACTCAGGACTGGTTCGGCGAGTGGCGAACAGGTTGGTGGTAGTCAGCGGCGATTTGATCATGTGTTGGTGGTGCTTGCAGATGCCTTGGGCGACAGCCGGGGCGGCACGCGTGAGGGCGGGGCGGCGGTCAGCCCCGGTCGAACTCCGGGATCAGCTCCCCCACCAACCGGATGCTGGTCATCACCTCGTCCGCACCGATCGGCCCGATCTGCTGCAGGCACATCAACCGGTCGATCCCGAGGTCGGCGTACGCGCGCAGCTTCTTGCGGCACGTGTCCGGGCTGCCCACGATGAGCGACTGCTGTGCGGAGAGCACCTCGAACAGCTCGTCGTCGGGCACGTCCTCGCCCTGGAGGATCCGGCCGATCACGAGCTGCGCGTCGGTGGGGGCGGCGTCGGCCTCGGCGCGCAGGAACTCGCCGGTGAGGCCGGTGCCGCCGGTGGCGAGGATGTCCTGGTGGCGTTGCATGGTGGCGGCGAACTCGGCGGCGGCGTTGAAGAAGCGCAGCGCGGTGACGGTGTACCAGGCGGCGGCCGCGGCGGCGCCGTTGCGCATGGCCTGCTCGTCGGTTTCGGCGCAGTGCACGAAGGTGAAGTAGGCGACCTGGTTGTTGACGAACTCGCCGACGGGTGCGGTGCACTGCGCGGCGGCGGCGCGGTAGAGGTCGATCATGCGGGCCACCCGGTCGAGTGACTCCCAGATGGTGGTGCCGAGCACGCCCACACCGCGGCGGCCGGCCTCCTCGAACGACGTCGGGGACGCGGCGGCCTGCCACAACGGCGGGTGCGGGCGCTGCAGGGGCTTGGGGACGATCGAGACGTCGGAGATGTCGTAGTGCTCACCGGTGTGCGAGAAGCGGTCGGTGGTCCACATCTTCGGGATCATCTCGAACGCCTCCGCGGTCTGCGCGCGGGCGTCGGCGGGCTCGATGCCGAACAGGTTCCACTCGGGGATCGTCGACCGGGTCAGGCCGAGCTCGACACGGCCACCGCTGAGGTGGTCGAGGGTGGCGGCGCGTTCGGCGACGCGGATCGGGTGGTTGAACCGGCCCGGCGCGAGGACGGCGGCGTGGCCGAGGCGCATGCGGGAGGTCTGCTGGGACAGCGCGGCGAGCATCAGCTCGGGAGCCGACGAGAGGCTGAACTCGCCGGCGCCGTGGTGCTCCACCTGCCACCAGCAGCCGTAGCCGAGCTCGTCGGCGAGACGGGCCTGGTCGAGGGCCTGGCGGAAGCGGAACTGCTCGGGAGCGGCACCGGGGTTCTGGATCTCGTTGAACAGGTCGATCTTCATCGGCACACCTCACGTCGCGCGGACACCACGGCTGATGTCTCCCCCGGCGGCCAGGTCGTTACCGTCCCGATGCACATTCGCGCGAACGGACGGGTGCCGGTCAGCCCACCGGTGGGTTCACGTTCTGGTTCGCGTTTTCGAAAACCATTGGACGTCAACACGAATCGAGACGAAAGGACCGGGAAAACCGGCATCACCGTTGACCGTCCACCCACGAGCGCAGGTCACGCCGCTGCCGCCGTTCACCGTGAATATGCCGGTGAACACAGTTCGCAGAAGCGGGCACGGGCGCTCACGTGGTCGAATGCCCGCGCCGCCGCGATCGGTCGCGGAGATCGACAGCTCGGCACCGGGTCGGTGATCTGTCCGTCTCCCCCGCTGCGTGCGATTCTGGCGAAATGCGGGGGAACTCCAGGTCCTGGCAGGCACATCCGTTCCGGCTGCTGCTCGTCGAGGACGACCGGGAGCTGGCCGAGCTGCTCGCCGCCGTGCTGCGCGGTGAAGGGTACTCCGTGGACGTCGCGCGGGACGGGCATCGGGGGCTGCACCTCGCGCTCACCCAGGCCTACGACGTGGTGGTCGTCGACCGCGGGCTGCCCGTGATCGACGGGCTGGACCTGGTGGTGCGGATGCGGTCCCGGTCCGTGCGCACGCCGGCGCTGGTGCTGACCGCGATGGGCGGGGTGGACGACCGGATCGACGGCCTCGACGCCGGTGCGGACGACTACCTGGTGAAGCCGTTCGACCTGGGCGAGCTGAGCGCGCGGCTGCGGGCGCTGTGCCGGCGGGCGGTGGAGCTGGCCGCCGTGCTGCGGATCGGGTCCGGTCAGCTCGACCTGCAGCAGCACGAGGTGGTGCTGCCCGACGGGGAACGGGTGCCGCTGACCACCAGGGAGTTCGCGCTGCTGCGGGCGCTCGCGAGCCACCCGGAGACGGTGCACACGCGGGCGGCGTTGCGCCGCACGGTGTTCCATGATGCCCCCTCACCCTCCATTGTGGACACCTACGTGCACTACCTGCGCAGCAAGGTCGGGCGCTCGGTCGTCCGAACGGTCCAGGGCGTCGGCTACCGGTTGGGGGCCCTGTGAGGGCGTGGGCCGAGGCGGAGCGCGCGGAGCTGCGGCGGGCGCGGTTGCGGATCAGCCTGCTGGTGGGCGTGGCGATCTCGCTGATGATCGCGTTCGTCGGCGGCATCGCGTACGTCGTCATGGAGCAGGGCCAGAAGTCGCTGGTGGCCAGGGAACTGCGGTACAACGCCGAGTTCGGCGTGCCCGGCACCGCGCCGCGGTGCGCCTGGGTGTTCACGCTGCGCGGCGGTGAGCTCGACCTCGGCGTGCTCGACGTGCCGCACGGCTTCCCGCTGCACGACGACCTGGCGGCGGTGCGGGCGTCCGGCGCACCGGTCGAACGCGCGGTCGCCGCCAACGGCACCGAGTACCTCGTGCTCACCCGGTCCGGCCGCGACGGCGCGGCGGTGCAGGCGGTGTTCGACACCCGGTACCAGCTCGCCGACCGGCGGCACCTGTTGCAGGCGCTGGGGATCGCGCAGCTGGCCGGTCTCGTCGCCGCGGCGCTGGTCGGCCTGGGCGTGAGCCGCCGGACGGTCGCGCCGCTGGCCGAGGCGCTGGCGCGGCAACGGCGGTTCGTCACCGACGCGAGCCACGAGCTGCGCACGCCGATCGCGCGGGCGTACACGCGGGCGCAGGTGCTCGTCCGGCTGGCCGCGGCGCACGACCTGCCCGACGACCACCGCGACAGCCTCGGCAAGCTGGCCGAGTCGATCCGCGGTCTCGGCGACGTGGTCGACGACCTGCTGCTGTCGGCGCGGCTGCGCCGTGAGCTCGACGGACGGCCGGTGGACCTCGCCGCCGTGGCGGACGCGGCGGTGACCGGCGAGGGCGACCGCGCCGCGGAACGGCGGATCAGGCTCGCGGTCGACCGCCCCGCCGAGCCGGTGGTCGTGACCGGTGTGGAGACGGCGTTGCGGCGGGCCGTGGACGAGCTGCTGGCCAACGCGGTGCGGCACACGCCGGAGGGCGGGCGGATCGACGTGCGGGTCGGGTCGGGTGCCGGGTACGCCGTGGTGGAGGTCGCCGACACCGGCGAGGGGTTCGCCCCCGCCGACGCGGACCGGATCTTCGAGCGGTTCCGGCACGGCGCGGGCGAGCAGCGTTTCGGCGTGGGGCTCGCGCTGGTGCGGGAGATCGTCACGAGCCACGGCGGCGCGGTCGAGGCCGCCGGGAACCCGGGACGGGGTGCGCGGTTCACACTGTTCCTCCCGATGGCGGGTGCATCTCCGCGCTCGGTCCCGCCGCGGGTCGCGACCGCGTGCCCGTGACGAGGTCGGCAGCCACCCGCACGTCCTCGTCCAGCGGGCGGTCCGGGTCGACCGGCTCGACCGCCCCGGCCAGCGCGTCCAGCAGGTCGGCGCAGCCGGGCGCCGTCGGCCGCCGCCCGCCCACGTGCACCGCCTGCCGCAACCCCAGCGCCAGCGACCCGCACAGCAACCGCAGCAGCTCCGCGAGGTCGTAAGCGCGCAGCGCGGCCTGCGTCCCGAACGGCACCACGTCTTGGTTGTGCAAGTTCGTCGGCAGGCTCTGAGTGGACGCGGGCACGGTGCCGCGCCGCATCTCCGCGACGAACGCGGTGGTCGCCAGCTGCACGCCCTGCAACCCGTGCTGCTGACCGGGTCCCGCCGCGAGCATCGGGGGCAGGCCGGTGTTGCGCACGGGGTCGACGAGCAGGTCGAGCTGGCGTTCCGCGAGGTTGCCCAGCGACGTCGTCACCATGGCGAGCACGTCACCGGCGAACGCGGCCGGCTGGCCGAAGAAGTTGCCGCCGTGCGCCACGAGGTCGTCGTCCGGGAAGAACAGCGGGTTGTCGCTCACCCCGGCCAGGTCCGAGCGGACCACGCCGTCCACGTACCGCAGGGCGTCCTCGCACGCGCCCAGCAGCTGCGGTGAGCAGCGCAGGCTGTACGGCTCCTGCAACGGGCGGTCGCCGCTGGGCCGGATGCCGTCCAGCAGAGCACGCATGCGCGTGGCAACAACCCGAGCGCCGTCGTGTCCGTAGGCGTCGATCAGCCGCGGGTTCACGAAACCGGGGTCGGCACCGAGGACGTCCGCGAGCAGACAGGTCAGGTCCTGCACGGCGATGTGCGACGCGCGCACGGACGACAACGCGAGCGAGAGCGCGGCAGTGGTGACTGAGGTGCCGTTCACCAACGCCAGCGCATCGCGTCCGTCCAACGACAACGGCGTCAGCCCGGCCTCGGCCAGCGCCTCGGCCGCGGGCACCCGCACGCCGTCCAGGTAGGCGAACCCCCTGCCGCGCAACGCCTGCGCCGCGTACGCCAACGGGATCAGGTCCCCGCTGGCACCGACCGACCCGTAGCGCGGCACGGCGGGCACGAAGGACGTGCCGAACATCGCGGCGAGCCCGTCCACCACGTGCGCCGAGACACCGGACAGGCCCTGCGCCAGCGACCAGGTCCGCACCAGCAGGGCCGCGCGCACGACGTCCGGCGGGAGGTCGGGACCCTGGCCCGCACCGAGGTGCGCCAGGGTGTTGTCGCACTGGTCCGCCTCGGACGCACGACCGGCGAAGCCCACGAGAGCACCGAAACCGGTCTTGGCGCCGTAGACGGGGCGTTCGTCGTCGGCCAGGACCCCGCGCAGGTGGTCGCGGCCGCGGTGCAGGCGCTGCGCGACGGTCGGCCCGACGAGCACCTCCACGGGTGCGGCCGCGCGGAGGAGGTGCTCGCCGGTCAGCGGCGAGGCGAGGTCCACGGTGGTGCGGGAAGCGGTCGTGGTCACGGCGTCGAAGGTAGGGAGTCGATCTCAGAGAGTTCTGAGATCGCGTGGGTAGCTTCCTCGGCCATGGCGCACGACTACCTGATCATCGGGGCCGGACCGGCCGGGTTGCAGCTCGCGGCACTGCTGGAGCGCGACGGTCGCGACTACGCCGTCCTCGAACGCGGCAACAGGGCGGGCGCGTTCTTCACCCGCTACCCGCGGCACCGCAAGCTCATCTCCATCAACAAGGTCCACTCGGGGTACGCGGACCCGGAGCAGCGGATGCGGATGGACTGGAACTCGCTGCTGCTCGACGATCCGGACCTGCTGTTCACCCGGTACAGCCCCCGGTACTTCCCCGCGGCCGACGACATGGTCCGCTACCTCGAAGACGTCGCCACCGGCCTGCGTGTGCACTATGACGTCGAGGTCGCCCGGATCGCCAAGCAGGGCAACGCGTTCGTCGTCACCGACCACAGCGGACGGACGTGGCAGGCCGCGCACCTGGTCGTGGCCACCGGTGTGTCGCAGCTGCACGTGCCGGACATCCCCGGCATCGAGCACGTCGAGCGCTACGACACCTTCGACACCGACCCGGAGGGGTTCACCGGCCAGCGGGTGCTGGTGATCGGCAAGGGCAACTCCGGGTTCGAGACCGCCGACGCGCTCGTCGAGCACGCCGCCGTCATCCACGTCGCCGGGCCGCACTCGGTGAAGCTGGCCTGGCAGACGCACTACGTCGGGCACCTGCGGGCGGTGAACAACAACTTCCTCGACACCTACCAGCTCAAGTCGGAGAACGCCGTCCTCGACGGCACGATCGAGCAGGTCGACCGCAGGCCGGAAGGCGGTTTCCGGATCCGGTTCCGGTACGCGCGCACGCAGGAGCAGCTGCGTGAGCTGGACTACGACCGGATCATCGCCTGCACCGGGTTCCGGTTCGACAGCTCGATCTTCGCCGGCAGCGCACGGCCGCGGCTGGTGGTCGACGACCGGTTCCCGGAGCTCACCTCGGCGTTCGAGTCGACCACCGTGCCCGGCCTGTACTTCGCCGGCACCATCACGCAGTCGCGCGACTTCAAGAAGTCGACCAGCGGGTTCATCCACGGCTTCCGCTACGGCGCCCGCGCGCTGCACCGCATCCTCTCCGCCCGCAACCACGGCACGCCGTGGCCGGGGCGGGAGGTCGACGCGTCACCGGAGTCGATCAGCGACGCGCTCATCGCCCGGCTGAACCGCTCGTCGTGCCTGTGGCAGCAGTTCGCGGTGATCGGCGACGTCGTCACGGTCGACGGTGGCACGGCGCGGTACGAGGAGGAGGTGCCGGTCGCCTACGTCCACGACGGCGGTCTCGACGCGGCCGAGCACCGGTTCGTCGCGACGCTGGAGTACGGCCCGCACCACGACACCGTCGACCCGTTCGACATCGACGTCCCCCGCGTCGCCGAGAACGACGCCGCGCACGCCGCCGACGCGAGCTACCTGCACCCGGTGGTCCGCTACCACCGCAACGGCGAGCTGGCCGCGACCCACCACCTGGCGGAGAACCTGGAGAACCACTGGGACCTGCCGGGCGTGCACCAGCAGCCGCTGGCCGTGTTCGTGAAGGAATGCCTTGCCGGCGCGTGAGGCCAGGCCGTTCCCGCGGGCGGTGCTCGACGTGCTCGCCGTCGCCGCGGACCGGCCGGTCTTCGAGCACGGCACCCGCGTGGTGACCGGCGACGAGCTGCTGGACCTCACCGCGCGGATCGCGCACGGACTGCGCTCCCGCGGCATCGGTCCCGGTGACGGGCTGGCGCTGCTGCTCGGCGTCACCCCGGAGGCGTTCGCCACGATCCTCGCCGGGCACGCGGTGGGCGCGCGGGTCGTGGGCGTGCGGCCGGGCCTGACCGACGCCCAGGTCCGGCACCTGCTCGGCCTCGACATCGCGCTCGTCCTCGAAGACGCCGACGTGGACGCGTTGCGGCGGCACGGGAGCGCCGAGCTCACCTGCGCCGGCCGCCCGGACGACGTCGCCCGGCTCATCCACACCAGCGGCAGCACGGGTGCGCCCAAGGCCTGTGCCCAGACCTACGCCGCGATGACCCGCGCGTGGACCGCACGGCCCGAGGCGTGGCCGCCCGCGATCCGCGACCTGGCCGGCCGCCTCGACCGCTACCTCGTGTTCGGGTCGCTGTCGAGCCAGGTCATGTTCGAGTACGCGGTCCTCACGCTCACCGCGGGCGGCACGGTCGTCGTCGCCGACACCCCGGCGCCGGTCGAGTCGATCACCCGCCACCGCGCCACCGCGCGGGTGATCACCGTGCCCGGACTGGCGAAGCTGGTGCGCGGCCAGCGCGAGCGGCCCGCTGACCTGTCGACGTTGCGCGCGCTGCTCGTCTCCGGGTCACCGCTGACGGCCGAACGCCACCGCGAGGCACTGGAGGTCCTGGGACCGGTGCTGTTCCACGGCTATGGCCAGACCGAGACCGGCATGATCTCGATGGCCACGCCCGCTGACCCGCCAGGCACGGTCGGCCGGCCACCGGTCGACGTCGAGGTCCGCGACGGCGAGCTGTTCGTGCGGACACCCGGCCAGGCCGGCTCCTACTGGGCGAACCCGGCCGAGTCGGCCGAGGTGTTCGTCGACGGCTGGGTCCGCACCCGCGACCTCGGCCACCTCGACGCCGATGGCTTCCTGCACCTCACCGGGCGGGCTCGCGACGTCGTGATCGTCAACGCCAACCTGCACCACATCGGCCCCATCGAACAGGTGCTCGCCGAACACCCGGACGTCGCCGAGGCCTACGTGGTCGCCGTGCCGGACGAGGACACCGGCGAGGCCGTGCACGCGTTCGTCGTCCCCCGCGCCGACCGCGTGCCCGCCCTCGCCGAGCTGCGGCACCTGGTGACCGAACGGCTGGGCGCCGCCTGCGCTCCGGTGCGGGTCACCGCCATCGCCGAACCCCCCGTCGCCCCGAGCGGCAAACCCGACAAGCGCCGGTTGGTCGAACCGGTCGGCACCGCGTGAAGGAGAAACCCTTGTCCAGCGAGGTTTCCACCGACTGTCTCGTCATCGGCGCCGGTCCTGCCGGGCTGCAGGCGTCCGCCCTGCTCAAGCAGGCGGGACGCGACCACCTGGTGCTCGAGTCCGGTGCGGCGGCCGGGACGTTCTTCACCCGCTTCCCGCGCCACCGGATGCTGATCTCCATCAACAAGGTGCACACCGGCTGGGACGACCCAGAGCTGAACCTGCGCACCGACTGGAACTCGCTGCTCACCGACGACCCGGACCTGCTGTTCACCGCCTACACCCCGCGCTACTTCCCCGGTGCCGACGACATGGTCCGCTACCTCGGCGACTTCGCCGTGAAGAACGACCTGCCGATCCGCTACGACACCACGGTCGTCTCGGTGACCCGGCCGGACGACTTCGTGGTGCACGACCAGCACGGCGGCACGTACCGGGCGAAGCGGCTCATCGTCGCCACCGGCGTCTCGAAGCAGTACGTCCCCGACATCGAGGGCGTCGAGCACGCAGAGCCCTACTACGACGTGTCCGTGGACCCGGCCGACTTCACCGGCAAGAAGGTCCTGATCATCGGGCGCGGCAACTCGGCGTTCGAGACCGCGGACAACCTGGTCGAGACCGCCGCCGTCATCCACGTCGCCGGCCCCGGTTCGCTGAAGCTCGCCTGGCAGACGCACTTCGTCGGCCACCTGCGGGCGGTGAACAACAACTTCCTCGACACCTACCAGCTCAAGTCGCAGAACGCGGTGCTGGACGGGCACATCGCGGGCATCCGGCGCGACGGCGACGACTACTGGGTGAAGGTCAGCTTCCAGCGGGTGAACGAGGTGGTGAAGGAGATCCGGTACGACCGGGTGATCCTCGCGACCGGGTTCAGGTTCGACGCCTCGATCTTCGCGCCGGAGTGCCGCCCGCAGCTCACGATCAAGGACCGCTTCCCCGACCAGACCGCGGCGTGGGAGTCGGTGAACGTGCCCGACCTGTTCTTCGCCGGCACGATCACGCAGGCCAGGGACTTCAAGAAGTCCACAAGCGGGTTCATCCACGGCTTCCGCTACGGCGTGCGCGCGTTGCACCGCATCATCGAGCACCGCTACCACGGCGTGGACTGGCCCAGCCGGGAGATCGCGGCCGACGGCGTGACCGACGCGATCATCGAGCGGGTCAACCGGACCTCGGCGCTGTGGCAGCTGTTCGCGTTCATGTCCGACGTCGTGCTGTTCGGCGCCGACGGCACGGTGCGCTACGTCGAGGAGGTGCCGGTCGCGCACCTGCACGAGGCGGTGGCCCGCGGCGAGTTCGGCGACGTGGAGTCGTACCTGGTGGTGACGCTGGAGTACGGCGCCGACCACGACAAGGTCAACCCGTTCGACATCTCCGCAGGCCGCACCTCGCAGGACGACACCAGCGGGCTCGACGGCCGCTACCTGCACCCGGTCGTGCGCCGGTTCCGCGCTGGCGAACTGGTCGACGAGCACCACCTCACCGAGAACCTCGAGAACGAGTGGGACAGCGAGACGGTGCACAGGGCGCCGCTGCGGGAGTACCTGCGGTGAACCCGGTGCTCGCGGAGCTGCACGACAAGGCACGCGCGGTGCTCGACCCCGTCCACTACGACTTCTTCGCGGGCGGGGTCGGGGACGAGGTCGTGCTCGCGGAGAACGAGGCCGCGTTCGCCCGGCGCGCCCTGCTGCCCAGGGTGCTGCGGGGCGGCGCGGTGCGCACCGGTTTCCCGGTGGTGGTAGCGCCGACGGCGTTCCACCGGCTCGCCCACCCCGACGGCGAGCTGGCGACGGCGCGTGCCTCCGGGGAGGCGGTGCTGGTGTCCAGCATGGCCTCGACGGTGCCGATCGCCGAGGTCGTGGCGGCGGCGAGCGGGCCGGTGTGGTTCCAGCTCTACCTCCAGCCCACCCCCGGTGTGACCGAGGCGCTGGTGGAACGGGCGGAACGGGCCGGCTGCGCCGCGCTGGTCGTCACCGTCGACTCGCCGGTGTTCGGCCGGCACCGCAGGGACATCGCGCACGGGTTCCACGACCTGCCACCGGGGCTGGCGGCGGAGAACATGCGCGACCTCGCCGGTGCCACCGGTCTGCGCGACATCGAGATGGCGGCGTTCACGTGGGAGGACGTCGACCGGCTGCGTGCGCGGACCTCGCTCCCGGTGTGGTTGAAGGGGGTTCTGCACCCGGCGGACGCGGTGCTCGCGGTGGAGCACGGGGTGGCGGGGATCTTCGTGTCCAACCACGGCGGCCGTCAGCTCGACGTCGTGCCGGCGGCGCTGGACGCGTTGCCCGCGGTGGTCGAGGCGGTCGCCGGGCGGGTGCCCGTGGTGCTCGACGGTGGTGTGCGCGGCGGCGGGGACATCGCGGTGGCGCTGGCGCTCGGAGCGTCCGCGGTCGGCATCGGCCGGCCGGTGCTGTGGGGGCTCGCCGCCGACGGCGAAGCAGGGGTGCGGCGGGTGCTCGACGTGCTGCGCGACGAGTACCTGCACGTGCTGGCGCTGTGCGGGGGCGAGCTGAGCGGCGACATGGTGGTGACCCGGTGCTGAGGTGGTTGCCGGGGCGGGTGGTCGCGTTGCGCGCCAAGGTGTTCGAGAAGGTCAACGGCGACAACGCCATCACGTTCCCGAACGACGTGGTGGGCCCCGACCGGTTCCAGGAGCTCTACGGCCACCCCGCCGTGAACGGCCGCAGCAGGGGCGCCGGGTTGTCGGACCTGTTCTGGTACTGGCTCTCCCCCGGTCCCGAGGTGCACCAGGAACACCTGGAGGACGGGCCGCGCTACGACGACGTGGCCCGCGTGACGCGGACGTTCCTCGCCGGGCCGAGCGCCGATCTCGCGGACCTCGCCACCCGCTGCACGGCGAAGGTCCTCGGCGAGGTGCTGACCGGACCGGTCACGCACGTGCGGTTGCGCGACCTGATGATGCCGGTGTGGGCCGAGTACTTCTACGAGCTGGTGTTCGGCGAACCCTGCCCTCGGTACGCGCGTGACCTGGTCGTCGAGCACGCCGACGACGTCGTGAGCGCGTTGAAGTGCACGGGGCTGCGCCACCCCGCCCGCCGGGAGCGGCTGAGCCGGTACCTGCGGGTGCGGCTCGCGGACGTCCGCCACCCGCTGCCGGAGACGTTGTCGGAGACCGAGCAGGTGCACTACCTGCAGGGCACCTACTTCAACACCGCGGTCGTGCAGATGTCCGAGGCGATGGCGCACCTCCTGCTCGCACTGGCCCAGCACCCCGAGGCGGCCCGGCGGGCGGACGACGACCGGTACTTCGGCCACGTGCTGGACGAGACGTTCCGGCTCTACCCGCTGTTCGGCATCGCCCACCGCATCACGACCGCCGACGTCGTGCTCGACGAGCACACGTCGTTCCCCGCCGGTTCGGTGCTGTGCTTCGACTACCCCGCCTACCACGCCACCGGCTACGACGACCCGCACGCGTTCGACCCGTCCCGCTGGGAGCGCACCAACGCCCGCCGCGAGCACCACATCCCGTTCGGCGTCGCCGCCAACCGGCCGTGCCCGGCGTGGCGGCTCTCCCCCATCGCGATGCGCGCGGCCGCCAGGGAGGTCCTGCGGCAGGTCACCCCGCATTCGCCGGTGGCGCACACCCGCTCGTTGCCCAGCCGCGGCCCGTGCCTGCTCGTCCGCACCGGCCCGGTGCCACGGCGGCGGCTCGCCCTGATGCGCGTGCGCGACCGCTGGGGTGACGTCTGGCGCAGCGTCGTCCAGCTCGTGCTCGGCACCGTGATGGTGGTGCACTCCCGCCGGCTGCGGCTGGCGGGGCGCTACTTCGAGACGAACGACCCGCAGGGTTGCCCGGTCCGCCACTGACCCCAGGAGATCCCCGGTGAACCAGATCCACTTCGCGTTGCAGGTCTTCGCAGCGCTCGCCGTCGTGCTGGTCGCGACCACGGTGTGCGGGCGGCTGGCCATGCTGGTCAAGCAACCCAGGGTCGTCGGCGAGATGGTCGCGGGCGTGCTGCTCGGACCGGCGCTGCTCGGTGCCGTCGCCCCCGGTCTGCAGGCCCAGCTGTTCCCGGCCGACGTGAAGAGCACGCTGTACGTGCTGAGCACGATCGGGCTGACGTTCTACATGTTCCTGGTCGGGTCCTCTTTGGACCACGGCCTGACCACGGGTGCCAACGCGCGCAGGGCGTCGGTGCTCGCGGTGTCCGGCATCGTGCCGACGTTCCTGCTCGGCGCGGGCGCGGCGATGCTGTTCTTCGACTCCCTCAGCCCGCAGGGGTCGAGCCTGTGGGTGTTCATGCTGTTCGTCGGCGGCGCGCTGTCGATCACCGCGTTCCCGATGCTGGCGCGCATCCTGCAGGAGCGCGGCATCGCGAACACCCCGATCGGCGGCCTGACCCTGGTGGCCGCGGCGATCGACGACGCGGTGGCGTGGGCGTTCCTCGCGCTGATCATCGCGGTCGGCGCGTCGGGCAGCCCCGGCGGTGCGCTGCGCACGATCATCGGCGCGGCGGTGTTCGCGGTCGTCATGCTCACGATCGGCCGCAGGTGGCTCGCGAAGCTGGGCGAGCAGACCGAGCGCACCGGCGAGCTCAGCCGCGACGCCATGGCGGTCATCCTGCTGGTCGTGCTGGTGGCCGGCTGGTTCACCGACTTCATCGGGGTGTTCTCGGTGTTCGGCGGGTTCATCACCGGGCTCGCGATGCCCAAGTCGCCGGTGTTGCGCCGGGAGCTGGAGACGAAGCTGACCGACCTGAACTCGATCCTGCTGCTGCCGGTGTTCTTCGCGTTCAGCGGTCTCAACACCCAGGTGTCCGGGTTCGGGTCGGGTGGGGCGCTGTGGTGGCAGCTCGCCGTGGTCATGCTGGCCGCTTTTGTCGGCAAGTACCTCGGCTGCGGGCTGGTCGTGCGGGCGCAGGGCTACTCGTGGCGCTACGCCTCCGCGGTGGGCGGCCTGATGAACGCGCGCGGGCTGATGATCCTGATCTTCATCAACATCGGCCTGGCCTACAACCTGGTGACGCCGGAGATGTTCGCGATCCTGGTGGCGGTCGCCATCCTGACGACCGCCGCCGCGATGCCGATCTACCGCGCCTCGCTGCCCGCGGGCATGGACCTGCAACCGGAGGTGGAGCCCGCCCCCAGGACGCCGGCGCGGCCGGCTGCCTGACCACCGCCGCCGGATCGGGCATCGCCGCGCTCTTCCGCGCCACCTCCCCGGCGACCTCCCGCGTGGCGGGGTCGTCGAGGAGGTGGCGCGCCCGTTCGGTGATCACGGCCGCGGACAGCGCGTCGCCGTTGACGAACTGGTCGGCGCCCTGCGGCAGCACCAGCTGGGGCAGGCCCGCCGCGAGCGCGCCGAGCACGGTGCTGGTGCCGCCCTGGCGAGCGGCACCAGCGGGTGGAGGTGGCCGTGGGCCGGGCGGCACGAGAAGAGGATGCGCACCCGGCCGAGGCCACTGATCATCACTCGCGCATGCCGATGGTGTCGATCGGCTTGGCGCGCAACGACAACCGGGTCGCGACCGCGATGGACGCGGTGCCCAGCAGCACCGCACCGGCGAGCACGGCCGGGAACACCCACCCCGGCCCGGCCGGCAGCGGTGTGCCGGTGGCGCCGAGCGCGAGCAACGCCAGCGGCAACGCCGCCACCAGCGTGCCGAGCACCACGGCGATCCCGACGGTGAGCAGCGCCTCCGCCCGCATCATCCGCACGACCTGCCGGCGACCGGTGCCGACCAGGCGCAGCAACGCGAACTCGCGGCGGCGCTGGGCGGTCGACATCACCAGGGTGTTGGACACCGAGATGGCGACGTAGCCGAGGATCACGCCGACGGCGACCAGGTTGAGCAGGAACTGCGCCCGCTGGTCGCTGCGGTCCGGTCCGTCGAGCGCACCGGTGAGCGCGAGGCCGGGGTAGCGGCCGACCAGGTCGGTCAGCTGTGCGGCGTCGTCGGTGCGCACCAGCAGAGCGCTGTCCATGCCCGCGTTGGTGTGCGCGCGAGCGTCGGCGGCGGACATGACGTGGTCGCCGAACGCGAGGTCGTGCTTGAACGTCGCCACGACCTTGAGCCGCGCGGGCTGGCCGTCGGCGTACCAGAACTCGGCGGTGTCACCGATCTTCTTGTCGTTCCAGTACGCGTAGGAGTCGCTCAGCGCGACCGTGCCGGTGGTGAGGTCCCCGATGGTCCCGCTCGTGACACCGAGGTCGACGGCGGCGTCGGAGTCGATGCCGTGGGCGGGACCGCGGTTGACCTCCGTGCTGTCACCGGTCCTGCGCGCGGTGATGACCTCGGTGCGCACGAGCGGCGTCACCCCGGTCACGCCGGGCAGGTCCCGGACGGCACCGGCGAGCTCCGCGGGCACCCCGGCGACGCCGGTGACGACGTGGTCGGCGGTGATGGAGCTGGTCGTCTCCTGCTGCACCGCGGCGGTGAACGTCGTCTGGCTGTAGAAGTTCACGACGGCGAACCCGATCGCGAGCATCAGCGGCGTGACGGCGGCGGCCATGCGGCGGGAGTTCTTGAGCGCGTTGGCGGCTGCCAGGTGCCCGCTGACCCGGGAGAGCCGGCCGAGCCCCGGTGCGACGAGCCGCACCAGCCGGCCCACGACGCGCGGCCCGACCAGTGCCAGGCCGATGATGATCACCAGGGCGGCCATCACCGACATCGCGGCGCCGAGCTGGCCGCGGACGAACAGCGGCACCGCGGTGGCGCCGACGCCGACGGCCAGGGTGACCCAGCCGACGACCAGCCGCACCCGGCCGAGGTCGCGCTTCTGCAGGGAGGCCTCGCCGAGTGCCTCGACCGGGTTGATCGAGGACGGCCGTCGCGCCGCGCTCCAGGCGGCGACGCGGGCCGCGCCCAGTCCGATCAGGAGTGCGGCGGCGAGCGGGATCGGGCTGATCGTCAGCTCGAAGTCCGCCGGCACCACACCGATCTGCGCGAACGCGCTGCGCAGCCCCTGGCTGACCGCGATGCCGAGCACGCTGCCCAGCACACCGGCGACCGCCGCGACCACCAGCGTCTCGACGCCGATGAGCTTGCGGACCTGGCGCGGGGTCGCACCGACGGCGCGCAGCAGGGCGAACTCGCGGCGGCGCTGCTCGACGGCCAGCGCGAGCGTGCTGGCGACGACGAAGATCGCGACGAGGACGGCGTAGCCGCCGAAGGAACCGGCGATGATGGCGAGGATCGACTTGGTCTGGCTGACGTCGTCGAACTCGGCTGCGCTGCGGTCGGCACCGGAGGCCACGGAGACGTGGTCAGCGGCGAGGGCGTCCTCGATCCGGTCGGCGAGCCCGGTGGCGTCCCCGCCGCTGCCGAGCACGCCGATGGCGCTGACCTTGCCGGGATGGGCGGCGAGCTCGTCGGCCTCGGCGTCGGTGAAGAACACCGACGCCTGCCGCGACCCGGCGCCCTCCGCGACCCCGACGACCCGGTAGGTCACCGGCACGGACCGGGTCGCGATCCGCACCTCGTCCCCGACCCGTGCGGCGAGCCCGGTGTCGAGCACCACCTCGTCGCCCGCCGCCGGGGCCCGCCCGGACTTCAACGTGAACGGCGAGAGCACCGCCGAACCCCAGTTGTGGCCGAACGACGGCTTGTCCGCGAGCACCTGCCCGTCCGCGGTGACCACCGTGGCCGGGAAGGTCTGCTCGGCGACGGCGGCGCGCACACCCGGCACCGCGCGGACCTTGTCGACCAGCCCCGCCGCGACCGGCGGCTGTTCGCTGACGTGCTCGAACGCGAGGACGTCCCCGCCCTCCGGTCGCACGATCCGGTCACCGCTGACGACGACGTCCGCCGCCGCGTACCGCTGGGTCGGCACGCCACCGCGCAACCCGGACTCCATGAGCACGCCGCACGCCGCGACGAGCGCCGTGCCGCACAGGATCGCCACGAAGGCGCCGATGAACCCGCCGGTGCGGGCCTTGACGGTCTGCCAGGCCAGGATCAGCACGGCTCACCACTCCCCGAGGTGCGTCATGCGCTCGGCGACCTTCTCCGGCGTCGGCGCGACGAGCTCGCCGGCCAGCCGTCCGTCGGCCAGGAACAGCACGCTGTGCGCGGCCGAGGCGGCCACCGGGTCGTGCGTGACCATCAGCACCGTCTGCCCCATCGAGTCCACAATGGACCTCAGCAGGGTCAGCACCTGGTGCGCGGTGCGCGAGTCCAGCGCACCGGTCGGCTCGTCGGCCAGCACGACCTCGGGCCGGGCGATCAGCGCCCGCGCTATCGCGACCCGCTGCTGCTGCCCGCCGGACAGCTCCGCGGGGTGGTGCCCCAGCCGGTCGCCCAGCCCGACCCGCTCGACGACCTCGTGCAGCCACCTGCGGTCCGTGGACCGGCCGGCCAGCCGCAGCGGCAGGGTGATGTTCTGCTCGACGGTCAGCGACGGCAGCAGGTTGTAGGCCTGGAAGACGAACCCGATCCGGTCGCGGCGCACCTTCGTGAGCGCGGCCTCCTTCAGCGCGCCCAGGTCGGTGTCGCCGAGCAGCACCCGTCCCGAGGTCGGCTTGTCCATGCCGGACGCGCAGTGCAGGAACGTGCTCTTGCCCGATCCCGACGGCCCCATCACGGCGGTGAAGGTGCCCCGGCCGATGCCGACCGTCACCTCGTGCAGCGCGGTGACCGCACCACCCCCGGTGCCGTACACCTTGCGCACCGCCTGCAGCGACAGCGCGTCTGCCCTCATCACGTTCTCCTCGGTAGGTCCTGCTTGCAGGAGAAACGTAGGTTCGGCGACCCCTTCGGAACGATCACGCAGACTGCCCGGCCGGAGGTGGAGCCTGCTCCACCACGCCAGGGCGTTCGTCGGAGCGGACGAACCCGGGGTGTCAGATTCGTCGGCCCGCACGAGGTGTCCGCGGGGCCGCCGAACCTAGCGTTGCCCGCGACCGGAGTCACGTCGAGGTGAACGGGGCACGTGCATGTCGAGGCTGAACGAGATCAACGACTGGTTGCAGCAGAACCTGCCCGAGCTGGTCGCACGGCACGGCGTGCCGGGAGCCACCGCCGCCGTGCTCGCCGGCGACGAGCTGGTCGAGGCCGCGGCCGGGGTGCTCAACAAGAAGACCGGTGTGGAGACCACCACCGACTCGCTGTTCCAGATCGGGTCGATCACCAAGGTCTGGACGACGACGCTCGTGATGCAGCTGGTCGACGAGGGCCTGGTCGACCTCGACGCCCCGCTGCGCACCTACCTGCCCGAGTTCCGCATCGCCGACGAGGACGCCGCGCAGCGGATCACCGTGCGGCAGCTGCTGAACCACACGGCGGGCTTCGAGGGCGATCTGTTCACCGACACCGGCCGCGGCGACGACTCCGTGGAGAAGTACATCGCGACGTTGCACGACACGCCCCAGCTCTTCGCACCCGGCGGGATGTTCAGCTACAACAACGCCGGCTACACCGTGCTCGGCCGGGTCGTGGAGGTGGTGCGCGGCAAGCACTACGACCGCTGCCTGCACGAGCACCTGTTCGCACCGCTCGGCCTGACCCACGCGGCCACCGACGCCTACGAGGCGATCCTGTTCCGCGCCGCGGCCGGGCACCTCACGCACGACCCCGGGCAGGGTCCGCAGCTCGCACCGGTCTGGGCGCTCGTGCGCTCGAACGCCCCCGCCGGGTCGATGCTCGCGATGAGCGCCCGCGACCTGCTCGCGTTCGCGCGGATGCACCTCGACGGCGGCCTCGCGCAGGACGGCACGAGGGTGCTGTCGCCGGAGAGCGTCGCCGCCATGCAGCAGGTGCAGGTCGAGGTGCCGAAGCTCGCGGTCATGGGCGACACCTGGGGTCTGGGCTGGGAGCTGTTCCACCTGCCCGGTGCGACGGTCGTCGGCCACGACGGCGGCACCATCGGGCAGAACGCCTTCCTGCGCCTGGTCCCCGAGCAGGGCGTCGCCGTCAGCCTGCTGACCAACGGCGGCAACACGCTGGAGCTGTACCGCGAGGTCGTCGGGCACGTCCTGCGCGAGCTCGCCGGCGTCGACCTGCCCGCCATGCCAGAACCGGCGCAGGCCGCTGAACGCCCCGACGGCGCGCGGTTCGTCGGCACCTACACGTCCTCGGTCGGCGAACGGGTCGTGACGCAGGACGACGACGGCCGGATCTGGATGGAGCTCGTGCCCAAGGGGATCATGGCCGAGCTCAGCCCGGAACGCGCCGGCCGCACCGAGCTGTTCCCGTGGGAGGGCGACACGCTCGTGGCCGCGGAGCCGACGCTCGGCATCTACCTGCCGCACGCGTTCGTCGGTGACGACGGCCAGGGCCGGGCCCTGTACCTGCACACCGGCCGCGCGGACCGCCGGGTGGCCCCGTGACGGACAGCGCGGTGGCGGACGGCGCGGTGACCGGCAGCGCGATCTCCGACCGCATCCGGGCCGCGTTCGCCGAGGCCGGTGCCGAGGGGTTCGTCCACGCCCGCGAGGTCGGCGTGACCGGCGGGCCCGAGGTGTGCGTCGGCGCGGACGACCAGGTCGTGCTCGCGTCGGTGTTCAAGATCCCGGTGGCGGTCGCCTACGCCGCGGAGGTGGCCGCCGGGCGCCTCGACGAGACCGAGCGCACGCGGGTCACGTCCCGCTACCGGATCGGCGGCATCGGCACCGCGGGGTGTGCCGACGACGTCGAGATGAGCTGGCGGGACCTGGCGCTGTTCATGATGACCATGAGCGACAACGCCGCCACCGACGTGCTGTTCCACCGGATCGGACAGGCCGCGGTCGACGGGGTGCTCGACCGCCTCGGCCTGCACCGCACGCGGATCATCGGCTGCTGCGAGGACCTGTTCGCCTCGATGACCGCGGACCTCGCCATGGGCGTGGAGCAGGCGGAGGAGGTGCTGGAGGCGCCGACGTGGGAGGTCGTGCGGAACCTGTCCATAGTGGACCCGCAGCGGACCACCTCCTCGACGCCGCGGGAGGTCACCGCGCTGCTGGACGCCATCTGGACCGACCGCGCCGCCGTCGCGCAGGCGTGCGAACGGGTTCGGTCGATCATGGCCAGGCAGGTGTGGCCGCACCGGCTCAGCTCCGGCTTCCCCTCCGACGTCCGGGTCGCGGCCAAGACCGGCACGCTGCCCGGTGTCCGCAACGAGGCCGGTGTCGTCACGTACCCCGACGGCCGCGACTACGCGGTCGCCGTGTTCACCCGCGCGGACTCCGCGGTCCTGCGCCAGCCCGCCGTCGACGCGGTCATCGGCCGCGCCGGACGCCTCGCCGTCGACCACCTCCGGAGCACCTCATGAAGCGCACGATCGCTCTGCTAGCGGGAATCACCCTGGTGGCCGGCTGCGGCTCCGGCGGCACCTCGTCCGGCGCGCTGGCGCAGGGCGGGACGTTCACCCTGTCCGTCGGCGCCGATCCGGGCACGCTCGACCCGGCGCTCACGGTGCTGTCCGTCGCGCGCCAGGTCGGCCGGTTCCTCTACGGCCGCCTCGTCGAACCCACGCGCTCGGGTGAGGTCGTGTCCGGGCTCGCGGAGAAGTGGGACGCCGACGTCAGCAAGGCGACCTTCACGCTGCGCTCCGGTGTCACGTGCGCCGACGGCGCCCCGCTCACCGCTGCCGACGTCGCCGCGAACATCAACTTCGTCGGCGACCCGCAGAACAAGTCACCGCTGGCCGGCCTCCAGGTCGCCCCCGGCACCACGGCCACCGCCGACGAGGCCACCCGCACGGTCACCGTCACCAGCGGCGCGCCGGACGCGTTCCTGCTGACCAACGTCGGCACGCTGCCGATCGTCTGCGCGAAGGGCATGGCCGACCGGTCGCTGCTCGCGAAGGGCGAGCAGGGCACCGGGATGTTCACGATCTCCGAGGTCGTGCCGAACGACCACTACACGCTGACCCGCCGCAAGGACTACGCGTGGGGTCCCGGCGACTGGCAGCAGGAGCAGCAGGGCCTGCCGGACAAGGTGGTCCTGCGGGTCATCCCGAACGAGACGACGGCGGTCAACCTGCTGCTGTCCGGTCAGCTCACCGCGGCCACGGTCGCCGGTCCCGACCAGGAACGCCTGCTGGCGCAGAAGGTCGACCACGTCGACTACGCGACCCCGCTGGGCATGTTCGCGTTCAACCACGCGCAGGGGCTGCCCGGCAGCGACCCGGCCGTGCGCAGGGCGTTGCTGCAGGCGCTCGACCTGGGGCAGGTCGGCAAGGTGCTCACGAGCGGCAAGGGCAAGCCGTCGCAGAGCTTCGTGACCGTCGAACCCCGGCCGTGCACCGGTGACAACGTGAGCGCGCACCTGCCGAAGTTCGACAAGGCCGCCGCCGAGAACGCGCTGAAGGCCGCCGGGTGGACGAAGGACACCAAGCCGCTGACGATCCGGCTGATGCAGCCGACCATCCTCGGGCCGACGCTGACCGCGACCGCCGAGCTCATCCAGAAGGCCTGGCAGGAGATCGGGGTACGGGTGACCATCCAGCCGGTCGACTCCGCCGGGCTCAACCAGGCGTTGTTCAGCACCGGCGCGTGGGACGTCTCGATGGCGCCGATCACGCTCGGGCTGCCCAGCCAGCTGGTGCCGTTCGCGGCCGGCCCGGTGCCGCCGCAGGGCGTGAACTTCGGTGCCATCACCAACCCCGAGTACGCCGAGCAGACGAAGCTCGCCGCGACGAAGGCGGGCAGCGCCGGCTGCGAGAACTGGAACAGGGCCGAGTCCGCGCTGGTGAAGAACGCCGACCTCCTGCCGTACTTCGACGCCGTGGTGCCGACGTTCGTCAAGGGCGCCAGGTTCACCATGAGCGACGGCCTCGACCCGGCCTCGATCCGGATGCTCGCCTCGTGACCACCGCCACGACCTCGACGGCTTCGAGCGGCGCCTCGTGGCTGCCGTTCGCGCGGCGGCGGGCGGTGCGGTTCGCGACCTCGCTGTGGGCGCTGGTGACGGCCGCGTTCCTGATGATCCACCTGATCCCCGGTGACCCGGTGCGGGAGGCGCTCGGCCTGACCGCGCAGCCCGACGTGGTCGCCGCGCGGCGGGAGGCGCTGGGGCTGGACGACCCGCTGCTCGTGCAGTACTGGAACTACCTGGGTGACCTGGTCCGCGGCGACTTCGGCGTGTCGCTGGTCAGCGGCACGCCGGTCGCGGACCTGATCGGCGACCGGCTGCCCGCCACCGTGCAGCTCGCGGTGCTGGCGTTCCTGGTCGTGGTCGTGGTGGCGGTTCCGGTGGGCGTCGGCATGGCGGTGCTCACGAAGGGCGGTCGCCGGCGCGGCGGCGAGCTCGGGTTCACCTCGGTGAGCGTGGTGGTCGCGGCCATCCCCGAGTTCCTGCTCGCGGTCGCGCTGGTCAGCCTGTTCGCCGTCACGCTCGGCTGGTTCCCGGTGGCGGGCAACGACGCCGCCGGCTCGTGGGTGCTGCCGGTGCTGGCGCTCGCGCTGGGCCCGGCGGCGGTGCTCGCGCGGATGGTGCGGGTGGAGCTGCTGTCCGTGCTGGGCAACGACTTCGTGCGCACGGCCAGGGCGAAGCGGCTGCCCGCGCGGCTGGTCTACCTGCGGCACGCGCTGCCCAACGCGCTGACCGCGACGCTCACGCTCGGCGCGATGATGCTCGCCGCGCTGGTGGCGGGGACCGTGCTGGTGGAGAACGTGTTCGCCTGGCCGGGTCTGGGTTCCACGATCGTCGGGTCGATCCAGCAGAAGGACTACCCGGCGGTGCAGGGCATCGTCCTCGTCTACGGCACCGGTGTGCTGCTGGTGAACCTGGCCGTGGACGTGGTCCTCGCCCTGCTCGACCCCCGTTCGACGATCCGGGAGGCGTGATGCGCCGTTGGCTCGCAGTCGCCCGCACACCGGTCGGTGCCGCGTCCGCCGTCCTGCTGCTCCTGCTCGCGGGACTGGCCCTGTTCGCCCCGCTGCTGTGGGGTGAGCAGGCCGGCGCGATCGACACGGACGCGCTGCAGCAGGGTTCGTCCGCGGCGCATTTGCTCGGCACGGACGCGCTGGGGCGCGACATCCTCCACCGGGTGCTGGTGGCGACCCGGCTGACCATCGGCCTGGCGCTGCTGGCGACCGTGGTCGGCGTGGGCACGGGTGTGGTGCTCGGCGCGCTGCCCGCGGTGCTGCCGCGCTGGGCCGGGCGCGTGGTGACGGCGGCGGTCAACATCGCGGTGGCGTTCCCCGGTCTGCTGCTGGCGCTGTTCTTCGCGGTCGTCTTCGGCACCGGGACGACGGGTGCGGTGCTCGCCATCGCGTTCGCCCTCGCGCCGTCGTTCGCCCGCCTCACCCAGACGCTGACGGCGTCGGTGAGCGGCCGGTCCTACATCGCGGCGGCACGGGTGAGCGGCGTCGGCCGGTTCCGCGTCCTGGTGCGGCACGTCCTGCCGAACGTCGCAGAACCGCTGGTGATCAACGCGACGCTGGCGGCGGGGTCGGCGCTGACCGCGTTCGCGGGACTGTCGTTCCTGGGCATCGGCGTGCAGGCACCGTCCTACGACTGGGGCCGGCTGCTCGGCGAGGGGCTGAACCGGATCTACGTCTCCCCCGCGCCCGCGCTGGGACCGGCGGTCGCCGTGGTCGTCGCCGGGCTGGCGTTCAACCTGTTCGGCGAGGCGGCCGCGGCCGTGCTGGGCCACCGGCCACCGCCGGTGCGGCGCGGCCGGCCTGCGCCTGCTCCGTCCACTGTGGACGACGTGGCGGACGAGGGCGTGCTGACCGTGCGGAACCTGCGGGTGTCGTTCCCCGGCCCGGACGGCTGGGTCACGCCGGTGCGCGGGGTGTCGTTCGCCGTGCGCGAGGCCGAGGTGGTCGGGGTGGTCGGCGAGTCGGGGTCGGGCAAGAGCCTGACCGCGCTCGCGGTCTCCCGGCTGGTCGAGCACCCCGGTGTGGTGACCGCGGACCGCCTGGAGTTCCTGGGGAAACCGGTGGCGGACACGCCGGACCGCGAGCTGGGCACGTCGCTCGCCATGGTGTTCCAGGACCCGATGACGTCGTTCAACCCGACCCGGCGCATCGGCAGCCAGCTCGCCGAGGTTTCCCAGCAGCACCAGGGGATGTCGCGCAAGGACGCGTGGCAGCGGGCGGCGGACCGGCTGGAGTCGGTGCGGGTGCCGGGGCAACGCGCCAAGCAGTACCCGCACGAGTTCTCCGGCGGCATGCGGCAACGCGCCATGATCGCGATGGGCCTGATGGGCGATCCCCGGCTGGTGATCGCCGACGAACCGACGACCGCGCTGGACGTCACGGTGCAGCGCGAGGTGCTGCGGCTGCTCGGCCGCATCCGCGACGAGCGCTCGACGGCGGTCCTGCTGATCAGCCACGACATCAGCGTCGTGCAGCGGACCTGCGACCGGGTGCTCGTGATGTACGCGGGGCGGATCGTCGAGGAGCTGCCCACGGCGGAGCTGTTCACCGCGGCACGGCACCCGTACACGACGGCGTTGCTGGCGGCGGTGCCGACGCTGGAGACCGACCGCGACCAGCCGCTCGCGGTCATCCCCGGACGGCCGCCGGAGCCGGCCGAGGTGGTGGCGGGCTGCCCGTTCGCTCCGCGCTGCCCGCTGGCGGACGACCGCTGCCGCGCGGAGGAGCCGGTGCTGACCGCGGTCGAGGCGGGACACCGGGTGTCGTGCTGGCGGGTGGAGGAGCAGCAGCGGTCGGCACTGGCCGAGTCTGCCGGGAGCCGAGGGGGAACCACGTGAGCGAGCTGCGCTTCGAGTCCGTGTCCGTCCACTACGGACACCGCAGGACCGGGCACCTGGCCGTGGACGACGTCAGCCTGACCGTGCCGTCCGGGAAGGTCGTCGGTCTCGTCGGCGAGTCCGGCTCCGGCAAGTCCACCCTGGCGAGCACCGCCGTCGGCCTCGTCGACGCCACCTCCGGCACGATCTCGCTCGGCGGCGTGGACGTCCGCAGGCTCCGCCGGCGTGACCGCGGGTTGCAGATGGTGTTCCAGGACCCGTACTCCAGTCTCGACCCGCGGATGAGCATCGGCGAGTCGATCGCGGAGGCGATGCCGAGGGGCACCGACCGCCGCGCCGAGGTCGCCCGGTTGCTGGAGCTCGTGCACCTCGACCCCGACCGCGCGACCGCGCTGCCCGCCCGGCTCTCCGGCGGGCAACGGCAACGGGTCGCGCTCGCCAGGGCGCTCGCCGGGCGGCCGGAGGTGGTGATCGCCGACGAGATCACCTCCGCGCTCGACGTGTCCGTCCAGGGCGCGGTGCTCAACCTGGTGCGCGACCTGCAACGGCGGCTCGGCCTGTCGATGCTGTTCATCTCCCACGACCTGGCCGTCGTGCGGTACGTGAGCGACCGGATCGCGGTGATGCGCGGCGGCCGGATCGTCGAGGAGGGCGAGGCGGACCAGGTCCTCGCGCGGCCCCGGCACGACTACACCCGTGAACTGCTGGAGGCGTACTGATGGACCTGCACGACCGCTGCGTCGTCGCCGACACGCACAACGACCTGCTCGACGCGATCGCGCACCGGCCCGTCGAGCGCTGGGTGCCGCACTTCCGCGAGCGCTGGCTGCCGCAGCTGCGGGCGGGCGGGGTGAACCTGCAGGTGCTGCCGGTGTTCGTGGACGACGTGTTCCGGCCGGAGGGGGCGCTGCGTCAGACGTTGCGGATGATCGAGGCCGCACACCGCATCGCCGAGGCGAACCCGGACGCCGTCGCGCTCTGCCACGACGGCACCACCGTCGACGCCGCTCTCGCGGACGACCGCATCGCGCTCGTGCTCGCACTCGAGAGCGCACCGGGTGTCGGTGAGGACGTCGAGCTGCTGGAGACGTTGTTCCGGCTCGGCGTGCGGATCGCGTCGCTCGCGCACTTCGGCCGCACCGCGCTGGCCGACGGCAGCGGTGAGGACGCCACCGGCGGCAGGCTGACCAGGGCGGGCGTCGCGGCGGTGGCCGAGATGGAACGGCTCGGGATGATGTTCGACGTCAGCCACCTGGGCGTGGCCGGTGTCGAGCACGTGCTGGAGCTCGCCACCCGGCCGGTGATCGCCACGCACTCGTCGGCACGGGCGTTGCGCGACCACCACCGCAACCTGACCGACGACCAGCTCAGGGCCATCGCGGCGAACGGCGGCGTGGTGTGCGTGAACTTCTTCGCGCCGTTCCTGCACGAGACCGACTTCCGCATCGAGCGGCTGGTCGACCACATCGAGCACATCGCGGGCGTGATGGGCATCCGGCACGTGGGCCTGGGACCGGACTTCGTGAAGGAGGTCCTGGAGGACGTCACTCCCCCGTGCTGCGAGGCGCAGTTCATCGAGGGCGTGCCGACCGACCGGTTCCTCCCCGGGCTCGAAGGGCCGGCGGGGCTGCCGCTGGTCACCGAGGCGCTGCAGGAGCGCGGGTGGCCCGACGACGACATCGCGCTGGTGCTCGGCGCGAACGTGCTCGACCTGTTCCGCGCCGAGCTCGGCAAGCCGAACCACTGACGAGGGGATCTGCACCGTGACCACCATCGAGGACCTGTACGGTTTCGCGCTGCCCGAGCAGCCCGCGATCTCCCCCGACGGCAGCGAGGTCGTGTACGTCCTGCGCACCACCGACCGCGAGCGGGACCGCGACCTGCGGTCGCTGTGGCGCGTAGCGGACGGCGAGCCGAGCCGGCTCACCAGGGGCGAGGCCGACGTCGCACCGGCGTTCTCACCCGACGGCGCGCGCATCGCGTTCCTGCGCGCCCAGGACGGTCCCGCCCAGCTGTGGCTGCTGCCCGCGAACGGCGGCGAGCCCGAGCAGCTCACGACCCTGCCGCTCGGTGCGGGGGCACCGGTGTGGAGCCCGGACGGCACGGCGGTCGCGTTCAGCGCACCGGTCGACGAGGGCGACGCGAAGGCACCCGTCGTGGCCGACCGGCTCGACTACAAGGCCGACGGGGCCGGGTTCCTGCGCACGGTCCGCAGCCACCTGCACGTGCTCACGCTCGCCGGCCGCGAGGTCAGGCAGCTCACCAGCGGCGACTGGCACGCAGGCCCGCCCGCGTGGTCACCGGACGGCACGCGGCTCGCCTTCGCGGCGGCCACGGACCGCGACGCCGACCTGACCTTCCGCGCGCCGGTGCACGTCGTGAGCGCCGCCGGTGGTGAGCCGAGGCTCGTCGGGCTCGCCGACGGCCAGGCCGCGACGATCACGTGGTCGCGCGACGGGTCGGCGTTGCTCGTCACCGGCCGCACCACCACCGACACCGGCCACCTCGGCCTGCTGGAGCTGCCGCTGGACGGCGGCGAGCCGCGCGACCTCGCCGCGCCGCTGGACCGCAACGTCATGCCGGGCATGGCCGGCTACCCCGGCGGTCAGCCCGCGCTCACGCCGACCGGTGTGGTGTTCTGCGCCCGCGACCGCGGCTGCACGCAGCTGTACGCGGTCGACGGTGACGACGCGCCCAGACTGCTCGTCGGCGGTGACTCCCGGGTCGTGTCCGGGCTGTCGGTCAGCGGCACCACCGCGGCGGTCGTGCTGAGCAGCGGCACCTCCTACGGCGAGATCGCCACGGTCGACCTGACCACCGGCGAGGTGACCGTCCGCACCGGGCACGACAGCGGCGCCGACCGGTTCGTGCCGCGGGAGCGCGAGTTCACGATCTCCGACGGCACCGTCGTGCACGGCTGGCTCGTCCGCGACCCGGAGCGCACCGGCCCCTCCCCGCTGCTGCTGGACATCCACGGCGGCCCGCACAACGCGTGGAACGGCTCCGCGGACCCGGTGCACCTGTACCACCAGGTGCTGGCCCGGCGCGGGTGGACGGTGCTGCTGCTCAACCCGCGCGGCAGCGACGGCTACGGCGAGGCGTTCTACCAGGCGGCGCTCGGCGCGTGGGGCAAGGCCGACGCGCGCGACTTCCTGGAGCCGCTCGACCAGCTGGTCGCCGACGGCACCGCCGACCCGGCCCGGCTCGCCGTCACCGGCTACAGCTACGGCGGCTACATGACCTGCTACCTGACCAGCCGCGACCACCGCTTCGCCGCCGCGGTCGCCGGTGGCGTGGTCAGCGACCTGACGAGCATGGCGGGCACGTCCGACGCCGGTCACGCGCTCACCGCGCTGGAGCTGGGCGGTGCGGGCGACCACCTCGCCGAGCTGTCCCCGCTGACCCGCGTCGACGACGTCCGCACGCCGACGTTGATCTACCAGGGCGCGAGCGACGACCGGTGCCCGGCCGGGCAGGCCGAGCAGTGGTTCACCGCGTTGCGCCAGAACGACGTCCCGGCCCGGCTGGTGCTCTACCCCGGTGCCTCGCACCTGTTCATCCTCAACGGCACGCCCTCGCACCGCGAGGACTTCAACCGGCGCGTGGTCGACTGGGTGCGCGAGCACACCGGTGAGGGCCGGGCCCTGGACGCGGCGCACTGGCAGCGCAGGCTGTCCGTGCTCGCGAAGAAGCACGGCGTGCCCGGTGCGGCGCTCGGCATCCTGCGCGGCGACGACGTCGCCGAGGCCTGCCACGGCGTGCTGAACACGGCCACCGGGGTGGAGGTCACCCAGGACTCGGTGTTCCAGATCGGCTCGATCGGCAAGGTGTGGACGGCGACCGTGGTGATGCGGCTGGTCGACGAGGGCCTGCTCGACCTCGACACGCCGATCGCCGACGTGCTGCCCGAGCTGAAGCTGGCCGACCCGGTGGTCGCGCAGAAGGTGACCATGCGGCACCTGCTCACGCACACCAGCGGCATCGACGGCGACGTGTTCACCGACACCGGCCGCGGCGACGACTGCCTGCGGCGCTACGTCGAGCAGCTGGTGGAGGCGGGCCAGAACCACCCGCTCGGCGCCACGTTCTCCTACTGCAACAGCGGGTTCTCCCTCGCCGGCCGGGTGGTCGAGAAGCTCACCGGGCAGACGTGGGACGCGGCCATGCGGGAGAAGCTCTTCGGCCCGCTCGGCCTGGACCGCACCGGCACGCTGCCGGAGGAGGCGCTGATGCACCGCGCCGCCGTCGGCCACATCGACGCCGACGGCGAGGCGAAGCCGGCCCCGGTGTGGCAGCTGCCGCGCTCGCTCGGCCCCGCCGGGACGATCTTCTCGACGACCGCGGACGTGCTGGAGTTCGCGAAGATGCACCTCACCGGCGGCGGGTCCGTGCTGGCGGAGGCCACCGCGGCGGCGATGACCGAGAAGCAGACCGACGTGCCCGACCCGAACGCGCTCGGCGACTCGTGGGGCCTGGGCTGGATCCGGTTCGGCTGGGACGGTCACCGGCTCATCGGCCACGACGGCAACACCATCGGCCAGTCGGCGTTCCTGCGCCTGCTGCCCGAGCAGGGCCTCGCCGTCACGCTGCTCACCAACGGCGGCAAGGCCCGCGAGCTCTACCTGGAGCTGTACCGGGAGATCTTCGCCGAGCTGGCCGGTGTCGCGATGCCGCGCCCGCTGGAGCCCGGCGACCCGGTCGAGGTGGACACCGCGCGGTACGTCGGCCGGTACGAACGGGCCTCGGCGCGCCTGGAGGTGTCCGAGGGCGAGAAGGGCCTGCGGCTGGCGATGACGGTCACCGGATCGCTGGCGGGGCTCGTGCCGGACCCGCCGGAGGTCGACCTCGTGCCGATCACCGACGAGCTGTTCGTGTGCCGGGACTCCGAGCAGGACAGCTGGACCTCGGTCGTGTTCTACACGCTGCCCACCGGCGAGCAGTACCTGCACATGGGCGTCCGCGCCACGCCTAAGGTGTCCTGACGTGCTCAAAGACATCGAACGCCTCATCAACTGCGAGTCCCCGTCCACCGACCTCGCCGCCGTCGCCCGCAGCGCGGACGTCACCGCCGAGGTGGGCACGGCCCTGCTCGGCAGCGCCCCCGACCGGATCGTGCTCGACGGCCGCACCCACCTGCGGTGGCGGCTGGGCGGTGGTCCGCGCAAGGTGCTGCTGCTGGGCCACCACGACACGGTGTGGCCCATCGGCACGCTCGACCGCATCCCGTTCTCGGTGCGGGACGGGGTGCTGCGCGGTCCCGGCTGCTTCGACATGAAGACCGGCGTGGTGATGATCTTCCACGCCGTGGCCGCGCTCGACTCCCCCGACGGCGTCACGGTGCTCATCACCGGCGACGAGGAGATCGGCTCGCCGTCCTCCCGCGGCCTCATCGAGACCGAGGCGCGCGAGCACCGGGCCGTGCTCGTCACCGAGGGGTCGGCGGACGGCGGCGCGCTCAAGACCGAGCGCAAGGGCACGTCGATGTACGAGGTGGTGCTGCACGGCCGCGCCGCGCACGCCGGGCTCGAACCCGAGCGCGGTGTCAGCGCGACGATCGAGGCGGCCCACCAGATCCTCGCCGTGGCCGCACTGTCCGATGTAGACTCGGGTACGACCGTGACGCCGACCGTGCTGTCGGCGGGGACGACCACGAACACCGTTGCCGCGCACGGCAGCTTCATGGTGGACGTGCGCGTGCGCGACCTCGACGAGCAGCTGCGCGTGGACGAGGCGATGCGGGCGCTGGAACCGGTGCTCGACGGGGCGGAGGTCGAGGTGACCGGCGGCCCGAACCGCGCGCCGCTGGAGGCCGCGATGTCCGCCGAGCTGTTCGCGCTCGCGTCCCGGCTGGGCGGACCGCTGACCCGGGCCGCGGTCGGCGGTGCCTCCGACGGCAACTTCACCGCGGGCGCAGGCGTGCCGACGCTCGACGGGCTCGGCGCCGTCGGCGGTGGCGCACACGCCGAGAACGAGCACGTGCTGGTGTCCGAGCTGGCGCCGCGCACCGCGTTGCTCTCGGCACTGGTGAGGGAGCTGACCACATGACCGAACCGCTGCTGGCCCAGGACGTCGTGGTCCGCCAGCTCACCGAGCAGTCCGAGCTCGTCGCCACCGAACGGCTCTACGCCGAGATCTGGCGGTCGAGCGGGAACACTCCCCCGGTCACCGCCGAGCTGCTGCGGGCGATGGCCAAGGCGGGCAGCTACGTGGCGGGCGCGTTCGACGGCGACGAGCTCGTCGGCGCGTGCATCGGTTTCTGCTCGCCACCGGCGGCCGGCACGCTGCACAGCCACATCGCCGGTGTCTCGGCCCGGATGCGCGGCCGCAACGTCGGCTACGCGCTCAAGCTCGACCAGCGGGCGTGGGCGCTGGCCCGCGGGCTGACCGCCGTCACCTGGACGTTCGACCCGCTGGTGCGCCGCAACGCCTACTTCAACCTGGGCAAGCTCGGCGCCGACGCGGCCGAGTACCTGCCGGACTTCTACGGCGACATGCGCGACAGCATCAACGGCGGCGTGGAGAGCGACCGGCTGCTGGTGCACTGGCGGGTGACGTCACCGGAGGTCGCCGCGGTGTGCGCGGGCACGCCGCGGGTCGTGGAGGCCAGGGGCGTGGTCGGGCTGGGCATCTCCGCCGACGGCCTGCCGGTGCCCGGCACCACCGGCGGTTCCACCGTGCTGGTCGCGGTGCCGCCGGACGTCGAGGCGCTGCGGGTGGCGAACCCGGCCGCGGCGCGGCAGTGGCGGCACGCCGTGCGGGAGGTCCTCGGCGGGCTGCTCGCGGGAGGTGCCTGCGTCACCGGGTTCGACCGGGCCGGGTGGTACGTCGTCGAGAGGAACGAGTCGTCATGAGGCTGTCCGGGGTCGAGCTCCGCTGGGTCGAGATGCCGTTGAAGAGCCCGTTCCGCACGTCGTTCGGCACGCAGACCGTGCGCACGCTGATGCTGCTGCGCGCCGTCACCGACGTGGGCGAGGGCTGGGGCGAGTGCGTGGCGATGGTGGACCCGGTCTACTCGCCCGAGTACACCGAGGGCTGCGCGGACGTGCTGCGGCGGTTCCTGGTGCCGGCGCTGACCGGTGAGGTCGACGCCGTGTCCGTCGGGCCGCGGCTCGCGAAGTTCCGCGGCCACCGGATGGCCAAGGGCGCGCTGGAGATGGCCGTGCTGGACGCCGAGCTGCGCGCGGCCGGCCGGTCGTTCGCCCGCGAGCTGGGGGCGACGCGCGAGTCCGTGCCGTGCGGCGTGTCGGTGGGGATCATGAACTCGATCCCCGAGCTGCTCGACGCCGTCACCGGGTACGTCGAACAGGGGTACGTCCGGATCAAGCTGAAGATCGAGCCGGGCTGGGACGTCGAGCCGGTGCGCGCGGTGCGGGAGCGGTTCGGCGACGTGCTGCTGCAGGTCGACGCGAACACCGCCTACACCCTGGCCGACGCCCGCCACCTCGCGAAGCTCGACCCGTTCGAGCTGCTGCTGATCGAGCAACCGCTGGACGAGGAGGAGATCCTCGCCCACGCCGAGCTCGCCAAGGTGGTGCGGACCCCGATCTGCCTGGACGAGTCGATCACCTCCGCCCGGTCGGCCGCCGACGCGATCACGCTGGGCGCGTGCCAGGTCGTGAACATCAAGCCGGGCCGGGTCGGCGGGTACCTGGAGGCGCGGCGCATCCACGACGTGTGCGCGGCGCACGGCATCGCGGTGTGGTGCGGCGGGATGCTGGAGACCGGCATCGGGCGGGCGGCGAACGTGGCGCTCGCGGCGTTGCCGGGGTGCACGCTGCCCGGTGACACCTCGGCGTCGGACCGGTACTACGCGCTGGACGTCACCGAGCCGTTCGTGCTGCGGGACGGGCACCTGCGAGTGCCCACCGGGCCGGGGCTCGGGGTCGAGCCGCTCCAGGAGGTGCTCGACGAGGTGACGGTGAAGACCGAGTGGGTTCCTCTGGCGTGAGCGCCGCGCTGACCTGCTCTCCGGTTCCGGGACCGACGTTCCGGAACCGGTGAGCTCTGGTCATTCCGGTTTTCCGGAACAGTAGGTAGCGTCGTGGTCACACAGCGCGAACTCCTGAAGGAGCGGAATGCGACGCGACGACCACACCAGCGGCGATGGCACCGATCCGACAACACGGACGGGCCGCGGCTTCAGCCGTGCGACGTTCCTGAAGGGGGCCGCCGGCGCACTGCTCGGCGGCGGGCTCGGCGGGCTCGGCGCCGGGACGGCCGGCGCAGCCGGCACCCCGCGGGCCGGCTACCTCAAGGACCTCACGGGCAACGAGACGGCCCGGTTCGGCTTCCGGGGCACCGACCTCGGGTTCACGGCACGGACCAACCACGGTTACTGCATCTCGATCTTCGGCGACACCTTTGACCAGCCGGTGCCGGTCAACGTCACCGGCTGGCGTTCGCCCGTCGGGCTGCGCCAGTCGAACACCGACCTGCAGAACGGCATCCGCTGGGACAACGCCATCGGTGGCTCACAGGCCAAGCAGTTGATCCTCTATCGGCACAACGACCCCAACTACGCCAGGAACACGCCGGGGCAGGTCGTCACCGAGATCCCCAACGACCTGATCCACCTGCCCGACGGCCGCTACATCATGAGCACGTTCGGCGTGCGGGACTGGGCGATCCCGGAGCAGGGTGGCATCCCGAGCGCCGGTGGCAGCTGGCGCACCTGGTACTCCCGGCTGTGGACGTCCACCGACACCCACGCGGAGAACTGGACCACCACGTGGAACCTGGAGACCAACCGGGAGAACATGGACTACTGGAACAGCGGCGACATGAGCCTGTTCCAGAACAACACCATGATCATGTGGCCGGGTGAGAACTTCGTCTACATCTACGGGACCAACGAGGGCCGGTGGAACGGCGGTGGCATCCACCTCATGCGGGTGCCGTGGGACAAGATGTGGAACTACAGCCAGTACCGCTTCTGGGGCGTCGACGGCTCCGGTCGCTGGGACTGGCGCCAGTACGGGCCGATCACGCCGATCATCAACGCGCCGAGTCGCACCGAGGCCATCGGCGAGTTGTCGGCACAGGTCATCGAGGGTCGGGTCGTGTTGTCGTTCCTCAACGGCGGCCGCGGCGCGGTCACCCAGACGGCGACGTACCCGACAGGCCTGTGGACCGCCCCGAAGACCCAGGTGACCTACGCGCAGGCCCAGAACATCTACGCGCCGATCGTGCATCCGTACTCGACGCTGGCGAACTCCCACATCCTGTTGTCGCAATGGGTCGGATCGGAGTACTACGGCGTCCGCCAGTGGACCGGCAACATGTACGGCACCGTCGCGGCGCGTGGCTCGGTCGGTGACACGCTGGCGGTGACGAAGGACGAGCCCGCCCTTCCCGGGCACGTCGGGCCGGTGTCGCCGCAGTGGCAGGAGCTGCCGCTGGCCGAGCAGATCGCGGTACTCGGTGACAACACCGACGACCGCGTGAGCAGGGCCGACATCGCGGCGGTGACCAGGTCTGCGGCGAGCGCCAACACCGGGGTGTCGGCGGCACGCCACCGAGCGGGGGCGATGGCGCCGACCGACTAGAACACCGGGCCGACCATGGGCGACATCCGGTTCACCCCTGTCCGGTGCCGGTGCTGGCCGTCATGTCGAGCGTGGCGGCAGGTCGCCTTCACAGGCCGGCCTCGGCCAAGGCAGCCAGCAGCGCCGGCTGGTGGTGCGCGGCGGTGAACTGGTCCAGGCAGTCAGCGAAGTCCAACCCGGCCCGGTGGTGCAGCACCTCGATCTCGGCCAGCACCTCACCGGCCCGCGCGTACCTGGCCTTGTCCGTGCGACGGTCGATCGTGAGCTCGGCCGCCCGCACCAGGACCGGGATCGCGGCGGCCGGATGCCGGTGTGCGAGCGCACGTGCGATGTGCGCGAGCTGACGGTCGTCGAGGTCGTGTTCCCGCGCCACTCGCCACGCCTGCTCTTCGTCGCCGGCGACGAAGAGCAGGTGGACCAGTGACGTGGCGGCGTCAGCTCCGGACCGCGCCACCTGTTCGCGCAGATGCGCGAAGGCGCGGTTCTTGGCGTACTCCACCGCGTTCAGCGGTTCGGCGGCAGCCAGCAGCGACCGGTACGCTCGTTCCCGGTTCCGGTCGAAGTGGCCGTGGGGCACGCGTTCGAAGATGTTCCAGCGAATCCTGGCCGCGTCCCGGTACCGGCCGCGCGTCCCGTACAGCTCGGCGAGCAGGTCGTCGGCGTTCTCGTCCCTTCGCCGCAGGCCTTCCAGGCAGGAGATGACGCGGTCCGTCGCGTACTCCACGGCGTCCAGCGGTTCGGCGACGGCCAGCAGCGCGCGGTAGTGACCCGAATGGGGCAAGCGCTCGAAGATGTCCCAGCGGACCCTGGCCGCGTCCCGGTACCGGCCGCGCAGCTCGTACAGCCGCGCGAGTTCGTCGTCGCCTTCGTGGCTCCTCCGTGGCACGTCTTCAAGCCAGGCGAGGGCTTCGTCGACCCGGCCGGCGGAACGCAACGCCTTGGCGATCGACACGGCACTGCCGGGGCGTGGGTTCTCGGCGTAGAAAGCGTTCAGGACCTCGACATCCGGTTCGAACGCCAGCAGGAACTGTTCGCGGATGTAGGCGATCACACCGTGCTGGTGCACCGAGTGGTGGTCGTAGGGGTCCTCAGGGGCCAGGTTCCGGTGCGCCTGGTCCAACCGCCGCCGGTAGGTGGCCAGCCCGCGCGGACCGAGCGCCTCCACCAGATCGGCGACGTCGAGGAAGTGCGCGGGTTCCTCCGCCTGCAGGTCGAAAGCCCAGACGGCCAGCTCGTCGGGGTCCGCCGGTTCGCGCACGCACGCCTGGACGAGACCCGTGGTCGCCTGCTCCACCGCGTCCGACCACAGGGAGTACGCCTCGTGGGAGCCGAGGTTCGACCCGTTGCGCGCCAAGCGCCGCACCAGCCGTTGGTACAGCGGCCTGGTGACCGCCGGGTGGCCGATGGTCGCCTCCTCCAAGGTGAGCAGGAGCTTCTCGGCGTCATCGGCCCAGCGGTCCGGGTACGTGGCGTCCGGACGTGTCCTGCCGACCGAGTCCACCGCGGTGAGCAGCGCCTTGGCGTCCAGTGGACGTACGACGTCGACAGCCAGCACCGCGACGGCCACGCAGTGCTCGCAGAAGACACCGCCGAGCCCCGCCGGGCAGGAACACTCGCCGGTCAACCGGCCATCGGCGCCGGTCAACCGCACCTGACGGTCACACACGACAGCGACCACCTGACCCGCCAGCACCTGGAACGGGCCGACCTGCTCGCAGAGTTCCTGGCCCAACTCGTAGCGGTCGATGTCCGCACGTGCGAACACGTCATCTTCGGTGAACCAGACCGTGCCGATGGTGCACCAGATCGCGTCTACGGGAAGCCAGACCACTCGCACATCCAACCAGCACGGAGAGCGGCGGGACGTGGATCGGCGGCACCTCCTCACGAGGTTCGGACCGCCTCGCGGGTGGACTTCACCGAGGACTTCTCCCTGGCAGAGCGTGACAGGGGCAAGGTCCGGCACCACGTCCACCTCGGTCACTCGACCGCGGCACTTGCTCGTCGGTGGACACCGCCCGCTCACCGGACCCACCTGTTGCCAGACCAGAATTTTCAAAGCATTCATGCAGTTGATCATCACGAGCACGCGAAGATCCTGAATGCTTTCCCCACCTGTTTCAGTATCGCCGCGCGCCTGTTCCACGCTTGCGCTTGACGACCTCATAAATCGTGCAGCCCACAGCGACGAACGGGATGAAGAAAATGCGCCTCGGGAAGTAGTAGGTTCCGCTCGTTTGAGCCGCTACGTAGAATCCGAGGACGATGCAGAAGAGGCCGCTGAAAACAGCCAGAGCCCGACTCCTGCCATTCATTCCACGAGCCACCAGCGCGAGGATCAGCACCGTGACCCCGCTCAGAACCGAGAAGACCTCGTACGCGCTCCAGTGCATGACGCCCTCCACGACATCCGTGCAGAAGCCGGCCGACGGAGATGGCTGGCCCCTGTGTGAACCGAGACGATCTCGGGAGCCCGGCGATCACCTGGTGGTGGCCGATGTGACCTCCGCTTCCACCACCTCAGTCTGGGCAGGGCGCCTTGGGCAACGCGTCGGTCGTTCACCCGACAGCCACGACTGCGGGAACTTGTTGCACGGGCGACGGCGACGCCTGACATCGCCCTGCTCGAATGTCACCCGTTCAGGGGGTAGTGCTGTTCCAGGAGTAACACGCCCGCCTCGTTGTCGAAATCAACAACGACGTTGATGGGCGGTCGGGATGCTTGACGGCGAGTTCCAGCGAAGACTTTCGCGCCTCGGGGCCCGGTACGCCGTGCTCGGGAAAGCGGCCTTCATCCTCGTCGTCGCCGGGTTCGGGATGCCTGTGGCGCCTGTCCCCCTGGTGCTGCTGGTCGCCGTCGCGGGCGTCGTGCTGCTGAACGCGGTCCTGCTCCGATGGCCGTGGGCGTGGTGGCCACCGGCCCTCGAAGTCCTGCTGGCGGCACTGGCCTGCCTGACACAGCGGTGGACGGTGCCGGTGGAGGCGTTGACGAACGGTCACAGCTGGGCGCTGGTGTTCGCCTCGTTCGTCGCGGTCGCGATCCAGTGGACCTCACGCCCCGTCGCCGGAATGGTGGTCGCAGCGGGTTTGTCGGCGACGCACGTCATCGGAGCCGCAGTCCTCGGCCCCGCGGCCGTCACCGCCACGCTTCCCCTCGCCGGCTGGATCTGTGTCGAGGCCGCGTTGTCACGACTGCTCTGGTCGCTCGTGAACCGCAGCGCCGCCCAGGCCGACCACGCCGCAGCCCTGGCAGAGCGGGAGCGAACGGAGTCGGCGATCGCCCAGGCCGTCCGTGCCGACGAGCGCCGGGCAGCCGCGCTGCTCCACGACACGGCCGCCACCACCTTGCTGATGGTCGCACTCGGCCAGGTCGGCCGGCACGACGAGTGGCTGAGACCCCAACTGCGCGTCGACATCGACGCCATCGATGAACACCCTCCGCACGCGGGCGGCGTCGTGGAACTGGACGACGTCCTGTGCCGCGCCGGATCGGCGTCCAGGCTGCACGTCGAGTTCCACATCGCCCCGGGCCTGGCAGTGCCCGCGGCGTTGGGAGCGACGTTCGCCCACTGCGTCCGCGAGGCGTTGACGAACGTGTCCCGGCACTCCGGAGCTGCTTCCGCCACGGTGCTGGCGCACAAGCGCGGAACAGCGGTGACCGTGGAGGTGATCGATCACGGGCGTGGTTTCGACCCGGCGACGGTCCCGGCGTCGCGCCGGGGCATCACGAGCTCGATCATCGGCCGGATGCGGGAGGCGGGCGGCCAGGCATCGGTCATCTCACACCCCGGCCACGGGTCGATCGTGCGGTTGGTTCACGGCCATGGTTGACCTGCCCTCGCCCGCCTTCGCAGCACACGAGGTCCAAGACGAGTTCCTCCGCAAGCTGCGGCTGTCGACCGCGGTGATCGCCAGCGCCGTCCTGCTGCTGCTCAACGCGCCGTCGCTGTTCCCCGCCCTGCGGGACTTCGCCGTCCCCGCTGTCCAGATCGCCGCCTACCTGTACGTGTTCCTCCTCCTCGTCGTCGAATGGCTGCTGGTGCGACGGGGGCGCTCGTGGGCCAAGGCCGGCTGGCCGGTCGCCGCCACCCTCGTCCTCACACACATCGCCGCCACCGCCACCCTCGCCCCGAGCCAGGTGCTCGAACAGGCCGACTGGAGCACCGGAGTGGTCGGGTGGGTCACGCTGTGCGTGCTGTTCGGCCACCCCCTGTCCACACTGCTCCCGGTCCTGCTGGTGGAGCTGGGCATCAGCGCCGCGAGCCTGGTCACCGTGGCTCACGCCGACGAGGACAGGCTTTTCGGCGGCTTGGTGGCGCTCACGGCAATCCTGGCGTTCCAGCTCTGCGTCGGCGCGACGGCCGCAGCCCTGGTCCGCCTCGCCGCGGCCGCCGGCGCTGCCCGCAGGGCACTCGAGGAGACGACAACCGCTCATCGCGTGGCCGTCGGCCTCCACGAGGCGAGGAAGGTCAGGTGCGCGGAGCTGTCCACGTCGGCGCTGCCCCTGCTCGAAGGGCTGCTGAGCCGCGCCCTCGATCCCGCCGATCCCGACGTGCGACGACGATGCGGGATCGAGGCGGCCCGGATGCGGCGGCTGTTCGCGGAGGCCGACGACGCCGAAAACCCGTTGTTGCACGAACTGGACGCGTGCATCGACGTGGCGCAACGACGGGGCATCGAGGTCCACCTGGAGGTCAACGGACCGATTCCCCCGTTGCCACGTTCGGTGCGCCACCTGTTGACCGAGGCACCACTCGTCGTCGTCACCACGGCACGCTCCACCCTCCGCCTGGTGGTGCTCGGGACTCCGGACGCCGTGTCGGTCAGCGCCGTGGGCGACTGCCCTCCCGTCACACCACAGGAGACCAGCGACGACACACAGGTCGTCGTGACGCACCTGGCGACTGCGGAACTGTGCTGGGTGCGCGCGGAGCACAGGATCGTCACGGCAGGTCGTCGAAGCTGACCAGCCCGTCCTCCAGCGCCCGCTTCACCAGCGTCTGCTTGGTCGTCGCGGGACGCCCCAACTCGGCGTACTTGGCCCGGACCCGTTCGATGTAGGTCTCCACCGTCTTGCGCGTGATGTGCAGCCTGGCCGCGACGAGGTCCTTGGAGGCGCATTCGAACCAGGCGGTGAGCACCTCGACCTCCCTCGGCGTGAGCCGCGCTCGACCGTCCGGCACCGCGCACACAGCGCCGCTCAGCGACGGCGAGAGGTAGTGGACGCCCTCCACCGCGGCTCGGAGAGCGGGAACGAGGTGCTCCGGCCCCTCGGCCTTCGTCACGTAGGCCAAGGCGCCGAGGTCCAGGCAACGCATCACCGTGGCCGACGCCAAGTGCTGCGAGTAGACGACCACGCGGCGTCCGGCCTTCACCAGCGCCTCCAGCTCGGCGAACGCGGGCGGCTTGCCGCCCAATTGCAGGTCGAACACCACCACATCGGCTTCGGCGCCGCGCCCGGTCCACACCAGCGACAGGTGGTCACCCGCGTCCACGACGTCGATCGGCGGATCAGCGGCTTCGCACCACACCGTCACACCCGCCACCACCGCGGGGTGGTCGTCCAGCACGACCACCCGCATGCGCCTGCCGTCCACAACGCCCTCCTCCCTCGAGCCACCACCCACTGTGTCGGACCAGCCGAGCCGAACGTGTCGGGTGAACGACCCACGCGTCACCCACAACGCCTTCCACACCATGGGGGAACGACGAAGGAGGCGCACGATGAAGACGACATTGGCCGTCGTGACGCTTGTGCTCACCGCGGCCTGCAGTCCTACGAACAACGCGACGTCGAAGTTCCACGACTTGCTCGCGCACAAGGGCATCGCACCCCACGACATGACCGAGGCCGAAACGCTGGCCAAGTCCCTCTGCGCCAAGCTCGACCAGGGATACGGGGCCGGCGACCTCATGGCCATGTACGGCGACTTCGGCAACAACATCAACGCAAAACGAGCATTCCTGAACGTCTCGGTGGCCGCGTTCTGCCCGGAGTACGGCAGCCGGTGAAGCTCACGCACCGGACAAGTTCACGCACGAAATCGCGAGTCGATTCCGGCTCCATCCCAAGGAGGAATTCACCATGCAAGCACGACGAGTGGCAGCAATAGCGGCAGGCGCGTTGATCAGCATCACGGGCGCCGTCGTGTCGACATCACCGGCGTCTGCGGCGACCGGCTCGGTGAGCATGCAGGCGGCGTGCGACAACCAGTACCCCGGGCAGGGCCGGGTGGCGAAGATCAGGACCTGGAACGTGCTCGGCTGGAGGTGCGTGACGGGCGTCGTCCCGGTGGCGGACGGGCAGATCGACGTGACGCGACAGTGCCGCACGCAGTACGGCAACCCGAACGCCTACAGCACCTACCGCAACTACAGCGACCCTTACAGCTGGTACTGCGTTTACTGACGCGCTGCTGCTCGCGCCACCTGAACAAGGCCCGACGAGATGTGGCAGTGGGCGGCGGTCATGAATCCCGCCGCCCACCGCCGCCTGTTCTGCTAGCTCGCCCTGAGCGGCACCGACCACCGCTGCTGCGGCGTGCCGACGCAGTCGTAGATCTGGATCTTCGTGCCGTTGTCGACGAGTCCCGCGTACACGTCCAGGCAGCGCGAGGCCTCGACGTTGACGAACGTGGCGTCCGGGCGAGCGGTCCACTGCTGGCTCAGGCCGTTGTGACAGGTGGCCACCACGGTCGGGGTGCCGTTGGGCAGTGCGCCGATGTCGAGGCACGCGCCCATGGACCGGATGGCGCCGTCGCCGATCGCCGCCCAGGTCTCGCCCTGCGGGCCGAAGCACTGCCACAGCCACACCGTGCCGTTGGCCGGGTTCTCCCCCTTGATGTCGGCGCACTTGCCCATGCCGACGAGGTTGCCGACCCACTGCGTCTGCGCGCTGAGCCGCCAGACCTGCGCCGGTGCCCCGGTGCAGTCCTGGATGGACTGTCCGGCGCCGTTGGCGGTGCCGGCCGCGGTCAGGCAGCGGCCGGACGCCGGGTTGACGATGGTGCCGTCCGGCCGTGACTGCCACTGCTGGTTGGGCTGGCCGTTGCAGTCGAACGGGTTCACCGCGCTGCCGGCGGTCGTGGCGGCGTTGACGATGTCGAGGCACTTGCCGCTGCTGGTGATCCGGCCGTCACCGGTGATCGCCCACTGCTGCGCGGCGTTGCCGTAGCAGTCCCACGACTGGGCCTTGTTGGTGCGCGGGTCGCCGCTCGCGATGTCCAGGCACCGACCGGACGCGGCGTTGACGAGTGCACCCTGCTGGCCGTGCTGGTCGGGCAGCCGCCAGACCTGGTCCGACCGCGCCGCGCAGTCCTGCAGCCGCAACGCAGCCGAACGGTCGGTGGTCGCCGGCGTCAGGCACCGTCCGGATCGGACGTTGACCAGTGCGCCGTCCGGGCGCACCACCCACTGCTGGGAGTACTCGCCCGGTGCGCACGCCACCAGCACGACGGCGGTTCCGGCGGCGGTGCCGTTGTTCTGCGCGCCGAGGCACTTGCCGACGTTGGTGACCAGGCCGTCGACGGTGGTGGTCCAGCGCTGGTTGGGGAAGTTGTTGCAGTCCCACATCTGCAGCTCGGCGACGTTGGGGTCGTAGCCGGGCACGTCGAGGCAGCGGTCGTTGACGCCCCTGATCTCGCCGTTGCGCACCGCGGTGTTGTTCTTGACGCGGAGGTTGCGCAGGTACGTGGTGCGGTACTCACCGTCGTTCTTGAAGCCGATGAAGCTGTTGACGTACGCCCGTCCGGCGTCGGTGACGGTGTGGCGGTTGACCTCCGCGCCGTCGATCTTGACGATGACCGTGTTCCAGGCGACCGTCACCTCGGCGGTGTGCCAGTTGCCCGGTGACGGGGCCTCGCCGCTGCGCGCCTTGCCCGGTGTGATCGAGCCGGCGCTGCCGTCGGTGCCGATCTCGACCTCCACGCCGTTGCCGCGCGGCACGGACGGGTTGGTACCGGGGTCGGGGAACATCACGAACAGGCCGGTCCGCGCCAGCGACTGGTTGCCGCGGAAGTCGAACTTCACCGTGTAGTCGTTGCCGAACGAGTGCGCGGCGTACCAGGACACGTCGTTGCCCTCGGTGGTCTGCAGCTCACACCCGTTGGCGGACAACGGGGTCGTGCCCGCGACCCGCCACGCCGACAGGTTCGTCTCCGCCCTGCCGTCGAACATGCTGGTGTACCCGGCCTCACCGACCGGCAGCGCACAGGCGCCGTCGTCGGTGAACTGCGTGCCGCCGAGGAAGTAGCCCTGGGCGTCCAGCGCGAACTGGGCGTTGCCGCGTTCGTTGCGCACGGCCACCTTGCCGCTCGCGCCCAGCGGCGTCAGCACGGTCGAGGACGACCGGCCGCGCTGCTTCACGGCCAGGTTCGTCACCGGCGACCAGCCGATCTCGGCCGGTGCCACCGACACCTCGGTGCCGAGCAGGTTCTCGGCGGCCGACGGCATCAGCACGGCGGCGGTGGCGGTGGCCGGGACGCCGGCGAGGCCGGTGACCTGGAACCGCGCGGTCTCGCCCTCGCCGAGCGAGCCGGTGCGCTGGCTGCCCGTCGCGGTGTCGGCGATGCGGGCCGGCTCGTCGAGCGGGACGTACTTGCCGCCGGCACCGGCGGCGAACCAGCCGACGACGTCGAGCACGGCGTGCGCGCGGCCGGTGCTGTTGCGCAGCCGGATGTTGCCGTCCTCGCCGATGGCGACGATGGAGGCGTTGGAGCGGCGTTCGGTGCGGTTGGCGCTCAGCGCCGTGCCGCCGTTCTCCGTGCCGAACAGGCCCATCGCGGTGCCCAGGGTCGACTCGACGGCGGTGAGGTTGACCGCGACCGCCGTGGCGTTGTCCGGGACACCGTTGGCGCCACGGGCTTTCACGGTCACGACCTCGCCGGGACCGAGCGGGGTGGTGCGCGGGCCGCCGTTCAGGCCGCGGGTGTCGAGCACCCGGACCGGGCTGTGCTGCGGGAAGTAGGTCGAGGCGCTGTTCGGGCTGAAGTAGCCGAGCAGGTCGACGTTGTCGAACACCGGTCCCGCACCGGCACGCAGCCGCACGGCGCGGTCGGCGCCGAGCTTGGCGATCACCAGGGCGTTGACCCAGCCGTCACCGGGCTGCACGCGCAGCGTCGTGGCCTTGCTGGTCGAGGAGTTCTCCGGGAACACGTCAAGCCCGCTGGGCACGTCGACCGCACCCGACGCCGGGTTGGTGCGCAGTGAGATGTTGAGCGCCACCGCGGTGGTGTCGGTGGGGATGTCCGGGATCGGCAGGGTGAAGACCTCGCCGGCCGCGAACGCCCTGCCCTGGATCACCGAGACCTTCGGGAACGGCGTGTACCCGGACCCGGTCACGACCGGGACGGTGTCCGGTGTGCCCATCGCGAGAACTCCGGTGCCCCACTGGTTGTCGGACTTGCGCGGGTTGGTGCGCGTCTGCAGCGCCGTCTGGATCTGCGCGGCGTCGAGCTGAGGGTTGGCGGACTTCAGCAACGCCGCCGCACCCGCGACGTGCGCCGCTGCCGCGGAGGTGCCGCTGAGGTTCTGGCCGCCGTAGGTGGAGGTGCTGACGCCGGCGAACCCGGTGAGGTCGGGCTTGAGCCGGCCGTCGATCGTCGGGCCTTGGCCGCTGTAGTTCTCCAGGGTGCCGCTGCCGGGCCGGGTCGCGCCGACCGCCATGACGTACGGCGAGGTGGCGGGCTCGGTGACGCTGCCGGCCGGGGTGTTGTACTGCAACGGGTCGCTCGGCCCCGACACGAACAGGTCGAGCCGGGTGGTGAACTTCGCGTTGTGGTTGCGCACGTACAGGTAGTAGAACTGCGCCGCCCCGGAGGAGTTGGTGAACGTCACCTCCTCGGTCGGCCGCGCACCACCCGAGACGTCGCGCTGGTTGGTCGTCGACGCCGCCACGACCGCGGAGTCGGTGGGACCGGTCGGCGCCTTGGGCTGCGACATGACGTAGAGGTCGAGGTCCTCGTTCGTCCTGGGCCAGCCGTCCCACCGCAACGCCACGGTGGTCGTGACACCGGCCGCGACGTTGAACCCGTTGTTCTGCGCGGTGCCGTCGAACTCGACGAACCCGTTGCCGTTGGCGTCCACCGCGTTGCCGGCGAAGTGGTCGCGCGCCAGGTTGCCGGCCGCCACGGACCACGTGACACCCGCCTCGCGGGCCTTGCGGACCACGTCGGCGGGACTGCCGGCCTCGCCGGTGCCGTCACCGCGCCCGGAGCTGAGGAACCCGATGGCGGCGGTGATCACCTGCACACCCTGCTGCCGCAACCAGTTCGTGGCGTTCTCGAAGTCGAGCGGCCCGTCGACGCACGCCCCGAACAGCTGCGCGTCGGGTGCCATGTCGTGCACCACCTCGGCCACGGCGGTGCCGTGGCTCGACGACCTGGTGGCGTCGTGGCAGCCGGAGTTGTCGACGGCGACGTTCGCCGGCAGCTCACCCTCCTGCTGCGCGTCGCCGAGTCCGGCGAAGCCGACGTCGATGACGCCGACCTTGACGCCCTGCCCCTTCTTGCCCGCGTTGATCCAGCCGTCGGCCCCCGACGCCCGCACGCCTTCGGAGGTGACGGCCATCGGGATCGCCCGCTCCGGCCGCTTCACCTCCACGATGGACTGCTCCTTGCCCAGCGCCGCCACCTTGTCCTGCGGGACGGCGACCTGCGCGCGTGAACCCTGGGTGGCGGTGACCTCGCCGCCGAGCTTGGTGACCGCCGTGCGGACGGCCTTCTGGTCGCGGCCGTCGACGTAGAGCAGGACCTTGCCGTCGCGGTCCTTCGGGACCGCCTCACCGGGCCGTGGAGCGCTGATCGACTGCGGGACGTCGGCTGTGGCGGCCGTCGGAACCGTTGCCACGCCCGCCGTCCCCAGCAGCAGCGCGACACCTCCCACGACCACGCGTCTCATGCGGTTCATGCGTTTCCTTCTCGTTGTTCGGGCTCGAAGTCGGGTTCGACGCCCTGCAGGCAGGGGTCGAAGAACTCGTGGGTGAACCGGCCGGTGAGCACATCGCGCAGGAACTCCGACGCCGTACCGGGGTACTCGCCCCAGCCGGTGAGCTCGTCGTCGCAGAACACCGTCGGCCAGCGCGCCGGGTCCTCGTCCCCGGTGCGCCAGAAGAAGACGTGCCCCTCGGTGCTGCTGGCCCACGGCAGCAGGCCGCCGGGCGCCGGGTACGCCGGATGCGCGGTGTCCGCCGCCTCGCGCAGGACGGCCAGGGCGTCCTGCGCCTCCCACAGGAACGGCGAGTTCCCGTTGGCCAGCCGCACCGGCGAGGGCACCGTGACGAACGAGCTGAAGTACCCGGTCGGGAACCGGTTCACCAGCGCGTGGAAGTCCGGCGGCAGGCCGATGCCGAGCGTGCGTTCCAAGTCCCGCACCGCCTCGTCCGCGTCGACGGTGCCCTGCCAACCGACCAGTGCGGCCAGTTCGTCAACACGTGGGTCGTGTGCCATTGAGCTTTCCCCTTGGGTAGCCGGACGCCGGGTGCGGGTTGAAGATCCTTTGGCCACAGGTGAAGCCCTTGTCCCCGACGGCGTAGATGTCGATGGCGGAGGGCACCGCGTCCTCCGGCCGGGCGTAGATCGCCTCGACGCGGTAGAAGACCCGCTGGCCGCTCCTGACCGCGTCCGCGATCTCGTTCTCCACGCCGAGCATGTCCGTCTGGTTCACGTCGGCGTCCAGCGGCACGATGTTCTCGCGTCCGCCCTTGCCGAAGAACTGGTAGCCGATCAGGTGGCTCTTGTTGTGCTGCCCGTGCACGTAGCCGACCGGCTTCTGCTCGTAGCGCGGCCCCTTGGGCTTGAGGTCGGTCAGGCACACCGTGCCCGCGGTCGCGCGCTGAGCGGGCCAGCCGCGGCTCTTGCCCGCGTAGGGTCCGGTCCAGTTCTTGATGTCCTCCATCTCGTCGTTGAACACCTCGTTGACCGCGACTCCCGGATCGCCTTCGAGACAGCCCTCCTCGTCGGGCTTGCGCTTCTCGTCGGCGCCGATCACCGCGTCGTACGGCTGGCCGATCAGGTCACCGACGATGTCGACCACGGTCGGCGTCACCTTGGTCGCGATGTCGATCAGGGTGTTCGCCAGGTCGGTGATGACGGTCAGCGGGCTGGTCGGGTCGTACGAGGTCGGCGGCCGCACGACGGTGCCGCCGGGTGGTGGCCGGAACGCGGGCTTGTGCAGGTCGGTCCACCAGCGCGGCGGGGGCGGCGGTGCGGGCCTGGAGATCGGCTTCGGCTTGCGCGCGCCGGGTCCCTTGTACCCACCGGGACCGGCCACGCACGTCTTCTTCTGCCGGCAGTTGGGTGGCGGAGGCGGCGCGACCTTCTGCCCACCCCGGTTGCACCCGCCGATGTAGTACCTGCAGTTGCGGCCCACCGGGATCGGGTCCTCGTCACCACCGGCCTTGGCGTTGTAGCAGCCGTACCGGGGGCATTCCCCGTTTGCCAGCCGCCCGGCGCAGTCGGAGTCGAAGAGCGTGTGCTTGATCGGTTCCCAGAACGCGTCCCACGGGGTCTTCACGTCCTTGCCCACGTTGTACAGGCACTGCGCCATGTCGTGGCCCGATTCGTCCACTCCGGACAGCGGGCTGCTGTTGCCGTAGGCGTACCGGTTGGCGGCCGAGGACGGCGTCGGGTCGAGCGTCCAGTCGTCCCTGCTGGCGAACCGGCCGGTCTCCGGCAGGTACCAGCGCGCCGACATGTTCACCGCGCCGGTGCCGGAGTCGGTCCAGTCGCCCTGGAAGCCGACGGAGGCCGTGTCACCCGACGACGAGGTCACCGCACCGAACGGGTCGAAGGACCGCCTGCCGTCCACGGTGTTGCTCAGGTACCGGCCCACCACGTCGCCGTGGCTGTCGGCGTAGAGCATCCGCGCGGTACCGGTGCCCTTGTCGGAGAACGCCGACCCGTCCGGCAACCGGCTGATCGTCCGCGCACCGTCGGACACCACCTCGTTGGTCTGTCCGAGGTAGCGGAACCCGGTGCCGTTGCGCGCGGCCACCCGGTCCAGCGAGTCGTAGGTGTAGCGGGCCGCACCCATCGCGGTGAGCCGGTCGAAGGCGTCGAACGACGAGCTGTTCACCACGCCGTCACGGGTCTGCGAGGACAGCGTGCCGCGCGCCGTGTAGTCGTAGGTGACCCCGTCGCCGGAGGTCAGCCGGTTCTGGGCGTCGAAGGCGAACGTCCGGTCGCCCGCGGACGTCCGGTTGCCGGCGCCGTCCCAGCCGTAGGCGGTGGCCTTGCCGGCCTGGTCGGTCCACGACGTCAGGCGGCCGGCGCCGTCGTAGCCGTAGGTGTCGGCGTTCTTGGCCGTCACCTGGTTGTCGCGGTCGTAGCCGTACGTGGTGCCGAGCAGCACCCGCGGCGGCACCCCGACGTCGATGGTCTGCTGCACCTGGTCGGAGACGAGCCGGCCGAGCTCGTCGTAGGCCATGCGCCGCACGGTGTAGCCGCCGAGCGCGCGGTCCGCGACCGAGGCGGTGCGGCCTGCCTTGTCGTAGCCGTAGTCGGCGGTGCGGCCGGTCAGGGCATCGGCCGCCGACGTCAGCCGGCCGGCCTTGTCGTAACCGAACGCGGCCGTGCCGGAGGCGTCGGTGCGGCTCGCGACGGTGCCGTCGCCGTTGTAGGTGTAGGTGGTGTCACCGCCGGGGCCGCGCGCGGTCAGCAGGTTGCCGCGGTCGTCGTAGCGGTAGAGGTCCGATCCGGCGGAGGCGAGCCTGCCCGCGGCGTCGTAGCCGAAGGTGCGGTCGGCGGTCTCGGACTCGGCACCGGAGCCCTTCTCCAGCGTCACCCTGCCCTGCGCGTCGAACGTGCGGGTCACCTCGACGCCACCGGGCTTCGCCAGCCGGACCGCCTGTCCCCCGGCGTCGTAGGACGACGTCCAGGTGGCACCACCGGGTTCGACGACCGACTCGGGCAGGCCCCACGGCGTGAAGGTGTAGGTGGTGGCGTTGCCGCGACCGTCGACGAACCGGCTGCGGTTGCCCAGCGCGTCGTACCCGGTGGTCGTGACGACCTGCTTGGTCGCGGAGACGTGTTCGGTCTGCCGGACGACGCGGTCGAGCGCGTCGTAGCCGTAGGTGACGAGCCGGTCCTCGGCACTGCGGGTCGCGGTCACGTTGCCGTTGGGGTCGTAGTCGGTGACCGAGGCGCGCTTCTCCTGCCCGGCGACGGACTGCGCGGTCCGCACCGCCCGGCCCAGCAGGTCGAACGACGTCGTGGTGGTGAGCCCGGTCGCGTCGGTGACGGAGCTCCGCCGGCCGGCGATGTCGTAGCCGTAGCTGATCGCACGGGACGTGGCGTCGGTGCTGGAGGTCACCTCGCCCGCCGCGTTGTGGGCCGCCGTGGAGACGTTGCCCTGCGGCGTCTCCACGGACACCGCGTTGCCGGCGTCGTCGTAGCCCGTGCGGGTCGTGTAGTAGAGGGTTCCCGACGGCGTGCGGTCCGCCTGCGTCACGGTGACCCGGCGACCGAGCTCGTCGTAGGTGAACGACGTCTGCGCACCGCCGGCGTCCGTGCTGAGCAGCAGCTCGCCGTTCTTGGAGTACCGCGACGACAGCACGCTCGGCGAGGAGCCGACCTGCGGCAGCGTCACGGTCGACACGCGGCCGTACGGGTCGAACGTCCGCGAGGCGGTGCGCTGCAACGCATCGGTCGTCTTGACCGGGTTGCCGGCGTGGTCGTACTCGGTGCGCGTGCCGGCACCCTTGATCGGCTGCCCGCCCGCCGGTGTGTAGTCCGGCAGCGCACCCGACACCGCACGACCCATCAGGTCGCGCTCGGTCGTGGTCACGTTCCCGGCGCCGTCCCGCGTTTGCGTGACCTCGCCGAAGGCGTTGTGGCCCAGCACCTCCGCACGGCTGAAGCCGGTCGTGCGGACACCCGCGACCCACGCGTCGGCCGCGGGGTGCGTCGTGCGCACCAGCTGACCGGCGAGGTCGTAGTCGTAGAACGTGGTGATGCCGCGCCGGTCCGTCGAGCTGCGGACCAGACCGCGCTCGTCGCGGTCCACCGACGCCGAGACGGTGGTGGAACCGTCGAGGAACGCGTCCTCGCGCACCTGCAGACCCGCGGCGTCGTAACCGAAGACCGTCGTCTCGACCCGCGTGGGGTCTGCCGCGCCCCGCAGCTCGGTGCGCGTGACGTTGCCGCCGAGGTCGTACTGGTTGGTGGTGACGCGGTTCAGCCCGGCCGGGTCGAACGCGGCCGTCACGACGTTGCCCGCCGCGTCGTGGGTGAACGTCGTCCTGCGCCCGCCCGCCGTGGTCTGCTCGGTCAGCTGGCCGGCCGGGTCGTAGGCCCGTTCGTCGAGGGTGACGCTGCGGCCCTGGACGGTGCGGCGCACGTTCGCGAGGAGGTCGTCGTCGTAGTAGCTGTAGGAGGTCAGCCGGCCCATGGCGTCCGTGACCGAGGCCAGCCGGCCGGCCGGGTCGTAGGCCCGCGCCTCCAGTGTCATCGAGGTGGCGGCCGGGTCCTCCGGGTTCACACCGAGACCGGAGGCGGCGCGGGACAGCAGCCGGCCGCGTTCGTCGTAGCGGTCGGACCACGACGTTCCGCGCACGTCCTTCACGACCTGGGTCAGGCCGTTGTCGGGGTACGACCGCTCCTCGACCCCACCGTCGGCGAACTCGATGCGGGACAGGCGGTCTGCGGCGTCGTAGCCGTACTTCGTCGACCGCGCCGGATCGCCGCCGGTGCTGTCGGACAGGGTGGTCTCGACCAGGTTCCCGTTGCCGTCGAAGCGGTGCGCCGTCACCGCGGTGTGCGTGACGCCGGTGACCTCGTTGCGAACGCCCGGTGCGGTCACCTTCACGACCTCGGAGCGCGGCGAGTACTCGTAGGTGGTCGTGCCCAGGGCACCGTCGCCGCTGTTGACCAGCGACTCGGTGGTCTGGCGGCCGAACTGGTCGTAGCCGTAGCGCGTGCGCAGCCCGGTCGGTCCGGTCAGCTCGTCGAGGTCGCCGTTGGCGCGGTAGACCCGCCTGGTCAGCTCGCCGCGCGGCCCGGTGCTGGTCAGCAGCAGGCCGGCGGGCACCTTGCCGCCGCCCGCGGCGTCCTCCGCGCCGGTCGTGTACGTCGTCGACTCGGTCGGCGCGGTCGTGTGCCCGGCCGGGAGCGGGCGGGTGACCCGCAGTGGCCGACCGGCGGTGTCATAGGTGTACGAGGTCCGGTACCGGGTGTCGGCCGGTCCGGACGAGCGGGCGTCCGAAGAGGACTCCAGCTTGTCGCGGCGCGGGTCCAGCACCACGTCGGACTTGACGTAGGTGAAGTACTCCGTGTTGCACGAACCGGCGGTGCGGCAGGTCTTGCGGCTCAGCACGTTGCCGCGTTCGTCGGTGGTCTGCTCGGTGCGGAACCCGTTCTCGTCGACGGACGCGGACGGGAACCCGGCGGTGTTGTACTCGTAGCGCGAGACTTCCCCGTCGTGGGTCCGCGAGGTGAGCCGGCCGCCGTTGTCGACGTCGAACGCGTAGGTCCAGTCGCCGTAGCCGGACGGGCCGCGCGTCGTGACGGTCCGGACGGCGTCGAGCACCACCGGGGTGTCGAGCGTCCACAGGCGGCCGCCGTGGTCGGTGAGCGTGCGCACCCGGTCGAAGACGTCGTCGTAGGTCAGGGCCGCGAACCGGCGTTGGTCCTGCGGCAGCTCGACCTTGCTCAGCTGCTCGGCCGGCCCGCCCGCGCGGAAGTGCGTGGCGGCCGCGAGCGAGCCAATGGTGTGCTGGTAGAGCGCCACCTCGTCGATGGCACCGGAGAAGTAGAAGTCGCCGCCGTTGGTGGCGGGCCAGCCCTTGGCGTTACCCGCGCCGAGCGTCAACCGGCCCTGTCCGCGGTGGTCGACGAACCCGAGCAGCTCCTGGCCCACCGCGACGCCGTCGACATACATGACCTGCCGGTCGATCGCCGCGGACAGCACCACGTGGTGCCACCTGTCGTCGTCGACCTGCCGCGTGCTCACGATCTGACGCGGCCCGCCGGTGTCGCGCAACGAGAAACCGCCGTACAGCAGGCCGTCCGTGCCCACGTACAGGATCGGCGTCGACTTGCCGCCGGCGGGGAACGCCTGGTCGGAGTAGCTCAGCAGGGTGCCCTGGCCGCCGGTCTTGAACCACAGCTCGACCGCGAGCGACATGGTCGAGGTGGTGAGCTGCTCGGGCAGCGTGACGTAGCTGCTGTTGCCGTCGAACGTGCCGGCCTTGTCCGCCGTGCCGCCGAGCGCTCCGGTACCGCCGAACAGCACACCGTGCTGCTTGCCCGCGTCCGCGCCGTCGCGGCGGGCCACGGCGTTGCCGACGGTGTCACCGCCGGTCTCGCCCAGCCGCCAGTACGCGCGGGGCTTGTTGTCGAGCACGGTGCTGCGGTAGTGCGAACCCTGCTGGTAGCCGTAGGTGGTGCAGTTCGGCGCCGCTCCCGGCGCGCACGCCTTGGTCAGCTTGTCGCCGTCGTAGGTGTAGGTCCAGGTCTGGTCGCCGCCCGCGGTGACGGCCGTGACGTGCGTGCCCTGCCAGGTCATGCGCAGGGTGCGTTTGCTGACGTCGTTGGTGATCACCGAGACCCGGTCGGAGGTGTCGTAGGACAGCGTCTCGGTGAGCCCGGCCGGGTCGGTGATGGTGATCAGCCGGCCGAGCTGGTCGAACGTCCAGCGGCTGCCGGAGACGTCGCGCATCGTGTAGGTGCCGGTGTCCGTGCGGTGCACCAGGTCCACGTTCTGGCCGAGCGGGGAGGCGTAGCCGCCGTCGGGGTTGCGGCCGAAGCGCACCTGCCGCCCGGTCGGGAACGTCAGCACCTCGTTGCCGGACCGGTCGTCGTCGTGGCGCAGCCGCATGTCGAGCCGTGACGCCCACCCGGCGCCGAACGCGGTGTCACGGCGCGGGTCGAGGCTGTTGTAGGTGCGGGTGATCGTCAGGTCGGGGCCGACCGTGGCCACGGACGCGTCGGTGACGACGGTCGAGTAGTTGCCGATCTGCGGGTCCAGGCCCGGTCCCTCGTTGCCGTCCGGGCTGCCCGCGAGGTGCGAGGTGATCTCCGGCTGGTGCACGCGGGTGGTGAACGACAGCCGCACGCCGTCCTTGACGCTCACCCAGAACGGCGTCTCGTTGACGGTGTCGAAGACCTTGACGCCCCAGAAGTAGGTGCGGCCCCAGAACAGGTTCGGCGGCGCCCACGACTGGGCGGTCCAGCCCGACTCCTGGCAGTCGCGCGTGAGATCGGGATCGGAGCAGACGCGGTACCGGTAGGTGAGCCCCTTGCCCGGCCAGCCGTCCGGGTCGGTGCCTTCCGCGTACAGCGTCGGGGTGAGCGTCTCCACGACGGCGCCGGCGCCGGGCTGCTGCAGGTTCGACGTGGGCGCGACGTTGTTCACCTTCAGCGCGAACTCGCCGTACGGGACCTCGTGAGCGACGAAGAAGTCGTTGCCCTGCGGGGTGAACATCGTGAGGAAGACCCGGTAGTCACCGGGGGTCAGCGGGTCGATCGGCACCTCGAAGGTGTTCGTCTGCCCCGGCGCGACGGTGGCCTTCCAGCCGCGCGCGGTCCGGATCTTCGCGCCGTTCTGCTGGATGATGTAGCCGAACTCGAAACCGTTGGTGGGCGTCCACGTCGTGGTGCCCAGGTTCGTGACCTTCGCGGTGAGCTTGCCCGCGGTCGCGGCGGTGGGCAGCGTGATCGCGGGAACCTCGAACCCGGCGCCCTCCGGTGAGTAGCGCACGTCCAGGAACGGTTTCTTCGGCGAGTTGGCCGAGCCGAAGCGCATGCCGTTGGGGTCAGCCTCGTCGGACGCCCGCAGCCCGAACCCGTGCGGCACCGCCGTGCCGTGGGTCCACCTGGTCATCAGCTCGTAGTTGAGGGGGAACGCCTCCCAGGCCGACCCGCCGCACGCGGCGCCGTGGGCGAAGGACCTGGTGGACAGCACCTGACCGACGTCGGCGCCCGGCCAGGTCGTGCTCGCGTCCCACGGCCTCGTCACCTCGAACACCGAGACCGACCGCGGCGCACAGGTGGTGGACTCGACGGCGAAGACGTTCAGCGAGGCGCCGAGGACGAACTGGTTGCGCAGCGTGCCCAGGGCGTCGGAAAAACGCAGGTAGGACCGCGCCAGACCACCGGAAAGGCGGCCCGTGCGCAGCTCCTCCGCCCCGGCACCGGGGTTCAGGCCCTTCTGGACGTACAGGTCGTCCGCGTTGGCGTTGAACTGCGCGGCCGACGGGTCGACGACGACCGGGTAGGCGCGGGCCGGGTCGTGCAGCCAGGCCTGGTCCAGGCCGACCTCCAGCCGCCAGCCCTTGTCCACTGTGGACAGGCGGTAGCGGACGCCGGTCGAGCGCGCGCCCGCGGCGTCGTCCATGAAGCCGGCCGGGATGACGCCGATGACCTGGTCACCGTCGCGCAGCTCGATGGCGCCGCTGCCGGTCAGGCGGGGTTCGAGGTTGGTGAGGCGCAACGTGAACGTGTAGGTGGTGGCGGCGTCGGCGCGGTCGAGGACCAGTTCTTCCTTCAGGCCGGTGTGCTGGGCGGTCAGGCGCAGGCCGACGCCGGGGCGGACCTGCGGGTAGGTGATCGACGCGCCGGTGACCTGGCCGGGTGAGGCCGCGGCGTCGTCGAGGGTGAACTCCATGCGGTGGCGCTCGTCGAACGCGATGGCCGTGGCGCCGGTGGCGGTGCGGGCGAAGGCGGTGCCGACCGCGCTGGCCTTGGGCTCCCACCGGTCGCCGCGCGGGGTGAGCGTGAGGTCGACGGGCTGCCAGGTGCCGTCGGGCTGCCGGACGTTGGCCGGTGTGCCGTGCAGGCGCAGCGTGCGGGTGCCGTCGGGGTTGTCGAACGTCTCGGTGGTGGCGGTGCGGTCGCCGGGGCGTTCCTTCGCGGCGGGGTCGATGCCCGGTAGGGCTGGACCACGGGTCAGCTGTGGTGTGACCTGCTGCGGCGCGGCCACGTCGGGGTGAGCGTCGCCTTTGGACAGTTCTGTCCGGTCCGCCACGGCGCCCGGCGGTCGTGGTTGTTCGCGTCGGGGGCCGGTCAGCGCGGCCGCGGCGCTGGGGGCCTCGTGCGCCACGCCGTCCGCTGTCCCGCTGACCTGCTGCGGCGCCTCGGTCGACGCGCCCGCGGGCAGTGCTCCGGACAAAATGGACACTGGAATCGAACCGGTCGAACCGGATGCGATGAGCAACAACACGACCACAACAGCGAGAAAACGGCGCGCGACAACGACACGTCTGTGCATGACAAAGCCCCCAGTGCCACCGGATGCCTCCCTCTGACACCCGAGCCGGGGCGAACATTGCTCGGCCGACCTTGCACGGACCTGTCACGGGTCTGATAGACACGAACTCACTGGGGGGAGGGCATCGGTGGGAGCACGGTTTCAACTGCTGGGGGAAGTCGGCGTCACGGTGGCCGGTGAGCCGGTTCCGATCAAGCACGCACGTGTGCGGTGCGTCCTCGCGGCGCTGCTCGTCGACGCGAACCGGACGGTGTCGGCCGACGCGCTGGTCGAACGGGTGTGGAGCGAGCGGTTGCCGCGGCAGCCCCGCGACGCCGTCTACAGCTACCTGTCACGGCTGCGCGTCGTGCTGGCCGGGGCGCGGGACGTGGAGCTCGCGCGGCGTTCGGGCGGGTACGTGCTGCGGACCGATCCGGCGTGCATCGACCTGCACCGGTTCCGCGCGCTGGTGGCGGACTCGGCCGGGCAGCCGGACCAGGTGCGGGCCGATCTGCTGGCGCAGGCGCTCGGGCTGTGGAGCGGTGAGGCGCTGACCGGCGTGGACTCGGCGTGGGCGGCGGCGGTGCGCGAGGCGCTGGAGGGGGAACGGCTGGCGGTGCGGCTGGACGACCACGACGTCCGGTTGCGGCTCGGGCGGCACGCCGAGCTGGTGGCGCCGTTGAGCACGCTCGCCGCGGCCAGGCCGCTGGACGAACGGGTCGCACACCAGCTGATCGAGGCGCTTGCCAGCAGCGGACGGCAGGCACAGGCGCTGGCTCATTACGAGACCCTGCGCCGGCACCTGGTCGACGAGCTCGGCGTGGACCCGAGCCAGGAGCTGCGGGAGCTGCACCGGCGGCTGCTGTCACCGGCGGAGGCACCGTCGCGGGACGTGCCGCGGCAGCTCCCGCTGGCACCGGCGCACTTCCAGGGCCGGGTGCACGAGCTGGACGCGTTGTCGGCCGGGCACACCGTGCTGATCACGGCGATCCGGGGCGCGGGCGGGATCGGCAAGACGTGGCTGGCGCTGCACTGGGCGCACGGGCACGCCGGCGAGTTCCCCGACGGGCAGCTCTACGTGAACCTGCGCGGTTTCGACCCGACGGCGGCGCCGACCGCGCCCGCCGTGGTGCTGCGCGGGTTCCTCACGTCGCTGGGCACCGCGCCGGACAGCCTGCCCGACGACGTGGACACGCTCGCCGCGATGTACCGCAGCGCGGTCGCGGACCGCAGGATGCTGGTGGTGCTGGACAACGCGGCCGACACCGCCCAGGTCGAGCCGCTGCTGCCGGGCACGGCGTCGTGCCGCACGCTGGTCACGAGCCGGCAGCCGTTGACCGGGCTGGTGGCCACGCACGGCGCGGTGCCGATGCCGCTGGACGTGCTGACCGACGACGAGGCGTTCGAGCTGCTCACGGCCCGGCTGGGCGCGCGTGAGCCGGAGGCGATGGCCGACATCGTGCGGCACTGCGGTGGTCTGCCGCTGGCGCTGGGCATCGTGGCCGCGCGTGCCGCCGTGCGCACGAACCTCCGCCTGGCCGAGATCGCCGCCGAGCTGCGGTCGGCCCGGCTGGACGCGCTGGACACCGGTGACCTGAGCCTGCGGGCCACGATCTCCTGGTCGCACCGGGAGTTGAGCACGCCGGCGTCCGTCCTATTCGGACTGGTGGGGCTGGCGCCCGCCGTGGACCTGAGCGTCGCCGCGCTGGACGCGCTGGCCGCGGCGGACTCCTCGGCCGCGGTGGCGGAGCTGGAGGCCGCGCACCTGGTCGTGCGCACCGGTCCCGGCCACTACCGCATGCACGACCTGATCCACCTCTACGCCAGCGAACAGCCCGTGTCCGACGGGGAGGCCGCGCTGACCCGGCTGGTCGACCTCTACCTGCACACCGCGCACATCGGCGAACGGCTGCTGGAACCCGACCGGCCGCCCTACGACCTGCCCGACCCGGCACCGGGTGTGGTGCCGGTCCCGCTGGCGGACAAGCAGTCCGCGCTCGCGTGGTTCGACGCCGAGCACGCCATGGTCCTCGCGGTGCAGCGCATCGCGGCCGACCACGGCTGGCACCGCCGGGTGTGGGCGCTGGCCTCCACCACCACGTCCTACCACTGGCAGCAGGGCCACCGCGCCGAGCCGCTGCAGGTGCTGCGCCTCGCCGTCGCCGCCGCGAAGAGCGCCGGGGAGCAGTCGATCACGGCCCGCCTGCTGCACACCCTCGGTCACATGTGCGCCCGCGCCGGCCTGAACACCGAGGCCCTCGCCCACCTGGAGGAGTCGGCGGCGACCAGCGCCGCCCTCGGCGACCCCCTCTCCGAGGGCCACGCCCAGCTGGTGCTCGCCCGCGTCTGGGGTCAGCAGGGCGACTACCGGCGGGCCAAGCAGCACGCGCGCACCGGCCTGGAGCTCTACCGGGCCTCCGGCGAGCCGGGCGTGGAGGCCTTGGCGTTGAACAACCTCGGCTGGATCTGCGCCAACCTCGGCGAGTACGGGGAGGCGCTCGCCCACTGCGCGGCTGCCGTGCCGATCCACCGCGCGGCCGGCCGCTGGGCGGGCGTCGGCGAGACCCTCGACAGCATCGGCTACATCCACGAGCAGCGCGGCGCACCCGCCGAGGCCGCCGTCGCCTACCGGGAGTCCGCGGACATGTTCTGGAAGGTCGGCCACCACTTCGAGGCGGCGGTCACGCTGGAACGCCTCGGCGGCGTGCTCGCCGCCGAGGGCGACCGGACGGGGGCGCGGCAGGCGTGGACGCAGGCGCTGGAGGTGTTCCGCGGGCGCGGGCTCGCGGAGGCCGACGCGCTGGAGCAGCGGCTCGCGTCGCTGTGACCGCACCGGGCACGTGCAGCAGCGTGCCCTGGTGCGCAGCGGGTTCGAGCAGTTCCCGGCGGCGGACCGTGTCGGCGTCGGTGCCGGTTGCGGGACCTTGACAACGAAAAGGACGAAACCGCGGATCGCGGTCCGGCCCCATCGGCGATCCGAGCAAGAAGGGCAACGGAACGAGCACAGAGGGGTAGCAAGACAAGACTTCGCTGGCGACCGCCCGGAACTTTGAAATAGTCGAAAGACGGACACCGGGCAGCAGCCTGGACTCCCGCAAGCACGGAGTCATGATTGAACACCGCAGCACGCGAGCCGGCATCAGTACGCAGGATCATCGAGACTTACGGGTCATCAAGTTCACCGGGACCGGAGCCGCATTGCCGTGTGCCGGACCAGCGGGGCCGATCGGGCGCGGACATCGCACCGGAACTCCAAGACCAGGTGATCAAGTACGGCCCGCCGAACACCGCGCTCGGCAGCCGCGTTGTCGCTCAAGGCGAGTGGATTCTACGACACAGCAATCAAGCCCTGCCGAAGGTTCACGGTGTTTTCCGGAACAACGCGCGGTGGGGGTACACCATGGACCGGCTCGACACGGTCCCCCTTGAGCTGCTCGACGGCCGGAAGCTTGCGACGTCCATCATCCAGCTGCTGCAAACCAGTTTGTGGCACCGGACTCCAGAGGCTGAGTTCGACGAGGCGGCACATGCCGATCGCCTGTCCCCCATCACGGCACCGCTGACCGGGCGCAGGAGAGACGTGTTCGACCAGCTTCGCGACCGAATAGAATGGGATCGACTGTCCCGGGGTCTCACCCATGGCGATCCGATCTTCGACAACGTTCTTTTCGCTCGCGACGGTTCGATGGTCTTGACCGATCCGATCCCGTCGACCCCGGGCCTTCCCGACGTGATCGCCCTGGACATCGGCCGCATTTTCCAGTCCTGCGTGGGATACGAGCGGGTGACCTACGAACTGCCGGCGCCCGACGACGTCCCGCTCGACGTGGTCATTTCGATGGCGGAACTGTCGCACGACGACCTGACCGCCGCTCTGTACTTCGGAATCGTGCACCTCCTCCGTTCGATGGTGTACGTCTCGGCCCGGAAGGCGAAGCACCTCCTGGAGGAATGCGTGGACAGCTTGATCGGAGCGGCGACATGTCGGCTGTAGCGGTGTTCGACATCGACGGGGTGCTGGTCGACACCCGGGAGATCGTGCGGCGAGCCTATGCCGAGGTCGGCATCGAGCTGCCCGACCGGCTCTGGGGCAGTTCATGGCGCATTTGGCTTCCCGAGCTCTGCGGAGGAGACCTCCTGCGCGCCCAGGCTGTCCACGACCAGAAAACCCAGGCCCACCTCGACCTGCTCAGCGAGACCAGGGTCGCCACGCTCGCGGGCGCTGAAGCCGCCCGCGCGTTGCACTCCCGCGGATGGACCGTCAAGTTCATCACCTCCGGCACCCGCGAAGTCGTGCGGAGGACGCTCGACTCCGCCGATCCGTCGTTGAGCGGGTTCCTGGCCGGAACCGATCTGGACAGCACGGGCAAACGGAGAGCGCTCGACGGGATTTCTCCTGCGGGCGGCGTGTACGTCGACGACAACCACGACCTGGGCGTCAAGGTCACCGGAGGAAGCACGTGGAAACTGGTGCACTTCCGCGACCAGACCGAGGCAGAGTTGATCAAGGAGATCAGCACGGCATGGATGTCGTGATCCTCGCCGCCGGACGCGGCAGCAGACTCAAGGACATCACACCGCCCTATTTCAAGCCGTTGGTCATCGTTGATGGCGAACCCCTCATCCGCCGGCTCGTCCGGACGGCGTTGCGCATCTCGAGTGGGCGGATCGTGATCGTCGCCGCCCCGGAGAACGCGCTGCTCCTCTGCCAGGTGCTGGGCGACCTCCCGGCGGAGATCGTCCTCCAGCGTCAGCCGAACGGACCAGGAGACGCGCTCCTCACGGGTCTTCGACTTGTCACCTCGCCCGAGGTCCAGGTCCTCCTCGGCGACAACGTGGTGTCCGTCCGGGACGCGGAGAAGATCGCGCAGGCCGCCGCTCCGGCAGTCGGTGTCGTGCTGATGCGTCCTGCCGAAGCCGAGCGGTTCACGTACCTGACCCCGAGCGGCAAGTGGGTCGAAAAACTCCCTTGCGACGAAGCCGAGCCCGAGCAGCTCCTGCCCTGCTGGGTCGGCCCGTTGAAGCTGAGGACCGACGAGATCAAGGCCGCCATCGAGCGCCGGATCCGGAGCACGCGAACCGAGGCGGACGCGGCGGAGCAGGAAGTCCCCATCGGGCCACTGCTCAACGAGCAGGGTCCGGCCACTCTCGTTCCAGTGTCCTCTGTGGACATCGGCGTTCCCGCCGCATGGCTTCCGGCAAGCACACCCATCGAGGAATGACGTCATGAGCAGCAGTTCTTCCGCCAAGGGGAAGTGGATTCCCGAGGCCGAGTACGACGAGATCACCAAGAAGATCCCGATCCTGTGCGTCGACGTGCTGCCGATCCACCCCGGGCCGGAGCGCTTGGTGGGGTTGATGCTCCGCGACACCTTCTGGGGCCGCCGTCGGTGGTGCCTCGTGGGCGGCGGGGTCCAGCACGGCGAACCACTGCCGAACGCCGTCGAGAGGGTCTTCGACTGGGCGCTGGGTGACCGGGTCTCACTCGACCTCGACACCCTGGAGCTGAAGGAAGTGGTGGAGTACTTCCCCGATCCGGACACCGGCGAGTTCTTCGACCCCCGCAAGCACGCCGTCGCCCTCACCTACACCTGCGTCATGTCGGGTGACCCGCGTCCTCGCGGGAAGGCCATCGACTTCCGCTGGTTCTCGCCCGACGCGATCCCCGATCGTGACTCCCTCGGTTTCGGGCAAGAACTCCTCGTACCGCGCCTCCTGGCTGCTCACCCGTCGTAACGACGCGTGGAGCGATCACCTCATCGCAGCGATGACCTGGGCGAGCAGGTCCGAGTCGTCCGTGGTGACGGTGAGGTGGGTGGCTCCTGCCTCTTTCCAGGAACGTGCCTGCGTTCTCCAGTCCGGGGTCCGTTCGGGGAGGAGGCGGGCTTCCACGCCGAAGGCCGACGGATCGCGACCCACCGCGCTGAGTGCTGCGCGGAGGGCTTCGACCACTCGTGAGCCGCGTTCGACCCTGTTGGCCAGGAGCCTCGACATCGTGAAGCCGTCAGCGTGCCTTGCTGTTCGGAGGAGCACCTCCTGGCCGGGTCGTCCTGCCGTGCGAAGAGAGCCTCCGCCCAGCCACAGCGGGATGTGGTGGGTCGGGCGAGGGGTGAGGGTGACCGGGCCGAAGGTCACGTGGGCACCTTCGGCACTCACCTCGTCGCCGGTCCACAAACGGCGCAGGGCCGCCAGTTGTTCGCCGAACAGGGCAGCGCGGGTGGCGGGGGCGAGACCCAGCGCGGCTGACTCCGCGGGGTCGCCGCCTGCGGCCACGCCCAGGCGGAGCCGGCCCTCGGCCAGGTCCGAGAGCTGGGCGGCCTGTTTGGCCGCCAGGACCACCGGCCGGTGGGGCAGGATCAGCATGCACGTGCACAGTTCGATCCTGGTGGTCACCGCGGCGAGGTGGGCCACGAGGGTCGCCGACTCGTACGCCGGTGTGTGCGACGACAGGTGTTCCGCCACCGACAGGTGGTCGTACCCCAACGACTCCGCTCTCCGCGCGAACTCGCGCAGCTCCCTGCCGGAAAGCCCTTCCGGGACGGTGACGCCCAGGCGGAGGCTCATTTTCGGAGAGCGGAGGGGTCGGCGGGCCGCACGTGGACCGAACGGGGACGTTCGGCCGGCAGGAGGAGTGAGTTGAGGGTTCGGAGGGCTGTGCGTTCCGCACCGGGCGCGGGGTCGGTCATCCCCAGGTGCACGTCGAGGACCGGGGTGCCGTCGTCGCCCTGGATCACCGACGGGGTGCAGCTGACCACGCCGGGGATGGCGAAGGCCGCTTGGCGAACCGTCGCCAGGGAGACCTTCTCGCCCTTGAGCACCACGAAGTCCGACAGCCTGCCCTTGAACCTGAGGTAGCCGTCGACGACGGAGAAGGCGTCCCCGGTGGCTATCACACCCGGCGCCACCAGGCCCCTGGCCGCTCGCGGGCCGACTCGGCGGATCAGCGCGGTGTCCGAGGTGACCAGCAGTTCGCCCACCCCGTCCCGCACGTCGCGCAACGACACCTGGACACCCGGCAGCGGCAGGCCGACCGAGTCGTGGCGGTGCGCCGGTTCCGCGTGTGCGGCGAGCGTGGACACCCTGGGGCCTGCCTCGGTCAGACCGTAGGTCAGGTACAGCTCCCCGTGAGGTCTGGCGGCCAGGAGGGAGGCCACCTCCGCCGGGGCCAGCCGATCCCCGCCGACGGCCAGTGCCCTGACCGGCGGCAGGCCCGCTCCGTCCGCGAGGAGCTGCCGGGCCACGGTCGGGGTGAGCGCCGAGTGGGTGACCCCGTGCTTCGACACCGCGTCGCGGTAGCCGGCGGGAGAGAAGGGCGGACCCGAGATCACCAGGCGTGCTCCCGCGCAGTACGCCGCGAGGACCTGGGCGACCATCGCGTAGGAGTAGTAGAGCGGCAGGTTCGCCAGCACCGCGTCCGATGAGGTGAGTCCCGTCGCCCCGGCGTGACGGACGGCGTTGCGCAACAGGGAGGGGACGCGGTGGACGCACGCGCTGAACATGCCCGAGGTGCCGGAGGTCGAGAGCAGCACCTCGCCCGGCTCGTACCGGATGCCCGCCGCCCCGGTGGGCAGCGCGGTGGCTCCGCCGACCGGCCTGCCCCCGCCGGAGCCCACCAGCCGGGTCGTCACGGCGACCCGCGCGCCCACGTGTCCGGCCAGCGCTTGCACGCGTTCCCACGGGGTTCCCGGTGACACCGCCAGCGGAACCAGGCCCAGCAGCAGTGTCGCCAGGTGGACCCGCACCAGGTCGACACCGTTGGTCATCGCCAGCAGGACGGCGTCACCCGGCGCCAAGCCGAGGCCGTCGAGGTCCCCGAGCACCTCGGCCAGTCCCGGGCCGGAGCGACCGCCGACGTCCTGGGTGCGGTCGATGAACTCCGCGACGCCCTCGAACGTCAACTCGGGCACGGTGGCACCTCCTCGGTGCTGAGCACCAGGCACCGGCAGAGGTGGCCGCCCGGTTCGGTTTGCAGTCCTATCAGCAGCACGTGCCGCGCCTGGCCGGTGCGCAGCCAGCTGTCGGCCACGGTGAACGCCACGCCCGCTGCCGCGTCCGGGTGTGCGGCCAGCAGCAGCGACGGGCCGCGCAGGCCCCAGCGCAGGCACGGCAGGCCCGCCAGCACACCGGGGTTGGCACCCGCGAAGCGCAGCGGTGAGACCCTCGGCAGCGAACGGGCGATGGCGCGCAGCGTGTCGCGGCTGCCGTTCGCGCTCATGACCAGCACACCGGTGTCCTCGGCTCCGGCCAGGACGTCGGCGGGCGAGTCCGTCAGCGCCCGGTGCGCCGTGGCGGCGACCAGCCAGGCCGCGGGGTCGGCGTAGAACGAGGGCTTGTTGGCGGTGTGCTCGGCGAGGTCACCGGTGGTGATGGTGGCCGAGCCGACCACCGTCGTCCCGGCGGGAAGCGTGGTCACACCGCCTCCCCGGTGAAGAGCAGGCACGTGTCGAAGCCCCCGAAGCCGAGGGTGGTGCTCACCGCCGCGCCCGCGGTGACGGGTGCCGCCGACCCCACCGGGAAGGTCAGCGAGGAGGCGGGCTCGTGGAGGCCGAAGATCGGGGGAACCACCCGCTCGCGCAGGGCCAGGATCGTCGCCACCGCCTCGATCGCCCCGCTGGCGCCGAGGCTGTGGCCCAGTGCTCCCTTGGTGGCGAAGATCGTCGGGCTGCGCTCACCGAAGACCTCGCGCAGACCGGTCACCTCCACCTCGTCGTTGAGGGCGGTGCCGGTGCCGTGCGCGTTCACCACCGCCACCTCGGCGGGGCCGAGGCCGGCCGAGGCCAGGCAGCGACGCAGGGCCAGGACCACGCTGCGGCCCGTCGGGTCCGGAGCGGTGAGGCCGGTGGCGTCGTTCGCCGCTCCCACGCCGGCCAGGGTCGCGCGCACCCGCACGCCGCGTTCCCGTGCGGAGTCCGGGTGTTCCAGGACGAGGAACGCGGCGCCCTCGCCGAGGACCATGCCGTCACGGGTCTTGTCGAAGGCGCGGGAACCGGTGGGGCTCATCGTGCCCAACGCGCTGTGGCCCAGGCGTTTCGCCTCCGTCACCACGTCCACCCCGCCCGCGACGCAGATCCGCCGCGCACCTGACGACACCAGCGCGTGCGCCACGGCGATGGCGTCCGATCCCGCCGAGCACGCGGTGGCCACGCACACCGGGGCGACCGGGTGCCCGATCGCCGCGACGGCGTCGTCGGCCCAGGCGTGCAGCGACTCCTCCTCCTCGTCGAGGGCCGCGCCGAAGCTCGTGCCCAGCACGAGGCCCACCCCGGAGTCCGCCGGGGACAGGCCGGCGTCGGCGAACGCGGCCAGGAGCACTCGTGCGGCCAATGCGCGCTGCCGCTCACCGGGTGTGCCGTCGTAGGGCAGGTCGTCGACCAGAGCCGCCTCGGCGTTGCGCAGCGGGTGCGCGGAGGGCACCGGTGCCACTCCCGACTCCCCCGCGCACAGACGCGTCCACACCCCGTCCAGCGAGTCGCCCAGCGGTGTGTCCCAGGCCATGCCGGTGACGACCGGGTTCACCACAGGTGCCCGCCGGACGGGTCGACCTTCGCCCTGCTCATCGCACCGCGGAAGCCCGCCACCGACCGCCCCTGCACCTTCGCGGTGGCGGAGAAGGTGAACGTGGACCCGGACAGGCGGTCGGCGCGCACGTCCAGCACCACCTGGTCACCCGGCACCACCGGGGCGAGGAAGCGGGACTTGACCGTGCCGACCAGGGTGACCTCGTCCTCCTGCAGGGGTGAGCTGCTGAGCTGGTAGAGCAGCACCCCCGACTGCGCGAACGCCTGCATCGTGTGGCTGCCCGGCAGGATCACCCCCGGGACCAGGCCGCGCTCGGGCAGATGTCCCGAGAGGGCACCCATCTCCGCCGACACGGCGAACATGCTGTGCAGGAACTCACCCGGTTCGTGGTCGAGGACCCGGTCGATGAACAGCCTCGGGTGCCGTCCGCGCACCAAGCGGCTGATCTCGGAGATGCCCAGCGGTCGCGCCGTGCGCGCCAGTGCCGGGAGCTGCGTGGAGTTGCGCATCCGCGTGCAGTCCTTTCAGGATGGCTCGGATCGGGGGTGGGAGCGGGACGGGGTGGCGGGTCGCGGGATCGACCGCGCCGAAGGTCAGCTCGCCGGACACCAGCGGGGTGCGGGCGCCGCCGGGCTCCTCGCGCGACAGGGTCACCGCCAGGCGCAGCCGGGCCGCGCCGGCCTGCGCCACCCTGGCCTCACCGACGATCCGGTCCCGGTGGACGGCACTGGCGAGGTAGCGCACCCGCAGGTCGGTGAGGACCACGTCGATCCCCGTCGCGGTGAACGCGGTCAGCCCGGCGCCGTGCTCCTCCAGGTACTCGGTGCCCGCGGTCTCCATGAGCGAGGTGTAGCGGGAGAAGTGCACGATCCCGGTCGCGTCGGTGTCGACGTGCTCGATGCGGGTCCGCAGCGACGGGTTCACCACGCCGCCAGCAGCGCCTCGGTGCCCGCGGCCAGCCGGGCGGCGATCTCGTCGGCGTCGGCGCGACCGGTGATCAGCGGTGGCGCGACCCGCATCGTCGGGTGCACGTACCGCAGTCCGCCGGACCGCCTGCCCGCTCCCGCCATGAACTCCACGTAGACGCCGGCGTCCAGCAGCGCCCGGCGCAGCGCGCCGATCCGGGTGCCCGCTTCCGCGGTGAGCTCCACGCCCAGCATCACGCCCGTGCCGCGCACCTCGGTGAACACGCGGGGGAACCGTTCGACCAGGTCCCGGTGCAGCCGTTCCGCCAGGTGCGCGCCCACCTCCGCCGAAGCCGGTAGCAGGCCCTCCGCCACCACGTGCTCGACCCCGTCGCGGATCACCGCGCAGGTCAGCGGGCGCAGGTCGGACGTGGCCACCGCACCGGACGCGCGCACGGTCAGGTCGCGCCGGGCGATCACCATCGAGGTCGAGACCGCCCCCATGCCCAGGTACTTGCCGATCACCGTCACGTCGGTGGGCACCGGGCCCGCGTCGTCGCGCATGGCGAACCAGTCGCCGGTCTTGGCGAAGGTGAGCACCTCGTCGGCGACCAGCAGCACGCCCTCCGCCCGGCACAGCTCGGACAGCCCGCGCAGGTAGCCCGGCGGCGGCCGGAGCACGCCCGCGTCACCCTGCACCGGCTCGACCACCACGGCCAGCAACCGGTCGGCGTGGGCGGCGAAGTACCCGGTCAGTGCCTCGGTGGAGCCGAAGGGGAGGTGCTCGACGCGCACCCCGCCGTGCTCGGGCGGCACCTGTCCCGGCAGACCGGCCTGGTAGTGGCGGCGGTTGAGCAGTGGCACGAGCCCGTCGGTCCACCCGTGCCAGGCGCCTTCGAAGGCGAGGACGGTGTCCCGGTGCTCCTTGCCGGGGCGGCGGCGCAGCCGGCGTGGGTCGTACCGCGACTCCAGCACCAGCCGCAGCGCCAGCTCGTTGCCCTCCGACCCGGAGTTGCGCCCGCTGACGTGGTACTCGCCGGTGGGGAAGTGGCCGGTCCACAGCCCGCCAGGGCCGAACAGCCGGTCGAGCAGCTCCGCGCGTTCCAGCGAACCGAGTTCGTCGGTCGCACTGCCTGCTCCGGTCACCCCGCGCGCCAGCGCCCGGAGCACCACCTCGTGGCCGACGCCCAGCGCGGCGCTGGCGTACCCGCCGCTGGCGTCGAGCAACCGCATCCGCCTGCCCCGGTGTTCCGGGGTGAGGTCGATGACGTCGAGTTCGAGACCACGTCCGCCGGTGCAGGCGAACGGCAACCGGGGCGCACCGTAGTGGTTCAGGTGCAGCTCGGTGCCGCGCAGCAGACGCGCCGTGACCTCGTCGGTCCGGGGATGATCAACAGGTGCGGCCACTGGTCGCCCTTTCGTGTCGTGGTCCAGGGCGGGTCAGGCGCCCGCGGTCGAGTGCTGCGCCCTGGTCAGCCGCTCGACCAGGGCGAGGACGTCACCGAGCGTCATCAGCCCGGCGAGTGCCCCGTCCTCGATCTCCACGCCGAAGACCTCTTCGCAGCGCACGCGCAGCTCCACGAACCCGAGCGAGTCCATGCCGTAGCCCTCGCGGAGCTGGTCGTCGAGACCCATCCGGTCCTCGGGGATCTCGACCAGCACGTCGGCGGACAGGATGCGCTTGATCGTCTGCAACGAATTCATGAGCAGTTTCCCTACTTCTTCCGGGGGTTTCACCCAATTCCGGGAGGGGTTGTGTCGTCGTGCGTGCGAGTTGTCAGACCCCAGGCTCGATGAGGTGGAATAAGCCGGTAATGGTCGCGCGCAGCTCGATGTCCTGAAGCTACGCATCGACTTCGCCGACGGTCAACGCCCAGTGGGGTGTACTAGGAGTTTTCATAGTTCAATCGGTCTCATATATGATCCGAACGGGTGTTTTTCGGGTTTCGTAACTCCTTTGTGGACTCGATATTTGCGCACGTAGAAGCCCTGATTGCTGCTGAGCAGTGGATTCTGTTGCCGTTAAAAGTGTTCGTGGTTGATGTTGCGGCTATCGGCGACTCGTGCCAGCCTGATCGAGGCCGAGGCCTTGTGGACAACGAAGGCCGTGACAGGCGATCCGCAATTGCGGTCCCCGCGGCCACGCTCTCGCGCCTCACCCACCAATGCCCGAACGGGCAATTCAGTGCCCACATCTTCTGTCAACCGGATCGCGATACCCGCCGACTCCCGCGGCCCGGCATCGCGAAACCCGAAGGAGCTGCCGGAATGGTTCCCCCTTCGCGCCCGCTGACGGGCGCCACCGTGTTCGTCGGCGGTCCGATCCAGCACGCGCTGGTGCCGGGCGGCATGCTCGGCGCGGTCAGCGACCGGCTGCACGCGGCCATCGACCAGGTGGAGCGGGCGGGCGGCGCGGTGTTGTCCGCGCACGTCGCCGAGCGCTTCGGCGTCACCACCGCGGACTTCACCCCGGACCAGGTGTCCGAACGCGACTTCGGCTGGATGCGCGCGTGCGACGTGTTCGTGCCGGTGCTGCCGGTGCTCGCCGACGGCACCCTGCTGCGCACCGACGGCACGCACATCGAGCTGGGCTGGGCCAGCGCTCTGGGCCGCCCGATCGTCGGGATCACCGAGCAGCCCTTCGCCGACTCGGCCAGCCACCTGCTCAAAGGCCTGGCACGGGTCGCCGACGCCGTCTTCCTGTCCGCGGCCGAGTTCGCGGAGGCGCCCGGCCTGCTGGTGGACGGCGTGCTCGCCGCCCTCGGCCGGGCCAGGACGGCGGCCTGAGGTGGGCACCACCGTGCTCGGCATCGACGTGACGTCGCCGGTGCTGGTCGGCTCGGGACTGCTCACCGACCAGGAACGCACCCTGCGCAGGATGCTGGACGCGGGCGCGGGCGCGGTGGTCACCAAGACCATCCACCCCAGCCCGCCGGCGGGCCTCGACGAGCGCATCATCCGGCTGCCCACCGGCATGATGAACAGCACCACCTACTCCAAGCGCCCTGTCGGGCACTGGCTTTCCGTGCTGCGCGGGATGGCGGCCGACGGCCTGCCGGTGATCGCCTCGCTGCACGCCGACAGCCCCGGGGAGCTCGCCGAGCTGGCCGCCGAGGTCGAGGGCACCGGCTGCCGCGCCCTGGAGCTGGGCATCTCGTGCCTCAACGAGGAGGACGGCCTGGAGGACACCCCGGAACGCGTCCACGCCTACACCGCGGCGGCCCGTGCCGCGACCACGATCCCGTTCGCCGTCAAGCTCGCCAGCGGCGAAGGGCTGCCGGCCAGGGCGGCGGCCGCCGAGGCCGCGGGCGCGGACGCGCTGACGCTCAGCGACACCCTGCCCGCCGCGGCCGTCGATCCCGACACCGGCCTGCTGCGCCTCGGTGGCACGTTCGGGTACTCCGGCCCCGGCATCAAACCGCTGGTGCTCGCCTCGATCTGGCGCCTGCGGCGTGCGGGTTTCACCCTGCCGGTGCTCGGTTCCGGCGGTGTCGAGTCCGGCCGGGACGTGCACGACTACCTGCGGGTCGGCGCGTGCGCCGCCCAGGTCTACACCGCGCTGCACACCGACCTCTACCCGACGCTGACCAGGATCGTCGCCGAGACCGAGGTGCTCGACCGGACCCGGCGGGTGCCGTCGTGACGCCCCGGTCGACCGGGCCCCGGCTCTGCGACGTCAGCAGCGCCGAGGTGGTCGAGGCCACCGCGGGGCGCACGGTCGTGTGGCCGATCGGCTCGATCGAGCAGCACGGGCCGCACCTGCCGCTGTCCGTCGACTTCGTGCTGGCAGAGGCGTTCGCCCAGCAGATCGCCTACGAGCTCACCGCGCTCACGCTGCCGGTGCAGTCCATCGCGGCCCGGTCGCTACCGCAGAGCGGTGGCGGGCTGTCGTTCCCCGGCACCGTCCACGTGCGCGGGCGGTCGTTGCTGGACTTCCTGGTGGACGCGCTGGAATCGCTGTGCGCGTTGCCGTTCAAGAGGTTGCTGGTCGTCAACGGGCACTTCGAGAACGAGCCCTTCGTGTTCGAGGCGCTCGACGACGTCGCCAGGCGCCCGGCCGCCCACGGCAAGGAGTTCATGGCGCTGAGCTGGTGGAGCCTGGTCGACGACAGCTGGCTGGCCGAGCGCGTCCCCGCCTTCCCCGGCTGGCACGCCGAGCACGCCGGGCTCACCGAGACCAGCCTGATGCTGTTCCTGCGCCCCGACCTCGTGTCCGGGCTGCGCCTGGACCACGACCACCCGCCACGCGCAGGCGTCTACCTCCACCCCGCGGACGTGACCACCACGACCACCCACGGCATCCTCTCCAGCACCTCCGGCGCCTCCGCGTCATTCGGTGAGGAGCTGTTCTGGCACGTGGTGTCGTCCGCGGTCGACCTGGTGTCCCGAGGAGACGGACTGCTGCGCACACCGTCCGAGGAGGAACCGTGACCGATCAGCACGTGCCCACCGTCTGCGTGTGCAACGCCGTGGACACCTTGCGCGACTTCGCGATCCGCGCGGACGACGTCGACGCGCTGCTCGCCGAGTGCTACGCCCAGCAGGACCAGGCACTGTTCTGGGGCCCGCTGGACAAGGTGCTCGTCACCTACGAACCGATCGGCGACCTGGCCTGGCACCAGGAGTTCCTGGAGCTCCCGGGGGTGGTGAACCTGTGGCCGTCGCGGTCGACGGGCTCGCTGTTCGCCGACATGATCGCCGACCCGGCGTTGATGGCCGCGCTCGCGGACCACGCCGGCCCCGGTCGCCGGATCCGGATCATCCCGCACACCACCACCGCCGACCTGTGGCTGTTCGCCGAGGTGCTGCGGGAACGGCACGGGGTCACCGCCGAGCTGCCGGAGAGCACTCCCGACCAGTCCCTGCGCGACCTGGCCGACACCAAGACCGGGCTGCGCGACCTCGCCGCGGACCTCGGCATGCTCGAAGGCCCGTTCCGCGTTCCGGCGGGTGAGCACCACGCCGGCCAGGAGGCGGTCACGGCCGCTGTGACGGCGATGCTCGCCGCGGGGACGCCGTGCATCGTGAAGGCCGACCGGGGCGAGGCGAGTCTCGGGCTGCTCATCTTCCAGCCGGGCGACACCGCCGAGCACGTGGCGCGCACGCTGGCCGGCAGCCAGTTCTACGCGGACGAACCGGTCGTGGTCGAGGAGTTCCTCGACGGCGACGTCGAGTTCCCGTCCGTGGAGTACGTGGTGCCCGAAACCGCGGAACCACGCCTTTGCTACACCACCGAGATGCTGTTCGAGGGTGCCACGCACCTGCGCGGCAACGTCACCTCGCGGGAGCTGCGCACGCGCTGGTGGTACCGGGCACTTGTCGACGGCGGGATGCGGCTGGCGCGGGAGCTCCAGCGGCGCGGTTACCGAGGCCACTTCGGCATCGACGCGATCGCCCGCGACGGCGTCGTGTACGCCCACGACCTCAACGCCCGCCGAACCGGGTCCACGCACGTGCACGAGTTCGGGTACGAGCTGATCGGGCCGGACTACCTGGAAACGACGACCATCGCGAACTACGACTTCTACGGTCTGCCGACCGGCTTGACGCTGCCGGAACTGCTGCGGCAGCTCGGAAACCTGGTCGCCTCGCCCAGGCACGCCGGCCGCGGGGTGGTTCCGGCTGAGTTGACCGACCTCGGCTGCGGCAGACTGAGCTGCATGTTCTTCGCCCCCGGCATCGCCGAGCTGCACGACCTCATCGCGAAGACCAGGACGGCCCTGGGACTCTTCCGGTGACGTCGGCGACCGGTGTCGGCGCTGCCAGGCGGTGGCTGGTGCTCGCGGTGGTCCTGCTCTGCTTCCTCCCCGCCGCCGTCGACGTCACGATCCTGACCATCGCGGTGCCCACGCTCGCCGAGGCGCTCGACGCCTCCACCACCGAACTGCTGTGGGTGGTGGACGTCTACTCGTTGCTGATGATCGGCCTGGTCCTGGTCACCGGGCCGCTGGGAGACCGCATCGGTCATCGGCGGCTGCTGCTAATCGGGCTGGGTGTGTTCGGGGTGGCTTCCGCGCTCTCCTCACTGGCCGGCACGCCGCTCGCGCTCGTCGCCGGCCGGGCGTTGCTGGCGGTGGGAGCGGCGATGATCATCCCGGCGACGCTGGCGGTGATCCGGCAGACGTTCTCCGATCCGCGCGAGCACGCCGTCGCGATCGGCGGGTGGAGCGCGGTGGCGGCGGGGGCGTCGGCACTGGGGCCGGTGGCCGGCGGGTTCCTGCTGCACCACTTCTGGTGGGGCTCGACGTTCCTGGTCAACCTGCCGGTCGTGGCGGTGGCGGTACCGGCGGTGCTGCTGGTGCTGCGCAACAACCCGGAACCGGAGCCGCGGCCGTGGGAGGCGTTGTCGCCGGTGCTGGCGGTGATCGGTTCGGTGGGCACCGCCTACGCGGTCATCGCTCTCACCCACGACGGGGTGGGGGTGGCGGAGGTGGTCGTACCGGGCGCGGCCGGAGTCCTGGCGATCGTGGTGTTCCTGCGCCGGCAGCGCGTGCTGGAGCACCCTCTGCTCGACCTGTCGCTGTTCCGGCTGCCACCGTTGCGGGCCGGGGTCGTCATCTCGGTGCTGCCGGTGCTGGTGATGGTCGGGTTCGAGCTGCAACTGGTGCAGTACCTGCAACTGGCGCTCGGTCTGTCGCCGGCCGAGGCGGCGTGGCGGCTGCTGCCCATGCCGGTGGCGGCGGTGCTCGCGGGCCCGATCGGAGGATGGCTCCTGCCGCGGCTGGGCGCACGCCTGGCGGTACCGGGTGGCCTGGCCCTCGCCGCGGCGGGCTACGCGCTGGTGGCGTCGGACGTGGTGTTCGCCGCAGGACTCGTGCTGGTCGGGTTCGGCCACGGCCTGGTCCAGATGATCGCGTCCGACCTGGTCATGACGACCGCGCCGGAGCAGCAGGCCGGGGCGGCCGCGGGGATCGAGTCCGTGTCGTACGAGACCGGCGCGGCGGTGGGGATCGCCGTCCTCGGCACCGTGACCGCGGTGTTCTACCGCGAGGGGGCCGGAGGATCGGCCTCGCTGCTGGACGCCCGGAGCTCCGCCGCCGCGGCCGAGGCGCTCACCGGGGCTTTTCGCGGCATCACCTGGGTCGCGGCCGCCCTGGTCCTGTCGACCACCGCCGTCGTCGCTCGCTGGAGTGCCGGGCGTGCCGTGCGGTGAGGCAGCGGACGTCGGGCGCGCAAGGGATTCCTCTGTAGACGGTTCCCGTGGCACGGTGGCGAGGTGAGCAACCGAACCGGCCTCGCCCGCGTGCTCGACGACCTCGGCACGACGCTGATCGACCTGGTCCGCGGCGACCCCGCGGGGGCCGGTGGCATCGGCGGCGTGGTGATCGACGACCCGCACGACGACCAGGTGCTGCCGCCGCGCGCGCTGGTGCTCGGCGTCGGCGTGCGGGAACCGGCGGACGTGCGGGCCCGCCTCGACGAGCTGGGCGGGCTCGGCGCGGCCGGGCTCGTCGTGCGCGGCCCGGTCGTGCTGACCGACGAGGTCGCCGCGGCGGCCGACCGCTCCGGTGTGGCGCTGCTCGGGCTCGCGCCGGGGGCGTCGTGGACGCAGCTGGCCGCGCTGCTGCGGTCGTTGCTGGCCGAGGGCGAGGTCACCGACTCGGAGACACTGGGCGGCACCCCGGCCGGTGACCTGTTCGCGCTGGCCAACGCCGTCGCGTCGCTGATCAGCGCGCCGGTGACGATCGAGGACCGCAGCTCGCGGGTGCTCGCGTTCTCCGGGCGGCAGGAGCAGGCGGACGCCTCGCGCGTGCAGACGATCCTGGGGCGGCAGGTGCCCGCGCGGTACTCGCAGCTGCTGGAGGCACGCGGGGTGTTCCGCCGGCTCTACCGCAGCGACCAGCCCGTCTACATCTCGGACCTGCCCGACGACGACGGGGGTGTGTGCCTGCCGAGGGTCGCGGTCGCGGTGCGGGCGGGCGACGAGGTGCTCGGCTCGATCTGGGCGGCCGTGCGGGCGCCGCTGCCCGCGGACCGCGAGCTGGCGTTCTGCGACGCGGCCAAGCTCGTGGCGCTGCACCTGATGCGGCAGCGTGCGGGTGCCGACGTCGAACGCCGGTTGCGCGCGGACCTGGTCAGCACCGCGGTCGAGGGCGGTGCGGGTGCGGCGGAGGCGGTGCGCCGGCTCGGGCTGACCGACCAGGAGTGCGTGGTGCTCGTCCTCGCGCTCGCCGACTCGCACGTGGACGACCCGGCGGAGCACGCTCGGCTGCTGGCCGAACGCCAGCAGGTCGCGGACGCGTTCGCCATGCACCTCACCGCCGTCCACCCGCGTGCGGCCGCCGCGCTCGTCGGTGACGTCGCCTACGCGATCCTGCCCACCGAGTCCGAGGACCGGGCGCTGCGGATCGCCACGGACTTCCGCACCCGCATCGGCGACCGGGTCGTCGTCGGCGTCGGGCCGGTGGCCGACGGGCTGACCCTCGCCCGGTCCAAGGCGGGCGCCGACCTGGCGTTGCGGGTGCTGCGCGCCGGGCGGTCGCAGCGCGCGGTCGCACGGGTGTCGGACGTGCACAGCGAGGGCCTGCTGCTGGAGCTGGCCGACCTGATCGCCGAACGCGGCGACACCCTCACCGGCCCGGTGGCACGACTGATCGACTACGACCTCCGGCACAACGGCAACCTCGTGGAGACGCTCAGCGCGTGGCTGGACGCATTCGGCGACGTCGCCGCCGCCTCGGCCGCCGTCTTCGTGCACCCCAACACGTTCCGCTACCGGCTGCGGCGCCTGGCCGAGGTGGGCGAGCTCGACCTGACCGACCCGGACGCCCGGTTCGCGGCGATGCTGCAGCTGCGCCTGTGGCGTCCCGTGTGACGACCTGGGGCGGTCAGCACGCGTAGTGGAACGTCGTGACGATGCCGTGCCCGGTGAACTGGTGCAGCGCCATGCCCGGCGGGTGCTCGCGGTTCGCGGTCGGGTGGTCGCCGTCGAGGTTCGCCGCGGAGACGATGCCGGGCGCCACGAGCACGGGCACGCCCGCGAACTGCGCCACGCACGCGGTGTGGACGTGTCCGCAGAGGATCGCCGTGACGGTGCCGATGCGGTCGACGAGCGCTGCCAGCGCGTCCGCGTTCAGCAGCCGCATCGGGTCGACGTAGGTGTGGCCGATCTCCATCGGGGGCTGGTGGAACGCGAGCACCGTCCGCTCGGCGCCCGCGGCGAGCGCGGCCACCCGGTCGGCCTCCTCCTCGCGCAGCACGCCGTGGTTCTCCCCCGGCACGACCACGTCGACGCCGATCACCCGCAGCTCGCCCACGTCGAGCACCGGCACGGACGGCACCAGCGCGGGCACGTCGTGGTTGCCCGGCACCGCGAGCCACGGCAGCCGGCCCTCCATCACCGCGCTGAACTGCTCGTACTCGGGCTCGACGCCGTTGTCGGCGATGTCCCCGGTGAGCACGACCGCGTCCGGCTGCCGGTTCGCGGGCAGCAGGTCGAGCACCGCGCGGAGCCGGTCCGCCCGCTCCGGTGACCCGTCGAGGTGGCAGTCGCTGAGGTGCAGGAGAGTCGTCACCCGAGCTAGGCTAACGGTAAATCTGCATTTACCGTTAGCGGAGGCTTGGTGTTCACACTGCCGGACGGCACCGACGGCGTGACGGCGCTGGCGTTGGTCAGCACCATCGCCGACGACGGCAACGGCGGCGTGGCCGACCACCTCACCACCGACGCGGAGGTGCACAACTGGGTCGCGAACCGCTTCCCCGGCGCGCTCGTGGTGCCGGACCGCGTGCGCACCCTGCGGTTTGCCGCGCGCTCGGCGTTCGCCGCCTCCGTGTTCCCGCACCCGCCGAGCCGGGTCGAGCGGACGCGGCGGATGAGCGACACCGAGGCCGCCGCCGTCCTGCACAACGCCGTCAACGCGCTGCGAGCCGAGACCGTCGTGACGATCGAGGACGGCGTCCGGCGCCGGCTGCAGACCGCGGCACGGGGTCCCGCGCTCGTCGAGGGCGCACTGGCCCTCGCGGTCGTCGAGTTCCTCACCGGCCCGCTCGCACCCCGCCTGCGTTCGTGCCAGGCCCCCAGGTGCGTGCGGTACTTCGTGCAGCAGCACGGCCGCCAGCAGTGGTGCAAAGCGTCGTGCGGCAACCGTGCGCGCGTAGCGAGGTTCGCGAGCCAACAGCAAGATCGTGGTTGACTCGGTCGCATGCTTCCGTGGGAGGGCGAACTCGCCGGCCGGCTCGACCGGCACACCGTCGAATCCGAGCTGCTGCGCGGCAACCCGCTCGGCGACCCGCACGAGCGCCCGCTGTGGGTGTACGTGCCGCCGGGCTACGACTCGTCCGACGAGCGCTACCCGGCCGTGTACGTGATCCAGGGCTACACCGGCCACCTGGGCATGTGGGCCAACCGCACGCCGTTCCGCCAGCCGTTCGTCGAGACCGCGGACGCCGTGTTCGCGCACGGCGCCCCGCCGTGCGTCGTCGTCTACGTCGACGCCTGGACCACCTACGGCGGCTCGCAGTTCGTCGACTCCCCCGGCACCGGCCGTTACCACTCGTACCTGTGCGACGAGATCGTGCCGTGGGTCGACGCGCACTACCGCACGATCCCGGCCCCGCAGTCCCGTGCCATCGCCGGCAAGTCCTCCGGCGGCTTCGGCGCGATGATCACCCCGATGCTGCGCCCCGACCTGTTCGGCGCACTGGCCACGCACGCGGGCGACACGCTTTACGAGTACTGCTACCTGCCCGACTTCGCCAAGGCCGTGCGTTTCCTACGCGCCTATGACCACGACATCCGCGCGTGGTGGGCCGATTTCCAGGGCCGTCCGGCCTTCACCAAGCCCGCGGACGCCACCCTCCTGAGCACCCTCGGCGTCGCGGCCTGCTTCTCCGCCCTCGACGACGGCACCCCGGAGCTGCCGTTCGACCCGGTGACCGGCGTCCTGCGCACCGACGTGTGGCAGCGCTGGCTCGACCGGGACCCGGTCCGCATGGTCGCGACCCACGCCGGCGCGGTGCGCTCGTTGCACGCGGTGTGGATCGACGCGGGCCGCAGCGACGAGTACCACCTCGACCTGGGCGCCGAGGCGTTCCGCGCCGAGCTGGCCGCGGTGGGCGTGCCGGACGAGCGCGTCCACTTCGAGCTGTTCGACGCCGGTCACGCCGCCATCGACTACCGCTACCCGCTCTCGCTGGCCTGGCTGGCTGACCGGCTGGCACGACTTTCGTAGGGTTTCTGAACTCCGCGCGTCCCTGACGCCTGCGATGCTCCTCTTCAGCTCGTGACGGGCCCCTGCGCCCCGCGCACACTGCGCGGGGACAGCCCGCGAGAGTGTTGGAGGAATCGTGTTCGTGCGTACAAGAACACGCCTGCGTGCCGCGGTCATCGCCGCGGTCGTGGGCGCCGGGGTCCTGGCGGCGGCAACCCCGGCAGCGGCGGCACCCGCGGCGGGCAACCGGTCGTACCTGGTCATCACCGCACCCGGTGACACGGCGGGCGCCAAGTCCGCGGTCGCGAGCAACAGCGGCACGGTCTGGGCCTCCTACGACGCGATCGGCGTCGTCGTCGCCCACTCCGGTTCCGCGGACTTCGCGACCCGGATGCGGTCGGTGAGCGGCGTGCAGAAGGTCGGCGCGACCCGCACCTCCGACGTGCCCGCCGAGGCGGCGAACCCGGCCGTCCCGGCCGCCCCGGCGCAGGCCACACCCGCCGCCGGTGAGCCGGTGCGCACGGACATGAGCCAGATCGGCGCCGACCGCGCGTGGGCGGTCAACCAGGGCTCGCCCACCGTCACCGTCGGTGTGCTCGACACCGGTGTCGACGACCAGCACGCCGACCTCAAGGCCAACTTCGACGCGGCCAACTCGGCGTCGTGCGCCTACGGCAAGCTCGACACGCGCACGGGCTCGTGGCGTGACACGGACACGCACGGCACGCACGTCGCGGGCACGATCGCGGCCGCCAAGAACGGCGTGGGCGTGGTCGGCGTGGCGCCGGGCGTGAAGATCGCGTCGGTGCGCATCGCGGAGAAGCCGAGCGGGTTGTTCTTCGCGGAGAACACCATCTGCGCCATGGTCTTCTCCGGTGACCGCGGCTTCGAGGTGACCAACAACAGCTACTACACCGATCCCTGGTTGTTCAACTGCCCGAGCAACGCCGACCAGGACGCGATCCTGGAGGGCGTGAAGCGCGCCGTCGCCTACGCCGAGGGCAAGGGCGTGCTCACCGTCGCCGCCGCCGGCAACGAGAACTACAACCTGGCGGCCAAGTCCACGGACACGACCAGCCCCAACGACTCCACGCCCGCGACCCGCACGATCAGCAACGCCTGCCTGAGCGTGCCCGGTGAGCTCTCCGGCGTCGTCAGCGTCTCGTCGATCACCTCCTCGAACGCCAAGTCGTCGTTCTCGAACTTCGGCACCGACAAGATCCACGTCGCCGCCCCCGGTGACAGCGTCTACTCGACCGTCCCCGGCGGCCGGTTCGGTTCGAAGTCCGGCACGTCGATGGCCTCCCCGCACGTCGCGGGCGTCGCCGCACTCCTGAAGTCGGTCAACCCGACGGCCACCCCCGCGCAGCTGCGCACGCTGCTCGCGACCCAGGCCGACGACCTGTCCTGCTCCGACACCCGGTGCAGCGGCACCACCGCCAAGAACAACTTCTTCGGCGAGGGCCGCGTCGACGCGTTCGCCGCGGTCGACACCGGCACCACCCCGCCCGGCCAGACCTTCGAGAACACCGCCGACGTCGCCATCCCCGACGCCGGCTCGGCCGTGACCAGCTCGATCACCGTCTCCGGCCTCACCGGCAACGCCCCGGCCACGCTCAAGGTCGGCGTCGACGTCGTGCACACCTACCGCGGCGACCTGGTGATCGACCTCATCGCCCCGGACGGCACGGCGTACCGCCTGAAGGACTCCAGCACCTCCGACTCCGCGGACAACGTGGTGGAGACCTACACGACCAACGCCTCCAGCGAGGTCGCGAACGGCGTGTGGAAGCTGCAGGTGCGGGACACGTACCGCAGCGACACCGGCTACATCAACGCCTGGAAGCTGACCTTCTAGGCACAGCCGGGGGTGGGCCCGCGGCCACGGGCCCACCTCTCGCCGTCAGAAGCAGTAGCTCGCCTGCCGCCAACCGACCGGGCCGTTGACCGGCTGGTAGGCGAGCTCCCCGTAGGCTCACACGACCTGGTTGGAGCTCCCGTTGAGCTGTCCGGAGAAGGCGGACGACGCGTAGCAGGGGCCTGGGTCGCAGACGGGGTTGCAGGCGTGGCCCCACGTGCTGGTGCCGTCGCCGGGGCGCACCGCCCACACCCGGATGCCGAGCGAGGCCACGGCGTACGCGGCACCGGAGTTCATCCGCACCCTGGCCCAGTTGATCTGGCAGCCGGTGCTCCACCGCAGGTCCACCCAGCCGAGGACGTTGCCGCTGATCTCCGGGTGGAGGATCGGCACGGTGCTCGCCGTGCCGTTCGCGGGACCACCGCTGCCAGCACAGCCACACCGCGGACAAGACTTCTCATCGTCGGTCCTTTCCTCCGTCAGTGGAATCGCTGGCCCGTCCGGGTGTTGCGCGTAATGCGCCGCGCTGTCGGACATGTGGACCAGTGAAGGGAATCGCCATTCAGGTCTAAGCGCGGACCGGGTTGGCCAACACGCTGTCCAGGCGTGGACAACAGGTCCGGACAACCGGAGGGATGCGCATGCCTCGTCCCGAACGGCCGATCGACGGGTCCACCGGTCCGGCCCAGCTGTTCGCCGCCGAGCTCAGGAAGCTGAGGGACGCGGCCGGTGGCGAGTCCTGCCGCTCCATGGCGGCCAGGGTCCACTTATCCAAAGCGACCCCGTCGTCCGCTGCCAGCGGTCACCGCCTCCCCACCTGGGACGTCACGAAGGCGTACGTCCAGGCGTGCGGCGGTGAGGTGGACGAGTGGCGGCGCCGCTGGGTCCAGGCCCGCGCGGACCTCGGCCTGCCGCCGGACGAACCGGTCCCGGCCGCTCCCCGCGAACCCGAGCGGGCCGCCGGGAAGGCCGGCGCCGGACCGGCCATCGCCGCGGTGGTCGCCGTCCTGGTCGCGGCGGCGTTCGGAACCGCCCGGTGGTGGGGCGCGAACCGCACTCCACCGGAGACCTCGCCCCCGTCGGCGGACACGACGCCGAGGTTCGCCGGAACCGCGGCTCCGGTCGCCGACGGCGCCGACCCGAAGGAGTCCGGGTGCGCCTACGACCCGGAGGTGACCACGCTGGACAGCGTCGAGATCAACACCGCCCAGCGCAACTTCCTGGGCACCGCTGAGCTCCGCTACTCCCCGCGCTGCTGGGTCGCGTGGGGCCGGTTCACGCCGAGCGACCGGGTCACGTTCCTGAGGAGCGCGACCGTCACGATCGCGGCCGAACGTCCGCGGACGACGACGAAGGGGCTCCCCTGCTGCACCGAGTTCGACGGGCAGGCCGTGTTCGGCAACATCCTGCTGACCGCGGACGGCTGCGTGCAGGTCACCGTCACCGTGGCCGCACCGTCCGGGGGTGGCGCCAGCACGACCGGGTGCCGGCCTACCTGACGTCCTCGAACGTCTCGTGCCCGAGCACGCCCAGCAGCTGGATCTTGTCGAACGCCTCCGTGCGCGGCGGTGCGGTCAGCACCAGCAGCGCCTGCGACTGGTCCTCGGTGAACAGCGCCTGGCAGTCGACCTCGATCTCGCCCAGTTGCGGGTGCACCAGCACCTTGTGGTCCTCGAACCGCTTCGCGACCTCGTGGCGTTCCCACAGTTCCGCGAACTCGGCACTCTCTCGCGACAGCACACGCACCAGCTCGCCTGCACGCGAACGTGCGCCCATAGCGCCGTAGGCAGCTCGTAGGTTCGCGACTTGGGCGCGGGACTGGCGGTCGCGGTCGTGCTCGGGGTAGATCAGGCGTTCGTCCGGGTCGGTGAACCAGCGGTAGATGCCGCTGCGCGCCAGGCCGGTGAACTTCGACGAGTCGCCGTAGAGCGCGGCCGCGTGCCGGTTCTGCAGCAGCACTTCGCCGAGGTTGGAGAGGATCAACGCCGGGGTGTCGGTGAGGCGGTCCAGCACGCGTTGCAGCGCAGGGGCGACGTGGGTGCTGGTGACCGACGGGGACGGCGCGTTGCGGCCGGCGATGCGGAACAGGTAGTCGCGGGCGTCGTCGGTCAGGCGCAGCGCGCGGGCCAGTGCCGCCAGCATCTGCTCGCTCGGTTGCGGGCCGCGTTGTTGTTCAAGGCGCGTGTAGTAGTCCGTGGACATCGCGGCCAGTGCTGCGACCTCCTCGCGCCTGAGGCCCGCCGCTCGCCGACGTGCGCCCACGGGCAGACCGACGTCCTCCGGCCGGAGCTCTTCGCGTCGGCGGCGGAGGAAGGCTGCGAGTTCCACACGGTCCATGGCTTCAGTATCGGCGTGTGTGCGCCGTGAGCCAGGGATCGCCGATCCCCCGATAAGCGCTCTCTGCCGCGTGCGACGGCAACGGCAGAAGCTTTCACTCATGGACATCACCGGAAACACCGTCTTCATCCCCGGCGCCACCAGCGGCATCGGCCTGGCGCTCGCGCTGGCCCTGCACGGACGCGGCAACACCGTGGTCGTCGGTGGCCGCCGCACCGAGCTGCTGGAGCGCATCGCGGCCGAGCACCCCGGTGTCGAGACCGTGCGGATCGACACGGCCGACGCGGACAGCGTCAAGGACGCGGCCAAGGACGTGCTGGCGCGCTTCCCCGAGCTGAACGTCCTCATCACCATGGCGGGTGTCATGCGCGTGGAGGACTGGCGCCGGCCGGAGACCTTCCTGGAGTCGGCGGAGACGACCGTGACGACGAACCTCCTCGGGCCGATCCGCCTCATCGCGGCGTTCGTGGAGCACCTGCAGACGCGACCGGACGCCACCATCATGACCGTGTCGTCCGGGCTCGCGTTCGCGCCGCTCAAGGTGACGCCCAGCTACAACGCCACCAAGGCCGCGATCCACATGCTCAGCGAGACGCTGCGGCTGCAGCTGGCCGGCACCTCCGTGCAGGTGACCGAGCTGGAGCCGCCGTCGGTGCAGACGGACCTGCTGCCGGGCCAGGCCGACAACGACCACGCCATGCCGCTCGACGAGTACGTCGCCGAGGTCATGGGGATCATCGAGGCCCGGCCCGACGTGCGGGAGATCCAGGTGGAGCGGGTCAAGTTCCTGCGCTACGGCGAGGCCCGCGGCGACTACGACCAGGTCGTGGCCGCCCTCAACGCCGAGGACCCGCACGGCGACTGAACCAGGGGACTACCCGCGCAGGTAGGTGATGTAGGAGTCGGCGGCGGCGCGGGCCCGCTCGCGCAGTCCCTGCGGATCGGTCTTGGCCACCGCCTCGAACCCGTCGCAGGACTCCGAGAGCGTGGTCGCGCTCAGCGTCGCCGCCGCGATGTCGGGCAGCTCGGACTTGATGCACCGCACGGCCCGGCCCACCGCGTCCGGGCTGCAGAAGTCCTGCGGCGAGTAGCACTTCTCCACCAGGCCGTCGAGGACCGGCTTGGACCGCTCGAAGATCAGCTTCATGCCGGCGAGGTTGTTGATCGCCTGCGGGATCACGACCTCCCGCAGCTGTGTCACGTCCTGGCGCTCTGCTCCCGGTTGCAGCTGCGCCTGGCAGACGGGCTTGATGAACTCGTCGCGCACGATCGTGGCCATGGTCCCGACCGAGCTGGAGAGGTTGTCGTAGCAGGCGATCGCACTCGACGCGGTGGGCGCGAGCATGAGGGGAACCGTCGCGAACACTGCGGCCAAAGCGGTCTTGTTCATCATCGCCGTCCTTTGTGGAGTGTGCAGACGGCCGTCAGGTACCCGTTTCTCAGGAGGGGACGCCGGTTTCCGGCAACGGCGACCTCATCGGGTGATCCTCGGTCACTCCGCGTCGACGACGGCGCTGCCACAGCCCGGCGAGACACGCCACGAAAGCGGCACCGGTGAAGACGACGTGCAACGCGCCGCCGAACCTGGTGGCGATCGTCAGCGACGAGCGCAACGGCACGGTGTCCACCATCAGGTCGTCGGTGAACATCCCGGTCGACCGCACGACGCTGCCGTCCGGGCGCACGACCGCGCTCACGCCGCTGATGGCCGCGACGACGACCGCGCGGCCGTGCTCGACCGCACGCAGCCGGGCCATGCCGAGCTGCTGGTAGGTCATCTCGCCGCGGCCGTACCAGGCGTTGTTCGTCGGCACGACCAGCAGTTGCGCGCCCTCGGCCGCGGACTCGCGCAGCACGTAGTCGTAGGCCACCTCGTAGCAGATGCCGACGCCCACGCGGGTGCCCGCGACGTCCAGCAGTCCGGGTTCGCTGCCCGCCTTCAGGTCCTGCTGGTCGGCGAACGGCGTGACCAGCCGGGCGAGCGGGCGCAGCGGGATGTGCTCGGCGAACGGCACCAGCTCCTGCTTCGCGTAGGACTCCCCCTGCCCGCTGCCGGGACGCCACGCGATCACCGAGTTCTCGCCGTTCTTCAACGCGCTCACGAGCACCGGCACGCCGAGGTCGTCGACCATCCGGTCGAGCACCGGGTCGCGGTCGCCGGTGCGGGTCGCGCTCTCCGGCCACACCACCAGGTCGGGCTTCGGTCCCGGTCGTGCGGCCAGCTCCGCGGTCTTGCGCAGGTGGTTGGCGCGCAGCTCGGCGCCGGCGTCGAGCAGGCCGAGGCCGATGTCGGGTGCGTTGCCCTGCACGACGGCGACGGTGCGGGTGCCGTTCTCGGCGGCGACGGGCACGGTGACCAGCAGCGCGGCCAGCACCGGCAGCAGCGCCCACGACCGGCGCCACTCACGCGGCCGGCGCAGCCATGCGCCCAGCCCGAACCCGGTCACCACCACGGCGAACGTCACCAGCGGTGCGCCACCGAGGGACGCCAGCCGCCCGAACGGCCCGTCGACCTGCCCGAACGCGACCCGGCCCCACGGGAAGCCGTTGAACGGGATGAGCCCGCGCGCTGTCTCCTGGAGCACGAACAGCAGCGCCGCCCACACCGGTGCTCCCGGCAGCCGGGCGACCAGCGGGTACAGCGCGAACGCGGCCGAGACGAACAGCGCCATCAACGCCGAGAGCACGAGCCACGGCCACGGGCCGAACTCGGTGCCGAGGAAGTGCTGGATCCACCACAGGTGGGGCAGGAAGAACGCCAGCCCGAAGACGAAGCCCAGCCGGCCGGGACGACCGTTCCGCAGGGTCAGCCACAGCACGAGGAACGCGGGCACCGCCAGCCACCACAGGGTGCGCGGCGGGAAGCTCGACGCCAGTGCGCCGCCGGCCAGTGCCGCGGCGCCGTACCGGCCCAGGTCAGCCCCGCGCACCGGGCACCCGGCTCGCGACGAGGCGGTGCAGGACGAGGAACGCGCAGGCCACGAGCGCGAGGCCGGCGCCGTAGCCGACCACCAGCTCGCCCACCCGGCCGGTGAAGTCCCCGGCCAGCGGCGGCACGAGCAGGGCGAACACCGTCACGGCCGCGGTGAGGCCGGTCCGCCACAGCCCCGCGGCCGCGAGCGGCACCACCGCCCACAGCAGGTACCACGGCTGCACCACCGGGCCCAGCACCACGATCACGCCCATCACCAGCCCCAGCGCCCTCACCTCGGAGATCCCGCCGCGCAGCTGGCGCGTCAGCACCACCGCGACGCCGCACAGGACCAGCACGAGCCCCGCGACCCGTCCCGCGGAGATCATCGCCTGACCACTCTCCGCACCGGACACCGCACCGGCCAGGAAGCCCGGCCAGTTGCTCGGCGCCATCCAGCTGGGCACCTTCGACGGCGTCCCGAGGGCCTGCACCCAGCCGAATCCGGCCCGACCGGCCAGTGAGGTCGCCACGGACACCAGGACGGCGGCGGCGACCATGGCGGCACCACTGAGCGTGAACCTCAGCAGCCCGCCGCCGAACCGGCGGGCCAGCGCCGTGCCGACGATCGCGAGCGCGGCCAGTGCCGGCAGCTTGACCTGCGCACCGAGCGCGATGAGCACGATCCCGGCCGTGACCGACCACCAGCGGGCGTCGTCAAGTGCGTCGAGCGCGACCACGGTGCCCGCGAGCATGAGACCGAGCATCAGGGCGTCGTTGTGCATGCCGCCGATGAGGTGCCACAGCACCAATGGGTTCAGCACGCCCAGCCACAACGCCGTGCGCTGCGACGCGCCCGCACGCGCGGCCAGCCGCGGCACCGCCCACACGACGAGCAGCAGGCCCAGCACCGCGGCGAGCCGGTGCAGGACGATGCCCGCGACCGGATCTCCGCCGGTGATCTCGGCGATGCCGCGCTCGACCGTGCCGAACAGCGGCCCGTACGGCGACGGCGTCTCCCGCCAGTGGCCGCTGACCCGTGCGACGGCCTCGGCGCTCGCACCGGCCGCGGGGCTGACGACGTTCGGGTCGAACCCGCGGGCGGCCACCTCCCCCTGCGCGAGGTAGCTGTACACATCAAGGCTGAACAGCGGCGGTGCCGGCACCAACGGGGCACACCACCACGCGAGCGTGCGGCGCAGCCACGTGGCCGGGCGCTTCGTGCGGCCGAGCAGCACCCACGCCAGCACGACCAGCCCCGCGCCCGCGATGGCGGCGACCAGCCCGGCGGCGCCCGCTCCCGCCGTGACCGCCCACGCTCCGCCGGTCAGCAGCACCGCACCGCCGGCACCGGTCCAGCGCAGCAGCTCCGCCTCGGGAGCGGGTGCCAGTGAGCGGGGAAGGGCCGCCGTTGCCGTCTGCACGGAACAGACAGTGCTTTCCGGACAGATCGTCCCGCGTCACCCCGCGGTCGCTGCCGGGCGTACGACCTGAGGATGACGTTGATCATCCGGTGGTCGCGCAACCTCCTGCCGGGCCGCCGCCACCAGGGCCGACACCGGTTCACCCGGCGGCGCCTCGACGGCGACCCCGAAGATCTGTCAGCCCCGCCGCTCAGGGGGCCGCCGAGCGGGTGATCTCGATCACCGACACCGCCGACGGCATCGCCGCGAGGGCCTGCCGTGCGCACACTGGAAGAGGTGCACCGCGGTTCCGTCGACGTGACCGCCGCACCTGGTCGAGGCACCACCGTGCGGCTGCCGGGTCACGTGGAACTCACCTGAGCCGTGCCGCGTTGAGCGGGTGCAGGCAGTCCGCCGGAGAGGAACGCGGTGATCGTCCCCATGCCCTCGAACGCACCCCGTCGCACGGGTGCGTTCGCACTGACCGAGGACGTCACGATCAGGGTGACCGGTCAGGCCCGCACGGCGGCCGCGATGCTGCGCGAGCACATCTTCCGCCACACCGGCCACACGCTGGCCGAGTCGCCCGACGGCAGGCTCATGGTGACGCTCGACCCGGCCCTGCGCGGACTCGGCCCCGAGGGCTACGCGCTGCTGGTCAGCCCGAGCGCCGTGATGCTGCGGGCGCGGACCCAGGCCGGTCTGCGGCACGGCGTGCAGTCGTTCCGCCAGCTGATGACCCCGGACGGCACCGTGCGCGCCGCCGACGTGCAGGACTCCCCCGCGTTCGCGTGGCGCGGTGTGACCAGCCCGCTGCTGCCGGCCGCCGAGATGCGCGCGACCATCGACCGGATGGCCGCCTACAAGCTCAACGTCCTGCACCTGCGCCCGGACGGCGACCAGCACGAGCTGCGCGAGCTCGTGGAGTACGCGCTGGCCAACGGCGTGACGATCGTGCCCAAGATCGGCAGGTCGCTCGCCGAGGTGCTCGACGTGTTCCCCAGCCGCTGGGTGCACATCGGCCGGGCCAAGCTCACCAGCGGTCTCGCCGGTCTGCTGCAGAGCCACGACCGGGTGCCGGTGCGCTGGCACGAGGGTGACGCGCCCGCCGACGTCCTCGGCCCGCACGGCCAGCTCAGCGAGGGCGACGCAGGGCTGCGCGCCGTCGCGGTGGCCGGCTGGGTGGGCGGCCACGGGGTGCTGCAGCGGTCCGCCGCACTGGCCTCACCCGCACTGGGCTGACCGAACCAGGTTTAACCGGCCTTCTCCGGGGTACAGACGCGTCCCCGGGAAAGGAAGTTCCGACCATGCCCTCGTCCAGGCCCCTGCGCCGGATGGCCGCGCTGCCACTGGTCCTGCTCGTGGTGGCGGCCTGCCTCGACCTGCTGCACGTCCTGAGCGGCAGCACCACCGCAGCCGCGATCGCGTGGCACCTGATCACCGCCGGTCTGCTGCTCGGCATCGCCGTCGCCGCCGCCCAGTGGCTCGACCGGATCTTCGCCGAGCCGGCCGAGCACACGTCCGCGCGCGACGTCGGGATCGCCTTCGTGCTCCTGCTCTTCGGCACCAGCTGGGCGTTGCGGCTCGGCGAGGTCGGCTGGCAGCCGAGCTGGGGCGCGACCCTCGCGGCGTGGGCGGGCGCGCTCGGGGTGCTCGCCGTGACCTACCGCGGCCCGCTTCGGCGGAACGCGGCTGTCAGCACGTCCTGAACACCTGCGCGGCGTACTGGCGATGACGTAGGGTTCGGGCACCTCGTCGGTTCTGATCCGAAAAGAAGTCGCCTGGATGTCCCAGGACCTCGTTCCCGCCGTCGCGTGGGACCGGCTGCACCACCACTACGGCACCGCGGAGGACGTTCCCGCCCTGCTGCGCGCCGCCGCCACCGACGCCCGCGCGTTCGGCGAGCTGGACAACAGGATCTCCCACCAGGGCGGCTGCGTCCTGTCCGCCGCGCCCCCGGTGCTGCCGGCACTTCTGCGCTGTGCCGCCGATCCGGCGGTCGGGCACCGTGCCGCCGTGGTCGACCTCGTCGGCCGGTTGGCGGAGGCCGGGCGGACGGCGGAACCCCGGTACGTCACACCGACCTGGCCAGCGGCGTGGGCGGCGGCCGTCCCGCGGTTGCTCGACCTGATCACCGACCCCGACCCGGTGGTCCGCCGGCGGGTCGCGTTCCCCCTCGCCCAGGCGCACGAGCACGCCTGCCTGGTGCTGCCCGCGCTGGTGAACGGCTGGCACCGCGACACCGACGAGGCCGCTCGGGTCGGGTTCGTGTGCGCGGCAGCGGAGTTGTTGCGCGACATGGCCACCGAGTGGCCGGCGCCGGTCGTCGACTGGCTCTCGGACCTCCGCTCGCACCCCGACGCGGTGCACCGCTTCGCCGGTGCGATGGCCCACCGCAGGTCCGGTCTCGGCGGACGCGACCCACGGCACGTCGATGAGGCCATCGCCTACCTGCCGACGGCCGATCCCTTGCTGTGGCACCACGTTTGGGCCGCGCGCCGACCGATCGCCCGGCTGGTGCGGTGGACCGCCGACGTGCTCGACGACGACCGGGACGGCCGGACCCGTCTGGCCGCGGCACTGCTGCGCCTCGGCCACGAGCAGGCTTTGACCGCGGCCTGGGACGTGCTGAGCCGCTGGCGCTCCCCGGCCGCCACCCTGCTGCCGCTCGTCGCGGAACGGCTGTCCGATCCGGACCCGGCTCGACGCGAGCAGGCAGCCGAGGTGCTCGGCGCCACCGGCCGCGCCGCCGAACCGTGGCATCCAGACCTCGTCGCCGCGGCCCGGGACGAGGTGCCCGCGGTGCGCAAGGCGGCCGTGCTGGCGCTGGCCGGAGCGCCGGAATCCGTTGCCCTGGTGGCAGATCTGCTCGACCACGGCCCGGTGGACCACGACCTCCGCCGGTTGTTGCGCCCGCTGCGGCCCTTCGCCGCGACGCTGCTGCCGCTGCTGCGCCGCCGCCTTGCCGAGGCAGACGACTTCGCGGAACGGCGCGACTACCTCCTCGTGCTCGCACACTGGGGCCCCGACGCCGTGGAGGCGGCACCGGAGGTCACCGCCCAAATCGGCACGGACGTCGAGGAGTGGGCTCTCGACGCGCTGGTCTCGTTCGAGCTGAGCGACATCTGCGAACGGCCCGAACCAGACGCGCCGGTCAGGTCGGCCGTGCGGTACTGGCGCGCGACCGGCGACACCGAGCTCCTCCTCGACCGCCTCCGCGCCGACGACCCCACACTCGTCCGGCACCTCGACGTCCTGGCGGAGCTCGGCCCCGCGGCAGCCGATCTGGCCGCCGTGCTGCGCACCACCCGCACCTCCGGATGGGACGACGCACGCCGGCTGCGCACCCTGTGGCGCATCACCGGCGACCCGGCCGACGCCACCGGCGCGGCCATGGCGGTGTGGCGGGCGCTCACCACCGGCGGACCGTTCGGCCGGTACCTGATCGAGTGCATCGGCCGGCTGGCCGAACTCGGTCCGCTCGCGGAGCCCGCGGTGCCGGTGCTGCGCGAGCTGCTGGAGCAGGACACCCGGCCGGGACGGCCCGACCGGCGGTGCGGCATCCGCGACGACGACCTGCTGTGCGACGCGATCAGGGCCGTGCTGGCCGGTGCGGCCTGAAGAAGTACCGTGCGCGCGTGGAGATCACCGGCAGAACGTTCCCGCCCGCCCTCGTCGCCCTGTCGGGCATCGAGTTCCCCTGGAGCCACGACGAGGAGCCGGCGCCGACGAACATCGACTACGAGCCCTACGACGAGTTCGACCCCGCCGACGAGACCACCGACTGGATCCGCGCCTGGACGGGCAACGACGAGCTCGACGGCGCCGCATTCCGGGTGTTCGCGCAGGACGGCACCGGCGGCCTGGTCACCAGCTGGCTCGTGCGACCCGGCCGACCGCTGACCGAGCAACCGGTGGCGTTCTTCGGTTCCGAGGGCGAGGTCGGCGTGGTCGCCACGGACCTGGGCTCGTTCCTGTGGCTGCTGGCCGGCGGCGTCGGACCGCAGGAGGCGGTCGAGTTCGGCACGGACACCGGCGTGCCGCACCCGGAGCTGCGCGCGGTGGCCGAACAGCACTCCGGCACCGCACCGCGCACGCCCGCCGAGGTGCTGGCGGCGGCGCGGGCGGAGTTCCCGGACTTCGCCGAAACCGTCCAGTCCTGGTGCCGCTGAGCCCCTCCCCGATCGCCCACCCAGCGTGGTGATGTGCTCACCACCTGCAGGGTTGTGGTGATCGTCAGAAATTGTCAGTGGTCGTCGCTAACGTCTCCCCTGTCGGGCCGGACCGGTCGGATCGGGCCCCGGGGTGAGGAGATGACGCGTTGTCAGGTTGGGAAAGTTCGAGCACGGCGCGGGTGCTGTGGCCCGCGCGGCCGCGCAAGCTGGCCAAGGTCCCGTTCGTCGAACTGGCGGACGGGCGGCTGCAGGGCGTGGTCTCCAGCGGCTCGGACGTCGAGCGGGTGTACGTGTCGTCGGTCGCGGCCGGCTCGTACGACTTCTCCTGCAGCACCAACAACAATCGGCCGTGTGGTGGGGCGCGGGGCGGGTTCTGCAACCACGTCCTCGGGCTGATCGGCGAGGCCGTGCTGCAGTACGGAGCCGAGCGGGTCGCGCGGTACCTGCGCGTCGAGGGCGAGGACGGCCACCAGATCGCCGCGAACATGCGGGCGGCCGGACCGTCCCAGGGGGACAGTGCCGCGGCGGCCCAGGTGTTCAGCCGGTTCCTGCGTCATCTGGCCTATTTGGAGCTGTCGCCGACGACGGCGCCGTTGCCGGAGATGCAGTGGTTCCCGCCGACCAGGGCGGTGGTGTGATGCGCGCCGACCTGTTGGCGGACGAGGTCGAGGGCCTCGACGAGGCGCTGGCGGCCGTGGCCGGTGCCGACCAGGCGCTGGCGGCGGGGTTGCTGCGCCCGCAGGCCGCCCAGGTGGCCGGGGTGACCGCGCTGGCCGAGGCCGTGGCGGGGTCGCCGCTGGCGGAGCGGGTGGCGGAGGCGGCCGAGAAGGTCGCGGCCGGTGCGGCGGGCGAGGACCACTTCGTGTCCCTTGCCGCGGCACGGGTTGCGCTGTTCGGCTCGGTGCACGACGCGGTGGCGCAGCGGCTCGACCAGGCGACCGGGCGGGCTCGTGCGGAGGAGCTGGTTCCCGCGGGCACCGCCGAGGTGCCGGTGAACCTGTTGCTGGCGGCGCGGTCCTGGCTGTCCGACCTCGCGCGGGCCGGGTGGCAGGGCATCGACCACGACCTCGTCGCCGGTGCCGCGCCGGTGGTGTCGGCGTTGCTGCCGGTGCCGGAGCTGCGCAGGCTGGCCGCGCTGCTGGACGGGTTCGCGGCGGAGCTGGCGGCGTCCTGCCCCGGCTCGGCGCTGGAGCGGGTTCCCGCGCGGCGCTGGGGGGACCTGTGGTCGCGGGCGATGCTGCTGACGTTGCCCGGCGCGCTGCGGACGGGGACGACGACGGTGAGCGGCCGTCTGTTGCCGCTCGGGGTGGACCTGCAGGAGCACGCCACGGCCGCGCAGGCGCAGGTGCACGCGGTGCTGGAGCCCGCGGACGGCGGCGCGCCGGTGTTGGTGCGGGCCAGCGTGTCCGCGCCGAAGCCGGACACCGTGGTGGGCGCGGGGATCTGGCAGCTGCTGCGGCCCCACCTGAGCCTGCTGAACGCCGTGAGCGAGGGCAGGGCGGTGGAGCTGACCGACATGCCGATGACCGGTGAGGGCGACCTGCTGTGGGTCGAGTCGTGCGCACGGCCGGCCGAGGCCGCAGACCCGTTCACGACCGCGCGGGTGGTCCTGCCGACCGCGGCCGCGCTGCCGACGGCGGCGCTGGACCGGCACCCGGCCCGCATCGCCGCGCCGGTGTTCCTGGAGGGGTACGGCGTGGAGCCCGACCCGTTGGCGTTCGTCGTGTCCGGGCAGCAGGTCGCGGTGGACGCCGACCGCATCCCGGCGGCCGGGCCGCTGACGCCGGAGGCGGTGGCCGCCTCCGCTGAGTGCATCGGCCTGGTGCGCTGGGACGACGGGGCGTTCCGCGTGCAGCCGCTGGCCGTGCTCACGGTGGCGCGCAAGAAGTCCGTGGCGCTGCACGCGGGTGCGTGGGCCGGTGGCGCGGGCACCGACAAGGCCGGGGTCAAGGCGGAGAAGGCCGCCACGGACGCCGTGGCCGTGTTGCGCGAGCGCGCTGGAAGGCTGCTGCGCAAATGACCGACGAGACCACGTCGGCGAACGACGAGAACCGCAGGCAGGTTCTGTACTGGCGGTTGCTGTCGCGCCTGTTCGACCACGAGGAGCAGTCCTCGCTGGAGGCCGCGAGCCTCGCCGTGCTGCAGGACGTCGGCCTGCCGCCCGCACTGCTGGACCCGCACACCGGTGTCGACAACGTGGTGCAGCGCCACCCCGGCCTGGAGGCGGAGTTCGACGGGCTGATGGCCCGCTCCCCCGACGAGGAAAGGGACTCCGCGGCCGAGGTGCGCCGCGCGGCCCTGGTGTCGAAGGTGCTGCTGAACGTCTTCGGCACCGGCTCCGGCACGGTCACGGCGGGGCAACTGGCCCGCTGGCAGTCCGACGCCGGCTGGCTGGAACGCGCTCTGGGCTGCCGGCCTGGTGAGCTGCGCGGTGGCCGCAGCGGCCACGGCACCAGCGGCGGCGCGCCGACACCGGACCTGAGCGCGCTGCTGCCCGGCATCGGGCCCGAGCTGGGTGCGCTCGAAGCGGACCTGGTGAAGCGCATGCACCTGCGCGAGGTGCTCGCCGACCCGGCGCTGGCCGCCCAGCTGACGCCGAGCATGTCGCTGATCGAGCAGCTGCTGCGGGACAAGAACAACCTGTCCGGGGTCGCGCTGGCCAACGCCAAGTCGCTGATCCGCCGGTACGTCGACGAGGTCGCCGAGGTGCTGCGCACCGAGGTCGAGAAGGCCTCGGTCGGCAGGATCGACCGGTCGGTGCCGCCCAAGCGGGTGTTCCGCAACCTCGACCTCGACCGCACCATCTGGAAGAACCTGACGAACTGGAGCCCGGAGGAGGAACGGCTCTACGTCGACCGCCTCTACTACCGGCAGACGGCGCGCAAGACCACGCCGCAGCGGTTGATCGCGGTGGTCGACCAGTCCGGTTCGATGGTCGACTCCATGGTCAACTGCGCGATCCTGGCGTCGATCTTCGCCGGGCTGCCCAAGGTGGACGTGCACCTCATCGCGTACGACACCCAGGCGCTGGACCTCACGCCGTGGGTGGGTGACCCGTTCGAGACGCTGCTGCGCACGAACCTGGGCGGCGGCAACGACGGCATGGTCGCCATGGCGCTGGCGCAGGCGAAGATCGCCGAGCCGGCGAACACCGTGGTGGTCTGGATCTCCGACTTCTACGAGACCCGCATCGAGCAGCTCTTCGACAACATGGCGGCCATCCACCGCTCCGGCGCGAAGTTCATCCCGGTCGGCTCCGTCACGAGCTCCGGCCGCGGCAGCGTGAACCCGTGGTTCCGCGAACGCTTCAAGGACCTCGGCACCCCGGTGATCTCGGGCCACGTCCGCAAGCTCGTCCACGAACTCAAGACCTTCCTGACCTTCTGAAAGGCACCACATCACCATGTCCGACCTGTTGCGCGCCCCCGCCGAGATCAAGTACGCCGAGGAGCTCGACTGGCTCGAGTCGATCGACGCGAACCCCAAGCCGTTCGCGTGGCGGTTGTCGCCCAAGATGATCCGGCTGTTCGTGCTCGGTGCCGAGCGGTCCGACGGCCTCGACCGCGAGGTGGCCCAGAAGTGGTTCGGCGACCGCAGCATCGTCGAGCGGGCCATCGTCACGCTCGCCTCCGACCGCGGTCTGCTGCTGATCGGCGACCCCGGCACCGGCAAGAGCTGGCTGGCCGAGCTGCTGGCCGCCGCGATCTCGCGCAACTCCACCCAGGTCGTGCAGGGCACGGCGGGCACGACCGAGGACCACATCAAGTACTCGTGGAACGTGTCGATGGTGATCGCGAAGGGGCAGTCGCGGCAGTCGATGATCCCGTCGCCGATCATGACGGCGATGGAGACCGGCACGATCGGCCGGTTCGAGGAGCTCACCCGCTCGACCAGCGACGTGCAGGACGCCCTCATCTCGATCCTGTCGGAGAAGTACATCTCGGTGCCGGAGCTCGACAGCGCCGGCGGCGAGAACATCGTGTTCGCCAAGCCCGGCTTCTCGATCATCGCCACCGCGAACAGCCGCGACCGGGGCGTCAACGACCTGTCGTCGGCGTTGAAGCGCCGGTTCAACTTCGTGCGCATCCCGGTGGTGACGAACAAGAAGAGCGAGACCGAGATCGTCCGCTTCCGCACAGAGGAGCTGCTGCGCCGCCACCAGATCGAGCTGGACGTGCCGCCCACGCTGCTCGACGTGCTGCTGCGCAGCTTCGCCGACCTGCGCGCCGCCTCCGCCTCGGCCGCCAGCGAGGACGAGAAACTCGAGTCCGCCCTGTCCACCGCCGAGCAGATCGGTGTGCTGGAAGACGCGATCCTGCACAGCAACTTCTTCGGCGAGCGCGCGCTCACCGCGCACACGCTGGGGGCGTCGCTGGTCGGCTCGCTCTCCCGGCGGGCACCGGAGGACCTGGCGATCATGAACAAGTACCTGCACGGTGTCGTCGAGCCGCGCAGCAAGGACGAGGGCGGGCACTGGCCCGAGTTCCTGACCGGCGGCCGCGACACGATCGCCACGCTCTCGTGAGCGGCGCCCCCACGCCCGCGCCGGACACTCCGCCCGCGGGCCTTGCAACGGACAGCGCGCCCACTGGTTCCGCCACGGCCAGCGCTCTCCCCCGCCCCGCACCGGCGAGCGGCAGCCCGGAGGACCACGCACCCGTCAGCACTACCGCGGAGCGCACGCCCACCAGCCCCACCGCGGACAACGCCCCGACTACCGCCGGAGCGGCCCGCACGTCCGCCAACCCCACCGCGGACAACGCCTCGGCCACCGCCGGAGCGGCCTGCACATCCGCCAGCCCCACAGCGGACAACGCGCTGGCCACCGACAGGGCGGAGCGCACGCTCACCAGCCCAACTGCGGACAATGCCCCGGCCACCGCCAGAGCGGCCCGCACGTCCGCGAGCCCCTCCACGACCAGCGCGCCCGCAAAGAGCGCCACCGCCGGCATCTTCGAAGCGCTGCGCACGCAGCTGCACGAGGCGGCGACGGAGTTCGCCGACGGGCCCGGCGCGTTGGAGGGCATCCTGCGCGGCATGGTCGACGACGTCGACCGCGCCGTGCGGGAGCCGCTGGAGATCTTCCCGGTGTGCCACCACTCCCCCGCCTCGGCCGTGGCGATGGCGCGGCGGCTGCGGGAGAAGCAGCCGAAGGTCGTGTACCTGGAGCTGTGCGAGGACATGGCGCCGTTGCTGACGGAGCTGCGCAACTGCCGCCTGCCCGTCGCGGTGCAGGCGTTCGCGAGCGAGGTCGAGGGCTTCCCGGCGGAGTGGGCACCGCTGTCGGTGGTCGCGCCGATCACCGAGGCGTCCGCGGAGTACCAGGCGATCTCGTACGCGCTCGACACCCCCGGCGTCGAGCTGGTGCTGGTCGACCGGTCGTCCGACCACGTGTTCCAGTGGCAGGCACCGGAAGCGGGGCCGGCCGACGAGGAAGCGCTGCACGGCGACGCCGTGGGCGTGGAGATCGGCGACCTGCGCCCGCGGTTCGCCGAGCTGGAGGAGCACCTGCTGCACCACGGCAAGGTGCGGCACTGGTCGGAGTGGTGGCACCAGTACGTCGAGCAGCCGCTGGGCGGCAGCGACCACGACACCTACCGCCAGGTGATGTTCCTGATCGGCAGCCTCTTCCGGCGACTCGCACCCGGCGACCCGCACCGGGTCACCGTGGACGAGGACCGCGAGCGCTACATGTGGACCCGGATGCGCGAGCACCTGGCCGCCAGCGGCGCGGACCCGGCAGACTGCCTGTACGTCTGCGGTGCCTTCCACGCGGCGAGCCACGTCGCGGAGTTCGGCGTCGAGGGCTCCGGCGACTTCGAGATCAGCCCGCGCAGCGCGAGCAGGTGGCAGTACGGCCTGATCCCGTCCAGCCACGCCGCGATCGAGGCGCAGTTCGGCCTCGCGTCGGGCTCGGTGTCGATCGCGGCCACCGAGTGGGCGAAGAACCTCAAGCGCACCAAGGTGAAGCCGTTCGCGCTGGAGGGTCAGGCCGGCGCGAAGAAGCCGAGGAAACCGCTGCCGGAGCCGGTGGCCGAGCTGGCGGCGGCCGACCAGCTCTCCGGCTTCCTGCAGCGCCCGCCGGTCCTCGACCGGCTGGACGAGGCCGAGCTGCTGGGCTGGTCGGTGGAGGTGGTCCGCGCGGCCCGCCGCAACGGCTACCTGTCCTCCACCGCCGACGCGATCGCCGTGTTCGAGACGTCGATCCTGCTGGCCGGGATGCGCGACCGGGCCCGGCCCACGCCGTACGACTTCCAGGACGCGGCGGTCACGTGCATCGAGAAGGACGTCGTGCCCGGCCGCCGCGACGTGCGCCGCATCGTCGAGATCATGATGGGCGGCGACCGGATCGGCCAGGTCGGCTACGACGCGCTGCCGCCGCTGGCCCGCGACGTGCACGACCGGCTCGCGCCGCTCGACCTCAAGCTGGGTCAGCGCGGCGTGCAGCGGGCCCTGCTCGACATCGCCGGCCGGCCGGAGCTCGAAGCGTGCTCCGATCTGCTGTGGATGCTGCGCTACCTGATGCCGCACGGCGCCGCCCGCCCGATCATGGGCGAGCGCAGCCTCGGTGAACGCCCGATCCAGGAGTCCTGGGACCTCGCCCTCGGCACCCACCAGCGCTCGCTGATCGAGCTCGGCTACGAGGGCGTGAGCGTCGAACAGGTGGTGGAGCAACGCCTGCGCCGCGCCGCCCACGACCCGCAGGCCACGACGGCCCGCGTCCTCGAAGCCGTCGAGGACGCCATCCGCTACCTGCACAGCCCGCGCCTGGCCGCCGAGCTGGGCACCCGTGCCCTGGAGGTCCTGGCCGGCGAGCGCACGGTCGACAGCGCCCCCGAGGTCCTGCGCCGCGCCCGCCGCCTGCTCGCCTACTACCGCACCAACGACCCGGCCCTGCCGCCGTGGATCGAGTCGTTCGTCCGCACCGGCTACGCCCACTACTGCACGCTGCTGCCGACCGCGTTCACCGAGGAGGACGCCACCGTCGACCAGGTCGCCGCCACCCTGGGCTTCCTGTTCAGCATGGAGTCGCTGGCGCTGTCGCTGGGCTGCGACCGCACCCAGCTGGAGCTGGCCGTCGCCCAGTCCCACCCGGAGGAACCCGCCAAGGTCGCACTGCTGTGGGCCGCCCAGGTCCAGCTGGGCCGCCTGACCCGCGCCGACCTCCGCACCCGGTGCCACGACCTGCTCACCAACCCGCTGACCCTGCCGAGCTACCCCCGCTACCTCAGCGGCTTCGTCCACGCCCTGGAACCGGCCCCGTCGCTGGTGGACTTCGTGGTGGAGACCATCTCCACCGCCTTCGCCCACCTCCCCGACCACCTGCTCCTGCCGTGGCTGCCCAGCCTCATCACCACCCTGCGCACCAAGGGCGCGCAGCACGTCCCGACCCTGATCCGCGAGGCCGCCCGCCTCTTCCCGGCCCGCCTCCCGGCCCTCGACGCCTGGACCCCGCCCTGGCTCGCCGAGCCGACCCCCGCCGCGCCCCGGCGCACGTCCGCACCCCGGGGCGTGGCGCTGCTGGCCGCCCACCCGGCGACCTGCGACGCGGTGGCGGACGTGCTGGGCTGCACGGGCTCCTGGCAGGCGGCCGCCCCGTCCGGCGTGGCCCTGCTGGCCAAGCACCCGGACACGGCGTTGGCACTGGAGGCGCTGTTGGTGCCCTGAAACGAGCGTTGCCCGTCCCCACCGCTCAGGGCGGCCGGGACGGGCAACGGTTCAGCCGGTCAGGTGCTGATCGTGCCGCCCACCACGGGCAGCACGACCTTGCTGACACCGAGCGACACGGCGATCGAGATGCCGCTCGACCCGGTGTCCGTGCCGATGTAGCCGCTGTGGTTGGTCACGAGCACGATCCCGATCCGGTGCCCGGCCGGGATGACCGCGTCGCGGGCGTGCAGCTTCCACGTCACGTCGACGGCGGTGCCGGTCGGCAACGGGGTCGCGGTCTCCAGCGAGTTGCGGTTCTTCGTGTCGATGGCGCCCTTGGTGAGCATGGTCGCGGAGACCGCCTGGGTCGACACGACCGGCGGCTGGGCGCAGCCGGTGCGGTTGCGCAGGTCGTCGCGGGAGCACTTCTCGGTCGACAGCTGCAGCGGGGTGCGTTCGGTGAGGACGGCCTGGGTGGCCGGGCCGTAGTCGACGAGCAGTGCCGTGAGCGGGGTGGAGGTGCGGTTGGCCGCGATGCGGGCGGTCACCTGGACCTCGCCGGAGAGCCGGGCCTCGCGGGTCAGGGGTGCGGTGACGTAGGCGAGGCGGCGGGTGTCGGCGACCTCGGGGTTGGCCATCATGGCGGACTCGCTGAGGTTGGTGTTGTCCGCGAGGCGCTGGGTCTGGCCGGTGCCGGTCGGCGACGCGGTCAGCGAGCCGGTGAAGCCGCCGGCCGCGGGGCCGAGGTGGAGGGTGGTGGTCGCCGTGCCGGGCTGAGGCCAGGACGCGTGCTGCTCCCAGGAGCCGTCAGGGCGCTGGATGTCGGCCATCGGCTCGCTCATGATGCCGTTGTCGATCCCCTTGAGCCAGTGGTCCATCCACAGGCCCATGACCCGCTGCCACTCGGCCTGGCGGAACGAGATCGGGTCGAGGTGGCCGCCGCGGTGCAGCCACAGCTTGCGGGGCACGCCCTGTGCGGCGAGCGCGTCCCACCAGCGGCCGAACTGGGAGGGCTTGACGTTCCAGTCGGCCTGGCCGTGCACGACGAACACGGACGCGCTCACGTTGCCGGCCGAGGGCCGGTAGTCGCGGGTGCGCCAGAACGAGGTGTAGTCGTAGGACTCGTCGCCGTCGTTGCGGGCCATGGCGTCGAGCACCGCGCGGCACTTCGCCTTCTGCGCGGAGCTGATCACGTAGTTGGCGAGCACGGTCGGGTAGTCGCTGGTGTAACCGCGGTAGCCGATGCCCTGGTCACGCGCGTACTCGTACCAGCTGGAGATCGCGGCGATGGGCACGATCGTCTTGACGCCGGGGATGTTCGCGGCCGCGGCGGCGTTGGGCAGCGTGCCGTTGTAGGAGACGCCGAGCATGCCGACGTTGCCGGTGCTCCACGACGCGACGGCGGCACGGCCGTCGGCGTACCGCGCGGTGGCGCGGCCGTTCAGCCAGTCGACGACGGCACGCACGCTGGCGGTGTCCTCCGGCCCGCCGGTGGTCGGGCAGCCGGTCGAGCGCGAGGTGCCTTGCATCTCCACCTCGACCACGGCGTAACCGCGCGGCACGAAGTACTCGTCGTACCACCGCCCGAACCCGCGCGGCACGCCGGCCGCGGCGGTCGTGCCGAGCCCGTAGTAGGGGCTGGCCTCCATGACCACCGGGACCTTGCCCGCCTGGCCGGGGCGCTTGACGTCGGCGGCGATGCGGTCGCGCACACCGTCGCCGTCACTGTCCACTGACGACTCGACGTAGACGGTCTCGGTGATGTCGGCCGCGACAGGGGCGGCGGCGACGCTCACGGGTACGCCGGCCGACAGCAGCGCTGCCAGCACGGCGGGGACAAGGGTTCGCATGGGTTCCTCCGGTGCGAGCCCGGCCGAGCAGGGGTGACCGGGCACACCGGAATCTCACCGATGCGGGAACGGGCGGCGGTACCGTCGAAGGATCTTGACGGTTGCCGGAACTCGGCCCACCGGCTCAGACCACGACCGGTTTCGCTCCCGGCAACGCGCCTACGTGGTGGCACCGCCGCAGCAACTGCGGATCGCGGCCGCGGTCAGCCCGGACTGGAACGTGGTCAGCGCGAGCACCGCCGGGTCCCCGAACAGCGACCGGAGGTCCTCGGGCACGTCATCGAGGTCGTCCACCGCCCCGCCGACGAGCCGCACGTGCTCCGGTCGCACGCGGAGGTGGTCGGCGAGCCGAGGCCACCGGGTGTCGACCACGGTCCAGAGCGCGAGCGTCTCGACCGGCACCGGGTTGCCTTCGAGGGTGCGGACCGTCCGCAGCACCGAGTAGGCGTTCAGGAACAGCTTCATGCTGCGCGGGTTGGGGCTCAGCAACGGCCCGAACCTCTGGAGCTGGTGCTCCGTGGCCGCGACCACCTCGGGCGCCGACAGCTTCGCCACCGCCTCCGAGGCGACCCGGTCACGCACCTCCGTACTCGCTTGCTGCAACGTCCGCAGGACGTGCGCCTCGGACGTGCTGCTGCGCAGCCGCTCCCGCACCGCCCTTTCCTCGGCCGCCGTGTGCTCGGCCGAGCGCAATCCCAGCAGGTGTCCGAGGAACGTGCGCTGCTTCGGCGGGTCGATCGTGGGCACCGGCACGTGCATCTGGAACAGCTTGTCCAGGAACAGGTACCCCAGCGGCCGGCCGGGTTCGGCGATCGTCGGCACGAACTTCTCGTACTCGATCTCGTAGCTCGCCCGCAGCCACGCCCCGTCCGCCGCGACCACGAACGATGCTGCCGCGTCTGTCGTCACACCCTTCTTGCTGCGCACGATCGTCTGCACTGCGTCCAGCAACGCGACGACGTACTCCTGCGGGCACCGGTCGAGGTCGTCGATGAAGAACACCACCGGCGCCTTCGCCTTCTTCATCAACCAGTGGAAGTGCCGGGCGACGTCCTGCATCGGGTTCGCGTTCGACTGCTCGAACAGCCGCGCCCCTGAGGCCGAGTCCCACAGCAGCAACCGCGCCGCCACGAACGCACCGCCGCCGAGCGTGCTGAGCGCGGCCAGCACGGCGGTGACCATCTTGGCGAGCTCGCCGAACGACTTGGCGTCCAGCTGCGTGGGCTTCAGCAGCAGGAACAAGGCCACCGACACCGCGATGAGCAGGCCTGCCGCCAGGACGAAGGACGCGCCGGACCTGCGCAACCGCGTTCCTGTCTCGGTGATCCGCAGCCAGCTCCGGCCGAAGAAGCCCTTGCTGCGGCAGATCCCGGACCGCAGGGCCACCAGCAACGCCCACCACGGCGGTCCGACACCGGCCTCCCGCCACGCGTCGAACTCGACGGTGACCCAGCTCCGCTGTTCCAGCTCGGCCTTCACGTAGTCGATCAGCGTGCTCTTGCCGACACCCCACGGGCCGTCGACGTGGACGAGGAACGACGACCCCGGCTCCTTCTGGTGGTGCCGCTCCAACCGCTGCGCCAGCACGATCGCCAGCGGCCTGCGCTTCAGGAAGTCGGCGCTGGAGGTGGAGTCCGACTGCCACTCGACCTGGTCGCCGCGCACCGCCGCCCACACCCGGACCGTGCCGTCGTCGCTACCGCTGACGACGGCGGGCATGCCGTCGAGATCGGCGACGGCGAGTGCCCGCACCGGACCGGTGTGTCCCTTCAGCGGCTCGCCGATCGCTCCGGCAGCCAGGTCCCATGCGCGGAGCGTGTGGTCGTTCCCGCCGCTCACAACCACGGCACGGTCGTCCACGGCCAGCACCGCCACGCACCAGACTCCGCCTGTGTGCCCGGTGAACACGGCGAGCTGCTCGCCGGTGGCGAGATCCCAGACCCGTACCGAGCCGTCCAGGCAGCCGCTGACCGCGATCGCGCGACCGGCCGCCTGACCGAAGGCGACCGAGCTGACAGGCTGCTCGTGTCCCTCCAGCACCATCGACTGCTCAAGGGTCTCCAGGCTCCACACCCGGACCGTGCAGTCCGTGCTCCCGCTGACCGCCACGGGCACCCCGTCCACGGTGCCGAGGGCGACTCCGTTGACCCAGTGCTCGTGCCCCGCCAACTCGGCCAGCTCAACGGCGTCGACGAGGTCCCAGACGCGGAGCAGCTTGTCGTCCCCAGCGCTGACGGCGATGGTGCGCCCGCCGACAATCCCGATCGCAACCGAGTTCACCGGTTTGGTGTGACCGGTCAACCGGAAGTGCTCGCTGCCGTTCTCGACCCGGACCGCCGGGTCTTCTCCCACCCGCACCACGTAGGAGTCGCCGACTGCCAGACCCCAGATCGGCCCCTCGTCCCACTCGGTCGTGGAGAAGGGCACTTCCAGCTCAACGCCCAGACGGCCGATGCGCACCCGCGAGGACTCGGTGCCCACCACGAGCGCCTCGAACCCGCGTTGCGAGCCGGTGGCGACGGCGGACACCTCGGCACCGAGGTCGAAACGGCGGACGGTCGTGAACACGACGCGGTCCGCCGGAGCAGTCGCCGCCACCTCCGAGGGCTCGGAACCGAAGGCCGCCACGACCTCCGCGACCCGCGCCTCGATCGTGGGGGCTTGGGAGATGTACGTGTCAAGCAGTTCCCCGAGCGGACCGCCGTCAAGCTCTCCTGTGGTGAGACCTGGCAGCAGCAGCACGACCAGACGGAAGTCTGCCTGGCGCCGCTTGCGCGCAATCAGTGAAGGCGCTTCCACCCTGGCTACGTAGGAATTGGACATGAGCGAGACAGAGCCGACGATGATGATCGCGCCGTCGGCCTCTTGCAGCTTGATGTCCAGCTCGTGTGCCCACTGGTCACCCGGCTTCAGCTCCCAGTCGCCGACCGCGGTGTGTCCCGCCGCGGCCAGCTCTCGGCGCACCAGCTCGACCGTTTCCTCACCGTCGGCCTTGGTGTAGCTCAGGTAGATCCTCTTCCGGGCGGCCACCTGGTCTAGTTCGCCCTTGAGCGCACATCTGTTACTGGAAGAACCAGCCCCGGTCCAGTCCCCGACTGGCGCGCCGGTCAAGTCGGGAACCGCGGCGCCGCAGGGCATCCGCTCCGCTGTGCAGGTGCAGACCGCGATCGCCGTAGTCGACGAGATGCCTGGCCCAGGACCTCAGCCGGCGAAGTCCTGGGTCATCCACACCGTCCCCTTGGCGTCGCGGGTGACCACGATGCCGACGCGGGTGAACGAGCGGCTCAGGATGTTCTTGCGGTGGCCGTCGTTCGGCGGCTTCTCGTCGATCATGCCCTGGTTGAGCTTGATGGCCATGGCCGCGATCGGGTCGGCGGCGTTCGCGACCGGGCCGCCCATGCCGACGTTCTCGCCGACCGAGCTCCACCGCGCGCCCGCCGCGGTGATGCGGTCGCCCAGGTCGGCCTCGCCGGAGCAGCGGTGTGAGAGCCCGCAGCCCGCGATCATCGCCTGGTTGTGCCGTTCGCCTGCCGTGACCAGCGCGGGGTCCATCGTCAACGGCGGCAGGCCCTCCTCCGCCCGTGCGGCGTTGAGGTGGGCGAGCACGCGTTCGGCCGGGGTTGCGGGAGGCGGGGGTGGCGGAGGTGGGGCGGCGGACGTCGTGGTCGGGGCGGCGGAGCTGGTCGGCGTGGCGGAGCCGCTGGGAGCCGCAGAGGTGCTGGGAGCCGCTGAAGTGCCGAGAGGGACCTCGGACGTCGTCACCGCAGGCGTCAGCGCGGCCGGGGCCTGTGCCGCCGGTGGCGCGGGTGGGTTGCCGGGTGTGAAGACCCAGGCGCCCGTGACGCCGGCCGCGGCGCAGACCACCACGGCGGCCGCGACGGTGAGGGCGGGTTTGGCCGAGAGGAAACCACCGATCCGTTGCAGCACGGTCATCTCCAGCAGGTGCGCCGCGGGCTCGACGGCCGGTCGGCTGAGGTTGTCCAGCAGCAGCGGCAGATAGCCCGCCGGAACCACCAGCAGGGCCGCGCCCGTCAGGATCCGCTCGACCGGCATGGCGTCTGCGACTCCGCGCCGGCACCGGCCGCACTCGTCGACGTGCCGCAGCAACCTCTTGCGCCACAACGGGTTCGGCTGCCCGTTCCACTCCTCGGCCGCCCGCGCGAGGCCCGCGCAGCGCGGGTCGTGCTGCACCGCCCGCACCAGCAGCCGGATCGTCTCCAGCCGGCCCTTCAACCGGCTCACCCGCACCGTCACGGCGTGCGCGTTGAGGTCCAGCGCGTCGGCGACCTCGGCGCGGCTGAGCTGCCCCGACCGCTCCAGCGCCCACACCGCCAGCAGCTCGCGGTCGGCCGGGTCCAGCCACCGCGCCGCCTCGTCGACCTCCCGCCGCTGCTCCAGCAGGTGCAGCCGGGACAACGCCACCTCGACGAACTCCGCCTCCGGGTCCGCCCGGTCGTACTCCTCCAGCGGCGCGGGTGCCGTCTCCCGGCGCCGGTAGTGCTCGCGGAGCTGGTTGACCGTCACCGCCACCAGCCACGACCGCAGCCGCTCCGGCTCACGCAGGCCGCCGATGCCGCGGATGACCCGCACCATCGTCTCCTGCACCACGTCGTCGACGTCGGCGTCCGAGGACAGCGCGCGACCAGCGATGTTGTAGACCAGCGGCAGGTAGGCCTCGACCACCGCGTCCAGCGCCGCGCGGTCCCCCTCCCGCGCAGCCACCACCAGTTCCGGGGACACCTGCCCCAGCCACTCCCGCACCGTCACGACCAACACCCTCACTTCGCCGACGCCACCCGTTCGGAAACGGAGACCGGCGCATCTCACCCCAAGTCACACAAAGCACGAAACAAAGTGATCCATGTCACAGCTGGTTCACCAGCCGTGGTGAGCGAACGCGGCCCACTTGACCGGGTCGGCGAGCGCGCGGTCACGGGCCCGCCCGCGCAGCAGGGTGTCGACCCCCTCCGGCGCCTCCCGGTCCTCGTCCAACGCCCAGAGCTGGGCCGACCTGAGCGCGTCCCGCGGGCGGGCGCCCGATCGGAGGAAGTCGTAAAACACGCACATGAGCAGCGCGGACTCGATGTCGTCGACCTTCCACCTCGTACCGACCACGCCGGCCGCGCCGATCGCCACGTACGCGGCTGCCAGGGTCAGCGCCTCGTCGTGCAGGCCCGCGGTCAGGTCGCTCTCGCACGCCGCCAGCACCACCAGTCCGCCCGCGCGGTCGTCGTCACGGCCGACCGCGTGCCGCAGCACGCGTTCGACCGACAGCTCGGCGCGGGCGAGCACGAGCGCGGACCGGGCGGGAGTCGTCCCTGCGCGGGCGTGGCAGCCCAGGTGCAGCAACGACACGCCGCCGTCCCAGGCCGCGAGCACCTCGTCGGGCGTTCCCGGACCGCTCACCGGCACGCCCGGTCCCGGCTGGCCGTAGAACCGGCCTCCGGGGTGCAGCCGGTGCAGGAACTGGGCCTCGTACTGGCCCGCGACCAGCGTGCCGTCCGGGTTGCTCACGACCACCGGGTCCGCGTCGAACGGCAGGCGCCGCCGTGCCGCCAGGTCGCACAGCTGCCGCGCCGAGGTGGCGTAGGTGAAGCCGGCCTCCCGGACCGCGGTCCGGCCTGATCCCGCTGCCGCGTGCCACGGGACGACGCCGAGCACGCCCGTCGGCACGAGCACGATCCAGGGCTGGTGCCGGCCGATCTCCCGCAGCAGCGGCTCCACGACCGCACGCCAGGCCCACGCGCACAACGACGGCAGTGCCGCCCGCCGCGCCTGGTCGTCCATCGCGAGATAGCGCCCCACCTCGCCGTCCTCCTCGGCGCGCAGCAGCGGCAGCAGCACCTCCCGCACGATGCCCTCCGACGTCGTCACCAGGGCACGACCGTCGTGCTTGTCCAGTCCCGGCACGAGGTGCACGAGCACGTCGGCCTCCAGCGCCCGCAACGCCTTCGCGACGTCGGCCACCGGCGGCGGCCGGAGCAGCTCCAGCTCGCCGCCCAGCGCCGCCACCGCACGCCTGCGCAGGTCGCTGGGCTGCAGCTCCATCGACGCGATCGGCACCGGCGGCTGCGGCTTGGCGAGGTCCGCGGCGAGGTCGTCGTGCCCGAGCGCGCGCAGCCGGGGGCCGATGCCGGAGAACGCCGTCGTGCTGTGCAGCACCAGACCGCGACCCCACTCGACCGCTTCGACGGCCCGCTCCCAGTCGCCGGAGTCCGCACAGCGCAACGCGACCCGCCGGGCACGGGCGGCGGCGTCCGCTGCGCGTTCCACGGCGTGCCCGCTGTCGCTCTGCAGCAGGACGTCGCTCGCCCGCCGCCGCAGGGAGTCGAACCCGATCGCGATGGCGTCGTCCCCGTAGCCCAGCAGGGCGAGCTTCCAGCAGCTGTCCGCGAAACCGTCGAGCACCCCGGTGACGTCCCTGCCACCGATCGGGGCGAGCTCCACGTGCGCGTAACGGCGCAGCGCCTCGTCGAGGTCCGCGCTGGTCCTCGTCGTCAGGTGGCGGCCGTGCCAGAACATCGCCAGGCCGAACACGGCGGCGGCGCGGTGGACGTCGAGGACGTCCGCGTCGTCCCTGAGCGCCTCGAGCTCGGCGATGGCGGCGTCGAACAGGGCCCAGTCGCGGCGCAGCAGTGCCACCCCCATGCGCCCGTGCGCGGAGGTCAGGGCGAGCGGGGCGAACATGGCCGAGCTGCGGTCGATCCCCTCCACCGCGTCGACGAGCAACTGCAGGGCCTCGTCCAGCACGGCCTGGTCGATCTTCCCCGCGCCGAGGTTGAGCAGCCGCTGGGCGAGCACGGCTCTCTCCCCCGCCAGCGCCACCGCGTCCACGTGCTCGTCAGCTCGGGCGAGCCGGTCGAGCTGCGCCCGGATGGCGGCGAGGTCGTCGGTCCCGTCGGTTCCGCCGGTCAGGACGTTCATCCGGTCTCGCATGTCGTCGATCTCGGACACGCCGGCGCCCCTCGCGACGCGTGCGGCACGCAGCGCCTCCAGGTGGCTCAGCCCGGCCTGCCGGTCGCGCAGGTCCCCGGTCTGCTGGAACCGGGTCAGCAGCACGGCGGCGAACGCCTGCCAGGCCAGGTCGTGCTCCTCGGTGCCCGGTTCGACCAGGTTCATGGCCTGCCGGCAGTGCCCGGCGGCGGACTCGTACAGGTCCACCCGCTCCTGCGTGCTCTGCAGGATCTCGGCCTGGGACAGCATCACCAGGAACCTGGCCCTGATGTCCGGGTCCTGGTCCTCGTCCGCCACGGCCGCGGTCAGGGCGGCGACGGCGTGACGGCTCGGTGTCGCCTCACAGCCGACCAGGTGGGCGTGCGACAGCGTCGTGCCGTACAGCCCGAGCGCGGTCGACCGCAGCGGGTGCGACTCCCCCGCGACCGCGAAGAACTCGTCCAGGAGCCCGACCACGGCCTCCACCCGCCGCTGGTCGTTGGAGTCCAGGGCCAGGTTGCACGCCGCCACCGCCTGCTGGAACAGCAGCACCACCGCCACGTCGTCCGTGCGGTCCAGCTCCCGGCGCACGGCGTCCAGCGCGGTCAACGCCGTCAACTGCTCGCTCGACCCCTGTGCCAGCAGCCTCCGCAGCAACGCGATCGCGCACCGCTGGTCCACACCGCCCGTCCCGTGCTCGACGAGCCACGTCAGCAGCGTCGTCGCCGCGTCCTGGCCGAACCCGTCGGACATCCCGATGTCGGCGATGTCGCCCAGCACCGCACCGGGATTCGCACGGACCACCTCGACCACCGCGAGGAGCCCGATGACCAGGTGCTTCGTCCAGCCGGAGACGGTGGGTTCGCCGGCAGCGGCCCTGAGCACGCGCTCGGCCTCCACCAGGTCGTCCCGCCCGCGCAGAGCCCTGGTCGCGAGGGCGAGCGCCCGGTACGGCAGCAGCAGCACGGGGTCCGGCGCGTCCTCGCCGGCGGCGGCCAGCTGCTCGACGGCGCGGAGCATGCCGTCGACGTCGTCGTGCAGGTAGTAGGCCTCCAGCAGCTCGGAGGCCAGCTGTGCGTTCCCCGGCGCGGCGGCGACGGCCCCGGTCAGGTAGCCGATCAGCGCCGGCAGCTCGTCGCGCGCCTTCCTGGCCCGGTCGAGCAGGAGGTCCCCGCGCAGCGCCGCGACCTCCGCCGGGTCCTGCTCCAGCCGCGGGTCGCCTTCGATCCTGGTCAGCCAGCGCAGGGCGCCGTTGCGTTCCCGCAGGTCACCGGAGGCAGCGAACCGGGAGATCATCATCTCCGCGAGCTCGAACGCCGCGTTCGGGTCGTTGGGCGCCACCTGCTCGTAGAGCGGGATCGCCTCTTCCTCCTCGGCGGCGGCGTCCAGCACGTAGGGCGTGCCGCCCATGACCGACCGGAACGACCGCAGGCGGGCCAGTTCCAGCATCGTCTCGACGCGCAGGCCGTCGTCCATGCCGGGCAGGTCGAGGCTGTTGTCGAGGTAGCGCTGGGCCTCGTCGAGCAGTTCCGGCGGCGGTTCCTCGGCATCGGCGCGGGCCCGGCGGAACTGCTCCCGCAGGGACATCCCCATGACCGCCTCGGCCAGGGCGCGGTCCTCCTCGTCGAGCTCCATGGCGACCAGCAGGCGGAGCTCGTGGACGGAGGCTTCGAGCAGCTCCCGGTCACCGACGTCGGTCGAGGCGTACCGCAGCTGGATGAGGTCGACCAGCTCGATGCGGAAGCCGGGTGTGGCGTCGAGCCGATCGACGACGATCCGCATCGCCTCGATCGCCTCGTCCAGCCGCGACGGGTCGGCGAGCGCCCTGCCCTGGCAGCGGAACCACGCCGCGCTCAGGTACTGCGCCCACACCCAGTCGAACGACGACCGGTCCGCGACCGCGAGCACCCAGTCGAGGTAGTAGCGGATGTCCTCGACCACGGCCACGTCGACCGGCGCCGCGTCGTCCAGGCCGGCCTCGAACTGGGCCAGCAGGACTTCGGCCGCCTCCAGGCGGTCGCGGAACTCACCCTCCATCAGGCGTCAACGAGACGGCGCATCGTGCGCAGGCACACCACGGCGAGCGGCACGTGCACGAGCAGGGCGGCCCAGAACGCGGCGGCGCCCCAGAGACCGGCTGCCCAGAGCAGCGGGTCCTGCAGGAACGGCAGCCACAGCGCCTTCGTCTGCGGCACGACCTGGGCGAAGCCGCCCGCCACGAGGACCGCGAGCATCCCGATCGTGACGACGCCGAAGGTGTTCGCCCGCCACATCGCCGCGATGGCCGCGACGACGCCGAGGAGCAGGAGGTAGCCGCTCAGCAGCGCGGCCGCCCGCAGACCGAACTCCGGTGCCGTGACGAACAGGTCCTCGGAGTGGACCGTCAGCCGCAGCACCGTCGCGGCCCAGTACACGAGTCCCAGCGCGGCCCAGGCCAGGCCGAACACGGCGACGCGGCGCAGCGGGGTGGGCGGCAGTGCGCGCCGGGTGCTCCTCTGCGCGGTCTGCGGCAGCCAGGACCGCGCCCACAGGCACAGGCCGAGGCTGGCCAGTGCCGTGACGACGAGTCCGACGACCAGGCCGTCGGCCCACTTGCCCGCCAGCGAGAACACCAGGTCGGCGACGAGGTCCGGTGACGTCACCGCGGTGAAGAGCGGCAGGTCGGACGCGAAGAACGCCAGCACGACGGCGAGCAGCACGCCGCCGGCCACGGCGCCCTTGGTGCGCACCAGGAGCACCAGCTCGGTCGCGAGCAGGGCGAACGGGGGCAGCAGGCCCAGCTGCGCTGCGGCCGCCAGGGTGACCGCCGCACGCGCGCCGTCCGGTCCGCCCTCGAACGCCACCGCACCGTTCTGCAGCACCACCACGACCCACGCGACTCCGGTCATGGCGAGGGTCAACAGCACGATCGTACCGACGGTCGTACCTGCGGCCCGCAACGACACCGGCGCGCGCTTCGGCCGGCGTTCGCGGACCACCCGTTCCTGCAACACCCCCTGTGCCAGCAGGAGAACGCGGCCTTCGCGGGTGTCGGCGTTCGCGAGCTGCTTGGCCAGCGGACGCCACCACGGCACGTCGGCGAGCCGCAGCCGGACCGGGGGTTGCAGGGCGCGCGCCGCCTGCCGCCGGTTGAGCACCAGCAGCAACGCCATGCCGTGCAGCCGTTGCCGTTCGCCCGCGGTCAACCCGCCGGAGCCGGTCGAGTGCACGAGCTGTTCGGCGTTCTGCACCAGCACCGGCAGCTCGGCCGCCGCTTGGTCGAGCACCCCGCACCGCGGCCCGCAGCCGCCGTGGCCGCAGCGGTAGCCGGCGGCGGTGCCGAGCAGGTCGCCCTGCACGACCTCGCCCGCGAACTCGAAGCCGTCCGGCTGGGCGAGCGCGGCGACGAGCCCGTCGGTGTCGACCGGGCGGCCGCGGTACCGGGGTGTCACGTCGGGCGCGAAGGCCTGGCCGAACGCGAGGACGGCGCTGTGCAGTCGTGCCGAGCTGCCGTGCAGGCCGGTCAGCCGCATCGTGTCGAACCGGTTGTGCAGCTTCTCCTTGCGGATCCACGTGCTCAGCGCGTCCGCGCCGGTGCCGGTCAGCCAGCGTTCGGCGGCGTGCGGGTCGTCGAGCATCGCCACGGCCAGCTCGGCGGGGTCGGTGAACGACCGGCCGTTGACGAACGTGATCGGTGAGTGCTCCGGCTGTGCCGCCTGCGCGGGAGCGTGCGCCGCCACGGGCGGGCTGCCGCCGCCGAGCCAGCTCTCGACCTGCGGCCACCCCCACCGGTCGCGCGGGTCCTTCGTGAGCAGGCCGCTGACCAGCAGCCGCCAGCGCTCGTCGGTGATCTCGGTCAGGTCCAGCTCGTCGAGCGTGCGCATCCGCCGGATCGCCTGGTCGGACAGCATCTCGCCGGTGCGCCGCTGGAACCGGCCGTGGCCGGTGACGAGCAGGTAGGCGATCTCACCGAGGCTCCACCACGGCCACGGCCAGCCCTTCTCCTCCCAGTGCTGCTCCGGCGGGGTGTAGGCGACGGCGGCCATGATCGTGCCGCCGATCTGCTTGCTCGCGGTGAGCCCGGTGACACCGCCGAAGTCCGCGATGACGAACTCGCCGTTGGCCCGGTACATCAGGTTGTCCGGCTTGAAGTCGATGGGGTTGCGGCCGACCACCTGCTGCCAGAAGTTCAACCCGCCTGCCAGCTCCCGCAGCACCTCCTCCGCCTTGCGCACGGAGGCCGGCCTGCGGGCGACGACCTGGTCGAGCGTGGCCTCCAGCAGCTCCATCGCCACCCAGCCGACCCGGCCGTGCGGGCCGATGAACGAGTCGTAGCCGAACAACCGCGGCACGTGCCGGTGGAAGCGCTCGTCGTCGAGGTGCCGCAACAGGTCCACGTCGATCGGGTGCCCCGCCCAGTGCACCTTGACCGCGACCTCGTCGCCCTCGGCCGTGCGGCGGCAGCACCACACGACGCCCTCGGTGCCGGTGCCCAGCACCCGCAGCGGCTCGAAGCGGTTCCGCAGCTGGTCGGGGAACACCGGCCCGCCGTCGTCCGCCGCCGGTGGTGGCGCCTCGCCCTGCTGCACGGTGGGGTTCGACCCCTGCTGCCTGGTCGGCACGGACTCGCGGCGGGCGCCCTGCTGCACCGTCGGCGCCGACTTGCGCGTGGCGCCCTGCTGCACCGTCGGGGTGTTCGGCCGTCGCACGGGTTCAGTCATCGTTCTCTCCCTCGCGCCACACGTCCACGACGCACAACGACACGTTGTCGGGCGCACCGGCCGCTATCGCCGCGGCGAGCAGGGCCTCGGCGGCGTCGTGCGCCGAGTCCAGCACCACGGCGTCCTTCAGCACGTCCTCGTCCACATAGGAGTGCAGGCCGTCGGTGCACAGCAGGAACCGTTGCCGCGCAGCCGGTTCGACCACCCGCACGTGCGGATCGACACGGCGGCCCTGCACCCCGCCGAGCACCTGGGTCAGCGCGCCCGCGGCGTCCTCGTCGACGTCGTCGACGGTCAGCGGCATGACCAGCCCTGGTTCGGCGTAGTAGGCGCGGCTGTCGCCCACGTGGCACAGGTAGCTCCGGTCGGGGCGCACGAGCAGCGCGGTCGCGGTCGTCGCGGTCCCCTCCAGCTCCGGGTTCCGCCGTCCGAGCTCCAGCAGCTCCTCGTGGGCGTCCACGAACGCATGGGCGAGCGACTCGCCGTCCGTCGGCTCGGGCAGCGCAGTCGTCAGCCGGGTGACGACGTGCCGGCTCGCGACCTCACCCGCCCGGTGCCCGCCGAGCCCGTCGGCCACCACGACCAGTGCGGCCGCGGGGTCCTTGCACGCCAGCACGACCGGTGCGGGCATCTCCACCGGCGCCAGCCAGCCGAGGACGCCCACCCTGTCCTCGTTGTGCTCGCGGACCAGCCCCCTGCACGTCACCGCCGCGACGTGGACCCGCGTCACAGCGGCAACCCGAACTCGTCGAACCCGGCCGCCTCCACCCGCAGCTCGACGTCCTGGCCCAGCCGCAGCACCTGGCCCGCCCGCAGGCGTTGCGGCGTCACCACCATCCGGCCGTCCACGTAGGTGTGGTTCGTCGAGTCGTCGTCCCGGACGTACAGGTGGCCGTTCAGCGGGTACAGCGTGGCGTGCTGCCGCGAGACCTGGGTCAGCTCGGCCATGCCCGGCAGGTCCGCCAGCGGGCCGCACTCCCGGCCCAGCCGCATGCCCAGCGCGGGGATGGGCACGACCCGGTCGAGGAAGCGCAGGTGCAGCTGTTCCTGCGGGAGGGGCGTCTCCACCGTCACCGGCGGGCGCCCCGCCTCCGGCCGGTCGGCGGGCGCGTCCGCGAACGCCGTGGCGCGCACCGCTTCCAGCTCGGCCGCGGGGTGGACGGCGCAGAAACCGGGCGACGTGGTCCGCGGGCAGCCGTCCGGGTCGTCGGGGCACTGGTAGGTCACGGTCGCCATGCGGCCTCCTCGAAGACGATCCCCTGGTCGCGCAGGTTCCGCTCGACCTTGGGCAACGTGCCGGCCGGCGGTACCCCGACGACCCACAGCACCCCGTCGTCCACCCGCACCTGCACCGGTGCCCGCACGGGTGCGAGGTCGACGAAGTGCCGGTAGCGCTGCTCGCCGAGCGGGGTGAGCGGGACCAGCCGCTGGTTGGCCGAGCCACGCCAGATCAACCTGGTCGGCTCGCCCGCCGAGTACCGCCCGGTGACCACCGCGTCGACCCGGTGCAGGACGTCGGCCTGCTGCCCGTTCAGCTCGTCGAGCTCGTAGCCGGTGTAGAGCAGGACATCGCGGTCCGCGACGGAGGCGGCGGCGAGGAACTCCGCCAGCGCCGCGGCCTGCTGCAGGGGCTCCCCGCCGCTGATCGTCAGCCCTTCCGCACCCGCGCGCACCGCCCCGTGCCACGTGCGCAGCAGGTCGTCGACGGTGACCTCGGTGCCGCCGGCGGCGTCCCAGGTGTCCCGCGACATGCAGCCCCGGCAGGCCAGCGTGCAGCCCTGCAACCAGATCCCGAGCCGCCGGCCCGGTCCCAGCGCGGTGATCGGGTAGAGGACCCTGCTGGTCCTCAGCACCCCGTCCGTCCTCGGCCCGCGGTCGCTCAGCACCGGGTCACCTCGGCCCGCCAGCCGTCCGGTTCGGCGACGACCTGGTCGACCCGCCACGTCTCGCCCTGGCGCGGCGGGTCGCGCAGCAGCATCTCGGACAACGGGTTGATCAGCGCCGACTCCACGGCGTTGTTCACGCCGCGACCGCCGTGGTCGAGGTTCTCGACGGCCCGGTCGTACAACGTCCGGCGCGCCGCCTGCGCGACCTCCAGCCGGACCCGGTGCACCACGTCCATCCGGCGGGCCACCGACCGCAGCGCCTTGTCCAGCAGCTCCGGCACGACCTCCGGCTGGATGAAGTCCATGGCGATGAACGCGTCACCGAGCCGGTTGCGCAGCTCCGGCCGGCCGATCCGGTGGTCGAAGAAGTGCTCGAACGACTGCTGCAGCACCTTGCGCACCTCGGCGACGTCGGTGCGGTAGCTGAGCCGCGGCGCGGTGCCGGCGGGGGCGTCCGGGTCGACGACGCCGAGGTTCGAGGTGAAGATCAGCACGCACTCGGTGAAGTAGACGGTCGAGCCGCGGCCGTCGGTGAGCCGGCCGTCCTCCAGCACCTGCAGGAAGAAGTCGAACACCAGCCGGTGTGCCTTGTCGATCTCGTCGAACAGCAGCACGCTCATCGGGTTGGACCGCACCGCGTTGGTCAGCTCACCGCCGGCGTCGAAGCCGACGTAGCCCGGTGGCGCGCCGATGAGCCGTTCCCGCGCGTGCTCCTGGGCGAACTCGCTCATGTCGAACCGGATCGGCTCCGCGTCCCGCCCGAAGATCATCCGGGCGATGCCCTTGGCCAGCTCGGTCTTGCCCACGCCCGTCGGCCCTGCCAGGAACAACACGCCCCGCGGGCGGTTCGGGGAGCTCGACGACTGCGCGCCGGTCAGCCCGGCGGCCGACCGCATGAAGATCTCCACCGCCTTGCGCACGGCGTGGTCCTGCCCGAACACCCCGATCGACGCCGGACCCGCCGACGCGATCGTGTCCCGCAGGGACGCGACCGCCCACGGGTTGTCGCGCACGCCGACGCGGTACAGCCGGGCCGCCTCGTCGAGGCGGTTCACCGGGATGGCCCGGTCGACCGCCACGCTGCCGACGGCGAGCACCTCGCCGTTGCTCATCCCGTGCGTGACCGAGACGAGGTTCTGCGCCGCGGCCTCGCGGGCGTTGTCATCGATGGCGGCGTCGGGGCGTTTGCTGATGACCACCCGCACGGCGTGGCGGGCGGCGGCGAGCCGCTGGTCGGCGGACGCGGGCGGCACGGTGATCACCTTGACCGTGCGCGGGGACATCGCGAACTCGACCGGCAGCTGCTCCTGCTTCTCCACCACCCAGAACACCGTGTTGAACGGCATCACCGGCGCCGTTCCGGGCACCGGGCGGGCTTCGTGGCCGAGCACCTCCGCCGTCGCCATCAGCAGCTTGCCCTCACCGGTGAGCTCCGAGCGCGGCGAGCCCAGCCGTGCCGCGAACGGGATCAGCAGGCCGATGGGGGCGCCGCGCGACATCACGATCTCCCGCAGCGCCCGGCGGGCCCTGCGCAGCACCAGGTCGTCTGGCGCGCTGCCGTCGTCGCGCTCCGGCCTCGACAACGCGTCGTCGGCGACGAACTCCCGCAACGCCTGCGGTATCGCCGAGCCGTCCTCGCTCAACGGCCACACCTCGAGGCGGTCGCGGGCGATGTCGAGCACCGCCAGCGCCCCGAACCCGCGGGCCCGGCACGCGCGTTCGACCACCTGCGGCAGTCCCAGCGGCACCAGCACGTCGCTCCCCGCGCCCGCGGGCAGGAAGTAGCGGTCGCGGACGTTGCCCACGAACAGCAGCTGCGGGTGGGTGACGAGGGAGAGGTCGAGCTCGCGGACCCACGCAGGCTCCTCAGCGCTCACGCTGCCTCACCCCCGGCACCTCGGTCGCCCGGCGGCGGACGGCGGGTCTGGTCTTGCGCCGCGACGGCGGCAACGGGGCCGGTGCCGCCGGCACCGGACGGCCCGGCTCAAGCCGCAGGAACGGTGCCGGGTCGAGCTCGACGCCGCGCTCGCGCAGCGCGGAGTCGAGCTGGGGCAGCGTCTCGTCGCAGTAGTGCGACTGCACGGCCTTCGCGTGCTCGCCCTCCGCGTCCTGGTCTGCGGCGCGGACCACGGCGGTGAGCAGGGCGGTCCCGTCGCCCGGCAGGCGCACCAGCAGCCCGTACCCCCGCTGTGCGCCGTCGAAGGCGACCACGGCCTGCGTCTCCTCGACCAGCAGCGACTCGAACTCCTCCCCCACGACGCAGTCGAGCTCGCTCAGCGCCTCCGCCGCCGCGGCGGCGACCCGCCTGCGGTGCCGGGCGAGGTCGGCGCGTTCGACGGCGCGGTGCACGGCGTCCTCGGCCTCGTCCGGATCGGCCGCACCGGCCACGAGCGCCAGCAGCGCCGGCTGCTCCTCCTCCAGCACGTCGGCGAGCAGCTGGCGCAGCCTGGCGCGCTGTTCCTCCTGCGCCACCAGCCGCTTGCGGCGCTCGATCGACTCGCGGACGAGCACGGCGACCTCCAGCGAGTACGTCCTGGCCCGCTGCAGCGACGTCACCGCCTTCATCTCCTCGTACACGGCCTGCGCCGCCGCGAGGCCGTCCGCGTCGCAGCGGTGGCCGTTGCCCGCCAGCAGCGTCTCGGCGTCGGCCAGCGCGGCGGCCACCGCGTCGCCCTCCCGCCGGGCCGGCGTGTGCTGGGCCGGTACCCGGCGGGCAGCCAGCTCCTGGGCGGCCGACGCGGTGGTCGCGGCGGTCCCGCCGGTGGCCTTGCCGATGGTCGCGCGCCACCGCTGCGACCACCCCGCGTCGACCGCCTCGGTCGCGTCGGCCACCGCGGCGGAGGCCCGCGCCCGCAGCTCTTCGAGCTCGGTGAGGTCGGTGACGCCGTCCGCCCGGTGCTCGCCGGCGACGGCCGGGACCTTCACCCCGACCGCACGGGCGTGTGCGCGCATTTCCGCCAGCCGCGCCAGCGTGCCCGCGATGTCGGCGCGCAATTGGCGCCGGCGCTGGGCCTCCAAGTCAGCGGGCGAGAGGTAGTACCCGACGGAGGAGCTCATCAGACCTCACGGCTGTCTACTGTCATCGGACCGTGCAGGAAAAATACGGGCGCGACCGGCAATTCAGAGCGATGAACAGGAATTGACCTCTTTTTGTCCACTTCCGCAGCGACTTTTACGGCAAGAATTGTCGGCCTACGGATTCGGAGTGGTCGCGTGGCGGTGCAGCACCTCATCTACGCGCTCGTCGAGGACTGGGCTCGGGTCAACGACCTGCTCGGGCACGACGGGCGCACGCGGTTGCGCTCACTGGTCGACAAGATGCGCGGCGCGGTCACCCCGGTGGAACGGGCGGCGGCCGCGCACGAGGTGACGAAGCTGCTCGGCGACCTGCTGCCGCACGACGACCGGATCTTCGCCGACGCCGGCGTCCGGTACGCGAGCAGCGCCGAGCTGGCCGACCTCGACCTCGCGCTGGTCCACCTCTCCGACGACGTCAGGCTCGGCGGACGGCCGCGCAGCGCCAGGGAGCGGATTCTGACCAACGAGTGGGAGTCGGCGGCCGACCTGCGCGAACGCGGTCACAACCCGGACGTGGCGGGGGTGATCAAGCTGCACCGCGACGACGGCAGCGCCTCCGTGCCGACGTTCCAGTTCGACGCCGCGGGTGAACCGCTCGACGTGGTGCTGCGGATCAACCTGTTGCTGCAGGCCCAGCAGGACCCCTGGGGTGCCGCCGACTGGTGGTTCAGCGCGAACGCCTGGCTGCGCGACCGGCCGGTCCGGTTGCTCGGCCGCACCCCCGACGACCGGCTCGTGGCCGCCGCCGCGGCCGTGGTGGAGGGCTGAACCGTGATCCACCACGCGCCTCCCGCGACCCTCACCGGCACGCCGTCACGCGCGACCGTTCCCGTCGGCACGGTGCTGCACCGGGTGCACGCCGCTGCCCACGACCCGCTGCTGTTCGACCGGCCGCAGACCAGCCTGTTCGCCGGTGGTGGCCGGTTCGACGCGACCGCTGCCTGCGGCTACCGCACGCTGTGCCTGTCGGCGGCGCCGGAGACGACCGTCGCGGAGCGGTTCCTGCGCGAGTTCGCGCTGACGCCGGGCACCGAACGGGTGCTGCCGCGGGCCGCGCTGGCCGGTCAGGTGCTGACCGAGGTGCGCACCTCCCGCGACCTGGCCCTGGTCCGGCTGTACAGCGCCCACGACCTCGCCGAGGTGCACCAGGACAGCCGGCTCGTCACCGGTCCTCCGGAGCACTTCCCGTTCACCAGGGAGTGGGCGACGTGGCTGCACGACCAGGTCCCGTGGGCGGACGGCATCCTCTGGCAGTCCATCGCGGACATGCCCCGCGACACCCTGGTGCTCTTCGACGACCGCTGCGCCGCGCCCGTGCCGACCGGTGTCCGGCACGTCCTGGACGACGACGCCGAGCTCCCCTGGCTGCGCGACCTGCTGAGCCCCTACCGGGTGCAGGTGGAGGAGCCGGCGCCCTGGCCGCGGTTCTTCATCAACTACCGCACCGGCGACGGCCAGGAGGCGCCGGAGCTGCTGCACCGGGAGCTCAGCCGCCGGCTCGGTGAGAAGGCGGTCTTCCGGGACGTGCGCTCGATCCGGCCCGGCACACCGGACTTCGCCACCGCCCTGGAGGACAACGTGCGCCACTGCGAGACGGTCCTCGCGGTGATCGGGCGCCGCTGGGAGAACGAGGCCGACGAGAACGGCGTGCCGTTGCTGGAGAACCCCGCCGACTGGGTGCGCAGAGAGCTCGTCCTGGCGCACGAGAGCGGTGTACCGGTGGTTCCGGTGCTGCTCGGCGCCCGGTTGAAGCTCACAGCCGCGACACTTCCGCCCGAGCTGGAGCACCTCGCCGCGGCGCAGTACGTGCAACTCCCGCGCGGTTTCGGCGAACCCGACGTGAAGCTGCTGGTCGACCGGTTGCTGCACGATTAGCGGAATCATCCGGCTTCGCCGCGGCACCGCAATTTCCTCAGGTCAGGCGGTAACCGTGTGAAGGCCGGTTCGCCATTCCGTACCGCGGCTGCACCTCGGCCTTGCCGATGCTCACCAGGTGTTCCAGGTACCGCCGCGCGCTCACCCGCGACAACCCGGCCCGTTCGCCGACCTCCTGCGCCGACAGGTCGCTCTCGCAGTCGCGCAACGCGGCGATGACCAGCTTCAGGGTCAGTGCGGACAGGCCCTTCGGCACACCGGCCGAGCGCGGGCGGTGTTGCAGCAGCTGGTCGACCTCGTCCTGGTCGAGCCACTGGCCGAGGCGCTGCACCTCGGTGCGGCGCACCGCGTACTGCTGCATGCGGTCGAGGAACGCCGTGCGGGTGAACGGCTTCACGAGGTAGTGGTCGACGCCGCGGGACATCGCCTGGCGCACGGTCTCCAGCTCGCGGGCGGCCGTCACCGCGATGACGTCCACCGGCGGGCCGGAACGGGCGCGCAGGCGGGCCAGCACCTCCAGGCCGGAGATGTCGGGGAGGTGGATGTCGAGCAGCACCAGGTCCGGGCGCAGCACCTCGACCGCGCGCAGGGCCTCGCCGCCGCCGTGGGCCTCGCCGACCACCTCGAACTCGGGCAGGGCCGTGAGGAACTCGCGGTGGATGGCGGCGACGGCGAAGTCGTCGTCGACCACGAGCGTACGGACGGTCATCTGTTCCCCGTTTCCGGTAGCCACACGTCGAACGACGCGCCGCCGAGCGAAGAGTCCGTGACGTCGACCCTGCCGTTGCGGCGGGTGACCACGCGGGAGACCAGTGCGAGGCCGATGCCCCTGCCGTGCGCGCCGGCCACCGCCTTGGAGCTGACACCGAGGTCGAAGACGCGGTTGCGGTCGGGTTCGGCGATGCCGGGGCCGTCGTCGTCGACCACGACCCGCACACCGGCGTCGGACGACCGGACCAGCACCCGGACGGTGCCGCCGGTGTCCACGGCGTCGACGGCGTTGTCGAGGAGGTTGCCGAGCACGGTCAGCGCGTCGTCGCCGGCGCGGACGTCGACCGACGAGGTGGCGTCCAGGCGCAGGGCCACGCCGCGTTCGTGGGCCGTGGAGGACTTCGCGAGCAGCAACGCCGCCAGCGCGGGGTCTGCGCCCGCGCCGGTGACGATGTCGGAGGTGAGCGAGCCGGCGCCGCCGACGCGTTCGATGTAGGCGACGGCGTCGTCGCGGCGGTCGAGCTCCACGAGGCCGCCGATGACGTGCAGGTGGTTGGAGAACTCGTGGGCCTGCGCGCGGAGCACCTCGGTGACGGTGCGCTGGCCGTCGAGCTGGCGCAGGGCGTCGTGCAGCTCGGTGCGGTCGCGCAGGGTGAGGACCACGCCGACGGCACGGCCCGCGGTCTTCGCGGTCATCCGGTTGGCGACCAGGACCCGTTCGCCCGCGAGGACGAGGCGGTCGGAGACGTCGTCGCCGCGGGCGAGGTCGAGGACGCCGGAGTCGAGCACCTCGTCGGCGGGGCGGCCGGTGGGGTCGGCGCCCAGGCCGAGCAGGCGCATGGCCTCGTCGTTGACCAGCGCGAGGCGGCCGTGTTCGTCAACGGCCACGACGCCCTCGCGGATGCCGTGCAGCATCGCGTCGCGGGTCTCCAGCAGCTGGGCGATCTCGGCGGGTTCGAGCCGGAACGTGCGGCGGCGCACCAGCTGGGTGACCAGGGCGGCGCCCAGCACGCCGACCAGGGCGGCCAGTGCGAGCCAGCCGATCAGCTCGGGCAGGTCCTCCGCGAGGTCGGCGGACAGCTGGCTCTCCAGGATGCCGACCGAGGCCATGCCGATGATCCTGCCGTCCTCGGAGCGGATCGGGACCTTCGCCCGCAGCGAGGTGCCCAGGGTGCCGGTCTCGGTGCCGACGAAGACGTTGCCCGACAGGGCCGTGGACGGGTCGGTGGAGACGCGCTCGCCGATGCGGCGCGGGTCGGGGTGCGCGTAGCGGACGCCCCTGTCGTTCGTGACCACCACGTACGTCACGCCGGAGGCGGTGCGGATCAGCTCGGCCAGCGGCTGGATGGTCGCCGCCGGATCGGGGCTGCCGAACGCGCCGACCACGGTCGGCAGCCGGGCGACGCTCTCGGCGACGGCCAGCATCCGGTCCTGGTAGGAGTCGCGGATGCGGTCGCTCTGCAGCTTGGCCGCGAGCAGGCCGGCGGCGCAGGTGGTCACCAGGACGATGACCACCTGCAGTACCAGCAGGGAGACGCCCAGTGAGACGCGGCGACGGCTGCGCATGGCTGACGTTTCTAATGCAAGAGCTGTGGTCGGCGCCACAAACTAAACGACCAATAGGAGTCTTACGACCGTTTGCTTACGTGTGAACGCACCCCTCCTTAGCGTTCCCGCCCAACGTCGCCGAGGGAACGGGTGTGTGGACGATGAGCAGGAAATGGGTCGCGGTGGTGGCCGCAGCGGGATTGTTGGTCACCGGGTGCGGCCAGAAGGGGCAGAGCGGCTCCGACGCGCTCGCCAAGCTGGAGATCATGGCGCCCGCCGACCCCGGCGGTGGCTGGGACCAGACGGCGCGCGCGATGCAGACGGCCATGAACGGCGCGAACCTGGTGAGATCGATCCAGGTCAGCAACGTCGGCGGCGCGGGCGGCACGGTCGGGCTGAAGAAGCTCGCGAACGAGCGCTCCGAGCAGTACCTGATGGTCACCGGTCTGGTGATGGTCGGCGCGGTGGAGACCAACAACGTCGACACCCGCTTGGAGGACACCACCCCGATCGCGCGGCTCACCGCGGAGGACGAGGTCGTCGTCGTGCCGGCCGACTCGCCGCACAAGACGATCGACGACCTGCTCAACGCCGTGAACGAGAAGGGCAAGGGCGTCTCGATCACCGGCGGTTCGGCGGGCGGCACCGACCACCTGCTCGCGGCCATGCTGCTGGCCGCCAAGGAGATCGACCCGCTCAAGCTCAACTACATCCCGTACTCCGGCGGTGGTGAGTCGCTGGCCGCGCTGCTGGGCAAGAAGGTCGACGCGGGCATCTCCGGCATCGGCGAGTACCGCGAGCAGATCAAGGCGGGCAAGCTGCGCGCGCTCGGCACGTCCGGTCCGAAGGAGCACACGGACCTCGGCGGCAGCGTGCCCACGCTCAAGGGCGTCGGCAAGGGCGTCGAGCTGATCAACTGGCGCGGTGTGGTGGCGCCCGGCTCGATCTCGCCCGCGGCCAAGGAGCGGCTGATCACGCTGGTCACCGACATGCGCAACAGCCCGCAGTGGCAGGAGGAGCTCAAGAAGAAGGGCTGGACGGACACGTTCCTCACCGGTCACGAGTTCTCGACGTTCCTCACCAAGGAGATCGGCCGGATCAAGCCCGCGCTCGAGGAGATGGGCCTCGCGAAGTGAGTGCGGAGAAGGCCGAGGAGTACGGCTTCGGCGGGCTGGTCGTGGCGATCGGGGCGTTCGTCCTGGTCGACGCGACCACGATCGCCTCGCGCGGCACCGACACCTCCGTCGGGCCGCGTGCCTTCCCCTACGCCGTGGGTGCGTTGCTGGTCGTCACCGGCATCGCGGCGATCATCGCCACCGCACGCGGCAAGCTCGGCCAGGCCGAGGACGGTGAGGACGTCGACACCGGCGTCCGCACCGACTGGGCGACGGTGGCCAAGCTGGTGGTCGTGCTGGTGGCGCACCTGGCGCTGATCGACATCGCCGGGTGGCCGGTGGCCGCGACCGTGCTGTTCTTCGGCGCCGCCTGGGCGCTGGGTGCCGTGTGGTGGCGCGCGCTGATCGTCGCCGTGGTGCTGGCACTGGTGGTGCAGGTCGTGTTCGCGTCCGGGCTGGGCCTGTCGCTGCCCGCCGGGATCTTCGAGGGGGTGCCCCTCCTCGATGGGTGACATCACCGCGCTGATCGACGGTTTCGCGACCGCCGCGCAGCCCCTCTACCTGCTCTACGCGCTGCTGGGCGTCACGCTCGGCACCGCGGTCGGCGTGCTGCCGGGCATCGGACCCGCGATGACGGTGGCGTTGCTGCTGCCGCTGACCTACACACTCGAACCGACGGCCGCGCTGATCATCTTCGCGGGCATCTACTACGGCGGCATGTACGGCGGGTCGACCACGTCGATCCTGCTGAACACGCCCGGCGAGTCCGCGTCGATCGTGACCGCGCTGGAGGGCAACAAGATGGCCCGCGCGGGCAAGGGCGCGGCGGCACTCGCGACGGCGGCGATCGGGTCGTTCGTGGCGGGCACCATCGCCACCGTCCTGCTGACCGCGCTGGCCCCCACGATCGCGGACGTCGCGGTCACCCTCGGCCCTGCCGACTACTTCGCGCTGATGGTCGTGGCGTTCACGACGGTCGCCGCGCTGCTCGGGTCCTCCCCCGTGCGCGGTCTCGCGTCGCTGGCGCTCGGGTTGTTCATCGGCCTGATCGGCACGGACACGCTGTCCGGGCAGTCCCGGTTCACGCTGGGCATCCCGACGCTGGCCGACGGCGTCGACGTGGTCGTGGTGGCGGTCGGCGTGTTCGCGGTGGGCGAGGCGTTCTACGTCGCCTCCCGGCTGCGGCACGGCCCGATCGAGGTCATTCCGGTCGGCGGCAAGTGGTTCACCCGCGAGTTCTGGTCGCGGTCGTGGAAGCCGTGGCTGCGCGGCACGGTGATCGGCTTCCCGATCGGCACCGTGCCCGCCGGTGGCGCGGACGTGTCGACGTTCCTGTCGTACGCGGCGGAGAAGAAGCTCTCCACGCGGCCGGAGGAGTTCGGCAAGGGCGCGATCGAGGGCGTGGCGGGTCCGGAGGCGGCGAACAACGCGGCCGCGGCGGGCGTGCTGGTGCCGTTGCTGACGCTGGGCCTGCCGACGACGGCGACGGCCGCGGTGATCGTGGCGGCGTTCCAGAGCTACGGCATCCAGCCGGGACCGCTGCTGTTCACGAACAACAGCGAGATGGTGTGGGCGCTGATCGCGTCGCTGTACATCGGCAACGTGATGCTGCTCGTGCTGAACCTGCCGCTGGTCAGGATCTGGGTGAAGGTGCTGCAGATCCCCCGCCCGTACCTGTACGCGGGCATCCTGCTGTTCGCCGCGCTGGGCACCTACGCGGTGAACTTCGTGGTGGACGACCTGGTCGTGCTGCTGGTGATCGGCGTGGTCGGCTTCTTCATGCGCCGCCATGGCTACCCGGTGGCACCGCTGGTGGTCGGCATGATCCTCGGCCCGCTGGCGGAGGAGCAGCTGCGCCGGACCCTCCAGATCAGCGAAGGCGACCTGACCGCGCTGGTGGCGAGCCCGTTCGCGGCCGTCTGCTACGCGGTGCTGGCCGTCCTGCTCGCGGTGGCGGTGGTGTTGCGGCTGCGGCGCCGCAGGACCGCGGAGCTCACCGCCGTCTGAGGACCGGCGGGTTCACCGGGGCGCTCCGGTGAACCCGCCGGTCGCGGTGCGCCGGCCGTACCGGTCGCGCACCGACGTCGGCGTCACCACCATCCCCTGGTGGTCGAACAACGGGGCCACGAGCCGGTACTCGAAGTCACCGGCGAGCCCCGCCCTCCTCCCCGCCTCGGCCATCGCGAGCGCCTGCAACGGCCCGTGCGTCAGCAGGCCCGGATACCCCTCCACGTCCCGCGCGTAGTCGCGGTCGTAGTGGATGCGGTGGGCGTTGTAGGTCAGCGCGGAGAACCGGAACAGCAGCGTCGGGGTCACGTCGACGGCCCACTCGTGCTCCGCGGCGGGCACCTCCGGTGTCTCCGGGAAGTCCGGGGTCGTTCCGGGTTCGCGGTAGACGAGGTCCTGCTCCTCCTCGACCACGACCTCCCCGCGTTGCCAGATCTGGTGCCGCACCACGACGAACGTCAACGGCCCCGACCGGCCCTGCTTGTCCTCGGTGGACAGCACGGTCGTCTCCCGCGTGGCCGTCTCGCCGCAGCGCAGCGGCCCCGAGCGGCGCACGCGGCCACCCGCCCACATCCGGCGCCGTCCGGGTGGCGGGACCGGGACGGTGTTGCGGAACGGGTGCCCGTCCGGCCCGAGGTCGGCCTGCGCCGGGCGGTCGAGCAGGTAGAGCCAGTGCCACAGCAGCGGCAGGCCCTCCTCGGCGAGGTCGGGCACCGGCACGTCGAGCAGCGCGCCCAGTGCGTGCGCGGGGTCGGGGAGCAGCAGGTCGGTGGTCACTTCGCCCTCTTCACCAGCTGGCGGGCGATGACGGTCCGCTGGATCTCGTTGGTGCCCTCACCGACGATCATCAGCGGTGCGTCGCGGAAGTAGCGCTCGACGTCGAACTCCGTGGAGTAGCCGTAGCCGCCGTGGATGCGCACGGCGGTGAGCGCCACCTCCATCGCGGTCTCCGAGGCGAACAGCTTCGCCATGCCGGCCTCCAGGTCCGCGCGCTCCCCCGAGTCGTACCGGCGGGCGGCGTGCAGGGTGAGCTGGCGGGCGGCTTCGAGCTTCGTGGCCATGTCCGCGAGGTAGTTGCCGATGGACTGGTGCTGCCAGATGGGTTTGCCGAAGCTCTCGCGCTCCTGGGCGTACCTGAGCGAGTCGTCCAGCGCCGCCTGCGCGACGCCGAGGGCCCGGCACGCGACCTGGATGCGCCCGATCTCAAGGCCGCGCATCATCTGCGCGAACCCCTGGCCCTCCACACCGCCGAGGACCGCGGTCGCGGGCACGCGGAAGTCGTCGAAGGACAGCTCGCAGCTCTCCACGCCCTTGTAGCCGAGCTTGGGCAGGTCGCGCGACACCGTGAGCCCCGGCCCCTTCTCGACCAGCAGCACGGACACGCCCTTGTGCGGCGGCGACGCCGACGGGTCCGTCTTGCACAGCAACGCGATCAGCCCCGACCTGCGCGCGTTGGTGATCCACGTCTTGGAACCGTTGACCACGTAGTCCGCGCCGTCCCTGCGCGCCGTGGTGCGGATGGCCTGGAGGTCGGAGCCGCCGCCGGGTTCGGTCAGCGCCATCGTCGCCCGCAGCTCACCGGTGGCCATCCGCGGCAGGTAGGCGTCCTGCTGCTCGCGGGTGCCGAACGCCACCAGCAGCTTGGCGACGACCGTGTGCCCGCCCATCGCACCGGCCAGCGACATCCACCCGCGGGCCAGCTCCGAGGTCACCATCGCGTAGCACTCGGCCGACACCGCCACCGACCCCCACGGTTCCGGCACCGCCAGCCCGAAGACGCCCATCTCCTTCATCTGGTCGATGAGCGCCTCGGGGTAGGTGTCGGTGTGGTCGAGCTCCCGTGCCACCGGCCGCACCTCGCGGTCGACGAACTCGCCGGCCAGTGCGACGATCGCGGTCTCGTCCTCGGTGAGCGCCATGCCCTCCAACCTAGGCCGTCGTCGATCCGATCGCCTCGTCGAGGATGCTCAAGCCGAGGTCCAGCTCCTCCTCCGTCGTGGTCAACGCCGGTGCGATCCGGAACACCCCGCCCATCCCGGGCGTCTGCACGATGTTCATGTGCAGCCCCAGCTCCAGGCACCTCCGCGTGATCGGCGCGTGCAGCGACTCGTCCCCGATCTCCACCCCGACCAGCAACCCGCGTCCGCGCACGTCGGTCACCAGGTCGTGCCGCGCGGCGATGTCGTCCAGCCCGGTGCGCAGGTGCGCCCCGAGCTTCACCACCCGCTCGTCCAGCTGTTCCTCGACCAGCACGTCCAGCACCGTGTTGCCGACGGCGGCGACCAGCGGGTCGGAGACGTGGGTGGTGAAGAACAGGTAGCCGCGGGCGTGCGCCTCCTCCTCGATCTCGGCGGAGGTGATCACGGCGGCCAGCGGCAGGCCGGCGCCCAGGGTCTTGGACAGCGTCAGGATGTCGGGCACCACGCCGTCGCGTTCGAACGCGTACCAGGTGCCGGTGCGGCACAGGCCGGTCTGCGCCTCGTCGAAGATCAGCAGCATGCCGCGCTCGCGGCACTTGGCCTGCAAGGCCGCGAAGTAGCCCAGCGGCGGTTCGATGATGCCGCCGGAGCTCAGGACCGGCTCGACGATGCACGCGGCCAGCGAGCCCACCGACTGGGCGTCGATCAGGTCGAACGCCAGGTCGAGCTGCGCCTGCCAGTCGGCGGTCGGCACCGGGATCGCGAAGTTGCCGCCCACCGGCCCGTAGCCCTTGCGGCCCGCGCTGTAGGTGGCGGCCGCGGCACCGGCGGTCATGCCGTGCCAGGACCGGGCGAAGGCCACGACCTCGTGCTTGCCGGTGACCAGCTTGGCCATGCGCAGCGCGGCCTCGTTCGACTCGGCACCGGTGGTGAGCAGCTGCACCTTCCGCAACGGGTCCGGCAGCGTCCCGGCGAGCCGGCGGGCCAGGTCGACGACCGGGCGGCTGAGCATGCCGCTGAAGAGGTGGTCGAGGTTCGCGATCTGGCGCTGCACGGTCGCGACGATCCGCGGGTGCGAGTGGCCGAGGATCGCGCTCATCTGACCGGAGGTGAAGTCCAGGATGCGGCGGCCGTCCTCGGTGAACAGGAAGCTGCCCGCGGCGCTGTCGATGATCTCTCGCGTGAAGGTGCCGCCGTAGCGCACGAGGTGGCGGTCCACGTCCTCCCAGAAGGTCTCCATGGACCGGGACGCTACGAGCGCGCGAGCATCAGGTCCATCTCGCAATCCCACGCTCGCTGTTCGGAAATACTGCACAGCATGACGTTGAACCCGTGGCGGCTGAAGCTGCTGAGCCAGCTGGACGCGCTGGGCACCGTGCGCGCGGTGGCGCAGGCCGCGAACATGAGTGCGTCGAGCGTGTCGCAGCAGCTGGCGGTGCTGGAGGCGGAGACGCGCACGCAGCTGCTGGAACGCACCGGGCGGCGGGTGCGGCTCACGTCGGCCGGGTTGATCCTGGCGCGGCGGGCGCGGGCGGTCCTCGACCACATGGACGCCGTCGAGGCCGAGCTGCGCGGGCTCAACGCCGAACCGTCCGGGCGGGTGCGGCTCGGGGCGTTCCAGAGCTCGATCCACACGCTGGCCGTGCCCGCGATCGGGCAGCTGGACCACCCGCACCTGGACGTGCAGCTGGTCGAGCTGGAACCGCACGCGAGCATGCCCGCGCTGCTGGCCGGCGAGGTCGACGTGATCATCACGACCACCGACTTCGTGGAGCTGCCGGTGCCGCCGGACGTCGACGTCGTGCCGCTCGGCGAGGACCCGGTGGTGCTGCTGACCCCGCCCGGTCACCCGGCGACGGACCTGAAGGCGTGCAAGGACGAGCGGTGGGTGTTCGACGTGCCCGGCTCGTACATGGCGAACCTGGCCACGCGGCTGTGCCGGCAGGCCGGGTTCGAGCCGCGGGTGGTGGCCCGCTTCAGCAACTACGTGCTGACGTTGCAGCACGTCGAGGCCGGGCTGGCGGTCGCGCTGCTGCCCGCGCTGGCCGTCCACCCGCGCTTCGACGTGGTGGCGCGCGAGCTGCCGGTGACCCGCCGGATCACGGCGGCCGTGCGGCGGGGTTCGCGCGCCCCGATCACGACCGTGCTCGACGCGCTGGCCTCCGCGGCGGGCTGAGAGGCGTGTGCCAGAGTCTGCGCATGCTGGAGATCACGGTGCAGGTGGAGAACGGTGAACGGCACGTCCGCGTGTCCGAGCAGGAGCTGGCCGGGCTGGTCCACCGGATCGGCGGCGCCGGTGACCGGTTCCTCGTCGTGCAGCGGGTGCCCGACCTGCCCGGGGTGTTCGCCCAGGTCTGGCACCAGAACGGCGGCGACTACTCCGTGGAGCACCGCGACGGCGCCGCGGACCGGCACTTCACGGCGACCGCCGGCGAGCCGGACGCCGTGGCCGCGACCCTCGTCGGCTGGGCCCGCCGGGAGAGCGGCTGGGACCGCGGCCTGGCCTGGTCGCCGCTGGACCTGCCGCCCGCGGCGCAGGTGCCGTCGCTCGACCTCACCGAGGAGGAGCGCACGTCGCTGGAGCAGCGCGTCCGCGAGGTGCTGGCCGGCGGCTACGCCTCCCGCGCGGACCTGGCCGAGCTCGCTGAGGACCACCTGGCCACGAAGGACCGCAGGCCCGTCTCACCCGAGCAGGCGCGGGCACTGGCCGACCGGCTGTGGCAGGAACGGGTCGAGGAACAGGCGACCTGGGAGGGCGAGACCGACCCGGAACGGCTCACCCGCGCGTTCGCCGCGCTCGACGAGGCGGGCATCACCGCCCGCGAGAACTTCACCTGCTGCCGCACCTGCGGCAACGCCGAGATCGGCGACGAGGCCGCTCCGGGCGCCCGCGGGTTCGTCTACTTCCACGCCCAGTCCACGGACGCCGCCGCGGCCGGCCACGGGCTGGCGCTGTACTACGGCGGCTTCGACGGCACGGCCGAGACCACCGCCGCGGTCGGCGCGGAGATCGTCGCCGCGGTCGAGGCGGCCGGTCTGCGCACCGAGTGGAACGGCGACCCCGGCCGGGCCATCTCCGTCACCGCGCTGGACTGGCGCCGCCGCCTGGTCGGCTAGGACGGGCGGCACACTCGGTCGTCATGAAGCGCGCAACGATCAACGACGTCGCGAGCGCCGCGGGCGTGTCGCGGCAGACCGTGTCGCGCGCGCTCAACGACAAGGGCGAGATCGACAGCGCCACCAAACGGCGCGTCCTCGACGCGACGCCGCTGTCGACCACCTCGTCGCGGCCGGCACCGGCACGTCGGCATGCTCGACCACGCCAACCGCGCCGACCCCGGTGACCGGCACGCGTGGTTCTGCGCGGCGATGGCCACGCACGGGCTCGACTCGCGTGCCGTCACGGCCGCACAACAGTCCGTCGACGGCGGCGCCGAGGCCCTCACCGCGCTGCTGGACCGGCATCCCGGTGTCACCGCGGTGTTCGCGTTCAACGACACCATCGCGGTCGGCGCGCTGCGGTCCGCCCGCAGGCGCGGTCTGAAGGTGCCGGACGACCTCGCCGTGGTCGGGTTCGACGGGTTGCAGCTCGGCACCGTCGTCGAGCAGGCCGCCCTGCTGCTGGCCGGCGGGCAATCGCTGTCGGGTGCCGAGCTGGTCGTGACGGCGGCGCTCATCCTTCGCACCAATCCGTGAACGCTCACGGGAGCGCTCACGGATATTCGTCACGACGTGGAACACCCGTCCTCCAGTGGCGGTCGTGCCGCTGGTGGTCATGTTCCTCGATCAGCGCACGTGATCTCATCCGCAACATCGCCGCAGGCGCTGTCGAGGGCTAAGGAACACATGTCTCAGCCGACCTACCTCGAAGACCCCCGTCCCGGCCACGGCGCGCTGCCCCCGCGCGCGCACTTCTCCTCCGACGCGGCCGCACTGCCGCTCGACGGGGCGTGGCGGTTCCGCCTGTCCCCCACCGCCGTGCTGTCCGACGACGTGGCCGCGGAGGACTTCGACGACAGCTCCTGGGACACGATCACCGTTCCCGGTCACTGGCAGCTGCAGGGGCACGGGTCGCCCGCGTACACGAACGTCCGGTACCCGTTCCCCGTCGACCCGCCGCGCGTGCCGTCGGAGAACCCGACCGGCGACCACCGGCTCGTGTTCGACCTGCCGGTGTTCTGGCCGGACGAGCCGGCGGTGCTGCGGTTCGACGGCGTCGACTCGTGCGGGCGGGTGTGGCTCAACGGCGTCGAGCTGGGCGTGACGCGCGGCAGCCGGCTGCCGGCGGAGTTCGACGTGAGCGCGGTGCTCCGCCCGCACCGCAACGTCCTCGTCGTGCGGGTGCACCAGTGGTCCTCCGGCAGCTACCTGGAGGACCAGGACATGTGGTGGCTGTCCGGCATCTTCCGCGGCGTCGCGCTGCTGTCCCGCCCGCGCGGCGGCGTCGCGGACTACCGGCTCAACGCCTCCTACGACCACCTCACGGGACTGGGCACGCTGTCGGTGGAGGGTGACGGGCTGCTGGTCACCGTGCCGGAGCTGGACGTGCACGACCTGCCCGCCGGTGAGAGCGCGGCGGTCGCGGTGGAACCGTGGAGCGCCGAGCAGCCGCGGTTGTACGACGGTGTCGTGCACACCGCCGCGGAACGGGTGCCGGTGCGAATCGGGTTCCGCACGGTCGCGATCGTCGACGGGGTGCTGACGGTCAACGGGTCGCGGATCGAGTTCCGCGGCGTGAACCGGCACGAGCACCACCCGGCGCTGGGCCGTGCGGTGCCGCACGCGTTCTCGGTGGCGGATGTCGAGCTGATGAAGCGCCACAACGTCAACGCCGTCCGCACGAGCCACTACCCGCCCGACCCGTTCTTCCTGTCGCTGTGCGACGAGTACGGGCTGTGGGTGGTCGACGAGTGCGACCTGGAGACGCACGGGTTCACCGAGCTCGGCTGGTCCGGGAACCCGAGCGCCGACCCGGTGTGGCTCGAGTCCTACCTGGACCGGATGCGGCGCATGGTCGAGCGGGACAAGAACCACCCGTCGATCGTGCTGTGGTCGCTCGGCAACGAGTCGCACACGGGCCAGAACCTGGCGGCGATGGCGGCCTGGACCCGTGACCGCGACCCGTCCCGGCCGGTGCACTACGAGGGCGACCTCGACTGCGAGTACGTGGACGTCCACAGCCGCATGTACGCCTCGCACGCCGAGGTCGAGCAGATCGGGCGGCGCGAGGACGCGAACGAACGCCGCCGGGCGCTGCCGTTCGTGCTGTGCGAGTTCGCGCACGCCATGGGCAACGGGCCGGGCGGGATGCTGGAGTACCGGGAGCTGTTCGAGCGGTACCCGCACGTGCAGGGCGGGTTCGTCTGGGAGTGGATCGACCACGGGATCGCCGGTGACGGGCGGTTCTCCTACGGCGGCGACTTCGGCGAACCGCTGCACGACGGGAACTTCGTCATCGACGGGCTCGTGTTCCCCGACCGGGTGCCCTCGCCGGGGCTGATGGAGTTCGCTGCGGTGTTCGCGCCGGTGCGGATCTCGGCCGGTGCCGACGGCGGTGTGCGGGTGGTGAACCGCTACGACCTCGTGTCGCTGGAGCACCTGCGGTTCGAGTGGGTGTACGAGGACGACGGGGGCGCGGTGGCGTCCGGGGTGCTGGCGGTGCCGGCGACCGGGCCGGGGCAGGACGCCGAGGTGCCGTTGCCGGAGCTGCCGGACGTCGCTGGCGAGGGGTGGCTGACCGTGCGGGCCGTGCTGGCGGCGGGCACGCGGTGGGCAGCGGCCGGGCACGTGGTGGCGGTGGGGCAGGTCGCGGTCGTCGGTGCGCGCGGTCGAGAGGCGGCCGGTGGCGACGTGCCTGCCGCGGTCGTGCGGAGCGGCGGGGTCCTGCGGCTCGGTCCCGGCGTGTTCTCCCCGGTCACCGGCCTGCTGACCCGGCTCGGCCCGCTGCAGCTGGACGGCCCCCGCCTCGACCTGTGGCGGGCGCCGACCGACAACGACCGCGGCGGCGACCAGGCCTCCGACGAGCGGGCGTGGCGCGCGGCCGGGTTGCACCGGGTGCAGCACCGGGTGGCCGCCGTGGAGGTAGCGGAGCACTCGATCACCGTGCGGACGCGGGTGGCGCCGCCCGCGTGGGGGTTCGGGATGCGCGCCGACTACCGGTGGACCGCCGAGGGCGACCGGCTGCGGCTGCGGGTGGACGTGGAACCGGACGGCGAGTGGCCGTGCACGCTGCCCCGGCTCGGGCTGCGGCTGGCGCTGCCGGGGGCGCTGGACGCCGTGTCGTGGTTCGGCCGCGGGCCCGGCGAGGCCTACGCCGACAGCCGGCAGGCGGTGCGGGTCGGGCGGTTCGCGTCCACCGTGGACGGTCTGCAGACGCCGTACGTGTTCCCGCAGGAGAACGGCAACCGCGCCGACGCCCGGTGGCTGGAGCTGAGCGACGGCGTGCGCCGGGTGCGGGTGGAGGGCGAGCCGGTGTTCGACTTCGCCGCGCGCCGGTGGACGTCCGAGGACCTCGACGCGGCCACGCACACCACCGACCTGCGGGCACGGGACCGGGTGCACCTGAACCTCGACGTGGCGCAGCACGGCCTGGGAACGGCGTCGTGCGGGCCCGGTGTCCTCCCCCGGCACCGGCTGCACGCGGAGAAGACGAGCTTCACGCTGACGTTCACGGCCTCCTGACCCGGTCCTCGCGCCCGTGGTCAAGGCCACGGGCGCTCGTCCGGCGGCGGCCCGTTCGCGCGTGGTTCGATTGCGGCGAACGGGTGCGAGACGGGAGTGCCGGGTGTTGAGCGGGTGGCTGGCGGAGGGCGTGTCGGTCGTCCTGCTCGTGCTGGTGCTGGTGTGCGCGGTGGTGCGCCCCCGTGGACTGCCCGAGGCGGTGGTGGCGGTGCCCGCGGCGGCGGTCGCGGTGCTGACCGGGGCGATCGGGCTGCCGCACGCGTGGGACGAGGTGGTGCGGCTGGCGCCGGTCGTGTGGTTCCTGGCGGCGGTGCTGGTGCTGGCGCAGCTGTGCGCGGACGAGGGTCTGTTCCGGGCCTGCGGTGCCTGGCTGGGGCGGTGGGCGGCGGGACGGCCGCAGCGGTTGCTGGCCGGGGTGTTCGGGCTCGCGTCGGTGATCACGGCGGTGCTGAGTCTCGATGCGACGGTCGTGCTGCTGACCCCGGTGGTGTTCGCGACGGCGGCACGGGCCGGGGTGCGGCCCAAGGCGCCGGTCTACGCGTGCACGCATCTGTCGAACACGGCCTCGACGTTGCTGCCGGTGTCGAACCTGACGAACCTGCTGGCGTTCACGGCGAGCGGCCTGTCGTTCACGCGGTTCGCCGGGCTGATGGCGGGCCCGTGGGTGGTGGCGGTGCTGGCCGAGTACCTGGTGTTCCGGCGGTTCTTCGCGCACGAGCTCGCCACCAGCGCCGAACCGCGGCACGAGGAGGCGCCCGAGATGCCGGTGTTCGCGCTGGCGACGGTCGTGGCCACGCTCGCCGGTTTCGTGGTGACCTCGGCGGTCGGCGTGGACCCGGCCTGGGCGGCGACGGCGGGTGCCGCGGTGCTGGCGGTCCGGGCGCTGGCGCGGCGGCGGACGACGGTCCGCAAGGTCGTGGCCTCGGTGTCGCTGCCGTTCCTGGCGTTCGTGCTGGCGCTCGGGATCATCGTGAAGGCGGTCGTGGACAACGGTCTCGGCGCCGCGCTGGCCCGCGTCATCCCCGACGGGAACGGCCTGGTGGCCCTGCTCGCGATCGCCGCGCTGGCGGCGGTGCTGGCGAACCTGATCAACAACCTGCCCGCGGTCCTGGTGCTGCTGCCGCTGGTGGCCGCCACCGGTCCCGGCGGTGTGCTGGCGGTGCTGCTCGGGGTGAACATCGGCCCGAACCTGACGTACGCGGGCTCGCTGGCGACGCTGCTGTGGCGGCGGATCGTCCACCAGCACGACCACGACGTGGACCTCGGCGAGTTCACCAGGCTCGGCCTGCTGACCGTACCGGCGAGCCTGGTCGCCGCGGTGGTGGCACTGTGGGGTTCCCTGCTGCTGATCGGAGGCTGAGTGGCCGTCCTGGTCTGGGTCGTCGAGGGCACCTGGCCCGCGTGCGTCGACGCGGCGAAGGCCTACCCGAACGCCGACATCACCCTCCTGCACGTCAGCGGTCACGACGTGCCGCACGCGGCCCACGGCGCGTTCGCCGGCCTCCTCGGCCGCCGCGGCCTCGACCCCGGCACGACCCTGGAGTCGCTCGCATCGACCTCAGGCTCGGACCTGCTCGCTGCGGCTGCTTCGCGACTTGGTCGGCCGTGCACCCGGCTGGAGCGGTCGGGCCGGGTCGAGCGGGAGGTCGTCGCGGCGGCGGAGGGGGCGCAGCTGCTGGTCGTGGCGCGGGACGGGGACCACGGGCATCCGGGGCCGAAGAGCCTCGGGCCGGCGAGCCGGTACGTCGTGGACCACGCACCCTGCCCGGTGCTGCTGGTGTGGGCGGGGTGAGAGCGGGCACGGCGGCTGGGGTGAGCGGGGCGTGGCGACGGGTGCCGGGCGGGGGTGGACGCCACGGTTGCGAACGGGTCAGCGGCCCGACGCGGTGAGGCGAGCGGCGCGGCGGCGGACGCCGGGCCTGAGTGGACGTTGCGGCTGCGGACCGGGCAGCGGTCCGTCGGGCGCGGTGAGGTGCGGGCGGTCGTGTCGGCGGACAGCGGGCGGGGGTGGACGCTGCGGTTGCGAACGGGCCAGCGACCCGTCAGGACGCGGTGGGGTGCGAGTGGACGTGCCGGCGGGCGCTGGGCCGGAGTGGACGCCGCGGTTGCGAACGGGCCATCGGCCCGGCCTGACTCGGTGAGGCGAGCGCGGCGGCTGGGGTGAGCGGGTCGTGGTGGCGGACGCCGGATGGGGGGAGGCTGCGGCTGCGGACCGGCCAGCGGTCTGCCAGGCGCGGTGGGGTGCGAGTGGACGTGCCGGCAGACGCCGGGCTGGGAGGGACGCTGCGGTCGTGAACCGGCCGACGCCCACCAGGGCTCGGTGGGACGCGGGCGCGCGTGCCGGCGGACGCCAGGCCAGAGTGGACGCTTGGGCTGCGAACCGGCCGGCGGCTCGTCAGAGCGCGGGGCGCGAGCGGGCGTGGCGGCCGCGAATCGGCCGACGCCCCGCCGGGGCGCAGTGGAGCGGGCGTGCCGGTTGCCGAGCCGCGCCGCAGTGCGGCTCGCGTGGCCGGACGCGGCGTGGGCGGCCAGACTGACGATCATGCAGGAGCTGGCGTTGCTCGCCGTCGTCGCGGTGCTGATCATCGTCGTGGTGTCGTACGTCGCGCCGCGGGTCGGGGTGGCGGCGCCGGTGCTGCTCGTGGTGGTCGGGATGGTGTGCAGCCAGGTGCCCGGTGCGCCGCACGTGGTCGTGGAGCCCGAGTGGATCCTCGTGGTGGTGCTGCCGCCGATCCTCTACTCGGCGGCGGTGAACGTGCCGGTGATGGACTTCCGGCGCAACTTCCGCGCGATCGGCGCGTTGTCGGTGTTGCTGGTCGTCGGGTCGGCGTTCGGCACCGGGTTGCTGATCTGGTGGTTGTTGCCCGAGATCGGGTTTCCGGCCGCGGTCGCGCTCGGTGCGGTGATCAGCCCGCCGGACGCGGTGGCGGCCACGTCGATCGGCAAGCGGCTGGGGTTGCCGCCGCGGCTCGTCACCATCTTGGAGGGTGAGGGGCTGGTCAACGACGCGACGGCGCTCGTGCTGTTGCGCACGGCCGTGGCGGCGATCGCGGGCACGGTCAGCTTCTGGGGAGCGCTCGGCGACTTCGGGCGGGCGGTCCTCATCGGCGTGGTCGTGGGTGCGGTGGTCGGGGTGGTGTCGGTCTGGGCCCGGTCGCGGATCCAGGGGCAGCCGGTGCTGACGACCGCGATCTCGTTCGTCGTGCCGTTCCTCGCCTTCATCCCGGCAGAGGAGCTGCACGCGTCCGGCGTGATCGCCGTCGTGACGGCGGGGCTGATCACCGGTCATCAGAGCGCGAAGCGGTTCACCGCGCACGACCGGATCTCCGAGCGCACCAACTGGCGCACCATTCAGTTGTTGCTGGAGAACGGTGTCTTCCTCCTGATGGGGTTCGAGATCACGGCGGTCGTCAGCGACGTGCGGGCATCGGGTGAGAGCGTGTGGGCCGCGTTCACCCTCGGCCTGCTGGCGACGGCGCTGCTGATCGTCCTGCGGGTGGTGTTCGTGGTGCCGCTGATCGCGTTGCTGCGCCGCCAGCAGCGCCGTGCCGACCGGCTCACCGGGCGGATCGAGGCGGTGCTCGACCGGATCTCCGAGCACGGCCCGCAACCCGGCAGGCGCTACGAGCGCGCCACCAGGGCGTTGCAGCGCAAGCACGCGGACGCCACGTTCTTCGCCAGCGAAGGGCTCGGCTGGCGTGGCGGTGCGGTGCTCGCGTGGTCGGGCATGCGCGGCGTCGTCACGCTCGCCGCCGCCCAGTCGCTGCCCACCGACGTGCCCCACCGCGCGGAGCTCGTGCTGATCGCGTTCACCGTCGCGATCGTCACGCTGCTCCTGCAGGGCGGCACCCTGCCCGCGCTCATCCGGCTGCTCGGCATCCGCGGCAACGACGAGGAGCACGAGCGCCGCGAGTACGCCCGCCTCGCCGCCGAGTTGATGACCGCGACCCAGGCCGTGCTGGAGAACACCGCGCTCGAACGCCAGAACGGCATGCCGTTCGACGAGGCGGTGCTGGAGCAGGCTCGGGCACGAGGTCTCGCCCTGGCGGAGATCCTCGACAAGATGCTGACCGCGGACCACGATCCGGACAGCCCCCTGCACCAGCAGGGGGAACTTCAACGCCTCCTCCTGGACGCCCAGCAGAACGCCCTGCTCGATGCCCGCGCAGGAGGGACGTACAGCTCGCACACCCTCGAACGCGCGCAGAACTTCATCGACGGCCAAGCCGCTCGCTTCACCGCCTGACGCCGCCCGGCAGCGGCGCGGACCGGATCGGCACCGGGGCCCGGCCGCGACGAGCACGACCGGGGCATCCACCCCCGACGACGAGGACACGACCAGCGCTCGGGGACTGACGCACCCCTCGTTCCGACCGTGCACCGACAACGGTAGCGACGAGGTCTGACAATTTCGGAAGCCCAGGTCAGCGACCCAGGGCGTGCGTCGCCGTCGCTCCACCGTCCACCGCGAACTCCCCGCCGGTGCAGTACGCGCTCTCGTCGCTGGCCAGGAACAGCACGACGTTCGCCACGTCCTCCGGATGCCCGATCCGCCGCAGCGCCAGCCGCCTGCCGATCGGCGACACGTCGATCTCGCGGCCCAGCGCCGTGCTGACCATGGGCGTGTCGATCGCGCCGGGGTGCACCGAGTTCACCCGGATCCCGTGCTCCCCCAGCTCCAGCGCCGCCACCTTCGTCATGCCGCGGATCGCGAACTTCGACGCCGTGTACGCGGTCAGCATCGGCATTCCGGCGAGCCCCTCGACCGACGACACGTTCACGATGGACCCGCCGCCGGCTCGCTTCATCGACGGCACGACGGCGCGCATCCCGAGGAACGTCCCGACCTGGTTGATCGAGACGACCCGCTGGTAGTCGGCCAGGGTGGTGTCCGCGAGCGGCGAGAAGTGCAGCACGCCCGCGTTGTTCACCAGCACGGAGATCTCCCCCAGCTCGCCCGCCGCCGACACCGCCGCCGCCCAGTCGTCCTCCGACGACACGTCCAGGTGGAAGTAGGGCGCACCGAGCGACGCGGCCAGCTCCTTGCCCGGTTCGTCGAGCACGTCGGTCAGCAGCACCGACGCGCCCTCGGCGACGAACCGGCTGGCCGCTGCCGCACCCTGGCCGCGGGCCGCGCCGGTGATCAGGGCGACCTTGCCGGACAGCCGCATCACATCAGCTCGTCGGTCAGCGGCATCATCACGGTCTTGAGCTCGGTGTAGGCCTCGTAGGCGCTCTGCCCGCCCTCACGGCCGAGCCCGGACTGCTTGTACCCGCCGAACGGCACGTGCGGCTCCAGCTGGAACCCGTTGACGCCGATCATCCCGGCGCGCAACGACTTCGCGACCCGGAACGCCCGCTTCACGTCGTTGGTGTAGATGCCGGCACCGAGCCCGTAGTCGGTGTCGTTGGCCAGCCGGACCGCCTCGTCCTCGTCGTCGAACGGCACCACGGTCAGCACCGGCCCGAAGATCTCGTCGCGCGCCACCGCCATGTCGTTGGAGACGTCCGCGAAGATCGTCGGCGCCACGAAGTTGCCGGACGCGAACTCGCCGTCCAGCCGGGTGCCACCGGTGACCAGCCGGGCGCCTTCCTCCTGGCCGCGGTCGATGTAGCCGAGCACGCGCTCCAGCTGCCGCTCGTTGATCAACGGGCTCGCCAGCACCGCCGGGTCGAACGGGTCGCCGAACGTCACGGCCCCGGCCATCATCGTGGCCATCGTGACGAACTCCTCCTGCACCTCGCGCGCGACCAGCGCACGGGTGTGGGCCACGCACGCCTGCCCCGACAACCCCATGGTGACCATGCCCATGCACGTCATCGCGGCGAGGCCCACGTTCGGCGCGTCGGCGAACACCAGTGCCGGGCTCTTGCCGCCCAGCTCCAACGACACCCGCTTCATCGTCCCCGCCGACGCCTCGACGATCTTGCGGCCGACCGCCCGCGACCCGGTGAAGCTGATCTTGTCCACCAGCGGGTGCGCGATCAGCGCCTGCCCGGTCGGCTCGCCCGGTCCGGTGACCAGGTTGACCACTCCGTCGGGCAGCCCGGCCTCGGTCAGCAGCTCCACCATCCGGATCACGCAGAACGACGCGAACTCCGACGGCTTCACCACGACCGTGCAGCCGGCGGCGAGCGCGGGCGCGAGCTTCTGCGCGAAGAGCACGAACGGCGCGTTCCACGGCAGGATCGCCGCGACCACGCCGACCGGCTCGCGGAACGTCATCGCCAGGTGGTCACCGCCCTGGTACGGCGGCAGGGTCTGGCCGCCGGCCTTGTCGATCCAGCCCGCGTGGTGCTCGAAGATGTCCGCCGCGATCCCCACCGAGGTCGCGTAGATCTGCCCGAACGACAGCGGCACCCCGTTGTCCAACGCCTGCAGCCCGCGCAGCTCGTCGGCGTTCTCCCGCAACAGATTCGCGTACCGCAGCAGCACCCGGACGCGTTCCTGCACCCGAGCACGCGACCACACGCCGTCGTCGAACGCCTTGCGCGCGGCCAGCACCGCGTCGTCGACGTCCCCCGGCGTGGCGACGGCGAACCGGCCGATCTCCTCGCCGGTCGCGGGGTGGCGGTGCGTCCAGGTCTCCTCCGCGTCGCGGAACTGACCTCCCACGAAGAGCCGGCCGTCCTTCAACCCCAGCGTCTCGCGGTGCGGTTGCACGGTGAGCGTCACAGCTCCTCCTACAGGGCGAGCGTTTCGGTACAGGAGAAAGTCCTCTGCGGATCGCGCGCGGCGAAGTACCCCGCGACGTCCTCCAGCGCGTCGAAGCGCTGTTCCACGGCCGGGGGCGCCATCAGGGCGACCATCCCGCCGTGCACCACGAACACCTGCCCGCTGATCTCCGCGGCCACGGGCGAGGCCAGGTACGCCACGAACCGCGCGACGTGCACGGGGTCCAGCGGGTCGGCGCCGCTGGGCGCGTCACCGAAGACGTGCGCGGTCATGCCGGTGCGCGCACGAGGGCAGATGGCGTTGGCGCGCACGCCGTACCGGCCGGTGCCGCGGGCGGTCGCGACGGTCAGCGCGGTGATCCCCGCCTTGGCCGCCGCGTAGTTCGCCTGGCCCTCCGACCCGAGCAGGAACGCCTCGGAGGAGGTGTTGACGATCCGCGCGTACACCGGTCCGCCCGAAGCCTTCGACTGCTGCCGCCACAGTGCGACCGCGTTGCGCGACAACAGGAAGTGGCCGCGCAGGTGCACGCGGACCACGAGGTCCCAGTCCTCGTCGGACATGTTGACGAGCATCCGGTCGCGCAGCACGCCCGCGTTGTTCACCACGACGTGCAGCCCGCCGAGCTCCACCGCCGCGGCCACCAGGGCGTCGGCGGTGTCGCGCTCCCCCACGTCGCCCTCGACCACCGCGCACTTCGCGCCGCGCTCCTCGACCTCGGCCACGACCGCGTCGGCCGCTCCCGGCAGGTCGTTCAGCACCACCGACGCGCCGGCCCCGGCCAACGCGAGCGCTTCTGCCCTGCCCAGCCCGGCACCGGCGCCCGTGACGACGGCGACCTTCCCCGCAAGGTCCACAAGAGACTCCTAGTCGAACAGCACTACCTGCCGGATCAGCGATCCGCCGCCGCGCAACGCCTGCAGGCCCTCGTTGAGGTCCTCGAACCGGATCCGCTTGCTGATCATGCCCTCCAGGTCGAGCCGCCCCTGCCGCCACAGCGCCAGCATGCGCGGCACGTCCCGCCGGAAGTTGGCCGTCCCGTAGAACGACCCGTGCAGCGTCTTGTCGTGCAGGAACAGCTCCTGCGCGCTGAACGACACCATCGCGTCGGCCTTGCCCGCGCCCACGACCACCGTGTGGCCGCCACGCCGGGTCAGGTCCCACGCCTGGCGGATCGTCGCCGGCAGCCCCACCACGTCGAAGACGTAGTCGAAGCCCATGCCCGTGTTCAGCTGGTTGTTCAGCTCGGCGATGCCGTCCGGTGTCGTCGCGTGCGTCGCACCGAAGTGTTGTGCCACCTCGTGCTTCTCCGTCACCGGGTCGACGGCGACGATCTTGGCGGCTGCGGCGAGCCGCGCGCCCTGGATCACCGCGATGCCGACGCCACCGCAGCCGATCACCGCGACGCTCGCGCCCGGTTCGACTCTCGCGGTGTTGAGCACCGCGCCGACGCCGGTCAGGATGCCGCACGACAGCAGCGCGGCGACGTCGAACGGGATGTCGTCGTCGATCTTCAGCGCCGCGTCCGCCGGCACCACCATCTCCTCGGCGAACGCACCGAGCCCCGCGTACCCGAACGCCGGGTTCCCACCCACCACGAACCGCGGTGACGTGAACGCGGAGAGCGTGTGGACGAGGCACAGATGTGGTTGGGAGCTCACGCATTGCGCGCACTTCCCGCACGGCGGCACGAACGTGATCACGACGTGGTCGCCCACCGCGAGCGACGTCACGGCGCTGCCGATCTCGACGACCTCCCCCGCGCCCTCGTGCCCGACCACCCCCGGCACGAGGGCCGGCAGCGTTCCGTCCATGGCGGACAGGTCGCTGTGGCACACCCCGCACGCCTTGATCCTGATGCGGACTTCCTGCGGCCCCGGCGCGGTGGTGGTCACGTCGTCGCGGAGCTCGAGCTTGTCGTCGCCGACCTGGTTGAGCACGGCAGCCTTCACCGGTATCACTCCTCGCTGAGCTCACGGCCGAGGTACCCGTCGCACACTAGAATCTGTTCCTGTTCGTGACAAGGTCCATCAGCGTGAGAGCCGGAGCGCACTCTTGGGGCACGACGCCACCGCCCGCTCGGCCACCGGCTCCTCCGCCGACGTCACGACACCGGGCCGGATCTGCAGAACTTCGTCATCGTCGAGATCGAATACCTCGGGCAGGATTGTCGTGCACACGCCGTGCGCCTCGCACAGCGACGGGTCGACGTCGACCTTCATCGCGGCCTCCTGACAGAAAATAGAACTTGTTCTAGAGTAGCGGGCATGCGCATCGGTTTCACGCCCGAGCAGGAGAGCCTGCGCGACGAGCTGCGGGCGTACTTCGCGGCGCTCATGACACCGGAGCGCAGGGCCGCGCTGAGCTCCGGCGGTGACTACGGCGACGCCGAGGTGTACAAGGACACCGTCCGCCAGATGGGGAAGGACGGCTGGCTCACCATCGGCTGGCCGCGGGAGTACGGCGGCCGCGACCGCCCCATGATCGAGCAGCTGGTCTTCCTCGACGAGGCCTCCGCGGCGGGCGCGCCGGTGCCGTTCCTGACGCTGAACTCCATCGGACCGACGATCATGGCGTACGGCACCGAGGAGCAGAAGGCGTTCTACCTGCCGAGGATCGCCGGCGGTGAGATCCACTTCGCGATCGGCTACAGCGAGCCGGAGGCGGGCACCGACCTGGCGGCACTGCGCACGCGGGCCGTCCGCGACGGCGACGACTACGTGGTCACCGGCCAGAAGATGTGGACCAGCCTCGTCCAGTACGCCGACTACGTGTGGCTCGCGTGCCGCACCGACCAGGGGTCCGAACGGCACCGGGGCCTGAGCATCATCATCGTGCCGACGGCGTCCGAGGGCTTCTCCTGGACACCGGTGCCCACGATGTCCGGCCCCACCACCAGCGCGACCTTCTACGACGACGTGCGCGTGCCCGCCGCGAACCTCATCGGCACCGAGCACCAGGGCTGGAAGCTCATCACCAACCAGCTCAACCACGAACGCGTCGCGCTCTGCTCGGCCGCTCCGTTGCAGACCGCGCTGCGCGAGGTCCGCCAGTGGGCGCGGGAAACCGGTGCCGACCGGCAGGAGTGGGTCCGGCTGCACCTCGCGCGCGTGCACGCCAAGACCGAGTACCTCAAGCTCATCAACTGGAAGCTCGCGTCCGGCGGCGATGAGGCGCCCTCACCCGCGGAGGCCTCCGCCACCAAGGTGTTCGGCACCGAGTTCGCGACCGAGGGCTACCGGTTGCTGATGGAGGTGCTGGGGGCCGGCGGGATCGTCCGTGCGGGCTCCCCTGGCGCCCTGCTGCACGGCCGGGTCGAGCGCATGCACCGCTCCGCACTGATCCTGACGTTCGGCGGCGGCACCAACGAGATCCAGCGCGACATCATCGCGCGGGCCGGCCTCGGGCTGCCCGCCGTACCTCGGCAGGAGGAGACGTGGACTTCACGCTGACCGAGGCGCAACGGGAGCTGGCCGCGCTGACCCGCGAGATCGTCGAGTCCTCCGGCGCACCGTGGGCCGACCTCGTGAAGGCGGGCGTGGTGCCGGAGGACCCGGCCGAGCTCGGCGTGCTGGAGCACTGCGCGGTGCTGGTCGAGCTGGGGCGCGCGGTCGCCGCCGTCCCGTACCTGCCGGCGACGCTCGCGCAGACCGCCCTGGCCCTGTCCGGCCGGCGCGTGGACCCCGCGACCGTGCTGTCGGTGGCGCTCGCCGAGGACTCCGCGGGCGCGAAGACCGCGGTGCCGTTCGCGACATCGGCCGAGGCGTTCCTGGTGGCGTCGGGCGACGAGGTGTTCCTCGTGCAGGCTGCGGACCTCGACATCGCACCGCAGGTGCTCCTCGACGGGTCGGAGGCGGGCACGTTCGCGTTCACCGGCGGCGGCGAGCCGGTCGAGGGCGTCACCCCCGGCTGGCTCACCACCCGCTACGCGCTCGGGTTGTGCGCCTACCAGCTCGGCGTCACCGAACGCGCGCTGGAGCTCACCGCCGAGCACGCCCGCACGCGGGTGCAGTTCGGGCGGCCGATCGGGGCCTTCCAGGCGGTGGCCCAACGCCTGGCCGACGCCTACGTCGACGTCTCCGCGATCCGGCTGACGTTGTGGCAGGCTGCCTGGCGGCTGGCGGAGGGCTTGCCCGCCGAGGCCGAGGTGGCGACCGCCAAGTTCTGGGCCGCGGACGCCGGTCACCGGGTGGCGCACACCGCCGTGCACGTCCACGGCGGGACGGGCATCGACATGGGCCACGGGGTGCACCGGTACTTCACGGCGGCCAAGCGCGCCGAGTTCGAGCTGGGCGGGGCGACCGCCCAGCTCCTCAGGCTCAGCGCGGCCATGTGACCGGCAGGCCCCGACCCGCTCACCGCGCGAGCTCGCCCAGCCGCTTCACCGTGTCCTCGAACTCGGCGAGCAGGTCGGCGATCACCTCGGCGACCGGCCGCACCTCGTTCATCCGCCCCACGACCTGCCCGACCGGCATCGACACCACCGACGGGTCCGAGGACCGCGCGATCCGCTGGTGCGCCTCGCTGACCAGGATGTTCTGCAACGGCATGGGCAACGGGTCGGGTGCGTGGGCCGACGCCCACGCCTCGGTCCAGCGCGTCCTGAGCAGCCGCGCGGGTTTGCCGGTGTAGATCCGGGTCCGCACGGTGTCACCGGACCCGGCCGCCAGCAACGCCTCCTGCGTGGAGGAGTTGCCCAGCGCGTACTCGGCGGTCGTGAGCCAGCAGGAGCCCATCCACACGCCGGAGGCGCCCAGCGCCAGCGCGGCGGCGGCTTGCCGGCCGGAGCCGATGCCTCCCGCGGCCAGCACCGGGACGTCCACGGCGTCCACGACCTCCGGCACGAGCACCATCGTGGCGACCTCGCCGGTGTGCCCGCCGGCCTCGTAGCCTTGCGCCACCACGACGTCCACGCCGTTCTCGACGTGCCTGCGGGCGTGTTCGGCCTTGCCCGCGAGGGCGGCGACCGGGACACCGGCGGCGTGCACGCGTTCGATCACGTCCACCGGCGGGGAGCCCAGCGCGTTGGCGACGAGCCGGACGGGGTGCTCCAGCGCCACGTCCACGTGCGACCGGGCCACCGAGTGCAGCCAGCCGAGCACGCCCTCGCCGCCGGCGCCCTCGGGGAGCGGTGGCACGCCGAGGGAGAGCAGGGTGCGGTCCACGAAGTCCCGGTGGCCCTGCGGGATGAGCTTGTCCAGGTCGACCTGCGTGCCCTCGGTCGGCACCTTGGCGGGCATCACGATGTCGACGCCGTACGGTTTGCCGTCGGTGTTCTGGTCCATCCACGTCAGCGCGCGGTCGAGGTCCTCGGCGTCGTTGAACCGCACGCAGCCCAGCACGCCGAGACCACCGGCGCGGCTGATCGCGGCGGCCACGTGCTCGGACGGTGTGAAGCCGAAGACCGGGTGTTCGATGCCGAACGTGTCACACAGGTTGGTGCGCATGCTCCTCCACGTGGCGCCGGGCCCACTGGTAGTCGGGTTTGCCGCTGGGGGTGCGGCCGATCTCGTCGACCAGCCAGAGCGAGCGCGGCACCTTGTAGCCGGCCAGCGTCTCGCGGACGTGAGCGTCCAGTTCGGACAGTGTCGGGGTGGCGCCGTCACGCGGCTGGACCAGCGCGCCGACCCGTTGGCCGAGCAGGTCGTCGGGGATGCCGATCACGAGCGCGTCGAACACGCCGGGGTGCGACTTCAGCACCCCTTCGACCTCTTCGGGGAACACCTTCTCGCCGCCGGTGTTCACGCACGTGTTGCCGCGGCCCAGCAACGTGATGTCGCCGTCGGCTTCGAACCGGGCGAAGTCACCGGGAACCGTGTAGCGCTTGCCGTCGACCTCGATGAACATCTTCGCGGTCTTCTCGGGGTCCTTGTAGTAGCCCAGCGGGATGTGGCCGCCGCGGGCGAGCTTGCCGACGACACCGGGTTCCGGTTCGAGCCTGGTGCCGTTCTCGTCGACGACGATGGTGTCCTCGTTCAGCTTCACCTTCGTGCCGTCGGTCTTCACCATCTCCCTGGGGACCGCGCCGATGCCGGTGGACCCGGTCTCGCTCGACCCGATCGACTCCAGCAGCGTCGTGTGCGGCAGCAGCTCGTGGTACTGCTTCTTCACGGTGTAGGAGAAGAGCGCGGCGCTGCTGTTGATGATGAACAACGACGACCCGTCGTACTCGCCGCGCTGGAACTCCTCGATCAGCGGCCGGCCCATGGCGTCGCCGGTGATCACGGCGACCTGCACCTTCTCCCTGCCGATCACCCGCCAGACCTCGGCCGGGTCGAACTTCGGCACCAGCACGACGGTGCTGCCGCCGAACAACGCGCCGAGCACGGCCCACTGCGCGGCACCGTGGATCAGCGGCGGCAGGCACAGCCGCACCAGCCCGTAGTCCTTGCCGGAGTTGGCCTGCTGCCACTCGTCGGTGACGCGCTCGCCGGTCACGAAGTCGATGCCGCCGCCGAGCGTGCGCCACACGTCCTCGTGCCGCCACATCACGCCCTTGGGCATGCCGGTCGTGCCGCCGGTGTAGAGGATGTAGAGGTCGTCGGCGCTGCGCGGGCCGAAGTCCCGGTCGCCGGACTGGGCGGCCAGCGCGGCCTCGTACTCGGTGCCGCCGAAGTCCTCAGAGGACTCGTCGTCGATCACGACCCTGAGCTCCGGCGCGTCGACCTCGGCCACGAGCGGTGAGTAGCGGCGCTCGTGCACCAGCGCGACCAGGTCCGCCTCACCGAACAGGTACTGCAACTCGTTCTTGGTGTAGCGGTAGTTCACGTTGATCGCGACGGCCCGCAGCTTGTAGACCGCGAGCATCGCCTCGACCAGCTCGATGGAGTTGCGCGCGTACAGGCCGACGTGCTGACCCGCTGTCACGCCGTTGCTTGCCAGGTGGTGCGCCAGCTTGTTGGCGCGCGCCTCGAGCTCGGCGTAGGTGACCCGCTTGGCACCGCAGATGAGCGCGGTGCGGTCGGGCACGGTGTCGGCGGCGTGTTCAACGAGGTCTGCGACGTTGAGGGCCATGTCCTGCAAAGTAGAACGTGTTACTGTTCTGGACAATCCCCCGTGCGGTCAGACTCGATCCAGGAGGCACCCCGGATGACGACCACTGCAGAGCCGCATTGCCTGGTGGAGCGCAACGGGCACGTCCTCGTGGTCACGATGAACCGGCCGGAGGCGCGCAACGCGTTGTCCGGCCCGATGATGGCCATCATGCGCGAGGCGTGGGACCGCGTGGACACCGATCCCGACGTGCGCGTGTGCGTCCTGACCGGCGCGGGCGGGGCGTTCTGCGCGGGCGCGGACCTCAAGGCGATGACGCAGAACCACCCCGGCGAGACCACGGGGTACGACTTCTCGGTGATCGAACCGCTGCTGAAGGGTCGCCGGTTGACGAAACCGCTCATCGCTGCTGTGGAGGGTCCGGCCATCGCGGGGGGAACGGAGATCCTCCAGGCGACGGACATCCGAGTGGCCGGAGAGAGCGCCCGCTTCGGCGTCTCCGAACCGCGCTGGGGCCTGTTCCCACTGGGCGGTTCGGCGGTCCGGCTGCCCCGGCAGATCCCGTACACGGTCGCGGCCGACCTGCTGCTGACCGGGCGGCACATCACGGCACCGGAGGCCAAGGAGATCGGCCTGATCGGTCACGTCATGCCGGACGGCCAGGCGTTGACCAAGGCGATGGAGCTGGCCGACCTGATCTCGGCGAACGGTCCGGTGGCGATCAGGGCGATCCTGCGGACCATCCGCGAGACCGAGGGCATGCACGAGAACGACGCGTTCACAGTGGACGCCCGGCTGGGCATGGAGGTGTTCCGCAGCGAGGACGCCAAGGAGGGACCGCGGGCGTTCGCGGCGAAGCGGAAGCCGGACTTCCAAGGCCGCTGACGCTCACCTCCTCGCAAGCCCCCTTGCTGCTCTGGCATCTGCAAGTAGTACTTGCAGATGCCAGAACAGCAAGGGGGTGGGGTTAGATGTCGTTTGCGGCGATGTAGCCGAACGTCATGGCTGGGCCGATCGTCGAACCCGCACCGGCGTAGCTGCGGCCCATCACCGCAGAGCTCACGTTGCCCGCCGCGTACAGGCCAGGGATCACCGAGCCGTCCGGCCGCAGCACCCGAGCGCGCGCGTCGGTGACCATGCCGCCCTTGGTGCCGAGGTCGCCAGGAACGATCTTGAACGCGTAGAACGGTGGCGCCCACAACGGTGCCAGGCACGAGTTCGGGATGACCGCCGGGTCGGTGTAGTAGTGGTCGTAGGCGCTGTCGCCGCGGTGGAAGTCGGTGTCACGGCCGGAGAACGCCTGGTTGTTGAACCGGCTCACGGTCGCCTTCAACGCGGCCGCGGGCACCCCGATCGCCGATGCCAGGCCGTCCAGCGACCAGTTCCTCACCACCGCGCCGTTCTGGTACCAGCCGTCCGGCAACGGCAGCGCGGGCGCGACGTCGGCGAACAGGTAGCGGTTGCGGTAGTTCTGGTCGACCACCAGCCACGCCGGGATGCACGGCGCCGTCGGGTTCTTGTCGTACATGACGTGCACGACGTCGCTGTAGGGCGCGGCCTCGTTGACGAACCGCTGCCCGAGCTGGTTGATCATCAACCCGCCCGGCAGCGTGCGCTCGGCGAGGCAGAAGTACGGCGAGCCGGGTACCGGGATCGCGGGGCCCCACCAGGCGTCGTCCATCAGGTCGAACGCGGCACCGAGGCGTTGGCCGGCGCGGTGGCCGTCGCCGGTGTTCTCCTTGGCGCCCACGGTCCACTGGGTGCCGATCGGCTGTTGCTGGTACTGCGCGCGCATGGCCGCGTTGTGCTCGAAACCGCCCGAACCCATGATCACGCCACGACGGGCGCGCACGAGTCCACGTGAGGTCACGACGCCACGCACGGCACCACCGACCACGTGCAGGTCGACCAACGGCGTGTTCAGCCACACCGGCACACCGGCCTGCATCAGCCCCAGCCGCAACGCACCGGCCAGCGACTGGCCCATGGTCAACGGCTTCTGCCCGGCCAGCGCGGCAGCGGTACCGCGGGCCAGCGCGGCGGCGGCCACCGCGGCGCCCTTCGCGTTCACCAGGGCCAGCGCCAGCCACTTGTAGTCGGCGCTGAAGATGACCATGCCCGGTGGCACGGCGAGGTACGGCGGGTTGAGGTTCGCGAGCTCGGCGCCGAGGAGGGTGCCGTCGAACACGTCCGGCTCGATGGAACGACCGCGCGCGATGCCGCCGGGGTACTCCGGGTAGTAGTCGCTGTAGCCGTCCATGTACCGGAACCGCAGCGGGCTGTTGCGCAGCACGAACGAGATCATCCGCGGACCGGCGCTCAGGTAGGCCTGCTGTCGTGCCGGCGGGATGTCGCCCACCACGGCCGACAGGTACTGCGCGGCCTTCGCCGGGGTGTCCTGGACGCCCGCGGCGAGGATCACCTCGTTGTTCGGGATCCAGATGCCCGCGCCGGAGCGTGCGGCGGAACCACCGAACGTCGGCGCCTTCTCCACCACCACGACGCTCAGCCCGCGTTTGGCGGCGGTCAGCGCGGCGGTCATGCCGGCGGCGCCCGACCCGACCACCACCACGTCGTACTCACCGAGGTCCGCCTCGGCGGTACCGGTGTGCACGAGGCCGGAGGCCAGCGCGAGGCCTGCTCCGGCGAGCACCTGACGGCGGTTCAGGGTCATGGGGTCACTCCCGACATCAGCTTCCGGTGGTCCCAGCTGGCCGTCCTGGTCGGACGGAAGATCACGGCCACGCGCCGCGCCATGGCCTTGCGCAGGGCGTCCCGCTCGGCGTCGGACGAGCCGACCTCGCCGAAGTTGCGCGCCACCACCGCGTCGACCACGCGGCCGAGGTCGGGTGTGAACTCGGTGACGCCCTCCATGTGCACGCCGCGCAGCTGGTCGTAGGTCTCCCCCGCCTCGGCGAGCACGCTGCACCGCGGGTCGCGGCGCAGGTTCACGACCTTCTGCGACTTGCGGTCGGTGCAGAACACGATCTCGCCGTCCAGCCACGCGAACCACATCGGCGCCAGGTGCGGCAGGCCGTCGCGCCCGATGGTCGCCACGACCAACGTCTTCTGCCCGGCGAGGAACGCGTCGACCTCGGCCGGGGTCATCCTGATGCGGTCACGCATCGCGCAGTTTCCGCTTGTACAGCTTGCCGTTCGGGTCGCGCGGCAGCTCGGCCAGGTACTCGATCGTGCGCGGCAGCTTGAACTTCGCGAGCCGGGTGCGGGCGAACTCCAGCAGCTCGTCGGTCAGCTCCTGGCCGGGTTCGACGCCGTCGACCGGCTGCACGACCGCCTTGACCTGCTCGCCCCAGTCCGGGTGCGGGATGCCGAAGACGGCCACGTCGGCGACCTTCGGGTGGCACACCAGCTCGCCCTCGACCTCGGCCGGGTAGATGTTGACCCCGCCGGAGATGATCATGTCGTTCTTCCGGTCGCACAGGAACAGGTAGCCGTCCTCGTCGAGGTACCCGACGTCCTGCAACGTGAACAGCTTGCCGACGCGGGCAGCGCGGGTCTTCTCGGCGTCCTTGTGGTACTCGAACGTCGCGTCGCCCATCCGCAGGTAGACCAGGCCGCGCTCACCGGCGGGCAGCTCGTTCCCGTCTTCGTCGAGCACCTTGATCTCCGACGTGGGCCACGGCAGCCCGACCGATCCGGGCTTGCGCAGCCACTCCTGCGCGCTGATCACCGTGCCGCCGCCCTCGGTCGCCGCGTAGTACTCGATCACGACCGGTCCCCACCAGTCGAGCATCCTGCGCTTGACCTCGACCGGGCACGGCGCGGCGCCGTGGATCATCGCGCGCAACGACGACAGGTCGTACCTGCCCTTCACCTCGTCGGGCAGCGCGAGCAGGCGGTGGAACTGGGTCGGCACCATGTGGCTGTGGGTGACCTTGTGCCGTTCGATCAGCCGCAGCATGTCCTCGGGGTCCCAGTGGTCCATCAGCACGGTGGTGTGCCCGAGCTGGATGGAGATGACGACGAAGTTGAGCACCGCCGTGTGGTAGAGCGGCGACCCGCACAGGTGCACGTGCCCGTCGAACGGCCGCAGGCCGAAGATGCCGAAGAACCACGGCGCCGAGCCGGGTACGACGTCCGGGTCGGCGCCGGTCAACGGCCTGCGCACGCCCTTGGGCCGCCCGGTGGTGCCGGAGGTGTAGAGCATCGGCGACCCGGTCGTGCGAACGTCGGGCCGGCCCTCTTCGCCCTCGCCGAGACTCCCCAACGGCCGGAAGCCGTCGATCTCGCCCACCGCGAACTTCGCTTCGGACGGCAGACCCGCCGCCGCTTCGACCGCCGCGGCGGCGAAGCGTTCATGACCTACGAACGCCTTGGCACCGCTGTCCTGCACGAGGTAGGCCACCTCGGCGCCGGTCAGGTGCCAGTTCGCCATCACGACGTAGAGACCGGTCTGGTAGGCGGCGAAGTACACCGCCACGAGCTCGGCGCTGTTGGGCAGCATCAGCACGATGCTGTCGCCGGGTGTCAGCCCCAGGGCCTGGAACCCCCGGCCGTACCGGTTCGCCTCCGCCGCCAGCTCCCGGTAGGTGGTCCCACGGCCGCCGGGGTCGACCAACGCGGTCAGGTCCGGCTGCTCCGACGCGGTGTTCCAGAGTCCTGCCACTCCCTCAAAGTAGAACGTGTTTCATCTACTGACAAGCCTCGGAGACGGCCTTGATCGAGTCGGTGTCGCGGCAGCCGACGAGCAACTGGGTGACCCCGGCGGCCTCCCACCGGGCGACCTCCGCGCGCACCTCCTCGGCGCTGCCGACGATGCTGATCTCCCGCACCAGCTCGTCCGGGACCACCTGCGCCGCCTCGTCCTTGCGTCCCGCCCGGTAGAGCTTGCCGATGTCGGCGACGGCCTCGCCGTATCCCATGCGGGTGAACACCTCGGCGTGGAAGTTCATCCCGGGCGCACCCATCCCGCCGATGTACAGGGCGACGAACGGCTTCAGGAACCCGCGCACGCCAACGGGATCGTCGGTCACGACCACCTGGCAGGTGGCGGCGACCTCGAAGTCCGCCCGCGTGCGCCCCGCTTTCGCCAGTCCCTCCTCCAGCCATTCGTCGTACATGCCGGCCAGGCGCGGCGCGTAGTAGATCGCGAGCCACCCGTCGGCGATCTCCGCTGCCAGCGCCACGTTCTTCGGCCCCTCGGCACCCAGCCAGATCGGCAGGCCGGCGCGCAGCGGGTGGGTGATCGGCTTGAGCGGCTTGCCCAGCCCCAGCGCACCCGGCCCCCGGTACGGCAACGGGTAGTGCGGACCGGCGTTGGTCACCGGCGCCTCGCGGGCCAGCACCTGCCGCAGCACCGACAGGTACTCCCTGGTCCTGGCCAGGGGTTTCGCGAACGGCTGCCCGTACCAGCCCTCCACTACCTGAGGACCGGAGACGCCCAGCCCGAGGACGAACCGCCCGCCGGACAGGTGGTCCAGCGTCAACGCGTGCATCGCGCACGCGGCCGGTGTGCGCGCGGACATCTGCACGACCGACGTGCCGAGCCGGACCCGTCGGGTGGCAGATCCCCACCACGCCAACGGGGTGAAGGCGTCGGAGCCCCAGGCCTCCGCGGCGAACACCGCGTCGAACCCGCACTCCTCCGCCGCCGCCACGAGTTCGGGGGCGTTCGCGGGCGGCGCAGCGCCCCAGTAGCCGAGCTGCAGACCGAGCTTCATGCCGCCATCTTGCCACCATTTCGAGAACCTGTTTCACTTTGATCTGTGCCTAGGCCCCTGAGTGCTCCGCTGGACGTGGGCTTCGACTACACGCGCTCGACCGGACCCACGCTCGGCCGCTTCCTCTCCGACCTCCGCCGCAGGAAGGTCACCGGCATCCGCGGCGCGGACGGCCGTGTGCACGTGCCGCCGCTGGAGTACGACCCGGTGACCGCCGAGCGGCTGACCGAGTTCGTGGACGTGGCCTCGACCGGTGTCGTGCGCGGGTGGTCGTGGATTCCCGAACCGCTGGAAGGCCAGCCGCTGGACCGCCCGTTCGCGTGGGCGCTGGTCCAGCTCGACGGCGCCGACACGTCGATGCTGCACGCCGTTGACGCGGGATCACCCGACCGGATCTCCACCGGCGCCCGCGTCCGGGTGCGCTGGCGCGACGACCGGGTCGGCGCGATCACCGACATCGAGTGCTTCGAGCTGTCCGGCGAACCGGGCGACGAGCCGGTCGAGGCCGACGACGTCACCATGGTCACGACCCCGGTGCACCTGCACTACACGCACACCGCGTCGCCGACCGAGGACCCGTTCCTGCGCGGGCTCATGGAGGGGCGGCTGGTCGCGCAACGCTGCCCCGCGTGCGAGAAGGTGTACTTCCCGCCACGGCCGGCCTGCCCGACCGACGGTGTGCCCACAGCCGATCCGGTCGAGCTGTCCGACCGCGGCACGATCACGACGTTCTGCGTGGTCAACGTGCCTTTCCTGGGCCAGCGCATCCCGCCGCCGTACGTCTCGGCGTACGTGCTGCTCGACGGCGCGGACATCCCGTTCCTGCACCTGCTCCTGGGCGTCGCGCCCGAGGACGTGCGGATGGGCATGCGCGTCGAGGCGGTGTGGAAGCCGCGTGCGGAGTGGGGCCCGACGATGCAGAACATCGACCACTTCACGCCCTCCGGTGAGCCGGACGCGCCGTTCGACTCCTACTCCCAGCACCTGTGAGGGGCCCGCATGCGTGACGTCGCTGTGGTCGGTTTCGCGCAGACGCCCTGCGTGCGCGAGACCGACGGCACCACCAACGGTGTCGAGATGCTGGTGCCGATCTTCCACGAGGTGCTCGGCGGGCTCGGCCTCACGAAGTCCGACATCGGGTTCTGGTGCTCGGGCTCGTCGGACTACCTGGCGGGGCGGGCGTTCTCGTTCGTGTCCGCCGTGGACGCCATCGGCGCGTTCCCGCCGATCATGGAGTCGCACGTCGAGATGGACGCGGCGTGGGCGTTGTACGAGGCGTGGGTGAAGCTGCAGTGCGGTGAGGTGGACACGGCCCTGGTGTACGGGTTCGGCAAGTCGTCGGCCGGACAGCTGCGGCGGGTCATGGCGATGCAGCTCGACCCGTACGTCGTGACGCCGCTGTGGCCGGACTCCCTGGGTCTGGCGGGCATCCAGGCGCGGATGGGCATCGAGAACGGCCTGTGGAGCGAACGCGCGATGGCCGAGGTGGCCGCGCGGTCGCGTGCGGCGGCGATGTCGAACCCGCTGGCGCAGCTGTCCGGACCGGTGTCACCGGAGGACCTGCTCGACGAGCCGTACGTGGCGGACCCGTTGCGGCGGCACGACTGCGCGCCGATCACCGACGGTGCCTCGACGATCGTGCTGGCCGCCGGTGACCGGGCACGCGAACTGTGCGAGCGACCGGCGTGGATCACCGGGTTCGAGCACCGGGTCGACTCGCCGTCGTTCGGCACGCGCGACCTCACGGCGTCCCCGTCTGCGGTGGCCGCGGGCAAGGCGGCCGGTGCGGACGGGGTCGAGGTCGCCGAGCTGCACGCGCCGTTCACGCACCAGGAGCTGCTGCTGAGCCAGGCGCTCGGGCTCGGCGACAGCACGGTCAACCCGTCCGGCGGGGTGCTCGCCGGCAACCCGATGTTCGCGGCGGGCCTGTCGCGGATCGGCGAGGCGGCCCGCCGGGTGCACGACGGCACGGCCGCGAAGGTGCTCGGGCACGCCACCAGCGGGCCGCTGCTGCAGCAGAACCTGGTCTGTGTGATGGAAGGGCGGGACTAGATGCGACCGGCAGCTGTGGTCGGCACCGGCCAGACGCACCACGCCGCGAAACGGCTCGACGTGTCGATGGCGGGCCTGTGCCGCGAGGCGGTCGACCGCGCGATGGCCGACGCCGGCGTGGACTGGCCGGACATCGACGCCGTGGTGCTCGGCAAGGCACCGGACCTGTTCGAGGGCGTGATGATGCCCGAGCTGTTCCTCGCGGACGCGCTGGGAGCGGTCGGGAAACCGCTGCTGCGCGTGCACACCGCGGGCTCGGTCGGCGGCAGCACGGCGAACGTGGCCGCGTCGCTGGTCCAGGCCGGGGTGCACGAGCGCGTGCTGGCCGTGGCGTTCGAGAAGCAGTCGGAGTCGAACGCGATGTGGGCGCTGTCGGTGCCGACGCCGTTCACGATGCCGGTGCACGCGGGCGCTGGCGGGTACTTCGCGCCGCACGTGCGCTCCTACATCCGCCGTTCCGGCGCACCCGAGCACGTCGGCGCGATGGTCGCCGCCAAGGACCGCCGCAACGGTGCCATGAACCCGTACGCGCACCTGAAGCAGCCCGGCATCACGGTCGAGTCGGTGCGGGCGTCGCAGATGCTGTGGGACCCGATCCGCTACGACGAGACGTGCCCGTCCTCGGACGGCGCCTGCGCGGTCGTGATCTCCGCCGAGCCGACGTCGTCGCGCGCGGCCTGGGTCCACGCCACCGCGATGCGCACCGAGCCCACGACGTTCGCCGGGCGCGACCAGGTCAACCCGCGGGCCGGTCAGGACGCGGCGCGGGCGTTGTGGCGGCAGGCAGGCATCACCGACCCGCTGTCCGAAGTGGACGCGGCCGAGATCTACGTGCCGTTCTCCTGGTTCGAGCCGATGTGGCTGGAGAACCTGGGCTTCACCGAGGCCGGGCAGGGCTGGAAGCTCACCGAGGCCGGCGAGACCGAGATCGGCGGGCGGCTGCCGGTGAACCCGAGCGGCGGCGTGCTGTCGTCGAACCCGATCGGCGCGTCCGGGCTGCTGCGGTTCGCCGAGGCCGCGATGCAGGTCATGGGCACGGCCGGCGACCACCAGGTCGACGGGGCGCGGCGTGCGCTGGGGCACGCGTACGGCGGTGGGTCGCAGTTCTTCGCCATGTGGGTCGTCGGATCGGAGAAGCCAGCATGAAGTTCACCGTCGGCATCGCGATGAGCCCGCTCGACCAGCTGACCGAGCTGGCCCGGTGCGCCGAGGAGTGCGGGTACGCCTCGATCGCGCTGCCGGACTCGCTGTTCTTCTCGGAGGAGGTGTCCGCGGACTACCCGTACACCCCGGACGGCTCGCGGATGTGGAACGCCGAGACGCCGTGGGTGGACCCGTTCGTGGCCGCGGCGGCGATGGGCGCGGTGACCTCGCGCATCCGCTTCTACACGCAGGTGCTGAAGCTCGGCTCGCGCAACCCGTTGCTGCTGGCCCGCCAGATCGGTTCGGTCGCGCACCTGACCGGCAACCGGTTCGGGCTCGGTCTCGGGCTCGGCTGGTCGCCGGAGGAGTTCGAGTGGTGCGGCGTGCCCTTCAAGAACCGGGGACCGCGGGTCGACGAGATGATCGACGTGCTCAAGCTGGTGCTGGGCGGTGGGATGGTCGAGTACCACGGCGACTACTTCGACTTCGACCGGTTGCAGATGTCGCCGGCACCGACCGCGCCCGTGCCGTTCTACGTCGGCGGCCACTCCCCCGCGGCGTTGAAGCGCGCCGCACGCGTCGGCGACGGCTGGACGTCGGCGATGATCAGGTTCGAGGAGCTGAGGTCGGTGATCGCGCAGCTCGGGGACCTCGGGGCGTTCGAGCGGCCGTTCGAGGTCCAGGCGGTGTGCGTCGACCGGTTCGGGCTCGACGGGTACCGGCAGCTGGAGGAGATCGGCGTGACCGACGTGATCGTGCTGCCGTGGCTGTTCCACGGCGTCGGGTTCGACGGGTCGGTGGAGGCGAAGAAGGACGGGTTGCGGCGGTTCGCCGACGAGGTGCTGGAGGAGTTCTCATGACCGCGGTGAGCTGGAACGCCTCGAAGGCGGAGACCCCGGCGCGGGTGGCGTCGTGGAGGTCGATGGACGCCGTGACGCGCGGGGCGAAGGACGAGTGGCTCGCGCTGTTCGCCGAGGACGCGGTGGTCGAGGACCCGGTCGGCCCGTCGATGTTCGACGCGGAGGGCAAGGGCCACCACGGCAAGGAGGCCATCTCCGCGTTCTGGGACCTCGCCATCGCCGACGTCGAACGGTTCGAGTTCACGGTGCACGACTCGTTCGCGGCGGGATCGGAGTGCGCGAACGTCGGCGTGATCTCCGCGTTCCTGCCCGGTGGCGCGCGCGTCGACACCGAGGGCGTGTTCGTCTACAACGCCGGCGAGGACGGGTTGATCAGGTCGATGCGCGCGTTCTGGGAGACCGAGCGCGCGATGGCCACGTTCACCCAGCCCGGAACGGCTTGAGCAGGGCGCGGACCTGGTCCGCGGCGCCCCAGCCGTGGTCGAACATGGCGATGAGGGCGAGGCTCTGGCGCAGCTGGACCACCGGCATCCGGCTGCGCCAGTCGTCGTCCAGGCCGGTCAGCTCCGCGTAGACGGCGAAGAACCGCTTCGCCTCCGGCGGGTGCGGGGAGCACCACAGGTGGGCCAGGTCGACCTCGGCCCAGGTGTACGACACCGCCGGGTCGATCACCGCGGGCCGGCCGTCCGCGGTGGCCAGGACGTTCTGGGCCCACAGGTCGCCGTGGGTCAGGCAGGCCGGGTTCGCCGGCAGCAGCTCGGGCAGCCGGTCGCAGAGCCGTTCCAGGGCGCGCCGGTCGCGTTCGTCGAGCGCCGCCCTGACCCGCCGCTCCGGCAGCCAGCGCAGCAGGCGGTGCCGCGCGAAGAACTCGTGCCCGTCGGCGGTCCAGGTGTTGACCTGCCGGTAGCGGCCGAGCCAGTTGTCGTGCTCCCAGCCGAACCGGTCGTGCACCGTCGAGGTGTGCAGCCGGGCGAGCGCGTGGGCGAGCTGCTCCCAGAACGCTTCCTCGGTCGGCCGTTCGCGCAGCACCGACAGCGCCAGCAGGTCGCGGGTCACGAGGACGACCTCGGGCGTGGTGAGCCCGCCGCGTTCCCGCAGCGCCCGCAGCCCGTCCGCCTCGGCCGCGAACAGGTCGGCCGCGGGCACGTCGGCGAACGACTTCACGAACAGCGGCGGGTCCGGGTCCCTGACGGCGATGCCCGCGACCGCCGCGAGGCCGCCCTCGACCGGTTCCACGGCCGTGACGTCGGTCAGTCCGGCGGTGTGGAGGCGGTCGAGCAGCAGGGCGGTCACCGCGACCCGGCAGCCGCGAGCACCGCGCTGATCGGTTCCAGCTCGGTGACCAGCTCGTCGAGCTCGTCCGGGGTGAGGGCCTCGTAGGGCGCCTCGGCGAGCTCGTCGGTGAGGGCCTCGATGCTCTGCTGCAGCGCGCGACCGGCGTCGGTGAACCGGCCGTCCTCGACGAGGCCCCGGTCGCGCAGGCCCGCCATGACCGCCGCCAGCCGTTCCTGCGGCAGGTGGTGGATGCGGCCGAACGACTCGGGCGGGTGGACGCCCATCGCGGTGGCACTGATGACGTGCGCCTCCGTGCCGCCGACGCGGTGGGTGACGAGGGCCGCGACGTGCCCGTCGCCGCGGTGCTCGCGCAGCACGGTCGCGGAGTGCCACAGCCGGGTGAGCGGGTCGGCCGGGATCGGCAGCGCGCGCAGCCCGGCGTACATGACCCGGCCGTCGGTGGGCGCGCTCGTGGCGGCCTTCGTGGTGAGGTCGGCGGCCCGGTGCACGCCCTCCGCGCCGGCCAGGTCGCCCAGGATCCGGCGCAGGGAGGCCACGCTGCCGCGTTCCCGTGCGGCGAGGGACTCCTCAGCCGGGATCTTCTCCCACGCGCTCGGGATGTGCCGCGCGGCCTCGCCGGGACCGAAGTTGTAGAACGCCGCGTGCACGACCTCCGCCGGCACGCGCCCCAGCGGTGCGGCACGGCTGGCGAAGTAGCCGCTCCAGTAGTTGCGGTGGCCGAGAGCGGCGTACTCCTCGCCAACCTCGTCCTCCATGTACGTGACGAGGCAGATCGGTTCGAGGAGCTCGTGCATGCGACGGGCGGTTCGGGCCATGCGCTCCAATCTAGAGCCGTTCGATGATCGTCCCGGTCGCCAGCGCACCACCCGCGCACATCGTGACCAACGCCGTCGTGCCGTCCCTGCGCTCCAGCTCGTGCAACGCCGTGGTGATCAGCCGGGTGCCGGTGCTGCCGACGGGGTGCCCGAGCGCGATGGCGCCGCCGTTGACGTTGACCCGGTCGAGGGTGGGCCGGTGCACCGCCGCCCACGACAGCACGACGGACGCGAACGCCTCGTTGACCTCGAACAGGTCGATGTCGCCGATCTTCATGCCGCTGCGGTCGAGCAGCCGGTTCGTGGCGTCCACCGGCCCGTCCAGGTGGTAGTACGGGTCCGACCCGACCAGGCACTGCGTGACGATGCGGGCCCGCGGCCGCAGCCCGTGGGCCTGCGCCCAGGCCTCGTCGACGACCATCACCGCGCTGGCGCCGTCGGAGATCTGCGAGGACGTGCCCGCCGTGTGCACGCCGCCGGGGACCACCGGTTTCAACGCCGCCAGCCTCTCGAGGCTGGTCTCGCGCAGGCCCTGGTCGGTGTCGACGAGCTCCTGCCCGACCTTGACCGGCACCACCTCGGCGGCGAACCGCCCCTCTGCCCACGCCCGGCGGGCCTTGGTCTGCGAGGCGACGCCGAACCGGTCGACCTCCTCGCGCCCGATGCCGCGGCGGGCGGCCACCCGTTCGGCCGCCACGAACTGGTCGGGCAGGTCGATGCTCCACGACTCGGGCCGCGGCATCCCGGAGTCGCCGATGTTGGCCCGCAGCGGCACCCGGCTCATCGCCTCGACCCCGCAGGCGATGCCCACGTCGATCGCGCCGGTGGCGACCAGGCCGGCGACCAGGTGGGTGGACTGCTGCGCCGACCCGCACTGGCAGTCGACGGTGGCGCAGCCCGTCGTCCGCGGCAGTCCGGCGTGCAGCCAGGCCGTGCGCGTGATGTTGTTGGACTGTTCACCCGCCTGGGTGACCGTGCCGCCGATGACCTGTTCTACAGCGGACGGGTCGACTCCGGTCCGGTCGAGCAGACCCCGCTGTACCGCACCGAGGAGCTCGGCGGCGTGCAGACCGGACAACCAGCCGTCACGCTTGCCGATGGGCGTGCGCACCGCTCCCACGATCACCGGACTCCCCACGCGGGCCTCCCCTCGCCAAAGAACTAGAACACGTTCCTTTTGCTGACCAGCTTGGCCGCATGGGGGCTTCACCACAAGCTACAACCGTGTTTGAATCGGTTAGAACGCGTTACAGCTAGGAGGTGCTCGTGAGCAAGCCGCGCATCCCGGAGGGCTTCGACTTCACCGACCCCGACATGTACGCGACCCGCCTGCCGTTCGAGGAGTTCGCCGAGCTCAGGCAGACCGCGCCGATCTGGTGGAACGCCCACCCGCACGGTCAGGGCGGGTTCGCCGACGACGGGTTCTGGGTCGTGTCGAAGCACGCCGACGTCAAGGAGGTGTCGCGCAACAGCGAGCTCTTCTCGAGCTGGGAGAACACCGCGATCATCCGGTTCGCCGACGACCTGCCGCGCGACCGCATCGAGATGCAGCGGCTCCTGCTGCTGAACATGGACCCGCCGGTGCACACCAAACAGCGCGGCATCATCTCCCGCGGCTTCACGCCCAGGGCGATCAACGGTCTGCGCGCGGCCCTGAGCGCGAGGGCCGAGCAGATCGTGACCGAGGCGAAGGAGAAGGGCTCCGGCAACTTCGTCACCGACGTCGCGTGCGAACTGCCCCTGCAGGCGATCGCGGAGCTGATCGGCGTCCCGCAGGAGGACCGCCGCAAGATCTTCGACTGGTCGAACCAGATGATCTCCTACGACGACCCGGAGATCGACGACGACCCGCTGACCGCCGCGACCGAGCTGCTCGGCTACTCCTGGACCATGGCCGAGGACCGCCGTTCGTGCCCGCGCGAGGACATCGTCACGAAGCTCGTCCAGGCCGATGTGGACGGTGCGGGCCTCAAGTCGGAGGAGTTCGGCTTCTTCGTGCTGCTGCTGGCCGTCGCCGGCAACGAGACCACCCGCAACGCCATCACGCACGGCATGAAGGCGTTCTTCGACCACCCCGACCAGTGGGAGCTCTTCAAGGCCGAACGCCCGGCCACCGCCGCCGACGAGATCGTCCGCTACGCCACGCCGGTGGTCGTGTTCCAGCGCACCGCGACCCAGGACACCTCGCTCAGCGGCGTGGAGATCAAGAAGGGCCAGCGGGTCGGCCTGTTCTACTCGTCCGCGAACTTCGACGAGGAGGTCTTCGACCACCCGGAGCGGTTCGACATCACCCGCGACCCCAACCCGCACCTGGGGTTCGGCGGCAACGGCGCCCACTTCTGCATCGGGGCCAACCTGGCGCGGCTGGAGATCGACCTGATCTTCAACGCCATCGCGGACCACATGCCGGACATCCGGGAGGCCGGGGCACCGCGGCGGCTGCGGTCGGGGTGGTTGAACGGGATCAAGGAGTTCCAGGTCGAGTACAGCTGAGGCCGGAGCCGCCGGTCAGGAGACCTGGGTCTCCTGCCACTCCACGCACGTCGGGCGCTCGCCGGTCTGGCGGAACTCCTCCAGGGCGGCGAGCAGGTGCGGGACGGGCAGGGCCGCGTCGGTCGGGAACGGCGTCTTGGTGTCGGTGTCGACGTAGAGCGTCGGGGCGCCGGGAACGGGCGCTTCGGCGCGGGTCGCGTACACACCGGTGGAGGTGTCGCCATCGACGGGTGGCACCCAGGACTCGGGCCCCAGGAACAGCAGGGCGCCCACCTGTTCCAGCGGTGCGACGGCCAGCTTGATCAGGGTGTCCGGCTCGTCGTGCGGGCCGACCACGGGGCGTTCACGGGCGACGATCTGCGCCGGGTGCGGCTGCGGGTGGTTCAGGACGTGGGTCAGCACGTCCTCCAGCTCAGCGCTGGAGGTGATCGTGACCGGGGTGTTCCCCGGACCGCTGCGGTCGTCCTCGCGGTAGTACCAGACGTCAAGCGTGTAGCTCACCGAGTGCCCCTCCCGTGGAACGTGTACGACCTTACCGGATCATGGACGACCAGCGTTTGACCTGGCAGCAGCACGTGCGGCAGCAGTTCGAAGCAGGACAGGCGGCCTTCGCACAGCCGGTTGTTGACGACCACTTCCGCAGCTTGCACACCAGACGCGCGCATGCGCCAGCCCACCTTCATCTCGACGTGCTGCGCCACAGCGAGGAACGTCCGGGGCCGGACTCGGCCGATCGCCACCAGGTGCCGTGCGATCTCCCGGTCCTCACCGTTGGTTCGCCTCCGCTCTGGACCAGATCGCTGTGGCCGTCCTCGTCGCGGTAGACACCGCTCGTGACATGGGCAGGCAGCTGGGTGCGCTGCCGACCGGCCCACGTGGCCGGCTGGGCTGACTCCGCCGTAGCGGGAGCGCGGCCGGAAAAGCTCCGATGGAGCCGGTCGACCGCCTGACAGGCAGCCGCGAGGACCTGGGCCAACTGCCCGGTGGCCGTGACGACCTCGGTCCAGCACCGCACGACCTGGTCGGCCTCTCCTTCGAGGTGTCGTGCTCCGCGCGTGGCTGCCGCGACCAGGTCCACGGCCTCCTGCGCCGCCTTGCCGGCCTCGCGCACAGCGGCGATCACCTTCCGCGCCACGTCAGCCACCTGTGCCAGCTCGGCGGCGACCTCCTCGAACGACGCCACGCACCATGGTGGCACCGATCAACGGCCCCCGCTGGTCGTCGACCTCACCGAGCGCCGTACACCGGCACCGGCCGGTGGCCGGCCACCAGGTCGCGCACCACCGGCCCGAGCTCCTCCGGCGCCCACCGCTCCCCCTTGTCGGCCTCCCGCCCCCGCTGCCACCCGTCGACCAGGCAGATCCGCCCGCCGTCGACCTCGAACATCTTCCCGGTGACGTCACCGGACTCCGCGCTGCCCAGCCACACCACCAGCGGTGACACGTTCTCCGGTGCCATCGCGTCGAAGCCGTGGTCCGGCGCGGCCATCGTGTCGAACACGTGCTCGGTCATGCGGGTGCGGGCGGCGGGGGCGATCGAGTTCACCGTGACCCCGTAGCGGGCCAGTTCCGCCGCCGCCACCAGGGTCAGCGCCGCGATGCCCGCCTTGGCGGCCGAGTAGTTCGCTTGGCCGACGCTGCCGAACAGGCCCGCGCCCGAGGACGTGTTGATCACCCGGCCGGACACCGTGCCGCCGGCCTTCGCCACGGCGCGCCAGTGCGCCGCCGCGTGGTGCAGGGGTGCGAAGTGGCCCTTGAGGTGCACGCGGACGACCTCGTCCCACTCGTCCTCGGCGCAGCTCACGATCATGCGGTCGCGCACGACGCCCGCGTTGTTCACGAGCACGTCCACGCCGCCGAACGCGTCCACAGCCGCCTCGACCACCCGGCGAGCGCCCGCCCAGGTGCCCACGTCGTCGGTGTTCACCACCGCCCGCGGACCGATCTGAGCCGCCACCTCGCCGGCCACCTCAGCCGACAGGTCGTTCACCACGACCCGCGCACCGGCTTCGGCGAACGCCAAGGCGTGCGCGCGGCCGATGCCGCGGCCCGCACCCGTGACGACCACGACCCGGTCCTCGCACAACGTCATGACGAACCCCCGTCGGTCTGGGCGGCGGCCAGGAAGGCGGGCACCTCTCCCCCGCCGTGCACCGGCAGGGTCGCGCCCGTGACGTAAGAAGCAAGCGGTGAAGCGAGGAACACGGCACACGCGCCGACCTCGTCCGGTGACGCGAGACGGCCCAACGGCACGGTGCGCGCGACCGCCGCGATACCGGCTTCATCGCCATAGTGCAGGTGGGACTGTTCGGTGCGTACGAGACCCACGGCCAGAGCGTTCACACGGACCCGTGGCGCCCATTCGACGGCAAGCGAGGCGGTCAGGTTCTCCAGACCGGCCTTGGCGGCACCGTAAGCCGCGGTGCCGGGAGAGGGACGGCGGCCGCTGATGCTGCTGACCATCACGATCGAGCCGCCACCCTCCTGGTCGCGCATCACGGCGTACGCGGCCTGCGACACCAGCAGCGGCGCCAGGAGGTTCAGCTCGACGACCTTTTCGTGGAACCGCGGCGAGGCCTGGTCCGCGAGGGCGAACGGCGCACCGCCCGCGTTGTTCACCACCGCGTCCAGCCGGCCGTGCCGCGCGACGATCGAGGACACCAGCGCGGCGACCTGGTCTGCGTCCCGGACGTCGCACGGGACAAAAGACGCGCCCGGTACCTCGGCGGGACGGCGGGCGCAGGTCACCACCACGGCACCGGCCGCCAGGAACGCGCGGGTGATGCCGGCGCCGACACCCTGCACGCCGCCCGTCACCAGGACCACTGATCCGTCGAGGTCGAGTTCCACTCCGCACCTACCCCGGTCGCTCCGGCACTGCTAAGTTACCAAGCAATCGCTTGGTTTGGAAGGCGGCGCGATGGGGATATCCAGCAGCCACACCGAAAGCGGCGTCGTCGAAGTGACCATCGACTTCCCCCCGGTCAACGCACTGCCGGCGCGCGGGTGGTTCGAGCTGGCCGAGACGATCACGTCCGCGGGCGAGGACGAGGACGCGCGGGTGGTGGTCCTGCGGGCCGAGAACCGCGGGTTCTGCGCCGGGGTCGACCTCAAGGAGATGCAGCGGACGCCGGGGTACGACGCGCTGGTCGCGGCGAACCGGGGCTGCGCCAAGGCGTTCGGGGCGGTGTACGAGTGCGCGGTGCCGGTCATCGCGGCGGTGCACGGGTTCTGCCTCGGCGGCGGGGTCGGGCTGGTGGGCAACGCGGACGTCGTCATCGCCTCCGACGACGCCTACTTCGGCCTGCCCGAGGTCGACCGGGGTGCGCTCGGTGCGGCGACGCACCTGGCCCGGCTCGTGCCGCAGCACCTCATGCGCGCGCTCTACTACACGGCGTCCAACGTCACCGCCGCCCAGCTGCACCACCACGGCAGCGTGTACCGGGTGGTACCCGGAGACGCACTCGGCGGCGCCGCTCGCGAGCTGGCGCGGGAGATCGCGCGGAAGGACACCGCGGTGATCCGCAGGGCCAAGGAGGCGATCAACGGCATCGACCCGCAGCGGGTGCACACGAGCTACCGCTTCGAGCAGGGCTTCACCTTCGAGCTGAACCTCACCGGCGCGTCCGACCGCGCCCGGCAGGCCTTCGTGGACGGGAACCATGCGCGACAAGCGAATGACGGCTGACGAGGTCGTCGGCGGGATCGAGGACGGGATGACCGTCGGCATCGGCGGCTGGGGCTCGCGGCGCAAACCGATGGCCCTGGTCAAGGCGCTCCTCACAACACCGGCCAAGGACCTGACGATCGTCTCCTACGGCGGCCCGGACGTCGGTCTGCTGTGCGCGGCCGGCAAGGTCCGCAAACTGGTCTACGGGTTCGTCTCGCTCGACACCATCGCCTACGACCCGTGGTTCAAACGGGCGCGCGAGACCGGTGCGATCGCGGTGCTGGAGCTGGACGAGGGCATGTTCCAGGTCGGGCTCAGGGCGGCAGCGCACCGGTTGCCGTTCCTGCCGATCCGCGCCGGGCTGGGGTCGGACGTGCTCAGGTGCGCGCCCGAGATCCGCACGGTCCGCTCCCCCTACGACGACGGCGAGGAGCTCGTCGCCATGCCCGCCATCAAGCTGGACGTGGCGCTCGTGCACCTCAACCGCGCGGACCGGCACGGCAACGCCCAGTACCTCGGGCCGGACCCGTACTTCGACGACCTGTTCTGCCTGGCCGCCGACCGCCGGTACGTCTCGTGCGAGCGGATCGTCGAGCGGTTCGACGGAGCACCGCAGACCCTGCTGCTCAACCGGATGATGGTCGACGGCGTCGTCGAGGCACCGGGCGGCGCGGGGTTCACGAGCTGCGTGCCCGACTACCCCCGTGACGAGGCCGCGCAACGCGAGTACGCCGCCGCAGCGGCCAACCCCGAGCAGTGGCCGGACTTCTACCGGAGGTTCCTGGGATGAGCGACGTCACGCGTGCCGAGGTCTGCGTCGTGGCCTGCGCCGACCTGTTCGCCGGTGCCGGGGAGGTGCTCGCCAGCCCGATGGGCCTCATCGCCTCGCTCGGTGCCCGCCTCGCGCGGCTCACCACCGAACCGGACCTGCTGCTGAGCGACGGCGAGGCGTTCCTGCTCACACCGGAGTCCACTGTGGAGGGATGGCTGCCGTACCGGAAGGTGTTCGACGTCGTCGCGCACGGCCGCCGGCACGTCGTGATGGGCGCGAACCAGGTCGACCGGTTCGGCAACCAGAACATCTCCGCGATCGGCGACCACGCCAGGCCCACGCGGCAGCTGCTCGGGTTCCGCGGCGCACCCGGCAACACGATCAACCACCGCACCAGCTACTGGGTGCCCAAGCACAGCACCCGGGTGTTCGTCGACAAGGTCGACGTGGTCTCCGGCGTGGGCTACGACCGCGCGGTCGGCCCGTTCCACGACGTCCACCGGGTGGTCACGAACCTCGCCGTGCTCGACTTCGCCACCCCGGACCGCTCGATGCGGCTGGTCTCCGTGCACCCCGGCGCCTCCGTGGACGAGGTGCAGCAGCAGACGTCGTTCCCGCTCACCGCCGGCGACGTCACCGAGACCCGCCTGCCCACCGGCGAGGAGCTGGAGCTGATCCGCACCCGGCTCGACCCGGACGCCGAGCGGGAGAGGGAGGTCCGGTGAAGACCGCGCTGACCGAGCTCGTCGGTGTGCGACACCCGGTCGTGCAGACCGGGATGGGCTGGGTCGCCGGACCGCGGCTGGTGTCCGCCACGGCCGAAGCGGGCGGCCTCGGCATCCTCGCCTCGGCGACCATGACGTGCACCGAGCTCGAAGCCGCCATCAAGGAGACCCGCGCCCGCACCGCGCAACCGTTCGGCGTCAACCTCCGCGCCGACGCGCACGACGCGGGCGAACGCGTCGACCTGCTGATCCGCGAACGGGTGAGGGTCGCCTCCTTCGCGCTCGCCCCGAAACCCGACATGATCGCCAAGCTCGCCGACGCCGGCACGGTCGTCATCCCGTCGGTCGGCGCGGCCCGGCACGCCGAGAAGGTCGCGCGGTGGGGTGCGCACGCCGTGGTCGTGCAGGGCGGGGAGGGCGGCGGGCACACCGGCGGCGTCGCCACGACGTTGCTGCTGCCCAGCGTCCTGGACGCCGTCGACATCCCGGTGGTCGCCGCCGGTGGCTTCTTCGACGGCCGGGGCCTCGCCGCCGCCCTCGCGTACGGCGCGGCGGGCATCGCCATGGGCACCCGGTTCCTGCTCACGCGGGAAAGCACCGTGCCGGACGCCGTCAAGCAGGCCTACCTGCACCGGGACCTGGGCGGCACGGTCGTCACCACCCGCGTCGACGGCCTGCCCCACCGCGTCCTGCGCACCGACCTCGTCGACCACCTCGAACGGTCCGGCCGCGTCAGCAGCCTGGTCAGAGCGCTGACCAACGCGGCCAGGCTCCGCTCCCACACCGGCCTGTCCTGGCGCGCGATGCTCCGCGACGGCCTCGCGCTGAAGCACAGCAGGGACCTCACCTGGTCCCAGGTCGTCATGGCCGCGAACACGCCGATGCTGCTGCGCGCCGGTCTCGTCGAGGGCCGGACCGGCGCGGGCGTGCTCGCGGCCGGTCAGGTCGTCGGGCTGCTCGACGACCTGCCGACCTGCGCCGAGCTGATCTCCGGCATCGTCACCGACGCCGAGGAGATCATCGGCAACCTCACCCGAGTCGTTCGATGATCGTCACGTTCGCCTGACCGCCGCCCTCGCACATCGTCTGCAACCCGAACCGGCCGCCGGTGCGCTCCAGCTCGTGCAGCAACGTCGTGAACAGCTTCGTGCCGGTCGCGCCGATCGGGTGGCCCAGCGCGAGCGCTCCCCCGTTGACGTTGACCTTCGCCAGGTCGACGCCCAGCTCCTTGGCCCATGCCAGCGGCACCGACGCGAACGCCTCGTTGACCTCGAACAGGTCGATGTCCGCAATGGACATTCCGGTCCGTTCCAGCGCGTACCTCGTCGCCCTGATCGGCGCGGTCAACATGTAGACCGGGTCGGACCCGCGCGCCGACAGGTGGTGCACGCGGGCCCGCGGGGTCAACCGGCGTTCGCGCACGGCCCGTTCCGACGCCACCAGCACCGCCGAGGCACCGTCGGAGATCTGGCTCGACAACGCCGCCGTCGTCCGCCCGTCGGGCCGCAGCGGCTCGAGCGCCGCCATCTTCTCCACGCTCGTGTCCGGTCGCGGGCACTCGTCGTGCACCACCCCGTCGACCGGTGCGATCTCCCGGTCGAACCGGCCCTCCTTGATCGCCGTCAACGCCCGCAGGTGGCTCCGCAGCGCGAACTCCTCCATCTCCCGGCGCGACAGGTCCCACCGCACCGCGATCAGGTCGGCCGAGCGGAACTGGTTGACCTCCTCGTCGCCGTAGCGGTGCTGCCAGCCCTGGCAGCCGGCGTGCGGGTTGACCGTCATGGCCGACCCGATCGGCACCTGCGACATGTTCTGCACGCCGCCCGCGACCACGAAGTCGGCCGTCCCGCTCATCACCGCCTGCGCCGCGAAGTGCACGGCCTGCTGGCTGGAACCGCACTGCCGGTCGACCGTCACCCCCGGCACCTGCTCGGGGAACCCGGCCGCGAGCCATGCCGTGCGCGCGATGTCCCCCGCCTGCGGCCCGACCGTGTCGACGCAGCCGAACACCACGTCGTCCACGTCGGTCGGGTCGACGTCGACCCGGTTGAGCAGCGCGGTGATCACGTGCGCGCCGAGATCGGCCGGGTGCACGTGGCTCAGCACGCCGCCGCGCCGTCCCGCCGGGGTCCGCACAGCTTCGATGATGTACGCCTCGGCCACGAGGGCCCTCCTCTACGTCTTCGCCCTCCGGCGCCCTGTTGCAATTCCGTCGAGCAAGATCGCCAGGTACTCCTCGGCGACGGTCTCCGCGGACAGCTCGCCGTCGGGCCGGTACCAGCGCACGGCCACCCACACGGTGTCGCGGATGAAGCGGTAGGCCAGGTCCACGTCGAGGTCGGCGCGGAACACCCCGGCCCGGATGCCGTCCTCCAGCAGCACGGTCCACAGCTTGCGGAACTCGACGCTGCGGTCGTCCACGTACGAGAACCGCTCCAGGCCGGCCAGGTGCTTCGACTCGTTCTGGTAGATCGCGACCTCGGCGTGCCGGGTGTCGATCGCCTCGAACGACGCCACGACCAGCGCCTTCAGCGTCTGCTTCGGCCCGAGTCCCGCGTCGACGACCTCGCGGTAGCGGGTGAACAGCTCGTCGAGGAACGACCGCAGGATCTCGTCCACCATCGACTCCTTCGAGTCGAAGTGGTGGTAGAGACTGCCGGACAGGATGCCCGCCGCGTCCGCGATGTCGCGCACCGTCGTCTGCCCGTACCCGCGTTCGGCGAACATCCTCGCCGCCAACGCGAGCAGCTCCTGGCGCCGCCCACTCATCGTTCGTTCCTCTCTCACGGGTGCTGACTGCTCACCGAGACGACCTCGCCCGTCAGGTAGGCCGAGTAGTCGCTCGCGAGGAACACGATCACATTCGCGACCTCCCACGGCTCGGCGGCGCGCCCGAACGCCTCCCTGGACGCGAGCTCCGTCAGCAACTCCTCACTGGTGACCTTGCTCAGGAACGGGTGCGCGGCCAAGCTCGGAGCGACCGCGTTCACCCGGATGCCGTGCTCGGCCACGTCCATCGCGGCGCACCGCGTCAACGCCATCACACCCGCTTTCGCTGCGGCGTAATGGGCTTGACCCCTCTGCGCCCGCCAGCCGATCACACTCGCGTTGTTGACGACGACACCGCTTCGTTGGGCGACCATTCGGCGCAACGCCGCCCTCGTGCAGCGGAAGGTGCCGTTCAGCGTCACGTCCAGCACGCGCGACCACTCGTCGTCGGTCATGTCCACGACCGACCTCTCGCCGCCAAGGCCGGCGTTGTTGACCATGACGTCGATCCGGCCGAACCGCTCGACGGTCTGGTCGACCAGCGCCCGCACCTGGTCCTCGTTCGTGACGTCGCACGGGACCGCGTGGTGGGCGCCGAGCGACTCGTGGGTTTCCCTGAGCCGGCGCTCGTGCCAGTCGCTGATCACGACGGTCGCGCCCTCTTCCAGGCACCGGCGCGCGGTGGCCGAGCCGATGCCCGTGCCGGCCGCCGCGGTGACCACGACGACCTTGCTCGCGAGCAGGTCGTGGCCCTTCACCGGGGCAGTCCCAGCACGCGGTGGGCGATGATCTCGCGCTGGACCTCGTCGGAGCCGCCGTAGATCGTCTCCGCGCGGCTGAACAGGAACAGCGCCTGGTGCGGGTTGCCGTCGAGCATCGAGGCCGGGCCGAGGACGTCCATGGCGAGCTCTCCGAGCCTCCTGTGCCAGCCGGACCAGAACAGCTTCAGCACCGACGCCTCGGGGCCGGGTTCGTCGCCGAGGGTCCGCAGCGTGTGCGAGCGCATGACGTGCAGGTCGACCCACGCCCTGGTGAGCCGGTCCTGCAGCACCGGCTCACCGGGTGCCTGCGCGATCAGCTCGTCCAGCTCGCGCCGGAACGCGACCTGGTGGCCGAGCATCGCGACACCGCGTTCGAACCCGAGGGTCGCCATCGCGATCTTCCAGCCCTCACCGGGTTCACCGACGACGTTCTCCCCGGCGGTCACGGCGCCGTTGAAGAACACCTCGTTGAACTCCGAGGTGCCGGTGAGCTGGCGGATCGGGCGGACCTCTACGCCGGGCTGGTCCATCGGCACGAGCAGGTACGACAGGCCGTGGTGGCGCCGCGAGCCCGGTTCGGTCCGCGCGAGCACGAAGCACCAGTCGGCGACGTGCGCGAGCGAGGTCCAGACCTTCTGGCCGGTGACCACCCACCGGCCGTTCACGAGCTCGGCCCGCGTGCTGACCGACGCGAGGTCGGAGCCGGCGCCGGGTTCGGAGTAGCCCTGGCACCACAGCTCCTCCACCGCGCGGATCTTCGGCAGGAACCGCCGCTGCTGCTCCGGTGTGCCGAACGCGCACAGCGTCGGACCCAGCAGGCCCTCGCCGACGACGTTCACCCGCGCCGGCGCGTTCGCCCTCGCGTACTCCTCGTGGAACACGACCTGTTCGTCGATCGTGCGCTCGCCGGGCCAGCTGAGCGCCGTCCACCCGTGGGCCGCCAGGTGCCGGTCCCACCTCAACCGCTGCTCGAACGCCTCGTGCTCACGACCCGGCCCGCCCAGGCCGCGCAGTTCGGCGAACTCGCCGACGAGGTTGGCGGACAACCATTCCCGCACCTCGCGCCGGAAGTGCTCCATGCGCCATACTCTAACCTACCAAGCACTTGCTTTGGAGGCGCGATGGCGATCGATCCAAGCAGGCACACGGTTTCAGCGGTGCTCGACCGGGCGGCGGCACTGCACGGTAAAGCGGAAGCGTTGGTGGACGGGAAAGTCCGGCTCACCTTCACCGAGCTTCGTTCGGCGGTTGACGTCGCAGCGCGCTCGCTCGCGGGGATGGGTGTGCGGCCGGGCGACCGGGTGGCGTTGTGCGCGCCGAACAGCCACCGCTGGGTCGTGGCGGCGCTGGGGGCGTTGTGCGCGGGCGCGGCGCTGGTGCCGATCAACACCCGGTTCACCGCTGCCGAGACGCTGGACGTGCTGGTGCGCGGCAAGGTGCGCGCGTTCGTCGTCGAGGGGTCGTTCCTGGGGCGGGACCGGCTGGCCGAGTTGACGGGGTCGCCGCTGCCGGACGTGGTGGTGCGACTGCCGTTCGAGTGGCCGGGCGCTGCGGTGGAGCTGCCTGCGATCGAGCCCGACCAGGTCTGCGACATCATGTTCACGTCGGGCACGACCGGACGCAGCAAGGGCGCGATGAGCGCGCACCGGCAGTCGCTCGGGGTCGCGCGGGCGTGGGCGGACTGCGGGTCGCTGTCGGCGGGTGACCGGTACCTGGTCGTCAACCCCTTCTTCCACACCTTCGGGTACAAGGCCGGAATCCTCGCCTGCCTGCTGACCGGCGCGACGATCGTGCCGCAACCGGTGTTCGACGTCGTCGAGACGATGCGGCTGGTCGAACGGGAGCGGATCACCGTGCTGCCGGGGGCTCCGACGATCTTCCAGTCGGTGCTCGACCACCCCGAGCGGTCGTCGTTCGACCTGTCGTCGCTGCGGCTCGCCGTGACCGGGGCCGCGGTGGTACCCGTGGTGCTGGTCGAACGGATGCGGGAGCTGTTCGAGACCGTGCTGACGGCCTACGGGCTGACCGAGGCCGTGGTGGCGACGATGTGCCGGCCGGACGACTCGCCGCAGACCGTGGCGACCACGTGCGGGGCGCCGGTGGCCGGGTTCGAACTGCGGCTGGGCGAGCGGGACGAGGTGCTGCTGCGCGGGCCGAACGTGATGCTCGGGTACCTGGACGACGAGGAGGCGACGGCGCTGGCGGTCGACGCCGGCGGCTGGCTGCACACCGGCGACGTGGGGCGCGTCGACTCGCGCGGGTACCTGTCGATCACGGACCGGCTGAAGGACATGTACATCTGCGGCGGGTTCAACGTCTACCCGGCCGAGGTCGAGCAGGCGCTGGCCCGGTTGCCGGGGGTGGCCGAGTCGGCGGTCGTGGGCATGCCCGACGGGCGGCTCGGCGAGGTCGGGAAGGCGTTCGTGGTGACCGCACCCGGCCGGTCGCTCACCGAGCCGGCGGTGGTCGAGCACTGCCGGTCGCTGCTCGCGAACTACAAGGTGCCGCGTGCGGTCGAGTTCGTGCCCGCACTCCCCCGCAACGCCGGCGGCAAGGTCCTGAAGAGCCTACTGCGCAAGGAGAACGCGTGACTGTCTCGTACGAGCGGCGGGGCGCGGTCGCCGTCGTGACCATGAACCGGCCGGAGTACCGCAACGCGCAGAACTCGGCGATGACCTACGCGTTGGACGAGGCCTTCACGCGCGCGGTGGACGACGCCGAGGTCAAGGTCATCGTGCTGGCCGGTGCCGGTGACCACTTCTCCGCGGGCCACGACATCGGCTCGCCCGGCCGGGACGTGGACCGGTCGTTCGAGCGACGCGCGGTGATGTGGTGGGACCACGTCGGCCGTCCCGGCGGTGACCTCAGGTACGCGCGGGAGATGGAGGTCTACCTGGGCATGTGCCGGCGGTGGCGGGAGATCCCGAAGCCGATGATCGCGATGGTGCAGGGGGCGTGCGTCGCGGGCGGGCTGATGCTGACGTGGGTGTGCGACCTGGTCGTGGCCGCCGAGGACGCGTTCTTCGCCGACCCGGTGGTGCGGATGGGAATTCCCGGCGTCGAGTACTTCGCGCACCCGTGGGTGCTGGGGCCGCGGGCGGCGAAGGAGGTGCTGTTCACGGGTGACCGCTTCTCCGCCGCACGCGCCTACGAGTGGGGCATGGTGTCACGGGTCGTGCCGCGCGCGGAGCTGGAAGAAGCGGCTTTCGCGTTGGCCGGGCGGATCTCGGCGATGCCGCAGTTCGGCCTGGCGCTCGCGAAACGGGCGGTGAACCAGTCGGAGGACCTGATGGGGATGCGCGCCGGCATGGACTCGGTGTTCGGGCTGCACCACTTCGCGCACGCGCACAACGCCGAGGTCGGCGCGGACGCCCTGGCGGGGATGGACGCGCGGTCGATGAAGGAGGCGTCGGGCTGATGGACCTCGACCTGGACGACGCGACGACCGAGTTCCGCGACGAGGTGCGGTCGTGGTTGCGCTCGCACGTCCGGCCGTTGTCCTCCATGGACACCGCGGCCGGGTTCGAGGAGCACCGGGCGTGGGAACGGGAGCTGGCCGCCGAGCGGTTGTCGGTGGTGTCGTGGCCGGCGGAGTTCGGCGGCCGGGACGCGTCGCTGGTGCAGTGGCTGGTGTTCGAGGAGGAGTACCACGCCGCGGGCGCGCCGGGCCGGGTGTCGCAGAACGGGATCTTCCTGCTGGCGCCGACGCTGTTCGCGTTCGGCACCGACGAGCAGCGCGAGCGGCTGCTGCCCGCGATGGCCCGCGCGGACGAGGTGTGGGCGCAGGCGTGGTCGGAACCGGAGTCCGGCAGCGACCTGGCGTCGTTGCGCAGCACGGCGGTGCGTTGTGACGGCGGCTGGTCGGTGCGCGGGCAGAAGACGTGGAGCTCGCGGGCGGCGTTCGCGGACCGGGCGTTCGGCCTGTTCCGCACCGGTCCCGAGGGCCGTCATCGCGGGCTGACGTACCTGATGTTCTCGTTGCGCGCGCCCGGGGTCACCGTGCGGCCGATCCGGCAGCTCGGCGGTGAGCCGGGGTTCGCGGAGGTCTTCCTGGACGACGTGTTCGTGCCCGACGAGGACGTGATCGGCGAGCCCGGCGACGGGTGGCGGGTCGCGATGAACACGGCGAGCAGCGAACGCGGGCTGACGTTGCGCAGTCCGGGGCGGTTCGTCGCGGCGGCGGCGCGGTTGGTCCAGCTGTACCGGGAACGGCCGGACCCGGCGGTGCGCGACCGGGTGGTGGACGCGTGGATCGGGGCGCAGGCGTACCGGCTGCACACGTTCGGCGCGGTGGAGGCCCCGCCGTCGGGGCCGCAGGTGAGCGTGACGAAGGTGTTCTGGTCGGAGTTGGACGTCGCGATCCACGAGACGGCGCTGGACCTGCTCGGCGAGGTGGCGCCGGACTGGCGGGACGGGTGGGTGTTCTCGCTGTCCGGTCCGATCTACGCGGGCACCAACGAGGTGCAGCGCAACGTGGTCGCCGAACGGATCTTGGGGCTGCCGCGATGAGGTTCGCGCTCTCGGCCGAGCAGGCCGACTTCGGGGCGGTGCTGCACGGGTTCCTGGCGCAGGGGCGGCGGGACCTGGCGGCGGTGGGGGTCGGGGACGTCTCGGACCCGGTGGACCTGGTGGTGGTGTTCGAGGAGCTGGGCCACCACGCGGTGGACGGGCCGGTGGTGGAGACGTACGCGGTGGGACCGGCGCTCGGGATCGGTGGTTCGGTGGCGTTCCCGCCGCACGTGCCGCACGCCGTCGAGGCGGAGCGGTACCACCTGGTCGAGGGCACCACCCTGCGCGAGGCCACGCCCGTGACCACCCATGCGTCCGTCGACCCGGCGCGGACGCTCGTCGAGGTGACGGGCGGCCCGGTGGTCGCCACCGACGTCCCCGCCGCTCGTGCGTTCGACCTCGGCGTCCTGGCGTGCTCGGCCCAGCTGCTGGGCCTGGGCCGTGCGATGCTCGAGCTCACGACCGCGCACGCCAAGACCCGCGTCCAGTTCGGCAGGCCGATCGGGTCGTTCCAGGCGGTCAAGCACCACCTCGCGGACGTCCTCATCGGACTGGAGCTGGCCCGGCCGCTGGTGTTCGGCGCGGCGGTCACGATGGCCCCGCGGGACGTGTCGGCCGCCAAGGTCGCCACCTCCGAGGCGGCCTGGCGGGCGGCACGGACCGCGTTGCAGGTGCACGGCGCGATCGGCTACACCGCCGAGTACGAGCTGAGCCGGTTCCTGATGCGGACCCGGGCCCTGCGCACCGCGTGGGGCAGCCTGTCGTTCCACCGGAACCGCGTGCTGGAGGCGTTGTGACACCGGAACAGGTCGCGTTGCGGGACTCCGTGCGCGCGTTGCTGGCCAAGCACTCCGATGTGCGGTCGGCGATCGAGGAACCGGCCGGGTACGACACGGCGTTGTGGGCGAAGCTGTGCGGGGAGGTCGGCGTCGCGGGGCTCGCCGTGCCCGAGGACTACGGCGGGGCCGGGGCGGGGCTCGCCGAGACGCACGTGGTGCTGGCGGAGCTCGGGCGCACGCTGACCCCGGCGCCGCTGCTGTCCTCGACGCTGGCGAGCCAGGCACTGCTGGCCACCGGCAACGCCAAGGCGTGCGCCCGGTTGCTGCCGCGCATCGCCGGCGGGGCGGTCGCGGCGCTCGTGTGGCCGTGGGAAGCGGAGATCCGCGACCTGACCGGGACGGCGAACCACGTCGTGGACGGTGACCTCGCAGAGGTGCTGCTGGTCGTCAACGGCACTTCGCTCTACGAGGTCGATCCCTGCCAGCCGCGCGTGACCCGGCGGCACACCCCGGCGATGGACCCGACCCGGCGGCTCGCGGCCGTCCACCTCGCCGATGCCGAAGGCGCGCGGCTCGGGCCGTGGGACCCGCGTGTGCAGGACGTCGCGTACGCGGCGTTGGCCGCGGAGCAGGTCGGTGCGGCGCAACGGGCGCTGGAGCTCACCGTCGAGCACACCAGGACCCGCGTCCAGTTCGGCAAGCCGATCGGCTCGTTCCAGGCGCTCAAGCACCGGATGGCCGACCTGCACGTCCTCGTCGAGACCGCCCGGTCGGCGGCGGAGGCGGCGTCCGACGAGGTCTCGGCCGCGGTCGCGAAGGTCTACTGCTCGGAGGCGTTCCAGAAGGTCGCCGCCGAGATGATCCAGCTGCACGGCGGCATCGCGATCACCTGGGAGCACGACGCGCACCTGTACTTCAAGCGGGCGCACGGCAGCGCGCAGCTGTTCGGCAGCCCGCAGCAGCACCTCACGCGCCTGGGCCGGCTTCGCGCAGCATCCGCTGGAACGCGGGGCACTCCGCGTGGCTGGGAGCGGGGCAGGCGGCGGCGTGGCGGAGCCGGTCGCGCATCACCGTCATCCGGGTGATCATCGCGTCCAGCTCGTCGGCCTTGCCCGACAGCATCGCCCGGTCGAGGTTCGACACGTCGCGGGCCAGCATCCGGGCGATCTCGTCGAGCGAGAACCCGACGTTGCGGCACACGGCGATCAGCGCGAGCTGCCCGAGCACCGACGCCGGGAACACGCGGGTCAGGCCGCGACGGCCGGTCGAGGCGATCAGGCCGCGCTCCTCGTAGTAGCGCAGGGTGGAGGCGGGCACGCCGGAGCGGCGCACCACCTCGCCGATGGCGATCTCGTCCACGACACTTGACCTCAAGTCGACTTGAAGTAGGACGGTAGGAGCATGGCAGAGGTCAACGCCGAGCAGGCGGCGCTGTGGAACACGTCGGGGCAGGGCTGGGCGCGGGTGCAGGACACCGTGGGCCAGATCCTGCGGCCGTTCGAGGAACTGCTGGTCGAGAAGGCGGCGGAGCGGCCGCGCAGGAGGGTGCTCGACGTCGGGTGCGGCACCGGCGGGGTGACGCGGGCGGTCGCCGCGGCCACCGGTGCGGAGTGCGTCGGGGTCGACATCGCCGAGTCGATGGTCGCGGCGGCGCGGGAGCACGGGCAGGCGGAGTTCCTGCTGGCCGACGCGCAGACGCACGTGTTCGAGCAGCGGTTCGACCTGGTCGTGTCGCGGTTCGGCGTGATGTTCTTCGCCGACCCCGGCGCGGCGTTCACGAACCTGCGCACGGCCGTCGAACCGGGTGGTGAGCTGTGCTTCATCACGTGGCGGGCGCAGGAGGAGAACCCGTTCATGCTCACCGGCGACCGCGTGGCGAGGGAGATCCTGCCCGGCATGCCCGCGCGTGACCTGGACGGGCCGGGGCCGTTCTCGCTCGCCGATCCGGCGCGGGTCCGCGAGGTCCTCGACGGCTGGGCGGACGTCGAGGTCACGCCGATCGACCGCACCGCCCGGCTGCCCGAGGAGGTGCTGCTGCCGTACCTGACGAACATGGGCCCGGTCAGCCGCGCCCTGCGGGAGGCACCCGAGCAGGACCGCGACCGGGTTCTCGACCGGGTGCGCGGCGCGTTCGACGAGTTCGTGCACGACGGCGAGGTCAGCTTCCCGACGGCGACCTGGCGGGTCACGGCGTCAGCTCCACTCTGACTGGCGCTGCCAGGTCAGGAGGGTGTCGAGCACCTCGCCGGACCGGCCGCGCGGGTCGAGATCGGCCTGCGCGGCGTACCGGCCGCGGTAGAACAGCAGCGGTCGTGCGTCGCGTTGCGGTCCGAGCTCGACGACCTCGCCGATCACGACGTAGTGGTCGCCGGCCTCGTGCACGGTCGTGACCCGGCAGTCGACCCACGTGAGCGCCCCGCCGAGCACCGGAGCACCGGTGCCCGACGGGGACCACGCGACGCCGGCGAACTTGTCCGCCCCTGCCCGGCCGAACACCGCCGACAGCTCCCGCTGGTCCTCGGCGAGCACGTTCACGCAGAACGCCCCGGCCGGGGACATCGCCGCCCAGCTGCCCGACGTGCGCTGCGGGCAGAACAGCACGAGCGGCGGGTCCAGCGACAACGCCGCGAACGACTGGCAGGCGAACCCCACCGGGCCGGTCGCGGACATGCCCGTCACCACGGTCACGCCGGTGCAGAAGTGCCCCAGGACCGACCGGAAGCGCGCTATCCCCGGTGCCCCACGCTGAAGTCGTGACCCCACAGGCTCACCGCCGTGCTCTCTCGCGCGATCCAGTCCTCATCGGACACCTGCCGTCCCTCGCAGCCGAACTCGACGTCGAACCCGCCGGGTGTCTTCAGGTAGAACGACAGCATCAGGTCGTTGACGTGCCGGCCGAGCGTCGCCGACATCGGCACCTTGCGCCGCAACGCCCGGTCCAGCGTCAGCCCGACGTCGTCGGTGCTCTCCACCTCGATCATCAGGTGCACGATCCCGGACGGGGTGGGCATCGGCAGGAACGCGAGGCTGTGGTGGCGCGGGTTGCAGCCGAAGAACCGCAGCCACGCCGGTGGCCCGTCGGCGGGCCTGCCGACGAACTGCGGGGGCAGCCGCATCGAGTCGCGCAGCCGGAACCCGAGCACGTCGCGGTAGAAGTGCAGCGCGGCCTCGTCGTCCGAGGTGGACAGCACGACGTGGCCGAGGCCCTGGTCCTCGGTGACGAACCGGTGCCCGTACGGGGACACCACCCGCCGGTGCTCCAGGGCGGCGCCGTGGAACACCTCCAGCGTGTTGCCGGACGGGTCCTCGAACTTGACCATCCCGGTGACCCGGCGTTCGGCGAGCTCGTCGGCCGTGCCCTCGACGACCGCGACGCCCGCGGACGCCAGGCGTTTCGCGACCTCGTCCAGCTCGGCCTCGGTCGCGACCTCCCAGCCGGAGGCGAGCAGCCGGTCGGCCGCACCGGGCACGATCACCAGCCGGGCCGGGAAGTCGTCCATCCGGAAGTACAGCGCGCCCTCGGTCGAGCCCTTGCCCTCCACGAGCCCGAGCACCTTCAACCCGAACTCGCGCCACCGGCCGATGTCGGTGGCCTCGATCCGCAGGTAGCCCAGCGATCGGATGCCCATCACGTCTCCAAGAGGAAGTCTGCCGCGAGCCGGTTGAACTCGTCGAACTTCTCCAGCTGCGCCCAGTGCCCGCACCCGCCGAACACGTGCAGCTGTGCGCGTGGGATCAGCTTCAACGCGACAAGGGCGCCGTCGAGCGGGTTGACCCGGTCCTCGCGGCCCCACACGAGCAGCACCCGTTGGCGCAGCCTGTGGGCCTCGCGCCAGAGCATGCCCTGCTCGAAGTCCGGTCCGGAGAACGACTTCCCCATCGCGACCATGGCTTTCAGCGACTCCGGCCGGGACGCGGCGGCGAACCGTTCGTCGATCAGCTCGTCGGTGATCAGCGACTGGTCGAACACCATGATCCGCAGGAACTCCTCGATCCGCTCCCGCGTCGGGTCCTTGGCGAACGCGCTGAGCTTGCGCACGCCCTCGGTCGGGTCGGGTGCGAAGACGTTGAGCGACAGGCCACCCGGTCCCATCAGGACCAGCCGTCCGGCGCGTTGCGGGTGGTCCAGTGCGAACCGCACGGCCGTGCCGCCGCCGAGTGAGTTGCCGAGGAGATGTGCCTTCTCCACCCCGAGGTCGTCGAGCAGCCCGCGCAGCGCCTCGGCGGCGTGGGTGAAGTACTGGCCGTGCTCGGTCGGCTTCTCCGACTCACCGAACCCCGGCTGGTCCACCGCCAGCACCCGGAACGACTTGGCGAGCACCGGGATGGTGCGGTCGAAGTTGCTCAGCGCCGACGCACCCGGCCCGCCGCCGTGCAGCAGCACCAGCGTCTCGGCGTGGTCGGCGCCGGCCTCGTGGTAGTGCAACCGAACCATGTCTCTCCTCTGCAGCTTCCCGTTGCGGTCAGAACAGGCCGTCGCGGACTGGGATGCCGAGCTCGTTCTTGCCGAACATCACCAGCGAGCGCTCCGGGTCGTTGGCCGCGTGCACCCGTGCGGCGTGGGCGTCACGCCAGAACCGGGGCAACGGCAGGTTCGCGTTGATCGCCTTGCCGCCCGCGCTCTCGAAGAGCCGGTCGATCGCGGAGAGGGCCCGCGCGCTGCCCAGCACCTGGTCCCTGCGCGCCCGCAGGCGCAGCTCGACCGGAATCCTCGTGCCGGCGACGGCGTGCTCCCACTCGTCGTCGACGTCCTTCTCGAGCTGCCACCACGCGGTGTCGATGTCGTTGGCCGCCGTGGCGATCCGGACCTGCGCGAACGGGTCGTCGACGGCCTTCTCGCCCAGGTAGGCGGCACGGACGCGCTCGCGCGTGGCGTTGACGTGCAGCTCGTACGCGCCGGCCGCCATGCCGATCATCGGCGCGGTGATCGCGTACGGGTGGATCGTCCCGTACGGCATGCGGAACAACGGTCCGGGGTTGACCTCCTGGCCGGGGCACTGGCACCGCGCGGTGTGCGCCATGCTCAGCGTGCGGTGCTCGGGCACGAACACGTCGGACACCACGATGTCGTTGCTGCCCGTGCCGCGCAGGCCGACCGTGTCCCACACGTCGTTGATCGTGTAGTCGGCGATCGGCAGCAGGAACGTGCGGAAGTCGACGGGCTTTCCCTCGTCGTTCATCACCAGTCCGCCGAGCAGCACCCACGTGGCGTGGTCGCAGCCGGAGGAGAAGCTCCACCTGCCGCTGAACCGGAACCCGCCCTCCACGGCGGTCGCCCTGCCGGTCGGTGCGTAGGAGGAGGAGATGCGGGTGTCCTGGTCCTCGCCGAACACCTCGTCCTGCGCCTTCACGTCGAACAGCCCGACGTGCCACGGGTGCACGCCCAGCACGGACGAGACCCAGCCCGTGGACCCGCAGGCGCTCGCGATCATCTTGACCGCGGTGTAGAACGCGACCGGGTGCGTCTCGAACCCGCCGCAGCGCACGGGTTGCAGCATCCGGAAGAACCCGGTCTCCTGCAACGCCTTCACCGACTCCGGCGGCACCCTGCGCAGCTGTTCGGCCTCCGCCGCGCGCTCGCGCAGCGCGGGCAGCAGCTCCCGCACCTTGCCGAGGATCTCCTCGCTCATCGGGCCTCCTCCCTGCTCAGCTCCAGTGCGATGTCGATCAGCTGGTCCTCCTGGCCACCCACGAGCTCGCGCCGACCGGCGCGCACGAGCAGCTCCGCGCCGGACACGCCGTAGCGCTCCGCCTGGGTGTAGGCGTGCTTGAGGAAGCTGGAGTAGACGCCCGCGTACCCCATCATCAGCGCCATCCGGTCGAGCAGGCACTCCTCGGGCATCACCGGCCGCACGACGTCCTCGGCCGCGTCGACGATCTTGAAGAAGTCGACGCCGGTGGTGAACCCGAGCTTGTCGCAGACGCCGACGAACGCCTCCAGCGGCGTGTTGCCCGCTCCCGCGCCGAACCCGCGCACGCTGCCGTCGATCTGCTTCGCGCCCGCCCGTGCCGCGGCGACCGAGTTCGCGACGCTCAGCCCGAGGTTCTCGTGCCCGTGGAACCCGACCTGCGCGTCGTCCCCCAGCTCCGCCACCAGCGCGGCCACCCGGTCGGACACCTGCTCCAGCACCAGCGCGCCGGCCGAGTCCACCACGTAGACGCACTGGCACCCGGCGTCGGCCATGATCCTCGCTTGACGTGCCAACGCCTCCGGTGGCCGCGAGTGCGCCATCATCAGGAACCCGACGGTCTCCAGCCCGCGTTCGCGGGCGAGCTGGAAGTGCTGCACCGACACGTCGGCCTCGGTGCAGTGCGTGGCGATCCGCACGATCGACGCGCCGTTGTCCTGCGACACCAGGATGTCGTCCTTGACGCCGACGCCCGGCAGCATCAGCACGGCGATCCTGGCCTGCCGGGCCGTGGCCACCGCGGTCTTGATCAGCTCCTGCTCCGGTGTGCGGCTGAAGCCGTAGGTGAACGACGACCCGCCCAGCCCGTCGCCGTGGGTGACCTCGATGACCGGCACCCCGGCGTCGTCGAGCGCGCCGACGATCGAGCGCACGTCGTCGACGGTGAACCGGTGGCGCTTGTGGTGCGAGCCGTCACGCAGAGACGTGTCGGTCAGCCGCAACTGCATCGGCGATCTCCTCCCCCACCTTGGTCGCGGCGGCCGTCATGATGTCGAGGTTCCCGGCGTAGGGCGGCAGGAAGTCGCCCGCTCCCGCGACCTCGACGAAGATCGCGACGCGGCCGGGGTCGTACTGCGGCTCGCGCAGCAGCCGGAACCCCGGGACGTACGCGCGGAGGTCGGTCTCCATCCGGGTGATCGAGTCGGTGATCGGGTCCGGGTCGGCGTCCTCGGGGATCGAGCAGAAGACGGTGTCGCGCATGATCATCGGCGGGTCGGCCGGGTTGAGCACGATGATCGCCTTGCCGCGGCCGGCGCCGCCGATCGTCTCGATGCCGCGGCTGGTGGTGCGGGTGAACTCGTCGATGTTCGCGCGTGTGCCCGGTCCGGCGGACACCGACGCGACGCTGGCGACGATCTCCGCGTACTCGACCGGCACGACCCGTGACACGGCGTGCACCACCGGGATCGTGGCCTGGCCGCCGCAGGTGATCAGGTTGACGTTCGGTGCGCCGAGGTGTTCGCGCAGGTTGACCGGCGGCACCACGTACGGGCCGACCGCGGCGGGGGTCAGGTCGACGGCCCGGATGCCGGCCTCGGCGTAGCGCGGGGCGTTGGCCCGGTGCACCGCGGCCGAGGTCGCCTCGAACACGACGTCGGGCAGCTCGTCCTGGCGCAGCAACCAGTCCACGCCCTCGGCCGTGGCCTCCAGACCCGCCTCGCGCGCTCGCCGCAGGCCCTCGCTGGACGGGTCGACGCCCACCATCCAGCGGGGTTCCAGCGTCGGTGAGCGCAGGAGCTTGTAGAGCAGGTCGGTGCCGATGTTGCCGGACCCGACGATGGCCGCCTTCACCCGTTCACCTCACTCGAACTTCAGGTCGACAGAACCGAGTCCGGCGAACTCGGCGCGGAACTCGTCTCCCGGTTTCGCGTCGAACGCCCGCGTGCACGAGCCGGGCAGCACGATGTCGCCGGCCAGCAGCCGCACGCCGAACGTGGCCACTTTCTGCGCGAGCCACGCCACCGCGATCGCCGGATCACCCAGCACCGCGTCACCACGGCCTTGGGCAACCGGCTCCCCGTTGCGCGCCAGGGTCGCCTCGACGCCGCGGATGTCCACATCGGACGGCCGCACGCGTTCGCCGCCCAGGACGAACGCCGCGGAGGAGGCGTTGTCGGCGATGGTGTCGGGGAGCGTGATCCGCCAGTCGGCGATGCGGCTGTCGATCAGCTCGATCGCGGGTGCCACGAACTCGGTGGCGGCGAGCACGTCCGCGACCGTGCAGCCCTCGCCGGGCAGGTCGTGGCCGAGCAGGAACGCGATCTCCACCTCGACCCGCGGGTACAGGTACGCCGAGGCGTCCGCGGTGCCGTGCAGCTGCATGTCGTCGAGCAGGTGCCCGTAGTCGGGTTCGTCCACGCCCATCATCTGCTGCATCGCCGGCGACGACAGGCCGACCTTGTGGCCGATGACGTCGCGGTTGCGGTGCCGCACGTTGAGCAGCTGGATCTCGTAGGCGTCGACCACGTCGATGTCCGGGTACAGCTCCACCAGCGGTGTGATCGGCACGCGCTCGCGTTCGGCGGTGCGCAGCAGCTGTGCGGCCGCCGCCCTCTTCTCCATCGTCAGCACCGGTCCTCCTTCGCCACGTGGTGGCCGGCGCGCCGGCCGGAGAAGACGCAGTCGGCGAGCGCGAGGCCGCTGACGTACGACTCCGAGCACACCCCGACCGCGGATCGGCCCGCCGCGTACAGGCCGCGCACCCCCTGCACCGCACCGGTCTGCTCGTCGACGACCAAGCCGCCGAGGGTGAGCATCGGGCAGGGGTAACCGAAGCCGTGCCGGAAGGAGTCGAACCGCACCGAGACGTCGATCAGCGAGTACGGTGGCCGCCCGAACGGTTCGACCTGCGGTGCCCTGATGCCCGCCTTCTCGGCGGCGGCCTCGATCGTCGGCGCGGTGACGAGGCCGCGGGAGAGCAGGTAGCGGGCCTGGAAGCGCTGGAAGCGCGCGGTCTGCGTGCCGACCTGGGCCTTGGCGACGCTCAGCGTGTCGTCGTCGACGAGCAGCCACGCCTTGCCGTCGCGCCGGATGATCTCGTCGCCGATCGCCGCGCCGTAGCGGGTGGCGTCGCCGAACGGCTGACCGTCGATGTCGACGAGGATGCCGCGTTGCAACGCGCTGGGCGGCGTGACGAACCGCCACACCGAGATCTTGTCCAGCCGGTCGGTCGTGCCACCGGCGGCGGTGCCGAGCCGGATGCCGCTGCCGTCGTCACCGGGGGTGCCCAGGGCGAGACCGCCGCGGTGGGCCGGTGCGTGGTCGCGCAGCATCGCCCGGTTCGCGATGAACCCGCCGGCGGCGATGACGACGCCGCGCCGGGCGTGCACCGTCAGCTCACGGCCGAACCGGCGTTCCACGGCCGCCGCGACCCGGTGCAGTGCGCGCCCGAGCGGTGGGAGGTAGAGCCACGGCTTGGCCGCGGCCCTCGACAACGCCCGGTGCAGCGCTCGGGGCAGGCCGGTCAGCGTCCGGCACCGCACGCCGGTCACCCGGTCGGCCACGACGAGCTCCACGGCCCGCGTCTGGGTCATCACCCGCACCCCCGCGCGCCGGGTGGCCTCGGCGAGCCGGGCGAAGAAGACGCTCCCGGACGTGCCCTTCGCCCTGGTCCGGTGCCCGCGCGGCACCGGGTCGGGCCAGGCGGTCTCGCTGCCGGAGAAGTAGAGGTGGTAGTCGTCGGTCGGGTAGGAGGTCTTGAACGGGCACAGCCGCGCGCCGAACGGCACGCCCTGGTCCTCCAGCCAGGCCAGCATCTTCGCGCTGTCCTGGCAGAACCGGCGCAGCGTCTCGTCCGACACCGCGTCGCGGACCTCGTGCCTGAGGTAGGCGTGCATCGACTCGGGCGTGTCGGCGACCCCGGCCTCGACCTGCTGGCGCGTGCCACCACCGGCGTAGACGACCCCGCCGGACAACGCCGTCGCGCCACCGCCGGCGAACCGGTCCAGCACCACCACGGACGCACCGGAGGCCGCGGCTTCGAGCGCGGCGCACGCACCGGCGGCGCCGAAGCCGGCGACGACCACGTCAGCGGTGACCTCCACGCAACCCTCCCGGAACACGTTCTTGGTGATCCGAACCGCCTGGAACTCCTACACCATAGCGCCAAACCGCCCCAGAACTATAACCTGTTCTAGTCTCGACTCCGGAGGTGCGGATGTACGACGTGATCGTCGTCGGCAGCGGCGCGGCGGGCATGACCACCGCCCTGTGCACGGCCCACCGGGGACTGCGCACCCTGGTCGTCGAGAAGGCGGCGCGCTTCGGCGGCTCGACCGCCCGGTCCGGCGGCGGCATCTGGGTGCCGAACAACCCCGTCCTCGCCGAGGCCGGTGTGCGGGACACGCCCGAGGACGCCTCCGCCTACCTCGCGCACATCGCCGGTGACGTGCCGGCCGAGCTGCGGGAGGCGTTCCTCGACGCCGGTCCCGCGATGCTCGGGTTCGTGTGCGCGCACACGCCGTTGCGGTTCCGCTGGGTGCGCGGCTATCCCGACTACTACCCGGAGGCACCCGGCGGCCGTCCGCGCGGGCGGTCGGTCGAGCCGGTGCCGATGAGGGCGGACGTCCTCGGCGCCGAGCTGGAGCACCTCGAACCGCCGTACGTGCCGACCCCGGCCGGAATCGTGATCACCCAGGTCGACTACCGGTGGCTCACCCTGGCCGCCCGCCACCCGCGCGGGGTGCTCACCGCGGCCAAACTGGTCGCGCAGCGGTTCACACCGGGCCGGAGGCTCGCGATGGGCCAGGCGCTGGCCGCCGGGCTGCGTGCGGGCCTGACGGCGTTGGACGTCGAGGTCAGGCTCAACACCGCGCTGACCGACCTGCACTTCGAGAACGGCCGGGTCGCCGGCATCCGCGTGGGCGACGAGCTGATTCAGGCTCCGCACGTCGTGCTCACCTCCGGTGGGTTCGAGCACAACGAGCAGCTGCGCAAGCAGCACCAGGACATCGGTACCGAGTGGACGGTCGGCGCGCGGGCCAACACCGGTGACGGCATCGAGGCCGGGCTGCGCGCGGGCGCGGCCGTGGGTCTGATGGACGACGCCTGGTGGGGGCCGGCGGTCCCGTTGCCGCGCGGGCCGTTCTTCCTGCTCGCCGAACGCGCGCTGCCGGGGTGTGTGCTGGTCGACGGGTCCGGCCGGCGCTTCGTCAACGAGGCGGCGCCCTACATCGACGTGGTCAAGGCGATGACCGGGACGACCTGGCTGGTGTTCGACCAGACCTACCGCAACCGCTACCCGTTCGCGGGCTTCCCGCCCCGCCGGCCGTTGCCCCGGCGGTGGGACGAGGTCGTGCTCAATGCCCCCAGCCTCGACGAGCTGGGTGCGAAAGCGGGACTCCCCGGCCTCGCCGACACGGTCACGCGGTTCAACACCTTCAACGGCACCGACCCCGACTTCGGCTGCGGTGACAGCGCCTACGACCGCTACTACGGCGACCCGCGCGTCCACCCGAACCCGTGCCTCGCGCCGCTGCTCACGCCGCCGTTCCACGCGGCCAGGATCGTCCCCGGCGACCTGGGCACCAAGGGCGGGCTGCGCACCGACGCGCACGCGCGGGTGCTGCGCGAGGACGGTTCGGTGATCGACGGCCTGTACGCGGCGGGCAACGCGAGCGCGTCGGTCATGGGTCACACCTACGCGGGCGCGGGCGCCACCCTCGGACCGGCGATGACCTTCGGGTACCTGGCCGGACTCGACATCTCCAGCCAAGACCACCGTGGAGGCATGTGATGACGCAGGACTCCGTGCGTTCGATCGACACCGGCGCGCCTCCCGCGCGGTTCGCGCGCGGCTGGCACTGCCTGGGCCTGGCCGACACCTTCCGCGACGGGCAGCCGCACGCCGTCGAGGCGTTCGGCACGAAGCTCGTGGTGTTCCAGGGCGAGGACGGCACGCTCAACGTGCTCGACGGGTACTGCCGGCACATGGGCGGTGACCTCACCCGGGGCACGGTGAAGGGCAGCACCATCGCGTGCCCGTTCCACGACTGGCGCTGGGCGGGCAACGGCCGGTGCGTCGAGATCCCCTACGCCAAGCGGGTTCCGCTGCGGGCCCGCACCCGGTCGTGGACCACGCTGGAGGAGAACAGGCAGCTGTTCGTGTGGAACGACCCGCAGGGCAACCCGCCGCCCGAGCACGTGACGATCCCGCGGATCGAGCAGGCGTTCAGCGGTGAGTGGAGCAACTGGACGTGGGACTCGGTCGTGATCGAGAACGCGAACTGCCGCGAGATCATCGACAACGTCGTCGACATGGCCCACTTCTTCTACATCCACTTCGCGTTCCCGACGTACTTCAAGAACGTGATGGAGGGCCACATCGCCTCGCAGTACCTGACCACGCGCGGGCGGCCGGACGTGGCGATGGCGTCGAACTACACCGGTGAGGTCGCGGTGCGCTCGGAGGCCTCGTACTACGGGCCGTCGTACATGATCGACTACCTGTGGAACGACTACAGGGGCATCGAGATCGAGACGGTGCTGATCAACTGCCACTACCCGATCACGCCGAACTCGTTCCGGCTGCAGTGGGGCGCGATCGTGAAGAAGCTGCCGGGTGTGTCGGACGAGCACGCGGACAAGATCGCCCGCAAGTTCGCGCGCGGCATCGGCGCGGGGTTCCTGCAGGACGTGGAGATCTGGCAGAACAAGACGCGGGTCGACAACCCGCTGCTGTGCGAGGAGGACGGGCCGGTCTACCAGCTGCGGCGCTGGTACGAGCAGTTCTACGTGGACGTCGAGGACGTCACCGACGACATGGTGCGGCGGTTCGAGTTCGAGGTCGACACGAGCAGGGCGGTCGAGGTGTGGGAGAGGGAGGTCGCCGAGAACCTCGCCCGCCGGCAGCCGACGAGCTCATGAGCGAGCGCGACGAGTTCCTGTCCGGCGGCATGGTGCCGGTGACGTGCGACTGCGGGAACCGGGTGCTGGTGAAGAAGAACAGCCCCCGGCACACCAGCGTGCAGTGGCTCGCCGACACCAGCGCGTGCCCGGAGCTGGGACCGCGGGCGCCGTTGGTGCGCACGTGCCTGCGGTTGCGCGACGGCATCGAGAAGGCCGTGCGCGACGGGACGGTGGAGGTCGCCGATGGCTGAGGTGCACCGGTTGCGCGTCGAGTCGGTCATCGAGGAGACGCACGACGCGCGGTCGTTCGTGCTGTCGGGGGCGTCTTTCGAGCCCAGGCCGGGTCAGTTCCTGACCGTGCGGGCGGGTGAGGTGGCGCGGTGCTACTCGCTGTCGAGCGCACCCGGTGAACCGTTGAAGATCACGGTCAAGCGCACGCCGGACGGGTGCGGGTCGGTGTGGATGTGCTCCGAGCTGCGCACCGGGATGGAGCTGGACGTGCTGGCACCGGCCGGGGTGTTCACGCCGCGGTCGCTGGACTCCTCGGTGCTGGCGTTCGCGGCGGGCAGCGGGATCACGCCGGTGATGTCGATCATCCGGGCGGTGCTGTCCGGCGGGACCGGGTCGGTGTTCCTGTTCTACGCCAACCGGGACGCGGAGTCGGTGATCTTCGCCCGCGAGCTGGACCGGTTGTCGCGGGAGTTCCCGGAGCGGTTGGCGGTGGTGCACTGGCTGGAGTCGGTGCAGGGGCTGCCGCACGGGCTGCGGGCGTTCGTGCGTCCGTGCGACGAGGCGTTCGTGTGCGGGCCGGCACCGTTCATGGAGGCGGCCCGCACGGCGTTGCACGACGTTCCGGTGGTGCACGTCGAGAAGTTCGTGTCGCTGTCGGGTGATCCGTTCGCCGAGTCCGTGCCGGTGGTGGACGACCGGCCGGACGCGCAGGTCGAGGTGTCGCTGGACGGGGAGACCCACCGCTTCGCCTGGCCGGCCCGGATGAAGCTGCTGGACCTGTTGCTGGAGAAGGGGTTGGACGCGCCGTTCTCGTGCCGGGAGGGTGCGTGCGGCGCGTGCGCGTGCCGGTTGGTCTCCGGCGAGGTCAAGATGCTCGGCAACGACGTGCTCGACTCCGGCGACATCGCCGACGGGATCGTCCTGGCGTGCCAGTCGGTTCCGGTCACCGACGCGGTGACGATCACCTACGAGTGAAGGGCGTGCGATGCCGATCGATCCGGCTGTTGCGGTGGGGGCGGAACTGCCCGAGCTGAAGTTCTCCTGGACGTCGTCGGACGTGCTGCTCTACCACCTGGCGCTGGGTGCGACCGAGCTGCGGTACGTCTACGAGGAGGGGCTGGCGGTCCTGCCGACGTTCGGGGTGGTGGCGCCGCGGTTCCACGAGACCGCGCCGCCGGTGGTGTCGTTCCCCGGTGTGGACGTCGACCTGGCGCGCGTCTTGCACGGCACGCAGGAGATCACCGCGCACGGGCCGATCCCCGCCGAGGGCCAGGCGGTGCTGCGGACGCGGATCACCGACGTGTGGGACAAGGGCACGGCGGCGGTGATCGTGCAGGAGTCGACCGCCGTGGCACCGGACGGAACGGTGCTCTACACGACCCGGTCGAGCATCTTCGCCCGCGGCGAGGGCGGTTTCGGTGGTGAGCGCGGGCCGTCGAACCGGGTCGAGCTGCCCGGCCGCGAACCCGACGCGGTGATCGAGACGCCGACGTTGCCGCAGCAGGCCCACCTGTACCGGTTGTGCGGGGACCGCAACCCGTTGCACGCCGATCCCGGGTTCGCCCGTGCGGCCGGGTTCGACCGGCCGATCCTGCACGGCCTGTGCACCTACGGCGTGGTGTGCAAGGCGGTGGTCGACGCGTTCTTGGACGGGCCGGAGCAGGTGGTGTCGTTCGGGGCGAGGTTCGCGGGCGTGGTGTTCCCCGGTGAGACGTTGCGGACGTCGGTGTGGCGGGACGGCTCCCGCCTGGTGCTGACCACCTCTTCCGCGGACCGTCCCGTTCTCGCCGACGCGGTGCTGCTGAGCCGTTGACCCGGCTTCTGCAAGGGGGGTCAGGGGCCCAGGAGCAGGCCGCTGGTGGGAACGCCGGTGCCGGCGGTGACCAGGACGTGGGCCGCTCTCGCGACCTGGTTCACGGCGGTGCCGCGGACCTGCCGGACGGCCTCGGCGATGCCGTTCATGCCGTGCAGGTAGGCCTCGCCGAGCTGGCCGCCGTGCGGGTTGAGCGGTAGCGAGCCGTCGAGCTCCAACGCGCCGGAGGCCACGAGGTCCTTCGCCTCGCCCTTGCCGCAGAACCCGAGCTCCTCCAGCTGCACGAGGACGAACGGGGTGAAGTGGTCGTAGAGCACGGCCACGTCCACATCGGACGGCCCGATGCCCGACCGCTGCCACAGCTGCCGCGCCACCACGCCCAGCTCCGGCAGGCCGGTCAGGTCGTCGCGGTAGTAGCTGGTCATCGTGAACTGGTCGGTGCCGCTGCCCTGGGCGGCGGCCTTGACCAGCACGGGCGTGTTCCTCAAGTCGCGAGCGCGCGCGGCGGAGGTGACGACGAGCGCCACTCCCCCGTCGCTTTCCTGGCAGCAGTCGAGCAGCCGCAGCGGTTCGGCGATCCAGCGCGAGGACTGGTGGTCGTCGAGGGTGATCGGGCGGTTGTGGAACCACGCGTGGGGGTTGGTGGCGGCGTGTTTGCGGTCCACGACGGCGACCCGGCCGAAGTCCTCGCTCGTGGCACCGTAGGAGTGCATGTACCGGCGGGCGAACATGGCGACCATCGCGGCCGGGGTGCCCAGGCCCATCGGGTAGGACCAGCTGTTGTCGACGTTCGCCGCCGCCGCGGCCTGGACCTGGCCGAACCGGTGCCCGGAACGTTCGTTGAACGCCCGGTAGCACACGACGACCTGCGCCATCCCGGTCTCGACCGCCATGGCGGCCTGCTGGACGGTCGCGCAGGCCGCGCCGCCGCCGTAGTGGACGCGGCTGAAGAACGTCAGCTCCGGGATGCCGAGCTCGCGGGCGACGGCGATCTCGGCGTTGGTGTCCATGGTGAAGCTGACCAGGCCGTCCACATCGGACGGTTCGAGTCCGGCGTCGGCGAGTGCGGCCCTGGTGGCCTCGGCGGCGAGCTGCAGTTCGGTGCGGCCGGAGTCCTTGGAGAACTCGGTCGCGCCGATGCCGGCGATCGCGGCGTTCACGCGGGCACCTCGATCCTGACCGTGCCGGTGACGTGGTCGCCGTGGCCGGTGCGGCCGACGACCTCGACCACCACGTCGTTGTCGTGGCGTTCGACCACCTGGCCGAAGAACTTGAGCGTGTCGTAGGCGTAGCAGGGTGCGCCGAGCCGGATGTCGATCTGCCGGACCAGCGCCCCGGTGCCCGCCCAGCCGGTGACGTAGCGCTGGACCAGGCCGGTGGTGGTGAGGATGTTGATGAAGATGTCCTTCGCGCCGCGCCGGACGGCGAGGTCGCGGTCGTGGTGCACGTCCTGGAAGTCGCGGGTCGCGAGCGCGGTGCTGATCACGAACGTGGGCGTGGCCTCGACGTGCCACTCGGGCAGGGGGTCACCGGTCCGCACGGGGCCTCCAGCCGAACATCGTCAGGTCGTCGTCGACCTCGGTGAACACGACCTCGACGGGCAGCCCGACGCGCGGCTCGCCGTCGAGCTCGCCCAGCATCCGCACGCCCTCGTCCAGCTCGACCAGCGCGATCACGAACGGCGTCCGCTTGCCGGGCACCTGCGGGTGGTGGTGCACGACGTAGCTGTAGACCACGCCGCGGCCGTCCGAGACCAGGTACTTCGGTGTGGTGGCACCGCATTCCGGGCACATCGGGCCGGGTGGGTGCCGCAGCAGCCCGCAGCCGCCGCAGCGCTGGATGCGCAGCTCGCCCTGTTTGGTGCCGTTCCAGAAGTACTCGGTGTCGCGGTTGACCGAGGGCCGGATCGCCGGCGCCTTCTGCGTCTGCGCCGGGGCAGCGGGTTTCTCGGCTGGGCGGAACTTCAGGACGCGGAACCGCATCTCGGCGACCGGCTCGTCACCGACGTACCAGGTGCTGCGGGTGGTGACGAACCAGCCCTCGCCGAGTGCGGTCCTCTTCGGGCCGGTCACGTCCTCCAGCAGGGTGGTGACCGCGAGCTGTTCGCCGACCCTGAGGTAGCGGTGGTAGGTCTGGTCGCTGTCGGTGGCGACGACCGAGGTGAACCCGGCCTCGTCGAGGACCCGCATCATCGCGCCGAGCGGGTCGTCCAGCGCGCGTTGGCCGTGCAGCCCGGCCATCGTCCACACCTGCACCATCGCCGGTGGCGCGACCTCGGTGTAGCCGGGGTGGGTGTCGCCGATGGCCTCCAGCCAGGTGCGGATCATCGGCAGGTTCACCGGGTCGCGGGCCAGGCGCGGTGCGGACTCGCCCCGGCCGGCGATCTCGGCCGCTGCCTTCTCGACGTCGGTCATCGCACCACCCTCGGCAGTCCGAGCCCGAGGGACGCGATCAGCTCTTTCTGCACCTCGTTGACGCCACCGCCGAAGGTGAGCACGAGGTTGCGCCGGGCCTGGACGTCCAGCCAGCGCACGAGCTGCGCGGTGCCCGGTTCGGTGGGATCGCCGTGGCGGCTCACGACCTCCTCCAGCAGGCGGCCGACGCGCTGGGTGCGGTCGGCGGCGAAGACCTTGGTGGCGGAGGCGTCGGCGACCTCCACCTCCCGGGCGGCGACCTGCCAGTTGAGCAGTTCGTTGACCCGGTGCACGGCCTTGACCTCGGCCAGCGCCCTGCGCACGTCCGGCAGGCCGAGCAGGTCGTGCTCGCGCGCCCACTCGTGCACGCGGTCGAACTGGGCGCCGATGCGGCCGGACGGGCCGAGCATGACGCGTTCGTGGTTGAGCTGGGTGGTGATCAGCCGCCAGCCCTTGTTCTCCTCGCCCACGCGCAGGCCGACGGGCACCGTGACGTCGCTGTAGTAGGTGGCGTTGACGTGGTGCGCGCCGTCGCAGGTGATGATCGGAGTCCACGAGTAGCCGGGGTCGGTCGTGTCGGCGATCAGGATGGTGATGCCCCGGTGGCGGTCCTCGGGTGCTCCGGTGCGGACCGCGAGCCACACGTGGTCGGCGTCGTGGCCGCCGGTGGTGAAGACCTTCTGGCCGTTGACGACGTAGTGGTCGCCCTGCCGGACGGCCCTGGTCGTGAGCGCCGCGAGGTCCGTGCCGGCCTCGGGTTCGGTGTAGCCGATGGCGAAGTGCAGCTCGCCCTTGAGGATGCGCGGGAGGAAGAGGTCCTTCTGCTCCTGGGTTCCGTAGCGCTGCAGGGTCGGGCCGACGGTCTGCAGCGTCACGTACGGCAGCGGCACGTCGGCGCGTGCGGCCTCGTTGACGAAGATCTGCTGCTCGACCTGGCCGAAGCCGCGGCCGCCGTACTCGGTGGGCCAGCCGACGCCGAGCCACCCGTCGGCGCCGAGGCGGCGCACCAGGTCGCGGTAGGCGGTGCCGTGCCGTTCGGTGAGCACGGCTTCGCGTTGCTGCTCGGTCATGACGCCGGAGAAGTACTCGCGCAGCTCGTCGCGCAGCCTGCGCTGGTCGCTCGTGAGGTCAATGAACATCGATCTGCCCCAACCGGTGCTCCGCTCCGCCGACGAACCTCGTCAGCTCCTTGGCCAGGCCGTAGTACCTGTGCATCGGGTAGGTGATGTCGAGTCCCAGGCCGCCGTGCAGGTGGTGGCACGTGTGCACGGCCGGGAGCGCTTCCGCGGCGAGCCAGTGGGCGGCGATGGCGAGGTCGGCGTCGTCGAGGCTCCAGCAGGCGGTGAGGGTGGCGAGGTGCAGGGTGCGGGCGGCGATGTGGACGTCGGCGACCTGGCCCGCGACGGCCTGGAAGGTCGACAGCGGTGCGCCGAACTGGTGGCGGGTGCCGACGTGCGTGACGGTGAGGTCGAGGGCTCCGGCCAGCACACCGTCGCCGACCGCGCAGGCGCCGGCCAGCGCGTACTTCGTGAGGTCACCGTCGAGCGGGTCACCGTGGGCGTTGTCGAACCGGACGGTGCTGTCCGTTGTGGACACCCCGGGTTGGGCGGGGTCGACGACCAGGGTGCCCGGCCGGTCGCCCAGCAGGGCGCTGACGAGGATTCTGCCGGCCTCGGCGGCGCGCGGGACGTGGACCTTGAGGCCGGTCAGCCCGGTGCCGTCGGGGTTGGCCCTGGTGGACGGCGTGGCCGGCAGCGGGGTGGAGGGTTCGCTGAGTGCGGCGGTGAAGACGGCGTGCTGTTCGGTGACCAGGGGGAGCAGTTCGTCCTGCTGGTGCGGGGTGCCGTGCCGGGCGATCGGCAGGACGCCCAGGGCGAGGGTGGCGAACGCCGGCACGTCCGCGGCGCTGCGGCCGACCTCGGTGAGCAGCAGTGCCGTCTCCAGCACGCCGAGGCCGTGGCCACCGAGCCGTTGCGGAACGGCGAGGGCCAGCAACCCGGCCTCCCCCAGGGCTTTCCAGGGCGTCGTGCTCTCCCGGCCCAGCACGTCGGCGGCGAGGCGCACGATCTCCTGCTGGGTGTCGTCGAGGGCGAAGTCCATCAACTCTCCCTGGGTAGGCCGAGGACCCGTTCGCCCGCGAGGTTCATCAGGACCTGGGTGGTGCCGCCCGCGATGCTCAGGCAGCGGGTCAGCAGGAACTCGTGGACGGCGTCGCCGTGCACCAGCCCGCCGTCCAGCTCCACGGCGAACTCGGCGACGTCCTGCCGGTGCCGCACGCCGACGAGCTTGCGCACGCTGGACTCCGCGCCCGGTTCCTGTCCGTCAAGGCGGCGCAGTCCGGCGCGCAGGTCGAGCAGCGACACGGCGAGCCCCCGGGCGACCAGTTCGCCGAGCCGTTCCGACGGTGCGGGGCCGGTGGCCAGAACCTGTTCCAGTGCCTCGCCGAGTGACGAGCCGCGGCCCAGGGCGACGCGTTCGTCGGCCAGGGTGGTGCGGGCCAGGCGCCAGCCGTCGTTCACCGCGCCGACCACGCAGTCGTCGGGCACGAGGACGTCGTCGAGGAAGACCTCGTTGAACCGGGCCTCGCCGGTGATCTCCCGCAGTGGCCGCACGTCGATGCCCGCGGACCGCATGTCGACGAGGAAGTAGGTGATGCCCTTGTGCTTGGGGACGTCGCTGTCGGTGCGGGCCAGGCAGATCGCCCAGTCGGCCTGGTGGGCGAGCGACGTCCAGACCTTCTGGCCGGTCAGCCGCCACCCGCCCTCGACCCTGCGCGCCCTGGTGCGCAACGACGCCAGGTCCGAACCGGCCTCGGGTTCGCTGAACAGCTGGCACCAGGTCAGCTCGCCGCGCAGGGTCGGCCACACGAACCGCTCCTGCTGCTGCGGGGTGCCGTGGCGCAGGATCGCCGGCGCGGCCCAGGCCCCGATGACCAGGTCCGGTCTGCGCACCCCGGCCGTGGCGAGCGCGTCGTCGATCACGAGCTGCCGCGCGGGGCCGGCGTCCTGGCCGTAGGGCCGTGGCCAGTGCGGGACGAGGTATCCGCTGTCCGCCAGCCGTGCCCGCTGCTCGTCCGGTTCGAGGGCGGCGACCTCCGCGGCGAACCGGCGCACCTCCGGGTCGCCCTCGACCTCGACGGTGTGGTGCCGCCGCGCACCGCGCAGCGCGAGCTCGGCCGTCGTCCTGCGCCACCGCTCCCGGCCGCCCGCGAGCTGTTGCAGCGCCAGGGCACGCCGCAGGTAGCGGTGGGCGTCGTGCTCCCAGGTGAACCCGATGCCGCCGAGCACCTGGATGCAGTCCTTGGCGTTGCGCACCGCCGCGTCGAACGCCACGGCCGCCGCGACCGCCGCCGCGAACGGGTGTTCGGCGTGGCCGGCCGCCCGTGCCGCGTCCCACGCGACGCTCGCGGCCTGTTCCGCCCGGCACAGCATCTCCACGCACAGGTGCTTCACGGCCTGGAAGGACCCGATGGCCCGGCCGAACTGCTCGCGGCGGCGCGCGTGCTCGACCGCGGTCCGCAGGCACCACTGGGCGATGCCGCTCGCTTCGGCGGCCATGAGCGTGACGGCGAGGTCCGTCGGGTCGGCGATCGTCTCGCCCGGTGTGTGGACGGTGACCGCCCCGAGTGACCGGGTCAGGTCGACGGCGTCCAGCGCGGTGACGGTCGTGTGCCCGGCGGGGACGAACATCCAGTCCTGGTCCTTGACGAGCAGGTGGGTGGCCTCGGTGGCGCCCAGGACGTGCCCGGTGCCGAACCCGAACCCGGCGATCCCGTCGAAGTCCGGGACGAGGGCGCAGGCCAGTGCCGTGGGCAGCAGCGGGCCCGGTACGAGGTGCTCGGCGGCCTGCTCGAGCATCACCGCGAGGTCGAGGGTCGTGCCGCCGTCGCGCAGCACGTCGAAGAACCCGACGCGGACCAGGTCCTCCCACGTCCCGCGGGCCGCGCTGACGCTGTTCCTGAGTGCCCGGTGCTCGTCGGTCGTGGCGATCGGCATGCGGCCTCCTCCAATACATGAGGAACTTTATAGAACGTGTTCTAATTCCGGCAAGAGATCATGGCCGGGAAACCCACTCCGGTACGATGTGGAGGCTGCTGCAACACGTTCCAGGAGGACCATCTCCGTGTCACCTTCGAAGTCGCGCGCGGACGCCCTGATGGCGGGCGAGGAGCTGAGCTCGGCCGCCCAGCGCGAGCGGCGCAAGAGGATCGTCGACGCGACCATCGCGCTGGCGTCCAAGGGCGGGTTCGACGCCGTCCAGATGCGGGCGGTGGCCGACCGGGCGGACGTCGCACTCGGCACCCTCTACCGCTACTTCCCCTCGAAGATCCACCTCCTCGTCTCCAGCCTCGCCGTCGAGCTCGAACGCGCGCAGGAGAAGATGGACCGCGCCGCCGTCCCCGGCGACACCGCCTACGACCGCGTGCTGTTCGTGCTCGGCCGCATCACCCGCGGCCTGCAGCGCAACCCGCACCTGACCGAGGCCATGACCCGCGCCTTCACCTTCGCCGACGCCTCGGCCGGTGCCGAGATCGACCGCGTCGCGCTGCTGATGGAGACGATGTTCACGCGCGCGATGACCGACGAGGAACCGACGGAGGAGCAGAAGGCCATCGCGCGGGTGATCAGCGACGTGTGGCTGTCGAACCTCGTCGCGTGGGTGACCCGGCGGGCCACGGCCACCGACGTGGCGAACCGGCTGGAGCTGACCGTGCGGCTGCTGCTGGCCTGACCCGTGCGGCCGGCCAAGAGCTCACAACCCCCGAACAGGGACGGGATGCGCACCTAAGATCAGCCGGTGACCACTAACCCCGCCGAAGTCGTCCTCACCAGCCGCGGTTCGGCCACCGCCCAGCGCGTGATCGCCGGCGCCTCGCTCGTCGGCATCGCGGCGATCGGCGTCGTGGTCGCCCTGTCCGACCTGCCGTGGTGGGGCATCGCGCTGACCGAGCTGGGCGTGGTGCTCATCGCCCTGATCATGATGGCGATCTGGTCGTCGGCGGCGGAGGACGCCAAGCAGACCACGGCGTTGCGCGCCACGGGCACGACGGTGCTCGCCGACGTCCTGGGCAGCGAGGCGCACGACGACGGGGAGAGCACCTCACACCTGCTGACGCTGTGGGTCCCGGTGCCCGGCGGCGGGTTCGAGGTCGGCCACTGGTGCCACCGCTACGACGGCGAGCAGCAGCTGCCAGTGCTCGTCGACCCGGTCACGCGCGTGTGGGGCGTTGTGCACTAGCGGTCGACCCGCGCACCACCAACGAGGTCGCGAGCTCGATGTGCAACGCCTCGGGCCGGTGACCGTCGAGCATCCGCATGAGCTGCGTGACGGCGATGCTGCCCATCTCCTGCAACGGCTGCCGCACGGTCGTCAGCGGCGGATCGGTCGCCTCGCTCAGGTCGATGTCGTCGAAGCCCGCCACCGACAGGTCCTCGGGCACCCGCAGCCCGAGTGACCGCGCGGCCTGCATCGTGCCGACCGCGACCTTGTCGTTGAAGCACACGACGGCACTCGGCCGCGGGTCCGCCGCCAGCAGGTCCAGCGCCGCACGACGGCCCTCGGCGGTCGTGGGTTCGATGCACCGCACCCGGTCCGCGCTCAGCAGCACCCCCGCCTGGGCCAGCGCGGAGCGGTGCCCGGCCAGCCGCGCGTCACCGGCCAGCCACTCCGACGGGCCCGCGATCACCGCGATGTCGCGGTGCCCCAGCGCGATCAGGTGGTCCGCGACCGCGCGGGCACCGGCGGAGTGCGCGGCCGACACCGAGGCGATGTCCGGCGGCGGTGGCGTGCGCGGGTCGACGACGACGAACGGGAAACCGGCCTGCGCCAACGCCACCAGCTCGTCACCCTCCTCCGGCGGCAGGATGAGGATCGCGCCGTTGACGTCCTGCTGACCGGGCAGGCCGCGCACCGCCTCGCTGTGCTGCGCCGACTCCCCCGCGTCGAGCAGCAGGCGCACACCGTGCAGCTTCAGCGTCTCCGCGACCGACGAGACGATCAGGCCGAAGTAGTCCGTGAGGACGTACGGGCACCGCACGTACACCGTCCGCTGCCCCGGCGGCTGGTCGCGCCGTTCAAGGGCCTGCAACACCAGGTCACGGGTGCGCGGGGCGACGTTGACGTGGTCGTTGAGCACCCGCGAGACGGTCGCGACCGAGACACCGGTCTCGGCGGCGATGGCCCGGAGACTGGCCCGTTGTTTCATCGAACCGGAAGCACGTTCCACCTGGTCACTGTACCGGAACTGGGGCAGGCCATTGACCGTCACCACGCCGGGGTGTTTCATCCTGGAAAGACTTTGTTTCACAGTGATGAACCTCTGTTACAAGGACGGCGATGAGAACTACCGCGATCATGGCCCTGGTCCTCGGCCTCACCGCCGCACCCACGGCGGAAGCCTCCAGCACGCCGGAAGCACGCGTCTGGGTCACCACCCCGGACCGCGCCGAACTCCTGCACGAACGCCCCCGCGTCGCATTCGGCACCACGCCGTCGGACCACCCGACGATCGTGGTCGACCCCGGCCGCGACCACCAAGCGGTCGACGGCTTCGGCGCGTCCATCACCGACTCCAGCGCCGAAGTCCTCCACGGCCTCACCCCCGCCCTGCGCGCGGACACCATGCGCAAGCTCTTCGACCCCCACACCGGCATCGGCATCAGCTTCCTGCGCCAGCCCATCGGCTCCTCCGACTTCACCGCCGCCCCCGAGCACCACACCTACGACGACGTACCGCCCGGGCAGACCGACTTCCCCCTCCGGCACTTCACCATCCGCCACGACGAAGCGAAGATCCTCCCCTTGCTGCGCGAGGCGAAACGCCTCAACCCACAGCTCAAGGTCATGGCCACGCCCTGGAGCCCGCCCGCGTGGATGAAGACCGGCGACTCGCTCATCGGCGGCCGCCTCAAGGACGACCCGCGCATCCACGACGCCTACGCCCGCTACCTGGTCAAGTTCGTCCAGGCCTACACCCGCGCCGGCGTGCCGATCGACTTCCTCTCCGTGCAGAACGAACCGCAGAACCGCACACCGGACGCCTACCCCGGCACCGACATGCCCGTCGCCGACCAGCTCAAGGTCATCGAAGCCCTCGGACCACAACTGCGGGCCGCCAGCCCCCGCACGAAGATCCTCGCCTTCGACCACAACTGGGCCACCCACCCCAACGACGGCACCGCCGAAGCCGACTACCCCCACCAGGTTCTGCGCGCCAAAGCCGCCAGGTGGGTCGCCGGCACCGCCTACCACTGCTACTACGGCGACCCCAGCGCCCAGACCGCACTGCACAACGCCTTCCCGCACAAGGGCATCTGGTTCACCGAGTGCTCCGGCTCCAAGAACGCCACCGACCCACCCGCCAAGGTCTTCAGCGACACGCTGCGCTGGCACGCCCGCAACGTCGTCCTCGGCACCACCCGCAACTGGGCCCGCAGCGCCGTCACCTGGAACATCGCCCTCGACAGCACCGGCGGCCCCCACAACGGCGGCTGCACCACCTGCACCGCCCTGGTCACCGCACACCCCGACGGCACCGTGACCACCGACGCCGAGTACTACACGATCGGCCACCTCGCGAAGTTCGTCCGCCCCGGCGCCCGCCGCATCGCCAGCACCTCCTTCGGCACCACCGGCTGGAACGGCCAGATCATGGACACCGCCTTCCGCAACCCCGACGGCTCCACCGCACTGGTCGTGCACAACCAGAACGACGACCCCCGCACCTTCGCCGTCAACACCGGCGACCGCACCTTCGAGTACACCCTGCCCGGCGGCGCACTGGCCACGTTCACCTGGCCCGCACACCACCGACTCCGCGGCAACCACGACCCCGTCCCCCTCACCGGCGCCACCGCCACCTCCTCCACCGGCGAGAACGCCGCACTCGCCGTCGACGACGACGCCTCCACCCGCTGGACCACCGAAACCACCCAGGCACCCGGCCAGTACCTGCAGATCGACCTCGGCCGCAACCGCGACTTCCGCCGCGTCGCCGTCGACAGCGGCGCCAACCTCGGCGACCACGCCCGCACCTGGCAACTGGACGTGAGCCGCGACGGCACCACCTGGCACACCGTCGCAAAAGGACAGAGCACCGGCCAGCTGACGAACATCGACGTCCGCGGGAACGCCCGATTCCTGCGGATCACCTCCACCGGCACCGCGAACAACTGGTGGAGCATCGCCGACATCCGGCTCTACCGATAACACCCACCAGCGCCCGAACCCCTGCAAGGAGCGCTCATGTCCCGAGAAAAACACCGCTGGCACAGCGCCGCACTGATCTCCGCCGTCCTGGCCGTCACGGCAGGCACCCACCTCGCCACCCCGGCAACAGCAGCCACCACCGCCAACGTCTGGCTGACCACCGCCGACCGCTCCAACCTCCTGCGCCAGCAAGCAGGAGTCGCATTCGGCAACGGCGGCAGCGGACCGGTCATCACCGTCAACCCCAACTCCACTCACCAGTCCATGATCGGGTTCGGAGCCTCCTTCACCGACTCGGCCGCGTGGAACATCTGGAACTCACCACGCCGCGACGAGATCATGACCAACCTGTTCCACCCGAACACCGGCATCGGCCTGAGCTTCCTGCGCCAGCCGATCGGCGCCTCCGACTTCTCCCGCAGCTTCTACACCTACGACGACGGCGCACCCGACCCGACGCTGTCCCGGTTCTCCACCGCACGCGACAACGCCTACGTCCTCCCGCTCCTGCGCCAGGCCAAAGCACTCAACCCGCAGATCAGCACCATGGCCACACCGTGGAGCGCCCCCGCGTGGATGAAGAACAACAACAGCCTCATCCAGGGCTCCCTCAACGACAGCCAGATCAGCACCTACGCCGACTACCTCGTCAAGTTCACCCAGGCCTACCGGGCAGCAGGCGTACCGATCGACTACCTCAGCGTCCAGAACGAACCCAACTTCGAACCCCCCGGCTACCCCGGCATGCGCATGTCCGCCCAGCAACAGGTCACCGTCATCAACACCCTCGCCCCCAAACTGCGCGCAGCCGGCCAACAGACCCGCCTGCTCGGCTACGACCACAACTGGGACGACACCACCTACCCCCAAACCGTCAACAACGGCGCCGGCACCAACGTCATCGGCTCCGCCTGGCACTGCTACGGCGGCAACCCCGGCGGCCAGTCCGTCGTCAAGAACAACCAACCCGGCAAGGACATCTTCTTCACCGAGTGCTCCGGCACCCGCTCCGCCACCGACGCCGCCACCTTCCGCGACACCCTGCGCTGGCAAGGCACCAACCTCGCCATCGGCGCCACCCGCAACCACGCCCGCACCGTCGCCCTCTGGAACATGGCACTCGACCAGAACAACGGCCCCGTCATCGGCAGCTGCACCAACTGCACCGGCGTCGTGACCACCAACGGCTCCACCACCACCTACAACGCCGAGTACTACGTCCTCGGCCACCTCGCCAAGTTCGTCAAACCCGGCGCCGTCCGCATCGACTCCACCGGCTACGGCGACGGCGGCATCCAGAACGTCGCCTTCCGCAACCCCGACGGCTCCATCGCCCTGGTCGCCCTCAACACCGGCGCCGACCAGAACTTCCAGGTCTCCTACGGCGGCCAGACCTTCGGCTACCGCCTCCCCGCCGGCGCCATGGCCACCTTCACCTGGCCCGGCACCCTCGACCCCGGCCAACCCGGCACCCGCACCGGCCCCGTCACCGGCCTGGGCGGCAAGTGCCTCGACGTCACCGACGGCTCCACCGCCAACGGCAACCAGCCCCAGCTGTGGACCTGCTCCCCCGGCCCCAACCAGACCTGGACCCTCGCCACCGACGGCACCGTCCGCGGCCTCGGCAAGTGCCTCGACGTCACCGGCAACTCCACCGCCGACGGCGCCCCCGTCCAGCTGTGGGACTGCTTCGGCGGACCCAACCAGCGGTGGACCGCCTCCGGCGACACCCTCGTGAACGCCGGCAGCAACAAGTGCCTCGACGTCACCGGCAACAACACCGCCAACGGCGCGAAGCTGCAGATCTGGACCTGCACGGGAGGGGCCAACCAGCGCTGGACCGTTCCGGCCTAGGACGCTCCGACGGCCGTCATCCCCCGCCTGACACCGCGGGATGACGGCCGTTCAGCCCACCGAACGATGCCGCCGAACGCCGCACCCCATACCGTGGGAAGCCGTGAAGACGCTCGCAGTGGTCGCGGCCCTCGTCCTCGTCGGCGCGGGGTTCGTGGTCGCGATCCGCTACTTCGGCTGGTCGGAGATCACCGGCAAGGCCTGGTCCGTCACCTACGAGGTGACCGGGCCGGGGTCCGCGCCCGTCGCCCTCCGCTACACCGAGAACCCCGACACCCGCAAACGGGACGCACCGCGGACCGTCGACGCCACCGGGGTGGTTCCGTGGACGACGGACGTTGTGATCAACTCGGGGCAGAAGGCGGAGGTGACCGCCACGCCGTCCGGGAACGAGGCGTTGACGTGCCGCATCCTGCTCGACGGCGAACGGGTGTGGGCGAGCGCCACTGCTGCTCCCGGACAGGCGGTGACCTGCACGAAGGTGACCGACAGATGAGGCATTGGTTTTGGTCAACACTGAAGTAATAGAGCAGATCACACAAACCACCGTCCACCGCGTCGAGGCGCTCGGCGGCGGCACCTACAACCGGGTCTTCCTCGTCACGGCGGCCGAGGGCGAGCTCGTGGTCAAGATCAGTCCGGGTGAGCAGCCGGGGTTGACCTACGAGCGGGACCTGGTGCGCACCGAGGCGCTGTTCTGCGCGCTCGGGGCGCGGGTCGCGCCGGTGCCGCAGGTCGTGCGGACCGACTTCTCGCGCTCCCACGTCGACGGCGACGTGCTGGTGACGACGAAGCTCGAAGGGACTCCCCTGTTCGGACGGTCCGGTGTGGACCGCGATGCCGTTCAGGAACAGCTCGGTGCGGCCGCGCGGGCGTTGCACACGATCGAGGGACCGGGGTTCGGCTACCCGCAGCTCGGGCTGCACGAGACGTGGTCGCAGGCGTTCACCGCCATGGTCGAGGCCGTGCAGGCCGACGCGGAGCGCTACGGCGTCGCGTTGCCCCGCATCCCGGTCGACCGGCGGCTGTTCGACGAGGTGCGGACACCGGTGCTGGTGCACTTCGACCTCTGGGACGGCAACGTGCTCGTCGACCGCGGGCTGACCGGGATCGTGGACGGCGAACGCGCGTTCTGGGGTGACCCGGTGGCCGACCTCGTGTCGCCGGCGCTGTTCGGGACCGTCGGCGAGAGCTTCCTGAAGGGGTACGGGCGGGCGCTGACCGACAGCGAGCACGTGCGCCTCGCGGCCTACCGGGCGTACCTCTACGCGATCATGCTCACCGAACGGGTCCCGCGCGGCAGCACCGACGACGGGTTCGAGCGCGTGATCGCCGAAGCGCTCGACGCGGCCGTCCGCGAGCTCGGGTAGCACCGGCAAGATCGGCCCGCCCCGGCGCGCGGAGCGGATCTGGGAAGCTTGACGTGTGCGCGTGGCGTTGCTGGGACCGCTTAGGGTCGAGGAGGACGACGGCACACCGGTCGACATCGGTGGTGCCAGGGTCAGGATGCTCCTCGCCCGGCTGGCGCTCGACCCCGGCCGGCCGGTCTCGCCGGCCACGCTCATCGACGACCTGTGGGGTGAGCAGCCGCCCGCGGACGCCACGAACGCGCTGCAGTCGCTGGTCTCGCGGCTGCGGAAGGTCTGCCCGGACGTGGCGCTGGAGCCCGGTGGGTACCGGCTCGCGGTCGCGGCGGAGGACGTGGACGTCGTCCGGTTCGAACGGCTGCGCGCGGCCGGGCGGCTCGACGAGGCGCTCGGGCTGTGGCGGGGCGAGGCGCTGGCGGACGTGCGGGAGGCGCCGTTCGCGCGGATCGCGGCGGCCGAGCTGGACGAGGCGCGGCTGAGCGCGGAGGAGGACCGGTTCGACCGCGGTGAGCTGGACGTCGCGAAGCTCGCCGCGCTGCACGAGCGGTACCCGTTGCGCGAGCGGCTCGCCGGGCTGCTGATCAGGGCGCTGTGCGCCGACCAGCGGCAGTCCGAGGCGTTGCAGGTCTACGAGGACGTGCGCCGCACGCTCGCCGACGAGCTCGGTGTCGACCCGTCGCGGGAGCTGCGGGACGTGCACCTCGCCGCGTTGCGGGGCGAGCTCGCGCCCAAGCCGGTCGCCGACCGGTTGCCGGTGCGGCTCACCAGCTTCGTGGGACGGGACGAGGAGCTGCGCCGCGTCGGCGACCAGCTCGACCGGGCGCGGCTCGTCACGCTGGTCGGGCCCGGCGGTGCGGGCAAGACGCGGCTCGCGACCGAGGCGGCGGTGCGGCACCGGCTGCACGCCAGGGGCCGGGTCTGGTTCCTGCCGCTGGCCGGCGTGCGGGCGGCCGACGACCTGGTCGGCGCGGTGCTCAGCGCGTTCGACCCGAACTTCACCACCGGCGACCCGTTGCGCAGGGGCAGCGACGGCATGGACCGCATCGCCGAGGCGCTCGCGGCGGGTGAGTCGCTGCTGGTGCTCGACAACTGCGAGCACCTGGTCGAGGCGGCCGCCGAGTTCACCGGCCGGCTGCTGCGGCTCGTGCCGTCCGCGCGGGTGCTCGCCACCAGCCGCGAACCGCTGGCCATCGAGGGCGAGTCGCTGTGCCCGGTGGGACCGCTCGCCGTGCCGGACGGCCGCGCCGACCTCTCCGGGTACGGCTCGGTGCGGCTCTTCCTGGACCGGGCGATCGCGGTGAAGCCGGGCTTCCGGCTCGACGAGTCCACCGCGGACGCCGTCGCGCAGATCTGCCGCCGCCTCGACGGCATGCCGCTCGCGCTGGAGCTGGCCGCCGCACGACTGCGGTCGATGACCGTGCACCAGATCACCCAGCGGCTCGACGACCGGTTCCGGCTGCTCACCTCCGGCAGCCGCACCGCGCTCCCCCGCCAGCGGACGCTGCGCGCGGTCGTCGAGTGGAGCTGGGACCTGCTGACCGAGCAGGAACGGGAGCTGGCGCGGCGGCTGTCGGTGTTCCCCGCAGGCGCCGACCTCGCCGCGATCGAGCAGATCTGCCGGCACGACCTGTACGTGCTCACGTCGCTGGTCGAGAAGTCCATCGTGGACGTGCTCGACCACGACGAGCCGCGCTACCGGATGCTGGAGACGATCCGGGTGTACGCGGCCGAGCAGCTCGCCGCGTCCGGCGAGACCGCCGAGGTGGTCGCCCGGTTCCGCGACCACTACCGGAGGCTGACTGAGGACTGGGAGCCGCTCACCCGCACCGCCCGGCAGCTGGAGGTCATCGCCGGCTACGAGGCCGAGCACGACAACATCGTGGCCGCGTTGCGCGGGGCGGTCGAGGACCAGGACGCCGACGCGGCCGCGGGCCTGCTCACCGCGGTCTTCTGGTACTGGATGGTGAAGGGCGACAGCAAGCGGGCGGACACGGCGGTGGACGACGTGCTCGCGTTCGGCGACCGGCTGCCCGCCGACGTCCGGGCGGCGCTGACCGCGATGCGGCTGATGATGCAGGTGATGCCGGGGGTGCCGGACGCGGCGGAGACGGCGGCGGTCATCGAGGACTGCGTGCGCGCCGAGTCCATCGAGAGGTTCCCCGCGCTGGCGATCGCCCTGCCGATGCTCGCGTTCGTCAGCAAGAACAAGGACCTCGCGCACCGGGAGGTCCAGCGGGCGGCGGGCAGCTCCGACCCGTGGGCACGGGCGGGCGCGGAGTGGGCGCGCAGCTTCCTGCTGGTCGACGACGGCGACCTGCACGGCGCGGCGGCCGCCCGCGAGCGGGCCTACGAGCTGTTCAGCGCCACCGGCGACCGGTGGGGCACGGCGATGTCGCTCGGGATGAAGGCCGCGTTCGTCTCCCAGACCGGCGACAACCTCGGCGCGATCGCGTTGTACGAACGGGGTCTCGCACTGGCGCAGGAGCTGCGGTCCACGGAGGACGCCGTGCAGCAGCACTGGCGGCTCGCCGTCGAGTACGCGCGCCTGGGCGACCTCGGCGCGGCCCAGCGGCAGCTCGCCGAGGCCGAGCGGTTCGTGCAGGAGACTGGCAACGAGCAGATGTCCGCGATGATCCTCTACGCCAAGGCGGAGATCCGGTTGCGGTGCGGTGCCGTCACCGAGGCCCGCGAGCTGGCCGAGAGCTTCCGCGTGCGCGGCACCGCGGCGGCGCTCGGCGCGTTCGGCGAGGAGTGGTCGGCGATGCTGGAGGCCCGCATCGCGCTGGCCGAGCACCGCTTCGCCGACGCCGAGCAGGGCGTCGCGGTGGCGGTGGAGACGACGTCGGCGCGCAGCGACATGCCCGACCTCGCCGCGGTCACCGAGATCCTCGCCCAGGTGCGGCACGGCCAGGGCGCAGGCGACGTGGCGCTGCGGCTGCTCGCGCTCGTGAAGCTCCTCCGCGGCGGCCTCGACCTCGGCGACCCCGGCGTGCGGGGCCTGATCGCCGAGCTCGGGGAACCGGACGCGGCGCGGGTGCCGAAGGACGACGCGCTGCGGGAGATCCGCAAGGAGGCGGGCCTGCCCGGCTGAGCGGCCCGCCCCTCCTCCGCTCAGACCCGCCTGCGGTAGGCCCACATCGCCGCGGGGAAGAACACCGCCACCACGCCGACCATCCAGATCAGCGACCCGGTCAGCGGCCCCGCGATCGGCCCGCCGTTGAGCAGCCCGCGCAGCGCGTCGGCCATCAGCGTCACCGGGCTGATGTCGGCCCACGCCTTGAGCCAGCCCGGCATCGTGGCGGTGCCGACGAACACGTTGCTGCCGAACGTCAACGGCATGATCAGCACGAACATCATGCCCTGCACGGCCTGCGGCGTCTTGAGCAGCATGCCGACGAACACCGACGCCCAGCAGAAGCACAGGGCGAACAGGATGCCCAGCGCCACCGCGACCAGCAGCTCCACCGGGCCGGTCTGCACCCGGTAGCCCATGATCGTGGCGACCACCAGCAGCACCACGACGCACACGACGTACCGCACGACGTCGGCCAGCACCGCGCCGATCAGCGGCGCGGACCGCGCGATCGGCATGGCGCGGAACCGGTCGAACACGCCCTTGGACGCGTCGGTGTTGAGCTGCACGCCCGCGGTCATGCTGCCCTGCAACAGGTTCATCACCATGATGCCCGGCACGAGCACCTGCAGGTACGCGTCGGTGCTGCCGGCCAGCGCTCCGCCGAACAGGTAGGTGAACATCAGCAGGAAGATGATGGGCGCGAGCGTCACGTCCATCAGCTGCTCCGGGTTCTTGCGGATCTTGAGAATCCCCCGCCACGCCAGGGAGAACCCGTGGCGCACGCCCTTGTCGAACGCGATCGTGCTCACACCAGGCTCCCTTCCGGCGCGGCGGTGCCGGCGGCGTCGGTCTTCTTGCCGGTCAGCGCCAGGAACACCTCGTCGAGCGACGGCAGCCGCAGCGCCAGCTCGTCCGCGGTGATGCCGGCCTCGTCGAGCTTGCGGACCAGCGTCGACAGCAGCACCGGGTCGTCGACCGGCGCGGTGAGCAGCCCGGTGTCGTCGTCGCGCGACGGCCGCGTGCCGGTCAGGTCGCCGAGGATTCGCTGCACCACGTCGAGGTCGTGCACCGACGTCGGCCGCACCTGCAGCGTCTGGCTGCCGACTCGGCGCTTCAGCTCGTCCGGACGTCCCTCCGCGACCACCCGGCCGTGGTCGAACACCGTGATCGTGTCCGCCAGCTGGTCGGCCTCCTCCAGGTACTGCGTCGTCAGCAGCACCGTCGTGCCGTTCGCGACGAGCCGCCGCACGACCGCCCACACCTCGTTGCGCGCGTGCGGGTCCAGGCCGGTGGTCGGCTCGTCGAGGTACAGCACCGCCGGGTCGCCGACCAGGCTCGCCGCCAGGTCGAGCCGCCGGCGCATGCCACCCGAGTACGTCTTGGCGGCCCGTCCCGCCGCGCCGGTGAGCTCGAACTGCTCCAGCAGCTCGGCCGCCCGCGCCCGTGCCCCCGCTCGGGAGTAGTCCATCAGCCTCGCCAGCAGGACCAGGTTCTCCGTGCCGGAGAGGTCCTCGTCCACCGACGCGTACTGCCCGGTCAGCCCGATCAGCCTGCGCACCGCCACCGGGTCCTTCAGCACGTCGTGCCCGCCGACCGTGGCGTGTCCCGCGTCCGGGCGCAGCAACGTGGCCAGCACCCGCACCGCCGTGGTCTTGCCCGCGCCGTTCGGCCCGAGCACGCCCACGACCTTCCCCTCCGGCACCTCCAGGTCCACCCCGTCGAGGGCTTTGGTCTCCCCGTAGTGCTTGACCAGGCCCTCTGCCCTGATCGCCAGTGACATCTCGCGTTCCTCCCTGTGTCGGGAGCAACTGTGCGCCCGCGCGCTGTCAGCGCGCTGGTAACGAGCTGTCAGCGACTGTCAGGGCTGGTCAGGGCCGGTGAGGGCCGGTGAGGGCCCACCAGTTGGTCATGCCGGGCACGGCGGTGCCGCCCCGGCCCGCCTGGAACAGGAACCCGGCGATCCCGGCCGCGCCCTGCATCCAGCCGACGCCGGGCGGCAGCAGCGGCTCCTGCGCGCGGTGCTCGGTGAACCGCCAGCAGACGCCGCCCCCGTCCGGCACCGCGCGGTCGACCAGCACGTCGGCGAGGTGCAGCGCGAAGTCCCGCTCCCCCGCGTCGAGCAGCAGCGCCCCCACGCCCGCCGTGCCGCAGCACCGCCCGTCGTTGTCCCAGAAGCCGGGCCGCAGCCGTTCGGGCAACCCGCAGGTGCGCACGGTGCGCGTGCACCGCCGCCGCAGCTCCGCGGTCGTCCGACCGGCCACCTCGGACACCCCGGCGTGCTCCAGGGCGTTCCACAGCAACGCCGTCCCGGCCGGTCCGTGGCACCAGCCGTAGCTGTACTCCTCGAAGTCGTCGCCGAGCCGCGGGATCCGCAGCGGCACCCGGAACCCGCCGCCGGTGAGGTCGGCGAGCGCCACGAGGTGCCGGGCACCGTCGAGGGCGGCAGCGACCCACTCCGGCCGGCCGAGCTCGGCCCCGGCCAGTGCCAGCGCCGTCGCCACGCCCGCCAGCCCGTGGGAGAAGTTCGGCATCTGCCGTTCGACCGGGGAGAACCGCGGCGGCACCATGCGCCAGTTCAGCCCGGACGGCACCTCCTCGCGTTCGGCCAGCAGGATTCCGGCCGCGACCTCGGCCAGCTCGTCCGCCTCCGCGCCGTGCCGCCGCGCCCACACCGCGCCGAGCAGCACCCCGGCGGTGCCGAGCACGACGTCGCTGACCCGTGCGCCGTCGAGGTAGCGCGGCGGCCCGATGGCGGTCTGCGGCCAGCCGTCCGGCGTGACGAGCGCCAGCAGCCGCGCCACGGCGGCGTCCGGGGCCGGCTCGCCCAGTGCGGTCAGCGTGCCGATCGTGCTGACCAGGCCGTGGAACAGGCTGCAGTCCGCGCTCGTCGCGATGCCCGCGGTGACCTGGGCGCGAATCGCGTCGGCCAGCCGCTGCTCCTCCGCCGTCCACGCCCGCACGGCCCTGACCTCCGCCAGGGTCAGCGCCAGTCCGCCGACGCCGTCGTACATGCCGTCGCGGTGGTCCGGGTCGGCCTCGGCGCCCGGCGACGGCGGGACGGCCGCGGTGCCCTCGTCGTACCGGACCTGGTCCAGCACCCACCGCCAAGCGGCCTCGGCGGTGCCGAGGTAGGTCTCGCTCATCACACGATGATCACACCTCCGCCGCTCTCACACGGGCTTTGTCCCGATCACCACCGTGCAGTAGTAATCGTCCGACGTCGTCACGCGCGCCACCAGCCCGTGCTCGGTCATCGCCGCGGCGGTGAGCGGTGCCTGGTGCTCGCTGGTCTCGATCAGCAGGTGACCACCGGGCGCCAGCCACCCCGGTGCGGCGGCGGCGACCCGCCGGTGCACGTCCACGCCGTCGGAACCGCCGTCCAGGGCGACCAGCGGCTCGTGGTCGCGGGCCTCGGGAGGCATCAGCGCGATCTCGTCGGTCGGCACGTACGGCGCGTTCACCACGAGGACGTCCACCGTGCCGCGCAAAGTCTCCGGCACCGGGTCGAACAGATCACCCTCGTAGACCCGGCCCCGCCCGGCGAGGTTGCGGCGGGCGCAGGCGACGGCCGCGGGCTCGATGTCGGCCGCGTGCAGCTGCGCGCCCTCGACCTCGGCGGCGACCGCCAGCCCCAGCGCCCCGGCGCCGCAGCACAGGTCGAGCACCACCGCTCCTGGCCCGGCCAGCGCCACGGCGTTCTCGACCAGGAACACCGACCGCTGCCGCGGTACGAACACCCCGGCGTCGACCAGCACCCGGTGGCCCCGGAACTCGGCCCAGCCGACGATCACCTCCAGTGGCTCGCCCGCCACCCGGCGGCGCACCAGCCCGTCCAGCTCGGCGGGCGTGGCGGCGGCGTCGAGCAGCAGGCGCGCCTCGTCCTCCGCGAACACGCACCCCGCCGCACGCAGCGTCGCGACCACATCGATCATGGCCGCATTTCTACCAAAGGGCCGCGCGGGACAGCCCGCTCACACCTGTTCCACGCGGCCGTCCCCTGGCGCGGTCAGCCGCTCCACGACGTCCGTCCCACCTCATCGACGAGCGAGCAGCTCCAGCGTGTCGACCACGCGGTGGGAGAAGCCCCATTCGTTGTCGTACCAGGCGACCACCTTGACGTGACGGCCGTCGACGCGGGTCAGTTTCGAGTCGAAGATCGAGGAGGCCGGGTTGCCGGTGATGTCGGACGACACGAGGTCGTCCTCGGAGTATTCGAGGACTCCGGCGAGGTCGCCCTCGGCCGCGGCTCGGTAGGCGGCGAGCACGTCGTCCCGGGTGACGTCGCGGGTCACCGTGGTGTTCAGCTCCACGATCGAGCCCACCGGGACGGGAACGCGGATCGCGTCGCCGGACAGCTTGCCGTCCAGGTTCGGCAGGACCAGTCCGATCGCCTTGGCCGCGCCCGTGGTGGTCGGTGCGATGTTGACGGCCGCGGCGCGGGCACGGCGGGCGTCGCGGTGCGGGCCGTCCTGGAGGTTCTGCTCCTGGGTGTAGGCGTGCACGGTGGTCATGAAGCCGTGTTCGATGCCGGCGAGGTCGTCCAGGACGGCGGCGAGCGGTGCCAGGGCGTTGGTGGTGCACGAGGCGTTCGACACGATCACGTGCGACTCCGGGTCGTACAGGTCGCTGTTCACGCCGTAGGCGAGGGTGATGTCCGCGCCTTCCGAGGGCGCGCTGACCAGGACCTTGCGGGCACCGGCGTCGACGTGGGCGGTGGCGGCCTTCGCCGCGGTGAAGCGGCCGGTCGACTCCAGCGCGATGTCGACGGCCAGCTCCTTCCACGGCAGCTGTGCCGGGTCCCGTTCGGCGAGGACCTGGATCCGGCGGTCGCCGACGACGAGGGTGTCACCGTCGACCTCCACCGGCCGTCCGAGACGGCCGGAGGTGGTGTCGAACTTCAGCAGCCGCGCCAGGGCGGCGGGTTCGGTCAGGTCGTTGACGGCCACCACCTCGAGGACGCTGTCGCGTTCCAGCAAGGCGCGCAGCACGTTGCGCCCGATTCGGCCGAACCCGTTGATGGCGATGCGAGTCAAGCGACTGTCCCTTCGAGTTCACTGGTGCGGAGAGGAATCAGGGGCGCGCGGTCGCCGGCGCCGTGGAGGTGCGGACGGACCGGCGCCGACCGGCGAGCAGTGCGAGCGCCGCGCCGGTGAAGAACGCCACCGAGGCGATCAACGCCGAGGTGTGCAGGCCGTCGTACATGCTCGCCGAGGCGACGGTCAGCGTGCCGAACAGGGCGACACCGACGGCGTTGCCGATCTGGCGGGACACGTTGAAGACCGCCGAGGCGACACCGGCCTTCTCGCTCGGCGCGGACTCGATGATCGCGGCGGTGGCGGCGGGCACCGTGGACGGTGTGGCCAGACCGGTCGCCACCAAGGCGAACAGCAGCGCGACGTACGGGGTGTCGGGCCCGGCGACGAGCCAGCCGAGGAACCCCGCGGAGCCGAGCAGCATCGCGGCGGCCATGGGTTTGTAGGGCCCGTAGCGGGCGGTGAGCCTCCCCGAGACAGGACCGGCGACCAGCGCCATGCAGACCGTGGGCAGCAGCATGAGGCCGGTGGTCATGGCGTCGTAGCCCCGCTGCTGCTGGAAGTACAGCGTGGAGACGAACAACATGCCGTAGTAGCCGAGGTTCAGCAGCACCCCGATCGCTGCCGTAGCGGCGAAACCGCCGTCGGCGAACAACGACGGCGGCAGCAGCGGTGAGGCGTCGTTGCGGTCGAGACGCCATTCGGTGAGCACGAACGCCACGACGGCCGCGGCGCCGATGACGAAGGAGACCACGACGACGGTGGACGTCCAGCCGGACGTGCTCGCCTCGTTGAGGGCTCCGGCGATGCCCGTGAGGCCGATGACGGCGAGCACCTGGCCGAGGACGTCCATCCGCCGGGCGGTGCCGGAGGTCGCGGGGGACGGCACGTGCCGCAGGGTCAGCACGACCGCCAGCGCGGCCACCGGGACGTTGAGCCAGAACACCGCGCGCCAGCTCAGGCCCGACACGAGCAGGCCGCCCAGCACCGGTCCCGCGGCGAACGCCACCCCGGCGACACCGGCCCAGAAGCCGAGCGCGCGGGCCCGGACGGCGCGGTCGGGGTAGGCGGCGGCGAGCAGGGCGAGCGAGGTCGGCACGAGCAGCGCGGCACCCGCTCCCTGCAGGAGCCTTCCCGCGATCAGCGCGCCCGGTGACGCCGCGAGGGCGCAGACCACCGACGCCGCGGTGAACCCGGCGAGACCCACGAGGAAGATCCTCCGGTGGCCCAGCCGGTCCCCGAGGCCGCCACCGAGGAGCAGCAACGCGGCGAAGACGACGCTGTAGCCGTCGACCGCCCACTGCAACGCCGACGGGCCCGCCTGCAACGACCGCTGGAGGTCCGGCACCGCGACGGTGACCACGGTGACGTCCAGCATCACGAGGAAGTAGCCGAGGCTCAGCGCGATGAGTGGGGGCAGTGCCAGCGCGGGCGGCTCCGTGCGCTGCGGGACGCGGATGCTCATGCGGCCAGTCTGTGACGAAAACACTTCGTCGCCCGTCTAAGTATCGATGTCGTACCGTCGAGGTGTGCACTCCGAAGACACGAAGTCCGACCCTGACATCGCGCGAGCGGCGGCGCTCATCGCGGACGGTTCTCGTGCGCGGATCCTCAAGGCGCTGTGCGACGGCAGGGCGATCACCGCGACCGTGCTGGCCGACGAAGCGGGTGTCAGCGGCCCCACGGCGAGCGCCCACCTGGCGAAGCTCGTCGACGCGGGTCTGGTCACCTCCCACCGCGACGGCCGCAACCGCCGCTACCGGCTGGCCCGCGCCGAGGTCGCCGAGGCGTTGGAGGCACTCGCGGTGATCGCACCGCCGCTGCGGGTCAGGTCGCTCAAGCAGAGCGTCCGCGCGGACGCTCTGCGCAGGTCGCGCACCTGCTACGACCACCTCGCCGGCCAGCTCGGCGTCCACCTCATGGGCGTCCTGCTGGAGACGAAGGTCCTCGTCGGCGTGGACGGCGCGGACGGCACGCACCACCCGGCCACCGCGGCACACGACCGCGCGGCCTCCTACGGCCGCGACCACCGGTACGAGCTCACCGACGAGGGCGCGGACACGTTGCAGACACTGGGGATCGACGTGCGGGAACACGCTCGGCGGCGACCACTGGTCCGCTACTGCGTGGACTGGAGCGAGGAACGCCACCACCTGTCGGGGGCCCTCGGAGCGGCCATCGCACACAGGCTGTTCACCCTCGAATGGGTTCGGCACGGCGTGAGCCCGCGGGTCGTGCACCTCACCAAGGCGGGCGCCAGCGGTCTTTCCCGGACTTTCGGACGGCCTTTCGAGATGGTGCCCGCAGAATTGCCCGACCAGCCCGAGCGCACTCTTGTGCGGTAGCTCACACTTCGGTTCCGGAGAGCACTCGAAGTGCTACCCGTGGTAACTTCAGAATCGATTCGGGCAGTGGTGGGGAAAACCTTCGCGGGGGGAATCGAGAAGTGTCTGAATTGTACACGAGAACCGACGTCTTATCCGATTCATCCACGTGCTCCGTGCTGCTGGCCGATCACGATCCCATCTCCCGGCACGTGCTCGCCGCCAGGCTCAGGACCTGCTGCAACCGGATGAAGCTGATCGGAAGCGTGGACAGCCTGGTTCCGGTGTCGCACTGGCCGCGATTGACCGAAAAGACCGTCGTCGTCATGTCGGTGTATTCGCGTGAGGACGTCGAGCGGACGGTCCTCGAACTCTCCTCACGTGGAATTCGGATTCTTCTCCTGGTCTCGAGGGTCGACCGGCAATCGGTCGAATGGGCGTTGTCGATCGGCGCCACCGGATGCGTCGTGAAAGACACGGAAATGGGGGGCCTCACCGACGCCGTGCACGCGGTGGCGGGTGGCTATCTGCTGTTCTCACCGGAGCTGGCCGCACACCGCGGGCCGATGGGTGTCGCGCCGCCCGTCCTGCTCCAGCAGCCCAACGCCGGCCTCACCGACCGGGAACACGAGGTCCTCAGCCTCCTGGCCGACGGGATGAGCACCGTCGAGGCGGCGCGGTCGCTGGGCGTCTCCCCGGCGACGATCAAGAGCCACGTCTCCCACGCGCTGCCCAAGCTGGGAGCGCGCAACCGGCTCGAAGCCGTTCTCCTGATCCGCAACAGCACGAGGCCGTACCACCCGGCGCGGAACTCGCGGACCGCGTGACCCGCCCGCTCCGCACCGGGTGCGGTCATCGGCGACCGTACCGGGCGACGGCGCTGGCCAGCGCCGAGAGCGCGGCGTGGTCAGCGTGTTCCGCGACGCCGGCACCCCAGTGCACCGAGTCGCCCAGCGACACCTCCAGGTAGACGGCCGTGCGTGCTCCCATCGCGTGCTCGACCCTGTCCAGCACGCGGCAGGGCCGGCCGCGTGCCGCGAGTGCGGCGAGCGCTTCGGCCTGACCGGTCACGTCCGGCACACCGAGGACGACGGCGGGATCGAGCCCCAGCCCGTACTCCCGGTCGAACAGCTCGCGGATCAGCTCGGGCGTGACCTCTCCGCCCACCGCGTCGGTCCTGGCCTGGACCACGGCCGAGAAGTCGATCTGCATCCGCCTGGGCAGGTCGAACCCGTGGTGCTCCTTCATCAGGAAGGCCACACCGCCCTTGCCCGACTGGCTGTTGACCCGGACCACCTCCTGGTAGGTGCGTCCGACGTCGTGCGGGTCGATCGGCAGGTAGGGCATCTCCCACGGGCCGTGCTCGGCCGGTACGCCCGTGAGCGCGGCGTTCGCGCGTTGCGCCTCGAAGCCCTTCTTGATCGCGTCCTGGTGCGACCCGGAGAACGACGTGAACACCAGGTCGCCCGCGTACGGGTGGCGTTCGGGCACCGTCATCTGGTTGCAGTAGGTGTAGACCCGCCTCACCTCGTCGATGTCCGAGAAGTCGATCATCGGGTCGACGCCCTGCGCGAACAGGTTCAGCCCCAGCGTCACCAGGTCGACGTTGCCCGTGCGCTCGCCCTGGCCGAACAGACAGCCCTCGACGCGGTCCGCGCCGGCCATGATCGCGAGCTCGGCGGCGGCGACCGCGGTGCCCCTGTCGTTGTGCGGGTGCGCGGACAGGCACACCGACTCGCGGCGTGACAGGTTGCGCGACATCCACTCGATCCGGTCCGCGTAGACGTTCGGCGTCGACCGCTCCACGGTGGCGGGCAGGTTGAGGATGATCTCCCGGTCGCGTTCCGGCTGCCAGACGTCCATCACCGCCTCGCAGACCTCGAGCGCGAAGTCGAGCTCGGTGTCGGTGAAGATCTCCGGCGAGTACTCGAACCCGAGCGCGATCCCGTCGTCGAGGATCTGGTCCGCGTGCTTGAGGACGGTCCTGGTACCGGAGACGGCGATGTCCTTGACCTGTTCGCGGTCCGCGCGGAACACGACCCGCCGGAACAGCGGGGCCGTGGCGTTGTACAGGTGCACCGTGGCCTTCGGCGCGCCCCGCAGCGACTGCAGGGTGCGTTCGATGAGGTCGTCCCTGGCCTGGGTCAGCACCGAGATCGTCACGTCGGCGGGGACCAGCCGGTCGGTGATGATCGACCGGACGAAGTCGAACTCGGCCTGCGACGCCGCCGGGAAGCCGACCTCGATCTCCTTGTAGCCCATGCTGACCAGCAGGTCGAACAACGCACGTTTGCGTCCGGGCGCCATCGGGTCGATCAGGGCCTGGTTGCCGTCCCTCAGGTCGGTGGACAGCCACCGGGGCGCGGCCGTGATGGTCCGGTTCGGCCAGGTCCTGCCGGGCAGGTCAACCCGCTGGGCGGGGACGTAGCGGCGGAAGGGCATTCCGGACGGGCGCTGCGGCGTGCGGTGTGCCGCGATCGGGGTCTCCCCGGACGCGGTGGCGGGGCGGGTCATCGGTCTGCCCCGAGCGCGGTGCCGATCCGGCCGACGGCGTCGGCCAGCACCTCGCGGGACGTGGCGAACGACAGCCGGACGTGGCCTTCGCCGCCCTCTCCGAACGCCGACCCCGGCGTCACCGCGACACCCGCCTCGCGCAGGAGCCACTCGGTGAACCGCGCCGAGTCGCCGCGGCCGGTCCCGCGGATGTCGGGGAACACGTACAGCGCACCGTCCGGCACCGCGCACGTCACCCCGGGCAGACCGTTGAGGCCGGCCACGAGCAGGTCGCGCCGTGCGGCGTACTCGGTGGTCATCGCCGTGATCGGTTCCTGGGGCCCGGTCAGCGCCACGACCGCGCCGCGCTGGGCGAACGAGCTCGCGCAGCCGACGGTGTGCTGCTGCACCTTGAGCAGCTCGGCGATGATCTCGGTCGGACCGGCCACGTACCCCAGCCGCCAGCCGGTCATCGCGTACCCCTTGGAGAACCCGTTGACGGTGAGCGTCCGCTCGGCGCCACCGGGCAGCGCGGCCGGGCTCAGGTGCGGGCGGTCGGCGTAGGTGATCTTCTCGTAGATCTCGTCGGAGATGATGACGAGGTCGTGCTCCTGCGCGAACCGGACGAGGGTGGTCAGCTCGTCGGCGTCGAGCAGCCGGCCGGTCGGGTTGTTGGGGGTGTTGACCAGCACCGCCCTCGTCCTCCTGGTCAGCGCCTGTTCCAGTGCGCCGGCGGTGAGCCGGAACCCGTCCCGCGCGCTCAACGGCGCCGGCACGGGACGGGCCCCCGCGAGGTGCGCCATCGCCGCGTAGCTGACCCAGCTCGGTGTCGGGACGATCAGCTCGTCACCGGGTCCTGCGACGGTCAGCACCGCACTGGACAGCGCGTGCTTGGCCGACGGTGTGACGACGACGTCCCGCATCGGGTCCACCAGCAGGTCGTTGTCCTTGGCGAGCTTCTCGGCGATGGCCTCCAGCAGCTCCGGTGTCCCCCGGCTGGGCGTGTAGTGCGTGAACCCCTCGCGCAGCGCGGACACGGCCGCGTCCGAGATGTGCTCCGGGGTGTCGAAGTCCGGCTCCCCTCCGCCGAGGTCGAGCACGTCGGCGCCCTGTGCGCGGAGCTCGCGCACGAGGTCGAGCACCGCGTAGGTCGCTGATTTCTGGATGTGGTCGAACCGCGTCGCCACCCTGGGCATGACTCTTCCTTCCACCGTGTCCGCGTTGCAGGGGTGACCAGACCTAGGGCCTGTGTCGGGGTCCCGTTCGATGAGAGTCGCGCCTGAGGTGGTTCCTGGGGCCGCCTCAGGCCCGGCTATCGCGAACATGGACTTCGACACAGGCCCTAGTCCGCGACCCGTCCTCGCACGCCGTCCAGCCACTTGTCGCCGTGGCGGTCCGCCGCGGCGTCGTCGCGGAACGCGTAGGTCTTGAGCAGCCACCGCTTGCGGGCCTGCGCCGGGTCGTTGATCTCGATCTTCTCGCGGCTGTGCAGACCGTCCTGGTTGGACAGGACGAAGAGGTCGCGCTCCAGGATGCGGTGCCGGACCTTGCTCGCCTTCGCCAGCGCGTTCTTCATGGCGATCAGCGCGTCCTTGGCCTCCACCGGGCTGCCCGGCGCGGTCGTGGTCGCGGTGTCGAGGTAGCGGAAGCTGTGGTCGTTCTCGAGGATCGGGTGCGCTCCGGAGTCGGTCAGGCTCGCGTTCTTGTCCTTGGAGAACACGTCGAACGGCGTGATGTAGAACGGTTCGCGGAGGAGTCGCTGCTCCTGCTCGCCGAGGTGGACGAGCATCTCCCGGCCGTCGATGAAACCGGTGTAGATCAGCTCGCCCTCCGGGCAGCGCATGCCGAGCAACGCGATGTAGTCGGCGCGGACCTCGTGCGCCGTGCGGTCGTTGTGGAAGTAGAGCTCGCTGTCGCTGTAGCCGGTGAGCTTTCCGCTGTACTTGTCGAACGCGACCACGTCGGTGAAGAAGTCCCCGCGGTTTCGGGCGTAGGCCAGCAGCGGGTTGCCCATGAGCTTGCCGAACAGCTCCAGCAGCGTCTCCCCGATGAACGTCTTCTTCTCGGCGTGCTTGACCGACACCGGGTCCTCGTTGCCGAGGTCCGGCAGTTCCGCGTCGATCGGGACGTTGCGCAGGACGTGCGCGTCGACGGTCCCGCTCTCCCGGTCCGCGCGGATCCGGGCGCAGACCTCGAGGAAGAACGCCGGCACGTCGCCCCTGTCCACCAGGTCGGCCACGGCCTGCGAGAACGCCTCGTAGTCGTCGTAGGGGTTCTTGTCGACGTCGCCGAGAGCGCGGTAGAGCTCCTCGTACTGCTCGTCGGTGAAGATGTGGATCGGCTTCATGGTTCCTTCCCTGCTCTGGCGGAGATCCTGAGAACAAGCTTCGCCACCGGGGACGGGCGAGTCATCGGCCGCCGGAGGAATCGGGATCCTCCGCGTCTTGCCTTAGGTGCAGGAGGTGGAGTCCGGTGGAAACGAGGTACACCGCCTAGTCCGCCGGTGGAGCCGGATTCCCCTTCGGTGCATTGTCTTGCTGCTCGCGAAGGTCGTGTGGTTGCCTCGACGTGAATCGACACACCGGATGCGCGGGGGAAATCGCATGGGTACGACGATGGCGCAGAAGATCTGGGCCGGACACGTGGTGCGCAGTGACTCGTCGGGCGAGGACCTGCTCTACATCGACCTCCACCTGCTGCACGAGGTGAACACACCGCAGGCGTTCGACGGGCTGAGGGCGGCGGGCCGCACGGTGCGCCGCCCCGACCTGACCGTGGGCACGGAGGACCACAACACGCCGACGACGTCCCTGACGCGCGGAATTCTCGACCCTGCCGCGCGCAGGCAGGCCGAGCTCATGCGGGCCAACTGCGCCGAGTTCGGGATCCCGTTGCACCGCCTGGGAAGCGAACAGCAGGGCATCGTGCACGTGATCGGGCCGGAGCTGGGACTCTCCCGGCCGGGCATGACGATCGTGTGCTGCGACTCGCACACCACCACGCAGGGCGCGTTCGGCGCGCTGGCGTTCGGCATCGGGACGAGCCAGGTGGAACACGTGCTGGCCACGCAGACGCTGCCGATGTCACGGCCTCGGGACATGGCCGTCACCATCACCGGACAGCTGCCCTTCGGGTGCACGGCGAAGGACCTGGTGCTCGCGCTGATCGCCAGGATCGGCACGGCCGGGGCACAGGGCCACCTCGTGGAGTTCCGCGGCGAGGCCGTGCGGGCGCTGTCGATGGAGGGACGGATGACGTTGTGCAACATGGCGGTGGAGGCCGGTGCGCGCGCCGGAATGGTCGCGCCGGACCAGACGACGTTCGACTACCTGCGGCTCCGTCCCGGCATGCCGGCCGACTTCGACGCCGAGGTCGCCCACTGGCGCACGCTGTGCACCGACGCCGACGCGGTGTTCGACAAGGAGGTCGTGCTGGACGCGAGCTCGCTGCGCCCGCACGTCTCCTGGGGCACGAACCCCGGCCAGAGCGTGCCGATCGACGCGCACGTGCCGCATCCGCACGAGTTCGCCGGCGCGCAGGAGCAGGCAGCGGCCGAGCGGGCGCTGGAGTACATGGATCTCAAGCCGGGCACGGCGTTGCGGGACGTGGCGGTGGACGCGGTGTTCATCGGCTCGTGCACGAACAGCCGGATCGAGGACCTGCGCGCGGCCGCGGAGGTGCTGCGGGGACGGCGCGTCGCCGACTCCGTGGAGATGATCATCGTGCCCGGCTCGGCCGCGGTCCGCCGCCAGGCCTGCGAGGAGGGGCTGGACGAGGTGTTCGCCGCGGCCGGCGCGGACTTCCGTGCGGCAGCAGGGTGTTCGATGTGCGCGGCGCTGAACGAGGACCGCCTGCGACCGGGTCAGCGGGCGGCGTCCACCAACAACCGCAACTACGAGGGCAGGCAGGGCAAGGGATCGCGCACGCACATCGTGTCGCCGCCCGTTGCCGCCGCCACGGCCGTGCGCGGCCGGATCGCCGCCCCCGCCGACCTCTGACCGCCTTCCCACGCCTCCAGGAGCGCACCCGTGCAGCAGTTCACCGTCCACACCGGAACCGCGGTTCCGTTGCGGCGCAGCGACGTGGACACCGACCAGATCATCCCCGTCCGCTTCCTCACGCTCTCCGAGCGCACCGGTCACGCCGACTCGCTGTTCGCCGACTGGCGGGAGGATCCCGGGTTCGTGCTCAACCGGCCCGTCCACCGGGGATCGACGATCCTGGTCGCGGGCAACGACTTCGGCACGGGATCGTCACGTGAGTACGCCGTGTGGGCGTTGCTCGACTACGGCTTCCGTGCGGTGATCGCCCCGCGGTTCGGTGACATCTTCCGCGGCAACGCGCTGCTCAACGGCCTGCTCCCGGTCGTGCTGCCGGCCGCGGTGGTCGAGCGGCTGTGGCAGGCCGTGGAAACCGATCCCGCGGTGCCCGTCACCGTCGACCTGGAACGGCTCGAGGTGCGGTGCGGACCGCTGGCCGAGTCGTTCAGCGTCGACGCGCGTGCCAGGGAGCGGCTGCTCACCGGCACCGACTTGATCGGCGCCACGCTGACGCACGCCGGCGACATCGAGACCTACGAAGCGAACCGCCGCCCCACGCTGCCCGTCACCGGGGGCACGCGGTGAGGTTCACCCAGTGCGCTGCCTTCGTCGCGGTCGCCGACGAAGGCAGCTTCACCAAGGCCGCCAAGGCGTTGGGCGTCTCGCAGTCCGCCGTCAGCCACGCGATCGCGGGACTGGAGTCGGACCTCCGGTGCGAGCTGGTGCTGCGCGGTCGCGCGGGCGTGCGGCTGACCGATGCCGGACGCGACGTGGTCGTCCACGCCAGGGCCATCGTGACGCACGCCGAACAGATCCGGCTGACCGCCTCGGCGGTCGTCACGGGACTGCGCGGGACCGTGCGGTTCGCCACCAGCCAGACCTTCGCCGGCAGACTGCTGCCCGTGCTCCTGGAGGAGTTCCGCACCCGGTTCCCCTCAGGGGAGATCGTGCTGCGCGAGGGCACCGACCAGCAGATCGCGGCGTGGTTGCGGTCCGGTGCCGTGGACGTCGGCGTGGTGACGTTGCCGAAACCGGACCTGGTCACGACCCCGTTGTGGCGGGACGAGCTGTGCGCGGTGCTGCCCGCGGGGCACCGCCTCTGCGGGCAGACCGCGGTGCGGGCCGGCCAGCTGGCGGGCGAGCCCCTGGTGCTACCGGTCGGCGGGGTGGAACCCCTGCTGCGAGCGGTCCTGCTGGCGGAGGGCGCAGAACCCGCTGTGGCGTACCGCATCCGCGACCTGCACGCACTGCTCGCCATGGTCTCCGCCGGCGTCGGACCGACGGTGCTGCCGATGTCGTTGCTGCCCGGCGGGATGTCCGGGGTGGCGGTCGTCCCGCTGACGCCGGCGCTGACGAGGACGGTCGCGCTCGGCGTCCGGGAGACCGCGAGGAGCACTCCGGCGGTCTCGGCGTTCGTGCGGCTCGTCCGCGAGCTCGCCCGGCGAGCCGTGGACGAGCCGCTGAGCGCGTGAACCGGTCCGCACCGACCGGTTCACGCGTCCGGTCAGCCCAGCGGCCGGGTTGCAGCGGTGCGCACCCCGAGCACCGTGCAGCCGGCGACGCTGGTCACCTGGTGCACGCTGCCGGGCTCCTCGACGATCAGGTCACCGACTCCGTAGCGGTCGCCGTTGTCGTTGACGAGTTCGCCCTGCAGCACGAACATCAGCTCGTAGCCGAGGTGTTCGTGCAGGTCCCCGTGAGCGCCCGGCTCCATCCTCGTGAGAAAGGCCGTGGCGTTCTGGGGATCGCCGGTGGTGAACAGCGGGTGGATCTCCACCCCGGCGCGACCTGGTTGTTCCCAGCGGGTCCACTGCACGGCGTCGAGACCGGCGGACAGGACGTCCCGCAGGACGCGGACCGATCGGAGCTGGGTGTCGGTCATGGTGTTCCTCCTCGTCAGCCGGCCGGAACCGGTGATGTCATGGCGTGGACGGCGGTCAGCGCGTGCCGGGCGATCGCGTCCGCGTCCTTGGTGAACTCGTTCCACGGTCCGGGCCTGCCGCTGCCGACGAACGTGAACCAGCGGGTGTGCTCGGCCGGCACGCCCAGCACGTAGAGATCGGTGTCGGGCCTGCCGTGGCGGTCCAGCGGGTGGAACGGGCTGCGCGTGACCGCGACGCCACCGGTGTGGAACGCGTTGTCGCCCTTGCCGTTGGTGAAGCCGTTCCAGATTCCGCGGCGCACGAGTGCCCGCGTCAGCGGCGAGCTGTCCAGGTACACGTTGGGATTGGCGATGCGGGCGTCGATCAGCGTCCGCACCTCGACCCTCGATCCGGCGACGGCGGGCGAGGACAGCACGAACGCGTTCCGCCCGCGGTCCACCGAGAACTCCGCGTCGGGCCCGACCAACCTCAGGATTCCGGCCTTGCGCAGCGCTTCCGCCTGCCTGATCCGCACCAGCGGCGGGCCGGCCGCCAGCAGCGAGCTGCGCGGCGAGAACCAGGTGAGGAAGTCGCGGTGCGTGTCCGGCGTGAGCCCGCCGAAGTCGGTGATCTCGCGCACCACCCAGCGCGTGTCGCGCAGCACGTCCAGCGCGGCCTTCAGCGGCGAGGCGTAGTTGCCGCGCACGGCGTGCTCGATGTCGGCGCGGACGTGGTCGTCCAGCGCACGTTCGAACTCGGCCCGCGACGCGAAGGTCCGGCCCGCGAACGGACGGGCCAGGCCCTCGAAGTCGAACGGCGTCAGGTGCCCGAGGCCCTGAGCGAGGGCGATCGGCCTGATGTCCGGCGGTCGCGCGCCGGTCGCCGCCACGACGGCCGCCGTGAACTCCGCGGCCGCCTCGGCTCCGAGGGTTTCGCGCACCTCGGTCAGGTAGTAGACGTACTCGATCTCGCCGAGGATCCACGGCAGCACGTGCGCACCGAAGTCGATCTCGCCGAACACCCGGCCGCGACAGACGTTCTCGGTGGTGAAGAGCGTCGGCCGGAACTTGAGCGTCGCGGGCTTCTGGTTGATGCCGCGCGCGGACAGGGCGATCCCGCTGCGCGAACCGCCGGCCAGCAGCGGTTCCCGGCCGCTGGCCAGGTACCGCAGACCGTCGCCTTCCTCGACGAACCGCCCACCCCTGCCGACCGTCAGGGCGAGCATGAGGTCGTAGAAGGTGAGCCCGAGCCCGAGCAGCCCCACCGCGGAGCCGTCGGGGATGGTGTCGAGCGGCATCGTGACCGCGGAGTCGGCGGCGAAGTAGCGCAGGTCCGGTCGTGTGGCGGCGAACTCCTCGAACTCGCGGAACATCCCCACCTGGTGGAGCCTCGGGTGCCCGGTCGTCAGCACGACCTTGTCGACCAGCAGGTGATCGCCGGTGGACAGGTCGAGGCGGTACCCGAGCGACGTGGGCTCCAGGTCCTCGACCGCCGCCGTCACCCGGTGCAAGCGCACCGTGGGCGGCAGCGAAGCCTCGATCACGTCCGTGACCCACCGCATGTACTTGCCGTGCAAGGCCCTCGGCGCATAGCCCGTACGTCCCTCGAACCCCGGGGCATGCGCACTCCACCACTCGGCGAGCGACGGCCCCGCACCCGGCCGCGCACGCCCCTCGTCCGGAGGCCCGGAGAACATGGTCACCTCACCGCAGGGGGTGTTCATGAGGAACCACTCGGGCTGTCCCGACTGCCAGATGCGGCCGCAGCCGACCTCGACCGCGTCCACCAGGTACACCGTGACCGGCACCGCCGGCGCCTGCTCGTTCATCCTGGCGACGAGCCGTTCCAGCACCGCGAGCCCGCGGGGCCCGCTGCCGACCACGGCGATCCGAAGCGGTCCGAACGCCTCCATGGACACACCTTCCCCGAGTCCTGCAACCGCCGAGAAAGCTATGACCGGCAGGCGGGCACCGGGAAGAAGAACTCGTTCATGCAGCCATCTGGTTCGCTCATGCAAGATGCGCCGACAGATTTCCCGCCGGTGTCCGGCACGCGAATAAGTTGAGCGGCATGACCAGTTCACCGGCACTTCTCGTGCTCGATCTGCTGAACGACATCGTGCACCCCGACGGCCAGTACGCCTCCCACGGCTACGAGCAGCAGGTCGCCAGCCGGGGCGTGCTCGAACGGGCCGCCACCGCGATAGCCCGCGCACGAGCGGAGAACATCCCGGTCATCTACGTGGTGGTGGGATTCTCCCCCGACTTCTCGGAATGGCCGTCGAACTCCCCGGTCTTCGCCGAAGCGAAGGACGCGGGAAAGCTGGTCATCGGTACCTGGGCGACCGAAGTGCACGACGCCGTGAAACCCGCCGAAGGCGACGCCGTGGTCGTCAAAAGGCGCATCAGCCCTTTCTTCGGCACGGAGCTGGACCTGGTGCTGCGCACGCGAGGCGTGAACACGTTGCTGCTCACCGGCGTCTCCACCGATCTGGTCGTGCTGGCCACAGCACGAGATGCCCACGACCGCGACTACGCCGTGCAGGTGCTGGCGGACGCCACCGCCTCCGCCACCTCCGACCTGCACGAGGCGGCGCTGCGACTGATCGCCCGAACCGGCACCGTGACCACGGTGGACGAGGCACTGCCGCCCAGGTGAACGGGTCGCAGACGGCGTGGGTGCCCCCGGTTCGCACACCCCGTGACCGACTTCGGGAGTGACCCACGCCGGTGGCCTCGCCGACCGCACCCTGCCTGGGCTCGGCGGCCGGATGTTCATCTGGCCGGAAGGCTCCGGTGAGGGCGAGGTCTGGCACCACCGATCCGACGGCCGCTGTCGGTTCGCCGTGCACAAGTCCGCAGACGTCCCCGGTCCCCGCACGAGCGGTCTGCCAACCCCGCGCGACCGGCATCGTTCCAGGTGAACGGCTTGATCGAACCGGGGGCCGGTCGAAAATATATCGGTTTTATATGTGCCTGGCCGAGGATGTCCGGCATGTCGGATCGTCTTGGACGTCGTGGGTTCCTGGCCGTTCTGGGCGGGATCGCCGCAGGGGGTGTGCTGGTCCCCGGGGTGGCGGCCGCCGCGGGGACCGCGGACATGGAGCTCGTGGTCCTGGCCGCGCAGTGCGACCCCGTCAAGCCCGACACCGGGCTCACGCCGGGTGCCGGGGCGAGCGTGCGGCTCGTCGAGCAGGCGCTCGTCGCCGAGGGGCTGCTCGCCGCGCAGTACGTCGACGGGCACTTCGGCACGGTCACCCGCACCGCCTACGGGCGGTGGCAGGAGTCGCTCGGGTACGCGGGCGCCGCCGCCAACGGGTTTCCCGGCCGGGCATCGCTCACCGCGCTCGCCAACGGGCGGTTCACCCTCACCCGCACCCTCACGCCGGGCGCGCGCACCACGTTCCAGGGCTTCCCGTTCAACGCGCGCACGGTCGCGATGCTGCGGGAGGCGCAGCGGCTCTGCGGAGTTCCGCTCGTCGTGGAACAGGGCTCCTACTCCCCCGGCGAGGACCCCACCTCCGCCGGCACGCACGACGGAGGTGGCGCCGTCGACCTGGACGCCGAGGCGTTGACCTCGGCGCAGCGCACCGCGCTCGTGACGGCGCTGCGGCGGGTGGGGTTCGCGGCGTGGCTGCGGCGACCGAGCCAGGGCAACTGGCCGCTGCACGTCCACGGCATCGCGGTGAACGACACCGACCTGTCGACACCCGCGCAGAAACAGGTCGGCCAGTACTACCTCGGGCGCGACGGGCTGGCCGGCAACGGCCAGGACGACGGGCCCCAGGTGACGAAGGTGACGTGGGAGCAGTACCTCCGCGCCGCCTGACCGCTCGAGAATCCCCGCACCAGTGAGGAAGCACATGCCCAGACCACGGACATGGACACGAATGGCCCTCGCCGCGGCTGCCGCGGTGCTCGCCGCCGCGAGCCTCACCGCGTTGACGGTGACCCCGGCGGCCGCGGCGGCCAGGGACGGCGTCTGCGACAGCGGCGAGTTCTGCTACTTCTACAACAGCGACCACGCGGGCTCGGTCTCCGACTTCGCGGGGTCGATCTCCGACTACGGCTCCACCCAGCCCTCCTGCTACGACTTCAAGAGCGCGGGCGCCGGGCAGGGGCTGTGCGTCAAGAACAACGCCGCGTCGGTGTGGAACCGCACCGGCGGCACGGTCCGGGTGTACTTCAACTCCGGCTACGCCGGCGCCACCCAGGACTTCGCGTCCGGCGCGAAGACCAACCTGAACTCGACGCTGAAGAACAACAACGCCTCGCACCAGTTCAACCCCGGCACGACCGGCCGCTTCTGGCTGCCGTTCCCCTGCGGGGAGACCTGGGCGGCGAGCACCCGCTCCGGCCACAGCCCGGCCAACGCCGTCGACTTCAACCACTACCCCGAGGACAACGGCTACAAGGTCTACTCGTCCGCGCCGGGCACGGTGTCGAAGGTCGCGAACCTGGGCAGCACCTCCTACGGGCGCTACATCGTGATCGACCACGCGGGCGGCTGGCAGACCCTGTACGCGCACCTCAGCTCGCAGGACGTGTCCGTCGGCCAGTCGGTGTCCGAGAAGACGATGATCGGCCGGGTCGGCAACACCGGTGGTTCCACCGGCCCGCACCTGCACTACGAGCAGAAGCTCAACGGCTCCGTGCAGCGGGTGACGTTCCGGGACGGCAACCCGACCTACTGGGGCACGCGCGACCTCGCGCGCAGCACGAACTGCCCGTGACGAACGGATGACCGAGTGCCCCGGCCGCTGCGGTCGGGGCACTCGTCCGAGACCCCCCGGGCACCGGTCAAGCGACCCAGTCGGCTTGGACGAAGACGGCGAGCATGTCGCTGTTGCGCACGCCGTTGGTCGAGAAGGAGCCCTCGACGCCCACCCAGCCGCGGAACGTGCCGCTGTCGTCGAGGATCTGCAACAACGGCTTCACGTGCGAATTACCGGTGTAGCACGGCTCGTCGCGTTCCATCGCCAGGCAAGTGCACCAGTGCCACAGCGCGTCGCGGCGGTCGCCTGAGTTCACCCGGCCGAGGTAGTACTGCAGGGAGCTGACGTTCGCCGGGGTGCCGCCGCCGTAATGCGGGCAGCCACCGGCCGCCTGGCACACCTTCGTCGACGAAGGCTGGAAATAGGTCAGGCACCAGGTCACCGTCGTGCAGGCGGTGAAGGAGCCGACCGCGAACGAACTGGTCACATCGCTCGCCGTACCAGCCGTCCAGCCCTTTCCGACATAACGGAGACCACCCTGGTGCGATTGCACGCTCGACATCGCACGACGGTCGGTCAGCGCCGCGTTGCTGCCGTAGCCATAACCGCTGTTGACCCGCGTGGAACTCACGAAGTTCAACCGCGCCAGCGCCTGCTGGGTGTCCACTGACCACTTGTCCGTCCAGGTCGGCGACCAGGTGATCGTGACGGTCTGCTTGCCATCTTGGGTGCCCAGCACGTAGGTGCCCTGCCGGACGTCGTCAGGAGCGCCGGTGAACCCACCCGCCGTCATGATCTCGCACGGGCGGACCTTGTCGGTCGCCTTCGGATCGGTGGACGAGCACGACGAGTCCGGTGTGACCCCGATACCGGTCCGCTGAGTGGGCTTCGTCTGCTCCCACACGTACATGCTCGCTGACACCTTCCCGGTGGCCGCGTCGAACGCGTAGGTGCCCAGCCGGAACCAGTTGGCGGTCGAGCCGGTGGTGAGGCTTCCGGTTGACACCACGAAGTTGGCCCGCCCGCCGGGAAGCTCACCGGCCGCGGCGGCGGGGACCGCGGCGGGGGTCGCGGCGGCCAGCAGCGCGATCACGAGGAGGGAGAAAACCCGCTGGACGAACCGCGGCGAAGATTTCGCGGTCCCGCCCGTGATGCGCCACGTCCTGCGGAGCAGGCCTTTTCGTTGGTCCTTCTGCATGACGGCTGAACCATCCCATCTCTGGTGTTCGTGTCACCGCGGGCAACAGAATGAGACAACAGGAGAACGCATTGCCATTCCGTTTCCCGCAACCAGATACCGAAGGTCACTTCACTGATTTGCTCGCACAACGCTCATCAGCTTTCCGAGCAGGTCTACATTTTCCCTACACGACCGCCCATGCCCGTTGATGCGGTTTCAGCGGAGAGCGCGGGCGATCTCGGCGATGCCCGCCGGGCCGACGCGGCAGCAGCCGCCGATGAGGCGTGCGCCCCGTTCGGCCCACTCCGTCACCGCGAACGACTCCACGCCGCCGGACCACGCGCGTGCGGCGGAGTTCCACTGCTCGCCGGTGTTCGGGTAGACCACGACCGGCAGCCCGGTCACCGCGCGGGCGGTGGCGACGGCTCCGGCGACCTCCTCGGGCGCTGAGCAGTTGAGGCCCACGGCCACGACCTCGTCGATGCCCTTGACCAGGCCGAACGCTTCCTCCAGCGACTGGCCCGCGCACGTCTTCCCGTCGCGCACGCTGTAGGACAGCCACGCCGGCACGCCGCTGCCCGCGACCACCCGCAGGACCGCCTCCGCCTCCTGCGCGTCCGGGATCGTCTCGACCGCGAGCAGGTCGGGTCCGGCGTCGGCGAGCACCTCGATGCGGCGGCGGTGGAACCGTTCCAGCTCGTCGGTGGTCCTGCCGTAGCGGCCGCGGTACTCCGAGCCGTCGGCCAGCACCGCGCCGTACGGGCCCACCGACGCGGCGACCCAGCGGGGGCCGTCCACTTCGGACGCGGCGGATCGGGCGATCGACACGCTGGCCTTCATCAAGCCGACGGTCTGCTCATCGGTCAGACTGCGGCGGGCGAACCCCTCGAACGAGGCCTGGTAGCTGGAGGTGATCACGACGTCCGCGCCCGCGCGGAGGTAGCCGGCGTGCGCCGCCCTGACCGCGTCGGGGTCGGAGAGCAGCAGACGGGCCGTCCAGAGCTCGTCGGACAGGTCGTGACCGGCCTGCTCCAGCGCGGTCGACAGCCCGCCGTCGAGCACGACGACCCTGTTCGTGAGCACGTTCACCAAGTCCACCAGCCGAGGATACGCACGATCCGGTAACGTCCAATTCAGACAAATCGACCACCAGAGGAGAGGGCACCTGTGCTTGAGATCAGCGGACTGACGTGGGCGGTCACGATCGGGGTGATCGTCGTCCTGCTGGCGGTCGACCTCGTGCTCGCCGCCGCCCGCCCGCACAAGGTCGGGTTCCGCGAGGCCAGCCTGTGGTCGGTGTTCTACATCCTGGTCGCGGTCGGCTTCGGCGTCTGGTTCATGCTCACGCACGGCGGTGGCCCCGGCACGGAGTACTTCGCCGGCTACATCGTCGAGAAGAGCCTGTCGGTCGACAACCTCTTCGTGTTCGTGATCATCATGACCACGTTCCTGGTGCCCGAGGAGCACCAGCACAAGGTGCTGACGTTCGGCATCGTGCTGGCGTTGATCATGCGCGGCATCTTCATCGCGGTCGGCGCCACGCTGCTCTCGCTGTTCTCGTTCATGTTCCTGCTGTTCGGCCTGTTGTTGATCTACACGGCGATCCAGCTGTTCCGGCACCGCAACGAGGACCCCGACGTCGAGAACAACGTCGTCGTCACCACGGCCCGCAAGCTGCTGCCGGTCACCGACGACTACGTGGGCGGCAAGATCTTCACCCGCGTCGACGGCCGCAAGATGGCCACTCCCCTGTTCGTCGTGCTGGTCGCGATCGGTGGCGTGGACCTGCTGTTCGCGCTCGACTCGATCCCCGCGGTGTTCGGCGTGACCGAGGAGCCCTACATCGTCTTCACCGCCAACGCGTTCGCACTGCTCGGCCTGCGCGCGTTGTTCTTCCTCGTCAAGGGCCTGCTCGACCGCCTGGTGTACCTGTCGGCCGGTCTCGCGATCATCCTCGCGTTCATCGGCGTGAAGCTGATCCTGCACTGGGCGCACGTCGACATCGACCCGCGCGTGCCCGAGGTGCCCACGCCGCTCAGCCTGGGCGTGATCATCTCGATCCTGGTGGTCGTCACCGTGGCCAGCCTGGTCAAGACGCGCAACGACCCGTCGGTCAAGGCGCACCCCGGTTCGCTGCGCGGCAGCGGCAAGGAGCAGTCCGAGGAGAAGTGACCCCGTCCCCCGCGCCTAGGCCGTGTTTTAGATGTGGCGTAGCCAGATGTTGATGGCGGCGATGTGGACGGTGGCCTGGTAGCGGATGGCGAGTTTGTCGTAGCGGGTGG
>NZ_JBVJRA010000015.1:0-162463 GCF_055608075.1 Lentzea sp. NPDC036949
AGCAGGGCGATCCCGGATGCCGACTCGGTGACGGTGTCGCTGATGGATCCGGCGCGGCCGCGCACTGCCGCCTCCACGAGCCCCGAGTTGATCGAGATCGACGAGAAGCAGTACGCCGCTGACCGGGGCCCGTGCCTGGAGTCCGCGCGCACCCTGCGGCCTGTGCGGGCTGTCGTCGGCGAGCACCTCGACGAGTGGCCGGAGTTCGAGGCAGCCGCCGCGGCGCACGCGATCCGCGCCTACCTGTCCGTGCCGGTGCTGCTGCCCTCCTCGAACTCCTCCGACGAAAAGCACCTCGGTTCACTCAACATCTACAGCCACACGGCCGCGGCGTTCGACCCCTTCGACGAAGGGCTCATGCGGCTGTTCACGACAGCCGCGTCGGTCACGATCGCCAGCGCCCAGCGCTGGCAACGCTCACGAGACCACATCGACAGCCTGGAAAAGGCTCTCGCCTCCCGGGCCGTCATCGACCAAGCAAAAGGTGTCCTGATGGCCGTGCACTCCTGCAGCGCCGACGAAGCCTTCACGATGCTCGTGCAACGCTCACAGCACGAGAACGTCAAACTCCGCGACATCGCCAAGAACCTCCTCGACTCGGTCGCCGGTTCCTGAACAGCCGGTGCCGTTCGTGGCAGTCGCGTAACACCTCACCTCAGCGGTCATTCGTCTTGAGCCCGCAGGCGTTTGAGGCGCCGCTGGAGGAGCTCGTCGTGGCGCCCGGAGATCGAACACCCGAATCACAGCACCGTGATCACGCAGGTCACGAACCCGGCAAGCCACCATCCAGCAGGAGACCTCGCGGCAACCCATCCTGCGGATGATCGCGGCTCCGCTGGCGGGACCGAGAAGGCGAGCCCGAACCGGCATCATGACGCAGCCGGGATGCCCCGAGTGGGTCTCGTGCATGGTGATCAGACGCAGGCCAGGCGGACGCGGTACGAGCCCATCACCCATGCGGCTGAACTGCGGTTCGGCCGTACGCGTGCCTCGTGTCAGGATCGGTGCGGGTCCACGGGAAGGGACCGGTGTGCTACCGACGACGTTCAGCGATGTTGAGGCCACGCTCAACGCCGCCGCGGACAAGGCCCAGCAGGTGCAGCAGATGCTCCAGCAGGTCGTGGAGATGGCCGAGGAGTGCGCGACGGCGCTCACCGACGTCATGGCCGGAACCGGCGAGCAGGCCGATGCTGAGATGGTCACCAGTCAGTTCGCCGCTGTGCGAGTCGGCGCAAAGGACCTGCTGGACGTCCTGGTATCGGGCCTGCAGGGCATCGAGAAGGTTCATCAGCAGTTCGCGACCAAGCCGCCGACAGCCCCACCCCGACGTCCGGCGGGACAGCAGGCGGAGGTGGCGGCCGGCAGCCGGATACCTGGGCGCGGCGTGCACGATCGAGCCTTCCCGCGTTCAAGACCAGCGGGATCTGCCGCGATGATGACGGCAATGAAGACCTCGTGCAGAGCGGCCGGGAGCCCGACGGCGAGCACACCCGCATCAATGATCACCTGACGAAGGTGGGTGTGCTGTGGCCGGGTCAGAACGCCGAGGTCACCAAGCACGTCGAAACCAAGGTCGCCTGGCGCATGCGGCAGTCCGGCGTCAACCGTGCCGAAGTGGTCGTGAACAAGGAAGTGTGCGAGGGCATGTTGGGTTGCCGGGAGGTGCTACCGCTCGTACTGGGCGCCGGTCAGACACTGACGGTGCACGATCCGATGGGTTCGCACACGTTCCAGGGAAGGGATGCACGGTGACGTACACGCTGGACTGGTACTTCTACAGCGGCGCCAACCGCGCTCGTGAGCCGTTCGAGGTCCGATCCGAGTCCGACCTCAACCGTGCGCTGGCAGCGATCCTGGCCGAACCACAGCCACATCCGACCCAGATCGCCGCGCGCGAGCTCCCCCGGTTCGGTCCGGCGAAGATTCCCGACCGCATGTTCAAGATGGACGTATCGCCGACCGGAGAGCACGTGGCACTGCACTACTTCGGGCCGACGGACCCGCGGCGGGCGGTGCGAATGGTGACGATGTGGGCCAAGCAGAGCGCACCGGAGCAGACTCGGTCACGGTCGACCCAGGTCGAAACGCTGGTCCTGCGGCACGCGGGTGACCTACCGCCGTCCACTGTGGATGCGATGCCCCCGCCGGAGCACGACCTGGACCTCACCCTGGAACGACACCCCTGGGTGACGTCATCTCCTACTGCCGTCCCGGACGACGTGCCGACCCTGTACGTCGATTCGGCGAACGAGACGGAGTTCCCGCGCGACGCGATCATTCCACGCGACCTCGCGGTCGCGGCGCTGCTCGAGTTCGCGGTGACCGGCGTGCGTCCGGAATCTGTTCAATGGCAGCCGTTCGAGACTTACTGACCAACGGCTCACAGTGCCGATCGGTGCCTCGCGGAACACCAGACGAGGGCACCACGTCAGCGCCGGCATGCTTGAAGACAGCAGCTTGTCGTGGAGGACGACGCCGAACGACAGCGTCGAATCTGCACTCGCGCCTTTCCGCAACCTGCCAGGGATTGGCAGCCACCATACTGCCCGCTGATCCCTGGGAACAGCGGTTACGCCATAACGGTTCACCGCCGCGATGACAGTCAGAGCCTGGGTCGACAGGTTCTGAGCTGCAAGCGCGCAGCGTATTCTGCGACGTGTCCCTCAGGGGCTCGGCCAATGAGGTGGGCCAACGTCCGCACCGATAATCATGCGCACACACTCGCCCCATAGAGCGCACATGAAAAAGTTCGCACATTCGTGCGATTGAGAGACCCTGGTGGATCGCTCATGTGATGGCGACCATTGGGAGCGACTCCGTGCGTTGAACGTGCCAGAACAGCCCTCAATGGACCTGAACGGAACCGCGCCGACCTGCAGGAGTCCCGTTTACGCAGGTCAGCGCGTTCCTGGCGTTGCAGGTCACACAGATGGAGCCCTCGGATCGGCCTGAACTGCGCCCAACTGCACCAAAGCGCAGGTCAACAGCCCTGAACGCACGCTCATAACGGCCCAGAACGGCTGTCGTTCGCCGTGTCCACCGGGACCGAGCCGAAGAATCACCCAGCGTTGTTGCGCCGGCGACGGAAGAAGAAGGCGCCGCCCGCGAGCACGAGCGCCGCGCTCGAACCGCCGACGAGCAACGGCGCGATGGACGACGTGCTGTCCGTTCCGCTTGCAATGCCGTAGCCGCTCGACATCCCCTTGGTGTCGTAATCCGATGCGGGCAGCTTGTCGGCGTAGCGGGCCTTGACCAGCTTCTGGTACTCGCTCAGCGACATGGACGCCTTGCCGCCCAGTCCTTGCCGTGCCTGGTCGTTGAGCGGCTCCACCGTGGTGAGCTTCAGCTGGTACCAGCCGCGGATCTGCGGCTCTGAGAACACCAGGACCCCCGCACCGGCCTTGCCGGCGTACTCGGCCTCGTCGTCGCCCTCGCGCACCGCCGCCAGGTGCCAGCCGCCGCCCTGCGTGGGGGCGAGCATGACGGTGGCCTGGCGGTCGTTGACGGTGTTGCTCAGCGAGGACACCAGGCGGGCCAGCTTGACCGCCTCCGTGGCGATCGGCGGGGAGGTGCCCGCGACGAAGCCCGGCGTGATCTCGCTGACCGCCAGCGGGTCCTTGATCGTGAAGGCGGGCATGCCCTCGCACGGATTGGCCTTGTCCGGAACCATCTGCGCGGGTTGGGACCCGCCCTGGGGCACCGGCACGGCGAGGAAGCGGCACACGGCGTTGCGGACGTCGGCCGACTTCACGGCGTTGAGAGCGGCCTGGTAGTCGGGGATGTCCACCGGGAGCGGGTCCTCGGCCGGGGCCGCGTGGGCGGGGCCCGCGACGGACAGGAGCGCGGATGCGCCCAGTGCCAGGACCGCGGTCAGGCGGGAAAGGCGCGAAGCAGCCCGCCGCCAGACCGTTCTTGGTTCGCACATGATGCCTGCCTTAACGGGAGATGCCGATCCGGGAGTGGGTCCACTTGAACGAGCTGTTGTTGACGTAGTCGTTGTAGTTCCACCACGTGTAGGTGGCGGTGTCCGGCCACGGGTCGGCGACCGCGATGGTGTTGTTCGACGTGTCGAAGCCGTAGACGACGTTCATGTGGCCCCCGCCTGAGGTCCACCCGATGCGCGCACCGATGGGGCGGGAGGCCTTGACGTCGGTGTAGATCTGGTTGAACGAGGCCGCGCTGCCCAGGCCCGAGCCGGGGTGGGCCATGCCGAGGCTCTGCCAGCCCCTGGCCATGTCGTCGAGCGTGGCAGGCTGGTTGTTGCAGCCGTAGTAGGGCTGGGCCCGAGTGCAGAAGTCCGCCTGCGTGCTGCCGACGCCCTGGTACTTGGCGATCGTCAGGCCCGAGGCGGCCCAGCACCACTGGGTCTTCTCCTGCTTGTACATGGCGATGCCGTCGTACGCTGCCTCCGCTTGCGCCGCGCCTGCCGCGGTCACGAGCAACCACGAGGTCGTCAGCGCGATGGCCGATGCCGTGATCGCGAATGTGGATCTACCCATTTCCTTGTCCTCCTGGATGTGACGAGTACCGGGAGACCTGAGGACATGAAAGCGCGAAAATTCGCTGCCACGCAGAAACAACACACAAATACGCCCACAAGAGTGAACTCCATGAATTCCAGCTCCCAGGCCGGAGTCACGAATTACCGAACATCAACAACGAGCTGCCGAAACCGCCACTGGTTTCCGGTCTTTGCCCGTGAAGGTTGCGGTATTGCACTCTTTACGGTGTCGAAGACGGTCCGAAAAGGCCACCATCCGCATCCGCCCACGGAATGCGAGGGTGACTCGAACACTTTGAGGTGAATGCCAGGAGGTCCCGATACCTAAGGGTCCAGCTTGAGCGAACCGTGACCGACGTCGGTGCTGTCGGCGATGGCACGGATCAGGTTCAGCAGGTCGTCGTGGAGCTCGTCGGTCATGCGGTCCTCGGCGACACCGCGGAGGAACACCTGGTTGACACCCCTGATCGCGGCTCGGCCCGCGGCTCCCGACAGGTCGTCACGACCGGTTCCGTCGAAGGGGAAGCCGGTTCCGGGAGTTCGCTGGGAGACCTCGGCCTCCGCCATGGCGACCACGCCGGGGTTGGCCAGGGCCATGGCGCGGGTGAGCGCGGCTTCCTCCTGGTCGACGTTGTCGCGCAGGTCGTGCCACCACCTGTCCACCAGGTCGATGAACTCCAGCGCGGGGTCCTCCCGGTGCAGCGCGATGATCCGCTGCTCGATGGACGCGGGCCATTCGGTGATGAAGTCGAGCTTCGAGGGGAAGTAGCCCGTCACGGTCCGCGGCGCGACCTCGGCCGCCTCGGCGATGTCGGCGATCGTGGTCCGTTCGTACCCGTGTTCGGCGAACAGGCGCAGAGCCGTGTGCAGGATCAACCGCCGGCGTCGTGCTTTGGACCGCTCCCGAAGCCCCGGACCGTCACTGGCCACCCGCACCCCTCCCGCACTCCGTTGACCACCGCCTGCGTGCACCTCAGCATACATGCTTCCCATGGCTAAAATGCCGTCTTGTGCAAACTTGCCGTCCATGGCAATCTTTTGCCGGGCGGTCGGAGTCGATCACCCTCCGAGTCCGTCGAGCAACGCGTTCACGGACGAACCGCCTGAGAGGAACACCATGAACACGTCCTACGCGGACGCCGCCGGCTTCCCGGTCAGCGACCCCACCCCCGTCCTCAGCTGCAGTCCCGTCTCGCTGGAGGTGCCGGGCAGGCCCGTGCCGCTGGAGATCAAGATCTCGGCGCCCGTGACCGGGACCGACCTGCCGGTGCTGCTGCTCTCGCACGGCCACGGCATGACCAACTTCCTCTCCTCGCTGCGCGGCTACGGGCCCCTCGCGGACTTCTGGGCCGCTCACGGGTTCGTCGTCGTCCAGCCGACGCACCTGGACTCCACGGTGCTCGGGCTGCGCGACCAGGACCTGCCCGACGCGCCGCTGTTCTGGCGCGACCGCGCCGTCGACATGCGGATCGTCCTCGATCACCTGGAGGAGGTCATCGCCGCGATTCCGGGGCTCCCGGGCCGTGTCGACACCGAGAAGGTGGCCGCGGTCGGGCACTCGGCCGGTGGCCACACGGTCTCACTGCTGCTGGGCTCGCAGGTGTCCGACCCGGACGACCCCCGGGAGAAGGACCTCTCCGACCCCAGGGTCAAGGCCGGCGTCGTGATCGGAGGACCTGGCATCGCCGACGAGCACTTCTCGCCGTGGGCCGCGGAGCACTACCCGATGATGAAGCACATCGACTTCGGGCAGATGACCGGTGCCGCGCTCGTCATCGCCGGCGACGAGGACCTGAACCCCCACTTCTCCTCCCGGCTCAGCTACCGCTGGGACGCCTACACCCACAGCCCCGGCGGGAACAAGACGCTGCTGACCCTCCTGGGCGCACAGCACCTGTTCGGCGGGATCTCGGGCTACGACGCCGTGGAAACCTCCGACGAGAACCCCGAACGGGTTGCCGCGCTGCGGGCGCTGGTGTGGTCCTACCTGCGGTCCCAACTGTTCCCCGGCGACATGTCCTGGGACATCGCCGTGAAGGCACTGGAGAGCCGGAAGACGCCTCTTGCGCAGGTCGAGACCAAGTAGCCCGCGACGTGCGGACCGCGGTCGACACCGCATCCCCGCATGTCGCTCGTCAGACCACCTCAGGAGGAACCCATGAACATCGCGATCCTCGGCACGGGCAAGGTCGGTTCCGCATTGGGGACACGACTGGCATCCACCGGTCACCACGTGGTCTACGGATCACGGACGCGCGCAGGCGAAGCGGGAACGGTCAGCCCGCGCGAAGCCGTCGCGTCCAGCGACGTGGTCGTCACCGCCATCCCCGGCACGGCCGTGGTCGCCGCCTTGGAAGACATCGGGGAGGACGTGCTGGCCGAGAAGATCGTGCTCGACCCCTCGGCCGCTTTCACCCCGCAGATGACGATGGCCTACCCCGGTGACAGCGTGGCCCAGCAGGTGCAGGCGCGTTTCCCACGGGCCCGTGTCGTGAAGACGCTCAACACGATGAACTTCACCATCATGGTCGACCCGCTGGCGTCGGTGTCCCAGGCGACCGTTTTCCTCAGCGGCGACGACAGCGCGGCCAAGACCGTGGTCACGGGCTTGCTCGGCGACCTGGGGTGGCCCGGGAGCAGCGTCCTGGACCTGGGCGGCGTCCACACCGCCTTGGCCACCGAGCACGTCGCTCCGTTGTTCTTCTCGACCGTCAGGGCCCTGGGAACCGCGAAGTTCAACATCTCCGTCTCGCGGTGACACACAGGTCGTCGCGATGGACGCACAACGCCCGCGGGGCCGGGTCCACAGGAGACCCAGGCCCCGCGGTCGTGCGTGATCAGGAGTGGACGGGGATCTGCTCGTAGATCACCTTCCACTCGTAGGTGCCGGCGAACCCGTTGGCCCACAGGGAGTTCACCCGAGCCGCCTCGGTGGCGTTGGGCGAGGCGACGGTGCAGGACGTGCCGGGGCCACCGCCCGACATCAGCTCCGAGCACGGGCCGCTGTAGTGGTCGGGCAGGCCGAGGGCGTGCCCGGTCTCGTGCGCGGTGATGCGGGTGACGTAGTACTGCCTCGCCTGCGTGTAGTCGATGAAGATCGTGCCGCTGCCGTGGCCGTTGGTCGAGGCGTACGAACCGCGCGGGTCGTTGCCCTCGCGGTAGCGCAGGGTGGCCGCGCTGCGGTTCTCCACCAGCTTCACGTTGGACACCCGCGCGTTCCAGTTCGCCGCGCCTTGCCGGATGGCGCTCGCGAACGTGGGGGCGCTGCTGGTGTCGTAGTACACGGTGACCGCCGCCGCGGTGGGCGGGGCCTCGGCGGCCGACGCCTGGCCCGTCAGGGGTGCGACGACGGTTGTGGCCGCGGCGAGCGCGACGGACAGGACGACTTTCTTGAACATGGGTTCTCCTCGCTTGCAGGGTGCGAAGAATGGAACCTCGGGGTTCCGCCACCCAACGTAAGGAGAGTCGTCGTGCCCGTTCGCCCGCCATTGGCGTGAAGCGGTTCAGCGCTCTTCACGGTTGACGTAGCCCGCTATTCGGACGAAAGCAGCACAACCAACGAAAGCGGGGCGAATGGTCGTCACTGTGCGTCAGATGCCCAGCTGACCGCCCCGGTAGTGGCGAGCGCCTGGGCGCGGGTGATCACGGGCCGGTAGCCCAGCTCCGCCACCGCCTTCGCCGTGTCCACAGTGCACGGCTGCGAGAAGAACCAGAGCAACGGCACCGGCACGTTCTCCACGGCCGTGGGGAGGTCGAGATCCGGTACCGACGGCTCCACCGCGTGGAGCCGGAACTGCGTCTCGAGGAACGACCTCAGCTCCACCGGCTCGCGGTCGGTGATGAAGTACGCCTCTCCTGGCTGGCCGTGCAACCAGCCGAGGACCAGTCCTTCCACGGCGTTGTCGACGTAGGTCACGTCGGTGCGCACCCTGCTGCCCTCGATCCAGGCGAACCGGCCTTCGCGCGCCGCCGCCACGATCGCGCCGATCAGGCTGCTGTGCGGTCCCCACACGAACCGCGGGCGGATGACGACGGTGCCGAGCCGGTCGTCCGAGGCCTCCGCGACGAGCTGTTCCGCCTGCGCCTTGGTGGCGGAGTAGGCCGCGGGCGAGTCCGGGCGCAGCGGAGCGGTCTCGTCCGCGTCGACCAGGGGGTCGCCGGCCAGCAGCGCGGCTTCCGATCCACAGTGGACAAACCTGCGGGCGTGCACGCGGCGTGCGCCTTCCAGGGCGGCTGCGGTCCCGTCCACCGTCACGAGCCGGTGCCGTTCCGGGCTCGCCGCGAGGTCGGTCTCCGCGGCGAGGTGGAAGACCACGTCGTAGGTGTCGCCGGGACGGGCCCAGGTGGAGGGGTCGAGGAGGTCTCCCCGGACGGCGGTGGCGCCCGCGTGCTCGACTGCGGCGGCCGCTGCGTCGCTGCGCGCCAGGGCGGACACCGCGTGGCCGTCGGCGACCAGGCGGCGGATCAGGGCACTTCCGATGAAACCGGACCCGCCGGTGACGAATGCTGATGACATGTCAGGTCCAACGGCGGTGCAGGGAGAACACTTCCCGTCGCAGGATCGATATAAATTGCCCTAATGATAACTTTTGTTTATGCCAACTCTGCGCGCGCTGGAATGCCTGCTCGCCGCGGCCGACCTGGGTTCGGTGACGCGCGCCGCGCAGCACCTGCACCTGTCCCAGCCGGCGATCTCGCACCAACTGGTCGCCCTCGAACGTGAGGCCGGCACCGCCCTGCTGATCCGCGACCGCCGCGGAGTGCGTCTCACGGCCGCCGGACGCGCCGCGCTGCCCGAGGCTCGCCGGGCCGTGGCCGCCGCCGACGACGCGGTTCGCCTCGCCCGTGCGGTGGGTCAGGCCGCCGGAGGCACGGTCCGCGTGGTGTGCGCGCAGAGCCTCACGGTGGCGTTGCTGGCACCGGTGCTGGCCCGGTGGAACGCCGACCGGCCCGGCGTGACGATCGCCTTCCGCGAGAGCACGGACCCGGAGCCGGCCCTCGCCGCGCTGGAGTCCGGGGAGGCCGACGTCCTGCTCGTGCCCGACCTCGGCGCCACCGGCTTCCACGAGACCACGGTCGCCGAAGAGGAGATCGTGGTGGCACTGCCGGTCCGGCATCCGCTGGCCGCACAGCCCGCCATCCGGCAGGACGACCTGCACGGCCGGTCCTTCGTGCACTTCACGCCGGAGAACAACCTCGGCGCGTGGATCGAGAGCAACCTCGACGCCGACCTGAGGGGGTCGGTGGTGGCCCGCACCGCCGTGACGACGCACGCGCCCCAGCTGGCAGCGGCGGGCCTGGGGCTCTCCGTGGTGCCGGTCAGCGCCATCACCGCGGGTTTCACCGGCGTGGTCCGCTCCTTCGACCCGCGGTGGACACGCCGCCTGGTCGCCCTGACCGCGGGCCCCCACGACCCGCTCATCGCTCAACTCATCACGGACCTGCGCGACGGAGGGCTGCACGTGCCCGGCGACGTCGCGGACCAGCTCGCCTCCGCGACCTCGGAACAACGCTGATCGAGATGTCGGTCGTTCAACCGACTGTGCGCCGCCACACCGGTGGATATCTTGCGAGGAACGCCCGCAACAGCTGGAGGAGCACCATGACGACCGCCCGGCGGATTCTCACCGGTCTGGCCACCGCAGGACTGTTCATCTCCGTCCTCGGCGCGGGATCCGCCACCGCCGCCACCAAGGGCAAGATCTACATCTCCAACAACTGCGGCGCGGCGGTCTCCACGACGATCCACCGCACCAGCGGTGCGATGATCGCGGGCACCTCGGCCGCACCGGCCGGCAGCTACTTCGGCTACCCGGTCGACCCCGGCACCTACGTGGTCCGCGTGCCCGCCGGGAGCCGCACGGTGACGATCCTCGACCTCGGCGGCAAGGCGCACACCGCCGTCGTCAGGGCGTGCTGAACCGTCCTGCCAGGACAGAAGGGCCGTCACCCGAGTGGTGACGGCCCTTCTGCCGTAGGCCTTCTGCTCGCCACCGCCCACCGGCTCGCGTGCGAAGTGGTGCACCGTGAGCGGTCGAGCAGTGGTACTGGGGCGTGCCGCTCCCCTGCGCGACGATCGGTTCGGTCGCGGGAAACCCCCGCCACCGCTGATCGGAGAAGGAGCAAGCCATGCGGCACCTCACCCGCCGTCTCGCCACCGCCGCAGCCGTCGCCGCGACGCTGACCGGGGTCTCCCTCGTCACGTCGCCTGCGGCCTCGGCCCTCGCGCCGGGGCCCCTGTTCCAGTACGGGGCGCTGAGCTGCAAGGCACTGGCCGCCGCCGACGGCGACGGCCTGGTGGAATGCACGGGCCAGCAAGGCACCAACTGGCGGTCCGTCGTCAAGTGCACCTGGGGCCTCACGTACTACGGCAACTGGCAGAACAACTACCTCGGTGGCACGACGCAGTCCCGGGCCGACTCGAACTGCTTCTGGGGCGTCGCGGACGTCACGGTCACCGGGAGCTGATCCCCGCGCGGAGCGACGGCGGCACCGGTCACCTCTCCCGCAACGGGGTTAGGCGCAGTGCCGAGGGGTAGTCAGGCCCAGGTGAGACCACCCCGGCTCGGACGAGGCGGCGTGCCTGGCCGCGCTGCGACGTCGCCGCGTCCGCAGCGAGCCCCCACCGGTGGTGCGGGGCACGCGAAGGAGGATCCGTGGAACTGACTGCTACGACCACTGTCCGCAAACCCGTGGCGGAGGTGTTCGCGTTCTGGCGCGATCTGCAGAACCTCCCGACGTTCATGGGGCATCTCGAGGAGGTCCGCACCACCGGTGCCCGGACGAGCCACTGGGTCGCCGACGCGCCGTTCGGGACGAACGTCGAGTGGGACGCCGAGATCACCGACGAGGTGCCCGCCGAGAAGATCGCCTGGCGTTCGACCGGTGACGCCGACGTGCCCAACGCCGGCACGGTCCGGTTCGTGGCCGCCCCCGACGGGGAGAGCACCGAGGTCCACGTCGGACTGGTGTACGAGATCCCGGGCGGTGCGATCGGCAAGGCGGTCGCCCGGTACTTCGGCGAGGAGCCGCACCAGCAGCTCGACGACGACCTGCGCCGGTTCAAGCAGGTGCTGGAGACCGGTGAGGTCGTCCGGTCCGACGGTGCCCCGTGGGGCAAGCGGGCGCGCGAGGAGTTCCCGCAACGCCCGGCGCAGCCGCTGTCGGACGCCGAGCTGGAGAAGGGAGCGGGCGCATGAGGGCGACCACCTGGGCCGGCCGCAACAAGGTCGAGGTCCGCGACGTGCCGGACCCGAAGATCCTCAACAGCCGCGACGCGATCGTCCGGATCACCTCCACCGCGATCTGCGGTTCCGACCTGCACCTGGTCGACGGCTACGTGCCGACCATGCAGGACGGTGACGTCCTGGGCCACGAGTTCATGGGCGAGGTCGTCGAGGTCGGCTCGGGTGTCGCCGCGGACCGGCTGCGCGTCGGGGACCGGGTCGTCGTGCCGTTCCCGATCGCCTGCGGTGCGTGTGCCGCCTGCGCGGCCGGGCTGTTCTCGTGCTGCGAGAACAGCAACCCGAACGCCGGGATCGCGGAGAAGATGTTCGGGCACCCGGTCGCCGGCATCTTCGGCTACTCGCACCTGACCGGCGGTTACGCGGGCGGGCAGGCCCAGTACGCGCGCGTGCCGTTCGCCGACGTCGGCCCGTTGAAGATCGAGTCGGACCTGACCGACGAGCAGGTGCTGTTCCTCTCCGACATCCTGCCCACCGGCTACATGGGCGCCGAGATGTGCGACATCCAGCCCGGTGACGTGGTCGCGGTGTGGGGTGCCGGGCCGGTCGGCCAGTTCGCCATGGACAGCGCCAGGGTCCTGGGCGCCGCGAAGGTCATCGCCATCGACAAGGAGCCCTACCGGCTGCAGATGGCCGAGCAGGCGGGTTACACGCCGGTGAACTTCGACGAGGTCGACGTGCGGTCCCGGCTGCTGGAGCTGACCGGTGGGCGCGGGCCCGACAAGTGCATCGACGCGGTCGGCCTGGAAGCCACGCACGGCAGCGCGCACGTCTCCGCCTACGACCGGGTCAAGCAGGCCGTCAAGTCCGAGACCGACCGCCCGCACGCACTGCGCCAGGCCATCATGTCGTGCCGCAGCGGCGGTGTGGTCTCGGTGATCGGCGTCTACGGTGGACTGATCGACAAGTTCCCGGCGGGCGCGTGGATGAACCGCTCACTGACCCTGCGCACCGGCCAGTGCCACGTCCACCGCTACATGAAGCCGCTGCTGGAGCTCATCGAAAGCGGGAAGCTGGATCCGACCCGGATCATCACCCACACGCTCCCGCTCGACGAGGCGGCACATGGCTTCGACATCTTCAAGAACAAGCAGGACAACTGCGAGAAGGTCGTCCTCAAACCCTGACGGGCCACGGCGTTCGGTCACCGCGGCGAACGCGGTGACCGAACCGCGGTCAGCTCGGCAGCACGAGCCGGTTGGCGATGTCGTACAGGTCGGCCTGGGGCACCCCGCCGGCGACGACGACCGGGGCTCCCCCGATCGCGTCGAGGACCCACAGGCGGCGGTAGCCGTCTTCGTCGGTGTAGCGCGTCGCGTGGCCCTGCACGAACTGCCCCGGCGTACCGGCCGGTTCGCCGACGACGGCGCTGCTGACGTGGACCGTCGGCTGAACGGTGCACGTGCCCAGCGAGTAGCCCGTGGTGGTCTCCGGCATGGCCGGGGACCGGTCCAGGCCCTGCTGGACGTTGAACGCGCAGATCCGCATCCCGTCGGGCAGGTCGCGCAGGCCGTAGGCCGGGGTGACCGTCGTCGCGCCGGGGAACTGGATGTTCTCCGCGATCCGGCGGCCGGTGTCGGCGAGCTGCTGCGCGGGTGCGGTGCTGCCGTGCGCGGCGGCCACGTGCACGTACATCGAGCCGCCGTCGGGGTGCGCCACGTACAGCTCGTACCCGCCCGGCCCGGTGGACACCGAGCTCTCCACCCCGCGCTGTCCCTTGACCGTCACGGCCTGGCCGGGACCCGACTTGAACATCGCCTCGTCCAGCGACACCATCCGGAACTGCTGGACGCCGATCTCCAGCACCTGGTCGCCGGCCGTGACGGTCAGCATGTACTCACCGCCGTACAGGGGCGTGGCCGGGTCCTCCGCGCTGAACCCGACGTTGATCCGGTGCACCCGGTGGGCGACCGAGCCCGGTGGGAGCCAGCCCAGCGAGTAGGGCATCCGCAGACCCGCCGCCGCGGCCTGGCTCGTGGGGGCCGGGGTCTCGGCTCCACCGGCGGTGGCCATCGGCCGGGACTGCACCGCGGGGTCCGGCCGGTTCAGCACCACGGCCGTGACCGCGCCGAGGGTCAGCACGGTCGCCCCGGCGGCGACCACCAGCGGCCGGCCCAGCGCGGAGCGCCTGCTGTCGATGCGCCGGCGCGCTGCGGCGAGCACCGCGTCGCTGTCGGGTGCGTCGGCCTCGCGCGCCGTGAAGGTGTCCTTGATCAGGTTCTCGATGTTCATCACGTCTCCCTGGCCTCCGCCATCTGCTCGATGACCAAGCCGTTTCGCAGTGCGGCCAACGCCTTGTGGGCGTGTGCGCGGACGGTCGCCTGGGCGCAACCGAGCAGCCCGGCGATCTCGGAGTCGGGCAGCTGCTCGTAGTACCGCAGCACCACCACGGCGCGCTGGCGCTTGGGCAGCCGCGCCAAGCGCTGCCACATGTCCTCCCGCGCGGCGTGGTCCGACGCGAAGTCGTCCGCCCGTGCCTCGTCGGGGAGGTCCCCCGACGCGGTCACACGTGCGGACCGGCTATGTCGCCAGGACAGGTAGCCGTTGGTCACCATCCGCAGCACGTACCGCTCGGGGTGGTTCGCGCGGCTGATCCGTGACCAGTGCCGGTACATCTTGACCAGCACGTCCTGCACCAGATCAGCAGCCTGTTCCCGTTCGCCGGTGAGCATCGTCGCGTACCGCAGCAACCGCGGCAGCTGTGCTCGGGCGAAGTCGTCGTAGTCAGCCATCACCCTTGAAGACTCACGCCGACGGCGATCCGTTTACCGGCTTCTCGGACAACGCGCCGGCCACACCTTCACCGTTCGGCGGGCCAGCGCCCGTGCGTCCCCTCACCGGCGGGGTGCGGCCGGAGAACGGTGCCCGGTGTGGGCGGCACCGCCTTCCTCGTCAGCGCCGCGAGGCGGAACAGGGGCCCGACGAGCAGGTCGTAAAGGCCGGGCAGGAACCGGAAACCGGCGACGATGAGCGGGTTCGCGGGTCCTACCGGCACGCTGACGTGCCGCTGCGGGTGGTCGGCCAGGCGGACGATCGCGGCGGCGACCCGCTCGGGGCTCAGGACCGGAACAGGTGGCCGCGCCGCACGACCGGTGTAGTTGGCGGCCTGGTCGTAGATCGGCGTGTTGATGCTGCCGGGGCTCACGATGCACACGTGCACGCCTGGCTCGTCGCGCGTTTCCTGTTGCAGGGTGCGGAGTACGGCGCGTTGCCCCCACTTGGCCGTGGAGTAGGCGCCCATCTGCGGCACGGTGATGGAGCCGAGCAGCGAGTTCACGCCGATGAACACGCCGGTGCGCTGGCGGCGCAGAACGGGGAGGACCGCCTGCGCCAGGTGCAGCGTGCCGTGCACCGCGGTGTCCACGACCGTGGTGAACACCTCGGCAGGCATCTCCTCCACGGTCCCGTACCCCATCACCGTCGCACTGTGCACGACGACGTCGATGCGCCCGTGCAGGTCCATGGCCTTCCCGACGATCCGGCCGGCGCCACCGGGATCGCCGATGTCGTCGGCGACGACGTCGACCGCGGCGGTTCCCACCGCCCGGCAGGCCTTCTCCGCGGCGTCGAGCGCCGCACCGCTGCGGGAGGCCAGGACCACGGCATCGCCGCGGGAGGAGAACGCCACCGCCGCGGCCAGCCCGATCCCGCTGCTCGCGCCCACCACGAGCACCACTCGGCCGGTCATGGGTTCAGCACGACCTTGATGCAGCCGTCGCTCTTGGCGCGGAACATCTCGTAGCCGCGCGCGGCCTCGGCGAGCGGGAGGTGGTGCGTGGTCAGGTCCAGGGTGCCGAGCGGATCGGCCGGGTCGAGGACCAGCGGCAGGATCTCGTCGGTCCACCGGCGCACGTGGGCCTGTCCCATGCGCAGCTGGATCCCGCGGTCGAACATCTCCATCATCGGCATCGGGTCCTGCTCGCCGCCGTACACGCCGGACACCGACACCGTGCCACCGCGGCGCACTCCCTTCACCGCGGTGTGCAGGGCGTCGAGGCGGTCCAGTGCGACCTTGTCGATCACCTTCTGGGCGATGCCGTCGGGGAGCAGTCCAGCGGCCTTCTGCGCCGCGGCGACCAGTCCCCCGCCGTGGGCCTCCATGCCGACGGCGTCGATGGTGGCGTCCGGCCCGCGGCCGTCCACCATCTCGATCAGCTTGGCCGCCACCTCGCCGGAGCCGTCGAACTCGTCGAGGTTCACGGGTTCGGCCCCGTGGCGTTCGGCCAGCGCGAGCCGTTCGGGAACCCGGTCGACGCCGATGACGCGGCCGGCGCCGAGGTGCCTGGCGATCCGGGCGGCGAACTGCCCGACCGGGCCCAGCCCGAGCACGGCGACGGTGCCACCGGGAGGCACGTCGGCGTAGCGGACGGCCTGCCACGCGGTCGGCAGGATGTCGGACAGGAACAGGAACTGCTCGTCGGGCGTGCCGTCCGGAACGACGATCGGCCCGAACTGGGCCTGCGGCACCCGCAGGTACTCGGCCTGGCCGCCGGGCACCGAACCGTAGAGCGAGGTGTAGCCGAACAGGCTCGCGCCCTTGCCCTCGCCGCGCACCTGCGTCGTCTCGCACTGCGCGAACAGGTCGCGCTCGCACATCCAGCAGTGCCCGCACGAGATGTTGAACGGCACCACGACCCGGTCGCCCACCTTGAGGTGACCGCTCGCCTCGGAACCGACCTCCTCGACGACGCCCATCGCCTCATGGCCGAGCACGTCGCCCGGCTTCAGATAGGGCCCCAGCACCCCGTACAGGTGGAGGTCGGATCCGCAGATCGCGGTCGAGGTCACCCTGATGATCGCATCGGTGGGCTCCTCGATCCGCGGGTCCGGAACGTCGACCACCTGCACCTTCTCGTTGCCCTGCCACGTCAGCGCCTTCACGGGTGCCTCACCTCTGACGCTGGCGTGGTGGTACTTGCTGACCTGGCCGGGGTGCGCGGCGACGCGTTCAGCGCCGTGCGCACGACCGCCGTCGAGCGGGTGATTCGAGACATCCGACTTCCCCTCGTGACACTGGTGGACAGGTCAGCAGTACCCCGCAAAATCGACTCAAAACCGTTTCAACCTGTTCGTGGTAATGGACGGACCCCGCCGCTCGAACGGCCCCTCGGCGTAGGGGCAGCGTCACCTGGTCGGCTGGTTCACCCTTTCCGGTAGCCGTGTCGCCGGGCATTCGCGAAACGGGTTGCCTAGGTTGCGTCGTCATGACCGAAGTTCGTGATCTCAAGTACCGGCAGTGGTTCAAAGGCGCCGATGTCGACGGCGACGGAGTCATCACCTGCGAGGACGTCCGGCTGATGGGCGAGCGGTACGTCGCGGCCCGCGGTGCCGCGCTGCAGCCCGCGACCGCCCGCCACCTCGTCGAGGGGCTGGAGGCGTTCTGGACCGGTGTGATCGCGCCGATGGACCAGGACGGTGACGGGAAGGTCGACCTGCGGGAGATGACCGAGGGGTTCCGGCGGGCGCTGGGCGATCGCGGCCTGTACCCGCAGCAGGTCGGACCCGTGGCCGACTGCTACTTCGACCTGATCGACCTCGACGGGGACGACCGGGTCGACCGCACGGAGTTCGAGGAGATCTTCCGCCTCGCGGGCAACGTCTCCCCCGAGGACTGCGCCGCCGTCTTCGACGCGCTGGACGTCGACGGCTCCGGCGGGCTCGACCGCGCCGAGTTCCACCAGGCGCTCGCGGAGTTCTTCTACGGCGACGACCCGCACGCGCCCGCCGCCCACCTGTTCGGCAAGATCACCGCATAACCGCCACGCCGTGTCGTCCGGCCCGCTGCACCCGAAGCCGAGGCAGCGGCCGGACAGGACCCATTTGCACTACATCACTCCGCCAGCCGCATGAGCAACCATGGTCCCGGGCCGGGAACTTCGGTGGCAGAGGTGATGCATGGTCGAGCAACGCATGTCGGTCGCGACCCATTGGGGCAGTTTCGTCGCCGTGGTCGAGTCCGGCCGGTTGGTGCGGATCGAGCCGAAGCCCGGTGACCCCGCTCCCTCCCCCATCGGCCCCGGGATGGTGCGGGCCGCAGACGACAGCGCGCGCGTGCTGCGCCCCGCCGTGCGCAAGGGCTGGTTGGACGGCGAGCCGCGCGCCCACGGCACCGCCAGGGGCTCCGACGCCTTCGTCGAGGTGAGCTGGGACCGTGCGATCACGCTGGTGAGCGACGAGCTCCGCCGGGTCCGCGCGGAGCACGGGGACAGCGCGGTGTTCGGCGGGTCCTACGGGTGGGCGAGCGCGGGCAGGTTCCACCACGCGCAGGGACAGCTGCACCGGTTCCTGGCGCTGGGCGGGGGCTTCACCGACTCGCGCAACACCTACAGCACCGCGGCTCTGGAGGTCATCCTCCCCCACGTGATCGGCGGGCACCCGTGGAGCTACCAGAGCCGGATGCCGATGTGGGACGAGATAGCCGAGCACTGCGAACTCGTGGTGGCGTTCGGCGGGCTCGCCCTCAAGAACAGCCAGATCAACCCCGGCGGGCTGGCCCGGCACCAGACGCGGGACCTGCAGCGCCGGTGCCGCGAGGCCGGCGTCCGGTTCGTGAACGTCAGCCCGATCCGCAGCGACACCGCCGGGTTCCTCGACGCCGAGTGGCTGCCCGTCGTCCCCAACACCGACACCGCCGCGATGCTCGGCATCGCACACACGATGCTGGTCAACGGCTGGCACGACGAGGACTTCCTGAGCCGGTGCTGCGTCGGGTTCGACCGCTTCGCCGCCTACCTGACCGGCGAGCTCGACGGCGTCCGCAAGGACGCGGCCTGGGCCGCGGGGATCACCGGCCTCGACCAGGACGTGCTCACCGGTCTCGCCCGCCGCCTCACCGCCCAGCGGTCACTCATCATGGTCAACTACGCGGTGCAACGCGCGGACCACGGTGAACAACCGATCTGGATGTCCGTCGTGCTGGCCGCCATGGCGGGCTCCCTGGGCCGGCCCGGCTGCGGCTGGGGTGCGGGCTACGCGACGATGGACGCGACCGGCGTCGCTCCGGACCGCCCGTTCGTCGGGACCATCCCCGCGGTCCCCAACCCGGTTCCCGACTTCATCCCCGTCGCCAGGATCGCCGACGCCCTGCTGCACCCCGGTGAGGTCATCGACTACGACGGCAGCAGGCTCATGCTGCCCGAGCTCCGCCTCGTCTACTGGTGCGGGGGCAACCCGTTCCACCACCACCAGGACCTGCACCGGTTGACCCGCGCGTGGCAGGTTCCCGACACGGTCGTGGTGCACGAAGCCTGGTGGAACACGACGGCCAAGTTCGCGGACATCGTCCTGCCCGTCGCCACCAGCCTCGAACGCGACGACTTCGCCGCCGGTTTCTCCGACCCCCACCTCGTCGCGATGCCGAAGGTCCGCGAGCCCGCCGGCGAGTCGCGCACCGACCACCACATCTTCGCCGACCTGGCCGCCCGGCTCGGGTACCACGAGGAGTTCACCGAGTCGCGCTCCGAGCTCGACTGGGTCCGCCACCTCTACGAGGAGACGAAGGCCCAGCTCGGTGACACCGCCGCGCTGCCGGACTTCGACGACTTCTGGCGCAGCTCCACCGCCGCGCTGCCGGCCTCGACCGGACCGTTCCCCGGTAGCTTCGCAGCCCTCCGCTCGGATCCGCGGCAGTTCCCCCTGACCACGCCGTCGGGCCGGATCGAGATCTTCTCCGAGGAGATCGACTCGTTCGGCTACGACGACTGCGCAGGGCACCCCACGTGGTTCGAGCCGGTGGAGTGGCTCCGCGCCGGGCTGGCGGACCGGTTCCCGCTGCACCTGATCTCGAACCAGCCCGCCTCACGCCTGCACAGCCAGTACGACAACGGCGGCCACAGCCTCGCCTCGAAGATCCGCGGGCGCGAACCCGTGACGATCAACCCCTCGGACGCCGCGGCGCGCGGCATCGAGGACGGCATGGTCGTGCGCGTCCACAACGACCGGGGGAGCTGCCTCGCGGGCGCGGTCCTGTCGGACGACGTCATGCCCGGTGTCGTGCAGCTGTCCACCGGAGCGTGGTGGGACCCGGTCGAGCCGGGCGTGAGCGGGACGCTGGACCGCCACGGCAACCCGAACGCCCTCACCGCGGACCGGCCGTGCTCGCGCCTGTCCCAGGGACCCAGCGCCCACAGCGTTCTCGTCGACGTCGAACCCCATGACGGCCCGCTCCCCGACGTGCTGGCCTTCACCCCGCCGCGGATTCTGGGTGATCAGCACCAAAACCCGTTGCGGCACACGTGAACCTCCTCTTTCGAGTTACGTGCGGCGAAGTTCTCCCCGGAATGCGTGACACTGGGGATCATGGCGATCACTCGACGCATGTTTGTCAGCGGCGCAATGGCGGCGCCTGTTCTCGCGCAGCTGCACGGAGGGACGTCCGCGAGCGCGAGCCCGACCGCTGACGCGGCGTTCACCCTGCTGGACGGACTGGGTGAGATGCGGCTGACCGACGTCGCGCGCGAGCGGCTCGCGACGGAGAAGATCGAGGTGCAGGCCCTGGCGCCGGCCACCGCGATCATGGGGGCGGACGGCACGACCGTCGTGGGCGTCAAGCTCCCCCCGGAGTACAGCACCGGCACCATCAGCCCGGTGGGGCAACCCGGGAAGGGGTCCGGACGTGCGCTGGGCGGGGTGGTGCTGCGCAACGCGAAAGCCCGGATGGAGATCGCCGGAATCCGGGGGTCGGTTCCGGACGGGCGGGTCTTCGCCTTCCTGAAGATCAACGACCAGTGGGTCGGCGAGCTGCCGCTGTACGCCGGCGATGTCAGCGCGGTGAGGCTGTCCGTGCAACCGGGGGCGCCGGGTCAGCCGACCGTGATCAAGGGCAGCAACATCCCGATCACCCCCACCAAGGAGGGCGTGGACGCCTTCACGAAGGCTTTCGGCGTTGCGTTGTTCTCCGTCACGGACACGGTGTTCACCGCGACGGGCGGGGGCCGTGCGTGGCCCGTGCCGGACTCACTGCCCGTCTGACCACTTCGGAACGACGACCACCGGCGCACCGGGAGAACCCCGTGCGCCGGTGGTCGTCTTCGTGTCAGTTCACCCCCATGACGGCTTCCCAGGGGTGGGTCCTGGTCGTGGCGATGGCGACGGCCTGGAGGCGGCTGGCGCGCAGGAAGGGGTAGGCGGCCTCACCGTGCGGGCCTCCGCTGTCCCCGGTGCCGCCGAGCCCCGGCGTGTACGGGGCGTGGGCCATGTGGGAGTCGTTGACCTTGAGCACTCCCCCGTTGGTCACCGCCGTGGTGAACCGCTCGACCACCTCCCGGCTCTCCGCCCACAGGGAGTTGCGCAGACCGAACCTGTTGCCGTTGAGGAACGCGATGCAGCGGTCGAGCAGGTCAGGACCGTCCTCCGGCACCACCACCGACAGCAGCGGGAAGAAGCACTCCTCGCGCACGGCGGACATGGTCTCGGCGAGCTCGAAGCCGTCGATGCGCACCACGGTCGGTTCGATGAACAGCCCCTGGGGATCGGGTTCGCCGCGCAGGTCGATCTGCGCGCCACCGCAGACCTTCGTGGCGCCCGCGCGCAACGCCTCGTCGAGGCAGCGCCGGAAGGCCGTGGCGCGCAGGACGGGGCTGAGCACCGTGTCGGAGTCCTCCGGGTCACCGGGGCGCAGCGCGGACGCGGCCTCCCGCAGCCGGGCGAGCAGCTGGTCGGCGACGGCGGGGTGGACGACGGCGTACTTCGGGCCGATGCAGGCCTGGCCGGAGGCGTAGAACGACTCGACCAGCGCCGCGGTGGCGTGTTCGAGGTCGGCGTCGTGCCACACCAGCAGACCGTCGTTGCCGGACAGCTCCAGGATCGCCCGCTTGCCCCGCTCCACGCACTCGCGTTCCAGTGCCAGCCCGCGGGCGCTGGAGCCGAAGTAGTAGATGGTGTTCACCAGCGGGCTGTCCAGCCACTGCCGCATGGTGACCTCGAAGTCGGCGCACAACACGTTGATCGTTCCCGGCGGCGCCCCGTTCGCCTCCAACGCCGGGATGATGACGTTGTGCAGCGCGTGGGCCAGCGAGCTGGCACAGCTGCGCGGCACCCGGATCACCACGCTGTTGCCCGCCAGCAGCACCAGGGAGGCGATCAGCCCGTACAGCGGGACGTTGGCCGGCGGGTCGACGCAGACCACGCCGTCGGGCTGGCGTTGCAGCACGATCGTGTGGTGCGGCGTGCTGATCTCCTGCCGCAGCAGGGAACGCGCCAGCTCCAGGCTCTCCGGGCGGACGAGGTGCAGCACCGCGTTGAGCTGCGCCTCCGCCAGTAGACGCGGGCACCCCTCCATGCGCATCAGCCGCGCGAGCTCCTCGCGGTGCTCCAGGAACCTCTCGTACAGGTCGCTGACGCACGCCAGGCGGTCGGTGAACGGCACCAGGCGCAGCCGTGCCGCCGCCTCCGCTGCCGCCCGCAGCGCTGCCTGCCCCTGTTCCGGCGTGGACAACGCGACCGAGCAGAGGATGTGCGGGTGGGCGTGCACCTCCTCCTCGGTGCCCTCGCGGAGCAGGCGGAACAGCGACGCCGCGGTGGCCCCGCCGGGGTCCAGGACGGCGCGCACGCTCATGCCGTACGCGCGTTCGTCGGTGTCGACGAACGCGCCGCCGATGTAGAGCGGGAAGTGCCGCACGGTCGTCTGGGTCACTGGTCGTCCTCGGTCTTGAAGTAGGTGGCCAGGGAACGGGCCAGGTCGTTGATGCCGGTGCTCGCGACCACCCGCATGACCGGGATCTCCCGGCCGAACCGGCGCCGCATCTTGGTGACCAGCTCCGCACCCATCAGGGAGTCCACGCCCAGCTGGTCCAGCGGCCGGTTGCGGTCGATGCGGTCCGGTGCGACGCCCAGCACCTCGGCGAGCGTCTTCACGACGTGGTCGGCGACGAGCTCGACCGCCTCGTCCACCGAGGCCTCGCGCAGCCGGGCGACCAGGTCCTCGTCCTCGCCGTCAGCGGTCTGGTCGCCCCCTGTGAGCTCGCCGAGCCTCGGGGTGGTGAGGTGGGAGTAGAGGCGGCGCAGGAACTGGCCGTCGTGGCTCCACACCAATGCCACCTCGGGACCGCCGACCAGGTCGTCCAGCGCACGGCGCACGGCGCGCAGCGGCAGCAGGTTCAACCCCGCCCTGGTCACCGTCTTGGCCGTGGCCTCGTTGCGCGCGACGTAGCCGACCTCGGCGAGGGCACCCCAGGCGATCGTCTGCCCGGCCAGTCCCCTGGCGCGGCGAGCACGGGCCAGCGCTTCCAGGAAGAGGTTCCCCGCGCAGTAGGCGGCCTGACCGGCGTTGCCCACCACGGCCGCCCCCGAGGAGAACAGGAGGAAGAGGTCGAGGTCGTGGTCACCGGTGAGGCGGTCGAGGACCATCGCGCCGGCCATCTTCGGTGCGAGCACGGCGCGGAACCGCTCCGGCGTCAGGTCCGCGATCATCGCGTCGTCGAGCACCATCGCCGCGTGCACCACGCCCCGCAGCGGGGCGCCACCGCCGTCGATGGAGTCGATGACAGCGCGCATGGCGGACTCGTCGGTCACGTCGGCGGCGTGCACGGACACCGCCACCTCCCGCGCGGTCAGCTCGGCGACGAGGTCCCCGGCCCCCGGCACGGCCGTTCCCCGCCGGTTCACCAGTGCGAGGTGCCTGGCCCCGCGGTCCACGAGCCAGCGCGCCGTCTCGGCGCCGAACCCGCTCGCGCCGCCGGTGACCAGGTAGGTGCCGCACGGGTCGGCCGCGAAGGCGCTCGACCGGGCAGCCCGCTCGACCGGTGGCCGCCGGTCGAAGGTGACGACCAGTTTGCCGATGTGCCGGGAGTGCTGGAGGGACCGGAACGCCTCTGCGGCCTGGGCAGCCGGGAACGCCCGGTGCGGGATGGGGTGGACGGCGCCCGACCGGACGTGGTCGATGATCCGGTCGTGCTCGGCGGCGATCTCCTGCAGCCGGTGGCTGCCCAGCTGGTCGACGTCCACGGCGAAGTAGCTGATGTTGTTGCGCAACGGGAACAGCGAGACGTTGCGGTCGCTGTAGAGGTCGCGCTTGCCGAGCTCGACGAACCGGCCGCCGAACCGCAGCAGCTCCAGGCTGCGCCCGATGAACTCACCGCCCAGCGAGTTCAGCACCACGTCGACGCCCTGCCCGCCGGTGACGGCGAGCACGTCGGCGGCGAAGCTGAGGCTGCGCGAGTCGAAGACGTGCTCCACGCCGAGCAGCCTGAGGAAGTCGCGCTTCTCCTCGGTGCCCGCGGTAGCGATCACCGCGGCACCCAGGTGGCGGGCGCACTGGAGGGCTGCCAGCCCGACGCCACCGGCGGCGCCGTGCACCAGGACCGTCTCGCCCTTGGCGAGCCCGGCCTGGTTCACCAGCCCGTAGCTCGCGCTGATCAACGCGACGGGCATGGTCGCCGCGGCGACCAGGTCGATCCCGTCGGGCACCGGTCCCACCAGGTTCTCGTCCGCCAGCACGTGCGAGGCGAAGGAACCGGCGACGGACCCGAAGACCCGGTCACCCGGCCGGTACCGGGTCACGCCGGGGCCGACCGCCGTGACCACTCCCGCGCACTCGCCGCCGAGGTGCGTGCCGGTCATGCCGGCCTCCACCACCCAGCCCGGCAGCAGCCCGACCGCGAGCAGCGCGTCGCGGTAGTTGATGCCCGTCGCGCGGACCTCGACGGCGACCTGTCCGGGGCCGGGTTCCGGCATCTCCGCGGCCACCCACGCCAGCTCGTAGGACGGTCCCGCGTCACGGGCGATGAGCCGGTACGGGGTGGCGGGGTCGTCGGCAGCCGGTGCGGGCAGGTCGCGCAGCCGCGGCACGAACCGGCCCGACGCGGTGAGCACCACCTCGTCCTCGTCCGCCGGATCGAGGACCTCACGTGCGATCCGGTCGACCGGGACGTCGTGCCCGGCCGACACGCGCCGGATGCCGAGCAGGCTGTGTTCGGCGGCCACGGTGCGCGTGGCGCCCCAGAACGCGGCGCCGGCCGGGTCCGCGGCCCCCTCGGGCGCCGGGTTGACGCCGGTGGGGCGGCTGACCAGCCAGAGCCGCGTCACCGCTCCTGCGGGGAGCTCGGCCGACCTGACCGCGAGCGCGCGCACGAGCTCGAACCGCCGGGTGGTCGCCTCGACGGCGGCCGCCGGGTCCGGACCGGTCTCGGCGAGCACGAGCACCACATCGGTCTCGGAAGCGGTGAACCAGTCGGCTGTGCCGGTGCCGGCGGTGGTCCGCACCGCGTCGGCGCCCAGCTCCGCCAGCCTCGTCGTGAGCGTCGCGGCCAGTCCGTCGTCGGTGTCGTCCTCGGCGACGACCACGACACGGCCGGTGGTCGCGACGCTCGTCGCCTCCTGCACCGGAGCGGTGCGCGGCACCCTGCTCGCTGTCGTCAGCGAGCACAGCTCGCCTTCGAGGACCGTGCGCGCGGCGTGGAAACCGTTGCCCGGCAACAGGTCACGCCACTGCTGAGCGGACAGCACCGGCGAGGCGGGCCGCAGGTCGAGGTCGGTCATCGACCAGAACTCCGGTACCAGGCCGAACGGCAGGGCGAGCAGCAGCGGGTCGTGGGCCTCGACGAACAGCAGACGTCCGTTGTCGGTCAGCACCTCCGACACCGCGCGCAGCGCCGCACGCACGTCCTTGGCCGCGTGGAGGGCGTTCCCGGCGACCACCACGTCGAAGCCACCTGCCTCGACGTCGGGCTGGTCGAGGTCCAGGGTCCGGTACTCGACGAAGTCGTACCGCGCGAACCGTGCCTCCGCCGGAGCGAGGCAGACCTGCGAGACGTCCGTGAACACGTACCGCGTGCGGTCCGCCGGCAGCACGGGCAGCAACGCCGCGGTCAGCGCACCGGTGCCGCCGCCCACCTCGAGAATCCTGAGTGGACGATCCGCCGGCCACGCTTCGACCAAGGCGCGCATGACCTCCGCGGCGGCCTGGTTGCAAGACCGCAGTGACGGAGACAGGTCGTAGTGGTGCGCCAGGGTGTCGCTGCCGTGCGCGGGAGAAAGGATGTCCAGCGCGTCGCGTTCACCGCGCAGCAGTGCGGCCAGGTGCAGGCCGCACCGGCCGAACAGGGTCAGTTCCGCGACGTGCTCGGGGAAGTCGATGACCAGGCCCGCGAACGCGGGTTCGGCGACGTCGGGGCGGATCCGCCAGCGGGTGCGCCCCTGGAACTCACCGAGCCACTCCAGGTGGTCGTGGTCGGCGGCGAGTCCGGTCAGCAGGTCGAGCAGGCGGCCGAACTCCGGGCGCACTCCGGCGGCCAGCAGGTCGTCGGTGAAGAACACCTCCGCGCCGTCGAGGACGGTGGTGAACGCGCGCACCGTGAAGGCGGCGGTCGCCGCGAGCCGCCGTCGCCGCAGCTCCGCGTACCCGGTGACCGGCCGCCCCTCGACCAGGGGCGACGGGCAGGGCACCGCCGCGGTGGGCGGCAGGCCGCGCGGTGCGGCGCGGAGCTCGGTGTGCTGGCGCAGGACCACGCGCCGGCTGGGCACCTTGACCCGCAGGAACCGGCAGTCGAGCAGTTCCAGCTGGACGGTGCCCGCGTCGTCGGTGAGCGTGATGTCGGCCGAGGCCCAGGACTCCGCGAGCGTGCGGCAGCGGAAGTGCACGGCGCCGGTCTTGGTGGGCGGGCTCCACAAGCGGGCTGAGCCGACCGCCACGGGCAGGTAGGAGTCCTCGTCGGCGACGTGGCCGCGGCGGATGCGGCCGAGCTGGATCGCGGCCTGCGGGGCGACGTCGGTCCACGCCGGGTGCGCGTGGAACCCGGTGAGGTCCAGGTGGCCGCAGTCGTAGTCGGCCAGCACCTCCGTGCCGTCGACCCACAGGTCGGAGATGACGAGGAACTCGGGGCCGTAGCCGAGGCCGATCCGCTCACCGTCGGCGTACAGCGTCTCCCGGTCCACGTGCTCGCCCCTCCCGGCGAACCGCGTGCGCAGCTCGGCCAGGTCGAGCGGTGGCGGGGCCGGGGCCACCTGGCGGCGCACCCGCCCCCGTGCGTGGGTCAGCCACACCTTCCCCTCGGCCGAGCACGTGGCGACCCGGAAGACACCGTCCTCTTCGGACAGCGACACCTGCATGCGGGGCAGCACGGACTCGTCGTCGGGAGCCACCAGCGGCTTGGTGATGTGCAGCTCCCTCACCTCCGCCGGTCCGTCGAACACGAGCTGCCCGGCCGCCCAGCCCATCTCCAGGTAGCCGGCCGCCGGCATGATCGGCGTCCCCGCCGCCCGGTGACCGGCCAGCCACGGCCACCGCGCAGGGTCCACGGTGGTCTGCCACGTCGGGTCGGAGACGGCGACCCGGTCCCCGAGCAGCACGTGGTCGGGCGGCGCGCTGGCACCGCCCCAGGTGTGCTGGTCGCCCAGCCAGAACCGCTCGCGCCGCCACGGGTAGGCGGGCGACGGCACGACCCGGCCCCGGCGGGGGAAGAACCGTTCCCCCGCGATCGGCACGCCCGCGGCCAGCGCGGACTCCACCGAGCTCAGCAGAGCGGCTGGTCCGGGCTCGTCGCGGGTGAGCGTCGGCAGCACGGCGAGCACGCTGTCCTTCGCCGCTCGCTTCAGGTACGTCCGCAGCACCGGTTTCGGCCCGATCTCGATGATCGTGTCGAACCCGGCCGCGACCAGGTGGTCGGTGGCCGCGGCGAACCGGACGGGCTCGCGGACGTTGCGCCACCAGTACCCGGCGTCCAGCCGCTCCCCCGCCAGGGGCGCGCCGGTGACCGTGGAGACGAAGTCGACGGTGGTGGCTTTCGGCGCCAGACCGGCCAGGTCCGCCAGCAACGGGGCGCGCACCGGTTCCATCGCCGTGCTGTGGAACGGGTAGTCCAGTTCGAGCAGGCGGCAGAAGACCTCGCGCTCGGCCAGCCGGTCGGCGAGGTCGTGCAGGTCGGCCCTCGGCCCGGCGACCGTGACGTCGTTCGCGCTGTTGATCCCCGCGATCTCCATACGCCCGTCGTACCGCGCGAGCAGGGCCTCGGTCTCGTCCTGCCCGAGGCTGACCGCGGCCATGGTGCCGGTGCCCGCGGTGGTCGCCTGGGCCCGGCTGCGCGCCACCACCAGCCGCACGGCCTGCTCCACGTCGTAGATCCCGGCGGTGAAAGCAGCGGCGACCTCACCCACGCTGTGGCCGTACACCGCTTCCGGCCGCAGGCCGCGTTCCGCGAGCACCGCCACGATGCCGGCCTGCACCGCGAAGAGAACGGGCTGGACCACGCTCGTGTCGTGGAACCGCGGCTCGGCCGACCGCAGCTCGTCGGCGACCGTCCAGCCGGCGAGCGGCGCCAGCACGGCGTCGATCCCGGCGACCGCGGCGGCGAACACCGGGTCGGTGTCGACGAGGTCGGCCGCCATGCCGGCCCACTGCGCGCCGTGACCGGAGAAGGCGAAGGCGACGCGGCCCCGCTCGGTCGCCCGCTGCGGCGGAACCTGCTTCGCCAGCCGTTGCCGCGCCTCGTCCGCGTCGGCGGCGAGCACCACCCGGCGGTGGGCGTGCTTCCCCCGTCGCTGGGAGGAGGTGTAGGCGAGGTCGGCGAAGTCCGTGCAGTCGGCCAGCCGCCGGTCCATCCGGGCCACCGCGTCGGCCAGGGCGGCCTCGGTGTGCGCCGAGACGACGATCGGCACCGCGGTCGCCACGCGCAGCGCGGGCGGAGCCGCGGGTGGTTCCTCCAGGACGACGTGGACGTTCGCACCGCCGAACCCGAACGAGTTCACCCCGATCAACCGGCCCTCCGCCGGCCGCGACCGCTCCACCGGCGTCAGCGCCAGGCCGTCGAAGTCGATCTCCGTGCTGCGCGGGCTCGCGTGCGGGGTCGCGGGGATTTCTCCGTGGCGCAGCACGAGCACCGCCTTGCACAGCCCGGCCATGCCCGACGCCGGTTCCAGGTGCCCCAGGTTCGCCTTGACCGAGCCGATCGGGAGCGCCGCGCCGGTCCGGCGGAGTCCGAGGGCGCCGCCGATCGCCCGGCACTCGACCGGGTCGCCGATCGGCGTGCCGGTGCCGTGCGCCTCCAGGTAGGCCAGGTCGTCCGGGTCGAGCTCGAACCGGTCGTAGACCTGGCGCAGCAACGCTTCCTGGGCCGCACAGCTGGGCAGCACCAGCCCGCTGGTGTGCCCGTCGCTGTTCGTCCCGGACCCCGCGATCACGGCGTGGACGCGGTCGCCGTCGGCAACCGCGTCGGCCAGGCGCTTGAGGACCAGCACGCCACCGCCCTCGGCGCGGACGTACCCGTCGGACTGGGCCGAGAACGGGCGGCACCGCCCGGTCGGCGACAGGAACCCCGCCTTGGCGAACCCGACGTAGGTGATGGGGTTGAGCAGCAGGTTGACCCCGGCGGCGAAGGCGACGCGTCCGCCGCCGTGCCGCAGGTGCTCGCAGGCCAGGTGGACCGCGTTCAGCGACGAGGCGCACGCCGTGTCCACCTTGAGACTGGGCCCGTGCACGTCGAGCTGGTGGGACAGCCGGTTCGCCGTGTTGGACAGGGCGGCACCGGAGTTCGTGTAGGGACCGACCGCGGACGGGATGAGCATCTGCTGCCCTCCGTAGTCCAGCGCGGACACGCCGACGAACACGGCGGCATCCGTACCGGCCAGCGCCGCCGGGTCGATCCCGGCGTCGTCGAGCGCCTCGACACCCAGCTCCAGCAGCAGCCGCTGCTGGGGATCGATGCACACCGCCTCACGCGGGCTGATCCCGAAGAAGTCCGCGTCGAACCCGGTGATGTCGTCGAGGTAACCGCCCGCGAACGTGTAGGACTTGCCCGGCCGCATCTGGTTGGAGTCCCAGTACCGCTCGACGTCGAACCGGCCGGGCGGCGGCGCCCCGACCGCCTCACGCCCCGCGGCCAGCAGCGACCACAGCCCCTCCAGATCGCCGACCCCGCCGGGAAAACGACACGCCACGCCCACGATTGCGATCTTGTCCAGCACGCCCGGATCATTTCGGACCGCGGGTGCCGGATCCACGCTGGCGCAGGCACTCACCCGGATGACCAACCCATCAGGTGACACCGCCACCGCGTTTCGGTGGTGAAGCCGTCGGGAAGCCCGATGATCGACCGTGAGGAGGGCGATGGATCCGCGGAGTCGCAACGGCCTTGTGGGCATGGTCCTGGCGGCGGCTGCGTCGCTGACGACCCTGCTGCTCGGGTGGCCCCTGGTCGTGCCGATCCTGCTGTTCGCCGCCGGATGGCTGCTGGGGGGCTACGTGGTGTGGAACTCCCTGCGCCGCCGCTGACGCGAGACCACGTGCTGCTCGCCGGTGTGCAGCGGCAGCCGGCCGTCAGCACGTGAAGTGACCTGGGACACGTCGTGTCACGAAGTCCGGCGACGCGCCGTCTCCATGCCGATTCCCGAAAGACGGAGGAGGCAGTCATGGCCGGCAGCACGCACGTGGTCGTTATCGGTGGCGGGTACGCGGGTGTCATGGCCGCGAACCGGCTGACGCAGCGCGAGGACGTCGCGGTCACGTTGGTCAACCCGCGGTCCGAGTTCGTGCACCGGGTGCGCCTGCACCAGCTGGTGGGCGGGTCGGACGCGGCGGTCGTCGCGTACGAGGACGTTCTGGCGCAGGGCGTTCGGCTCGTGGTGGACGCGGTGGACGTCATCGACGCGGCCGGGCGCCGGGTGCGGCTGTCCGACGGCTCGGCGCTCGGCTACGACTACCTCGTCTACGCCGTGGGCAGCGGCAACGCCGAGCCGGACGTGCCGGGGGCGGCTGAGTTCGCGTTCCCGATCGCCACGCTGGAGACGGCGCAGCGGCTGCGTTCGGTTCTCGCCGACACGGCCCTCGCCGCGCCGGTGACGGTGGTCGGAGCCGGTCCCACCGGCATCGAGACCGCGGCCGAGCTGGCGGAGCTGGGCCGCCGGGTCACGCTGGTGTGCGGCGGTGTTCTCGGCCCGTACCTGCACGCCCGCGGCCGGCGCGCGGTCGCACGGCGGCTGGCGGCGCTCGGCGTGACCGTGGTCGAGGGCGGCGACGCGAAGGTGACGGCGGTGACCAGGGACGCCGTGCGGCTGGCCGACGGCAGGGAGCTGGCGAGCGCGGTCACCGTGTGGACGGTGGGCTTCGCCGTTCCGGACCTGGCGTTGCGCAGCGGTCTCACCACCGACACGGCGGGCAGGCTGCTCACCGACGAGACGCTGACGAGCGTGGACGACGAGCGCGTCGTCGCGGCCGGGGACGCCATGGCGCCGTCCGGTCTGGCACTGCGGATGAGCTGCCTGAACGCGATCCCGACGGGTGCGCGCGCCGCCGACACCGTGCTCAGCCGGCTCGCGGGCGAGCAGCCGGAGCTCCTGCACCAGGGCTTCTACGCGCAGTGCATCAGCCTGGGCCGCGCGGCGGGCATCTTCCAGCTCGCCACCAGGTCCGACGTCGCGGTCGGCGTGCACGTCGGCGGCAGCCTCGGCGCCAAGGTCAAGGAGAGCATCTGCAAGGGCATCCCCGACCACCTGGCCGACGAGGGGCGCAAGCCCGGTTCGTACCGCCTGCACCGGCTGCGGGGCGGTGCCGAGAAGCGCCGGCGGCTGCTGGACGCGCACCGCGCTGAGCTCCAGGAGCCGGCCGAACAGCGGGTCTGACCGTCACGCGAGGGAGGCGGCGATCTTCGCGACGGTCGCTTTGGCGGTCGGCCCGACGCCGATGAGCGTGGCGGACGCCGGACCGGTCCAGCTGCCGTACCCGACCAGGTGCAGGCGTGGTTCCTCGACCGCGGTGGTGCCGTCGACGGCGATGCGGCCGTTGGCGGCGCGCAGCCGCAACGGTGCGAGGTGGCCGAGCGCAGCCCGGAAGCCGGTGCACCAAAGGACGGCGTCAGCGTCGGCGAGGACGCCGTCATCCATCGGTGTGGCGACGAGGAGGCCGCTGTCGCGTGCCTCCCGCACGGCCGGCACCGCGACGATGTCACCGAGCTCGCCGACGCCGCCGTGGCGGGTGGCGATGTCGAACAGGGCCTTGCCGTCGATCTCGTCGGGCATGTACCGCGGTGGCCGGCGGGTCATCCACGTCAGCTCGACGTGAGGCAGCAGGTCGGCCGCGATCTGCGCACCGGAGTTGCCGCCGCCGACCACGACGACCTTCCGGCCCGCGAACTCCTGTGGGCCGGCGTAGTCCACGGTGTGCAGCTGACGCCCAGGCAGCCGCACCGACGGCCGGAACGGCCGCCACCACGTGCCGGTCGCGCTGACGACGTGCCGTGCCGACCACGTTCCGTTGTCGGTGTGGACGAGCAGGCCGTGCTCGTCCCGGCCGACCTCGCGCACCTGGACCGGCCGCTGCACGGGGATGTCGTAGCGCTTCTCGTAGGCGGTGAGGTAGTCGACGACGTGCTGCGCGGTCGGGTAACCGTCCGGGAACGGCGACATCGGCCAGCCGGGCAACGAGCTGTGGCGCGCGACGGAGAACAGCCGCAGCGAGTTCCACGTGAGCGGCCAGGCGCCGCCCGGCACGGGTCGTGCGTCGAGCACCACGTGGTCGATGCCCGCGCGGCGCAGGTAGAAGGCAGCAGCGAGCCCCGCCTGCCCGCCGCCGATCACCACGACGTCAGAGCTGGGCACGAGCTGCCCAGCGACGCCGGAGCCACAGGCTCACGTAGACGAGTGCGACGAGCACCGGAACCTCGATCAACGGACCGACCACGCCCGCGAGCGCCTGCCCGGAGGTCACGCCGAACACTCCGATCGCCACGGCGATGGCGAGCTCGAAGTTGTTGCCCGCCGCGGTGAACGCGAGCGTTGTGGTCCGCTCGTAGGAGAGCCCAGCGGCCTTGCCCAGCGCGTAGGAGCCGGCCCACATGATGGCGAAGTAGACCAGCAGCGGCAGAGCAATGCGGGCGACGTCGAGCGGGCGGCTGGTGATGTTCTCGCCTTGCAGCGCGAACAGGATGACGATCGTGAACAGCAGCCCGTAGAGGGCGATCGGGCCGACGCGCGGCAGGTACTTCGACTCGTACCACTCCCGGCCCTTCGACCGCTCCCCCAGCTTGCGGCTGAGGTAGCCGGCCAGCAGCGGGATGCCGAGGAAGATGAGAACGGACTTGGCGATCTCCCACGCGGAGAAGTCGACGGATGCGGTGTCCAAGCCGAGCCGGCCGGGTAGCAGGTCGAGGTAGAACCAGCCGAGCACACCGAACATGACCACCTGGAACACCGAGTTCAGCGCGACGAGCACTGCGGCTGCCTCACGGTCGCCGCAGGCCAGGTCGTTCCAGATGATGACCATCGCGATGCAGCGGGCGAGGCCGACGACGACCAGTCCGGTGCGGTACTCGGGCAGGTCGGCCAGGAAGGTCCAGGCCAGCGCGAACATCAGCGCGGGCCCGAGGACCCAGTTCAGCACCAGCGACAGCAGCATCGTCCGCCGGTCGCGGGTGACGGTGCCGAGCTCGTCGTAGCGGACCTTCGCGAGCACCGGGTACATCATCAGCAGCAGGCCCAGGGCGATCGGCAGCGACACCTCGCCGATCCGCACCGCGTCCAGCACGCTCTGCAGGCCCGGCACCAACCGGCCGAGCAGCAGGCCTGCGACCACGGCGAGGCCGATCCACACCGGCAGCAGCCTGTCCAGGAAGGACAGTCGGTGCAGCACGTCCGGTGCTGCGGTCTGAGTGGTGCTCAACGGGTTCTCCGGGATGTGGTCGGGTCAGTCGCAGCAGGTGCTGGCGTCGCGCAGCGGCCCGCCCGGCGCCAGCACGGCCGCCAGCGCGTCGATCGCGGCGTTGTCGACGCGGTACCAGCTCCACGTCCCGCGGCGTTCCCTGCTCAGCACACCGGCCTGCACGAGGATCTTGAGGTGGTGGCTGAGCGAGGACTGCGGCATGTCGAACTGGTCGGCGAGGTCGCAGAAGCACGCCTCCTGCCCCTGCGTCCGGCGCACCAGCCCGACCAGCTCGACCCGGATCGGGTCGCCGAGCGCCTTGAACAGGCGGGCGGCGGTCGCCGAGTCGAGCAGCACCTGGTCCTGGCTCGTCATGGCGTGAACCATAGCGACTTGGATTGACAAAAGTCGATACAGCGGGTGTGATCCGCATCGACAAACTCCGGTCCGAGGAGAGCGCCGTGTCCCACACCCCCGAGGTGCTGTTCGTCTGCGTGCACAACGCCGGCCGCTCACAGATGGCCGCCGCGCTGTTGCAACACCACGGCATGGGCCGCATCGCGGTGCGCTCCGCCGGGTCGGCGCCGGCGGAGGAGGTCAACCCGGCCGCCGCCGCGGCGCTGGCCGAGTGGGGGCTGGACATCACCGCCGAGGTGCCCTCGAAGCTCACGACCGAGGATGTCGAGGCGTCCGACGTGGTGATCACGATGGGGTGCGGTGACACCTGCCCGGTGTTCCCCGGCAAGCGCTACCTGGACTGGCAGCTCGACGACCCCGCTGGCCGGGGCGTCGACGCGGTGCGGCCGATCCGCGACGACATCGACCGGCGGGTGCGCGCCCTGCTCGCCGAACTGCTCGGCTAACGCGGCACGCTGGCGGTCGACAACGCGGCCGCCAGCACCCCGACCACCCCCAGCACGACGAACACGGCCGCGTAACCACCCAGCCACGCCGCCAGCGCACTGCCCGCCCACGGTGCGACCGCCGACGTGAGCATCACCGGCGCGGTCAGCAGGCCGTTCAACCGTCCGTAGTGGACAGCACCCCACCGGTCCGTGATCGCGGTCGCCTGCACCAGCGTGAAGATCCCGCGCGTGACGCCGGCGAGCACCGACCCGGCGACCAGCAGCAGAGCCGGTCCGGGCACCACGCCCAGCGCCACCGTCACCGCCGCGCTGACCAGCAGCACCAGCAAGGTCCGCACGCGCACCGACGTCCGCGCGGACAACCTGCCGTACCCGAGCCTGCCGAGCACCTGGCCGATCCCGCCCAGCCCGAGCGCGACGGCGGCCGCGGTCGTCGTCATGCCGCGTTCGGTGAGCAGCGGCACGAGGTTGATCACGACGGCGTACACGCTGAACGCGGCCAGGCTCATCGCGACCACGAGCACCAGGAACGGCCTGCTGCGCGCCACCACCGACGGGGTGTGGACGGTTTCGTGCTCGACCGCGGGCCACGGCAGCCGCAAACCCAGGAAGTGCAGTGGAACCGTTGTGACGGCGAGGATTGCGGCCAGCACGAGGTAGGTGCCGCGCCAGTCCAGGCGGTCGTTCAGCACGGCCGTCAGCGGCGCGAACACCGTGCTGGCCAGCCCGCCGACCAACGTCACCGCGGTCAGCGCCGTGACCCGGCGCGTTCCGTACCAGCGGGTCAGCGCGGCGAACGCGGGCGCGTAGAACACCCCGGCCATGGCGACGCCGGTCAGCAGCCACGCGGCGGAGAACCACACCGGAGAACGCGCACTGGCCAGCGCGACGAGCGCGACCACGGCGAGGGCGGAACCGGTGGTCATGATGGCGCGCGGCCCGTGCCGGTCGAGCAGCCTGCCGACCGGGATGCCGACCAGACCCGCCACGACCTGGCTCGCGGAGAACCCGGCCGTGATCGCCGCTAGCGACCACCCGGTGCGCGCGCTGATCGTCGGCAGCAGGACCGGGAACGCGTAGTAGAGCACGCCCCAGCTGATGATCTCGGTGGTGCACAGCACGACCAGCACGCGCCGCATCCCGCGGTCGACGCCGGGCCGCGCCGTCGTGGTGTCAGCCGACAAGGCCGCTGCACTCTCCGGCGGGAGCGTCGAACACACCCGCACCACCGCACACCCCGGTCTCCGGCAACACGAGCTCGACCCGCCCCGCGGCCTCGTGGTCCCCCGCGATCCGCGCGACCACCGAACGCACCTGCTCGTAGCCGGTCAGCGCGAGGAAGGTCGGCGCACGGCCGTAGCTCTTCATGCCCACCAGGTAAACGCCCGGCTCGGGGTGCCGCAACTCGCTTTCACCATGTGGGTAGACCGTGCCGCACGAGTGCACGTTCGGGTCGATCAGCGGCGCCAGCCCCGTCGGCGCCTGCAGCACCGGGTCGAGGTCGAGCCGGACCTCCGACAGCCACGACAGGTCCGGCCGGAACCCGGTCAGCGCCACGACCTCGTCGAGGCCGCCGACCTTTCGTCCGTCGAACGACTCCAGCGTCAGCCTGCCGTCGTCTTCGCGCTCGACCGCGGCGGTGCAGAACCCGGTGACGATCTCGACGCGACCGGCGTCCACCGCCTTCTGCGCCTTCAGTCCCAGGGCACCACGAGCCGGCAGTTGGTCGGCTTCTCCGCCACCGAACGTCGTGCCGACCGAGTCCCGGCGCAACAGCCACACGATCGTCGCACCCAACTCCGGTTCCGCGAGTGCGACGAGAGCGGTGAGCGCCGAGTGGCCGCTTCCGGCGACCGCGATCCGCTTTCCCGCGTACCGATCGCGCTGCGCCGCGAGGTCCGGTGTCCGGTAGCTGATCCGCGCTGCCTTCTCCCCTTTGGCCGGCAGGCCGTCGCCGCCCAGGGGGTTGGGCGAGTTCCACGTGCCGGATGCGTCGATCACCGCTCGTGCCGCGATGCGCTCCTCACCGGACTCGCTGTGGACGTGCACCGTCAAGGGCTCGGTTTGCCGGCCCGCGTCCACCACCCGGTCCCGGCCACGCCGTGCGACACCGACCACGCGCGCACCGAACCGGACGCGGTCGCCGAGCGCCTCGGCGAGCGGTGCGAGGTACAGGTCGACCCAGTCCGCGCCGGTCGGGCAGGTGCCGGCCTGCGGGCGTACCCATCCTGTTGCGGTGAGCAGCTTTTCGGCAGCGGGGTCGATCAGCTCGTCCCAGCGTGAGAACAGGCGGACGTGGTTCCACTGCGACACCGCCGCTCCTGCCCGGTCGCCCGCTTCCAGCACGAGGACGTGCTCGCCCCGCTGGACCAGATGTGCTGCCGCGGCCAGGCCTGTGGGGCCGGCGCCTACGACGACGACCGGGTGATCGCTCACTGCACGACTCCTTGCATCGAAGAGTTTCGAAGCAAGACTCTATCGATCGTCTTCGATGGAAGCAATCATCGATCGGCGTCGATGGTCGCATTGGACGTTGCCCACCGTGCGGACGCGACACGCCGGCTGCTGTCCGACCGAGTCGAGAACGCGACCCTGTCGTTCCTGCCGGGCGGGATCGTCCTCAACCCAGCGCAACGGTCACGTGGTGCGCAGTGGTCGTGCAGCCCGACGTGGTCGGTCTGGCGAGCGCACGCCGACCAACGTCAGTACAGGTCGGCAAGAACGAGCGTGCTCTCCTCCACCTGGGCCCGACCACTCTCGATCAGATCGGCAGCACGCGCGAGGAACGCCGTCAGCGACGGCGCGATCGGCTCCCCCAGGTCGGGCACGTTCGGCCGGAACACGACCTGCCCCACCGTCCCCAGCTCACCGGGCTCCAGGTCCAGCAGGTAGCAGTCGCCCTGGAACGCGAGGAACGGCAGCCAAGACCGCGACCACACGGTCCACCGGTAGTGGGCGGGCTGCTCAAGAGGAGTGGCCATGTCCTCGACCACCTCGGTCAGCATCCGGTGCATCTCGATGATCTCGTCCACGGGCAGGAAGTGGAGGTAGTTGATCGAGCCGTACAGCTGGTCGGGATCGTCCTGACCGTCCGAGGCCCGCAGCAGCGCGCACAGCTCCTCCGGCAGCACGAGGCCGGTCGCGGCGGCGAGCCGGTCCAGGTCGTCCTGGGTTGCGCCGGGCCGGAACGGCGCGGTGTCGGGCAGGTGCCCCTCGATGGCGGCTCGCAGCCGCGTGAACTCCTGGACGGTCTCGTTCATACCGGCAAGTCTGACCTGTGGTCGTCCGGCGCGTGCACCGACCGGATCTCACCGCTCACCCGTACCGCGACACCAGCGTCCTGCCGATCCCGGCCAGGTGCTCCCGCACGCCCGCGGGACCGGTCACCTCCACCCACTCGACCAGCCCCGCGAGCTCACCGGCCACCACGTGCTCGTCCCGTCCGCGGATCACGACCTCCACCCGGCCGTCCGCGGCAGCCCCTCCCACTTCCAGCCGGCCACCGAAGGCGATCCGGAGCACGCCCACCGCACCAGGCACGCACACCGCCCGCACCTCCAGGGGTGCCCGCTTGCGATCGACCTCGTCGGCGATCTCGCGCCAGCTCTCGGCGAGGTCGAAGTCCGCCGGTCGGTGCGCGGGTTCGCCGGTCACGTCGACCGACGTCACCCGATCGACCCGGAAGGTCCGCCGACCGGCCTCGGTGTGGGCGACGAGGTACCACGACTGTCCTTTGGCGACGATGCCCAGCGGGTGGACGGTCCGTTCGGTCGGCGCCTGCTCGCGGTCGACGTAACCGAGGCGCACCTGGAGGCCGCGGATCACCGCGTCCTGGAGCGCGTCGAGGGAACGAGGTGGTGGCGGGAACGAGCCCGACCCCCAGTGCCGCGGGTCCACGACCATCGACGACGCCGCCGCCTCGGCCTGCACGCGGAACGGTTCCGGCAGGGCGTGCACGAGCTTGCGCAGGGCTGTCTTCACGGCCGGGGTCGCGACCGAGGCCGGCCCGGCGACCAGGAACAGGGCGCGGGCCTCCCCCGCGGTCAGGCCGGACAGGTCGGTGCGGGCGCCGCCCACCAGGCGCCAGCCGCCGCCACGGCCCTGCGTGGAGTACAGGGGTACCCCGGCCATGGCCAGGGCGTCGAGGTCGCGGCGGGCGGTGCGTTCGGAGACCTCCAGCTCGCGCGCGACCTCCGCTGCGGTCACCTGCCCACGGCGTTGCAGCAGCAGGAGGACGGCCACCAGCCGGTCGGTTCGCACGCCGGACAGATTTCCACGGAAAGCGGTCATGGGATGACCGGTTTCGGTCAGCAGGATCGCCGCATGACCTCACCGACCGCGTTCCCCGAGCCCACCCTCATCCCCGTCAACGGCGTGGAGCTCGAAGTCTTCGAAGCAGGCCGGCACAACGCGGGCAAGCCGATCGTGCTCTGCCACGGCTGGCCGGAGCACGCCTTCTCGTGGCGCCACCAGATGCCCGCCCTCGCCGAAGCCGGGTACCACGTCATCGTCCCGAACCAGCGGGGGTACGGCCGTTCGTCGCGGCCTGCGGGGGTGGCGGACTACGACATCGCGCACCTGACGGGTGACCTCGTCGCGCTCCTCGACCACTTCGGCTACGAGGACGCCACGTTCGTCGGGCACGACTGGGGCTCGTTCGCCGTCTGGGGGCTGGCCCTGCTGCACCCGAAGCGGGTGAACGGGGTGGTCGGCCTCAGCCTGCCCTACCAGGTGCGCGGCGACCGGCCGTGGGTCGAGGTCGTGGAGGAGGTGCTCGGCCCCGACTTCTACTTCGTCCACTTCACCCGGCAGCCGGGCGTGGCGGACGCCGTGTTCGACGCGAACACGCACCGGTTCCTGCGCAACCTCTACCGCAAGAACGAGCCGCCCAGGGCGCCGAGGCCGGGCATGGCGCTGATCGACCTCGCCCGGCAGGAGACGCCGCTCGGCGAGCCGCTGCTGAGCGACGACGAGCTGGCCGTCTACGTGGCCGCGTTCGAGTCGACGGGCTTCACCGGCAGCGTCAACTGGTACCGCAACCTCGACCGCGACTGGCATCTGCTGGGAGAGGCCGACCCGGTCGTCCACCAGCCGGCGCTCATGATCTACGGCGATCGGGACGCGGTCGCGAGGTTGGAGAACCTGACCGACTTCGTGCCCGGTGCGGAGGTGGTCAGCCTCGACTCCGGCCACTGGATCCAGCAGGAGAAGCCGGAGGAGACCACGACGGCGATCCTGGACTGGCTGGAGCGGCGGGGTTCCTGAACGTCCTCGGGCTGTCGAAAAGACCTCCGCCCGTTCGACGTGTCCGCGAGAGCACGGTTGAGGCGGAAGGACACGAACCATGGGACTCGTCATCTGCGACATGTCGATCTCGCTCGACGGCTACGTCACCGGTCCCGGTGCCAGTCGCGACAACCCGTTCGGCGACGGTGCCGGCAGCCTGCACGACTGGCTGTTCGAGGACCCGGCCGACGCGGACCGCCGGTACCTCGAGGAGGCGGTCGCCCTCTGCGGCGCCGTGGTGATGGGCCGCACGTCGTTCGACAAGACCGTGGACGCGTGGGGTCCCGGCGGCCCGGCCCCCGGCTGTCGGAGCTTCGTGGTGACCCACACCGCGCCGGCGGGGGAGCACCCCGGCTACACCTTCGTCACCGACGGCGTGGCGAGCGCGATCGAGCAGGCCCAGGAGGCGGCCGGCGACCGGTGGGTCGGTCTGCACGGCGCCACGGTGATGCAGCAGGCGCTGCCGCTCGGACTGGTCGACGAGATCTTCGTGCACGTGGTCCCGTTGCTCGTCGGCGGCGGCACACCGCTGTTCGGCGCGCTCGGCTCCGCGATCAGGCTCGAACGCGTCGAGACGCACCACTCCCCCGCCGTCGACCACCTGCGGTACCGGGTCGTCAGGTAGCGGCCCCGGCCGGGAACGCCTGTTCGGAACTGTTCCGAACAGGCGTTTCCGTTGTGCCGACCGATCTTCCGGTCCGAGGGTTGAGGCCGTTCGGTTCGACTCACGGAAGGTTGGTCATGGCTTCGTTCAAGGCTTTGTTCGCCATCGCGGCGCTCGCCGCCGGTGGTGTCGCGATCCCGGTTTCGGCTTCCGCGTCCGACGTCGGCGCGCTGGCGTGCAGCCAGCACTCGCACTCGGCGAAGGACACCTTCAACCGAGGCCGTGCGGCCAAGTCGAGCATCCCGATCCGGTCCGCCGGCCCCTACTCGGGCTGCAGCATCGACGGGTACGTCGACAACACGGTCAACCTGCACTACCACTGCTACGTCACGAACAGCGCGGGCAACACCTGGACCTGGGTGCGCGTCGTCGACCAGCCGGTGGCCGGCTGGGTGTGGGACGAGAACCTCGTGGGCGGCGGGTCCGCGGTCAGGTGCTGACCAGCGTGAACCGCTGGTCCTCCTCGCCGGAGCAGTGTTGCTGGGCGAGCTCGGAGCCGGCGACGAGGTCCGACGGGCCGCCCAGCACCCCGATGCACAGACCGCTGTGCACGGGCCGGAGGCGGTAGCCGCCGTCGTCGTCGGCCTCGAACAGGAAGCGCTGGTGCGCCGCGCCCGTGCAGTTGTGCGGTGACACCAGCGCCTCCGCCTCCAGCTTCGCGTCGTCCACGCCCAGGCAGCCCACGCCGTGCCTGGGGTGGAACCACTCGATCTGGAACGTGTCCGGTGCGACCTCGGTCAGCGACGTCTCGGGCACGACGCCCTCGCACGGGCGCAGCACCGCCAGCTCGCGGTCCGTCCGGCCGTTGCGCTCGCGGCCCTCGCCCACGCACAGGTCGCCGACCTTCAACAGGGAGCGGCCGTTGCGCGGACCCGTCGGCCACAGCAGGAAGGTGGCCGTCGCGGCGATCACCACCACGAACCCGATCGCCAGCGGCACCACGAACCTGCGCCGTTTGCGAGGAGTGGGAACAGGGGGAGGTGGCTCGATGCCCGTCGCGAGGCGCTGACGGGCGTCGAGCCACTTCCGCACGGCGTCGTCGTCGAGACCGCAGGCGCGGACGAATGCGGACACCAGCTGTTCGCGGGGCAGGGAGGAGCGGTTGAGCGCCGTCGCGGTGGTGCTCGACGGCAGCACGTCGCCGACCGCCGCGGCCTTGCCTTCCAGCTGGCGGAACGTGTACCCCGACCACTGCCGCAGGCGGCGCAGGCCGGCCACGAAGTCCGCCGCGCTGGTGATGTCGTCCGGGTCAGGAGGAGTGATGGCCACGTCACCGCAGAGTGCCGCAAGCCCGTCGAATGCCGATCTTTAGCCCGAACGGTTCAGGGTCCCTGCTCCACCGCTCACCGCTTACGGTGGCGTGAACCGAACCGGGTGGGAGTGAGCGATGGCGTTGCTGGACCGGTACGACTCGATGATCAGGGAGAAGACCCCGGCGGGTCTGCGATGAGGGGCGCGGTCGTCACCGGTGCCGGGCGCGGCGTGGGCAAGCTCGTGGCGAAGATGCTGGTGCAACGCGGCTACACGGTGCTGGTGACCGATGTCGACGAGGCCACCGCGACCGCGACGGCCGCCGAGATCGGTGCCGCGGCACGGGTGCTCGACGTGCGCGACCACGAGGCGGTGGAAGCGGCGCGCGACGACATCGTGGCCCGCGCGGGCCGGCTCGACGTGTGGGTCAACAACGCGGGAGTGCTGGTGACCGGGCCGGCGTGGGAGCAGGACGCCGCCACCCGCAGGCTGATGATCGAGGTCAACACCCTCGGGACCATCAACGGAACCGTGGCCGCCATCGAGGCCATGCGCGGTCACGGTGGCGGGCACGTCGTGAACATCGTGTCGCTGGCGGGCATCACGGCCGTCGCGGGCGAGGCGGTGTACGCGGCCTCCAAGCACGCGGCCATCGGCTTCAGCCTCAGCACCCTCGCCGACCTGCGGGTGGCGGGCGTGCGGGACGTCGACATCTCGTGCATCTGCCCGGACGGCATCTGGACACCGATGCTCTACGACAAGCTGGACGACCCGTCGGCGGCGCTGTCGTTCTCCGGCACGCTGTTGCAGCCCGCCGACATCGCCGCCGCTGTGGCCCGTGTGCTCGACAGGCCGCGGCCGGTCGTCACCGTTCCGAAGTGGCGTGGGGCGCTGGCCCGGTTCGGTGACGTCTTCCCGCGGTTCGGGCTGCGCGCGATCCCGCTCATGGTGGCGCAGGGACGCCGGAACCAGCGGAGGTCAGCTCGGTAGCGTTCCGTTGCCGTGCAGCAGGCCACGCGCGTGCTCGATGGCCTCGGGAGTGGTCGCGAACATGCGCACCCCGTGGGTTTCGAGCTGCCGGCGGTGCTCCTCCCGCACTCCGGACAGCAACACCGTGATGCCCCGGCGTTCCAGCCGCTCCACGGCGTCGCGCAGCACCAGCGCACCCGTTCCGTCCATCGTGGACACGTGGGACAGGCGCAGCACCACCACCGAGACCTCGGCGATCTCGGTCAGCTCCAGCAGGAACCGGTGCGCGGCGGCGAAGAACAGCGGCCCGTCGAGCCGGTAGGCGACGATGTGCTCGGCGAGCAGGGCGTGCTCCTCCTCGGCGTGGTCGCCGGGTTCGAGCGGTTCCTCGTCGACCCGGACCGACCGGGCGACGGCGCGCAACGCGAGGGCACCGGCGACGACCAGGCCCAGGATCACGGCGGTGACGAGGTCGAGGACCAGCGTCGCGACCGCCGTGAGGGCGAGCACGACGGCGTCGGACCGGTTGGCGCGCATCAGCACCCGCACCGAGCCGACCTCGACCATGCGCACCGCGGTGGCGATCAGCACGCCCGCCAGCACGGCCAGCGGCACCCGCCCGACCATGGGAGCGGCCGCCAGCATGATCACGGCGAGCGTCACGGCGTGCACGAGGGCCGCCAGTCGTGAGCCGGCACCGGACCGGACGTTGACCGCCGTTCGCGCGATGGCCGCGGTGGCCGGCACGCCACCGAAGACGGGTGCGACGACGTTCGCGATGCCCTGGCCGAACAGCTCGCGGTCCGGGTCGTGCCGCTGGTTCACGCTCATGCCGTCGGCGACCGTCGCGGACAGCAGGCTCTCCAACGCGGCCAGCGCCGCCACGGCCACCGCCGACGGCAGCAGCGACCACAGCGCCGTCACATCCACAAAGGACAGTGAAGGTGCCGGCAGGAACGCCGGTAGCGCACCGATCCGCGCCACGGGCAGGGACCACAGCTCCGCGACCACCGTGCCCAGCGCGACCGCCAGGAGCGAGAACGGGATCGCCGGCTTCCACCGTGCGCCGAGGAGCATGACCACGGCCACTCCCCCGGCCAACGCGGCGGCGGGCCAGGACGGCCCGGAGCCGAACGCGCGCACGGCGCCGACCACGACGTTGTGCCCGCCCCCGGCCTGAACACCCAGAGCGGCGGGCACCTGTTGCAGCGCGATCACCGCCGCGATGCCGATGGTGAAGCCCTCGACCACCGGAGCCGGCACGTACCGCATGTACCGCCCGGCCCTGGCCGCCGCCAGCACGAGCAGCAACACCCCCGCCATCAGCCCGACGGTCAGCACCCCGCCCGGACCGAACTCCGCCACGATCGGCACCAGCACCACCGTCATCGCACCGGTGGGACCGGAGACCTGCAGGCTCGACCCGCCGAACACGGCCGCCAGCGCCCCCGCGACGACGGCCGTCGCCAGCCCCGCGGCCGCACCCAGCCCCGACGCAACGCCGAACCCCAGCGCCAGCGGCAACGCCACCACCGCGACCGTCAACCCCGCGACGAGATCCCGAGGTGCCGCGGCCGACCAGTCCGCCTTGGCGGGCAGGAAGGTTCTCACGCGGAGTTCTCGCGCAGCTGCTCCAGCAGCTCGTTCTGCCCCACCAGCAGCTCGGTCAGGATCCGCCGCGCGGCCTTCATCAGATCGGCCACGTCGGCACCGGCGAGCGCGTACACCACGGTCGAACCCTCACGCGTCGCCGTGACGATGCCGGACCTGCGCAGCACGGCCAGCTGGGCGGACAGGTTGGACGGCTCCACCTCGATCTCGGCCAGCAGGTCGCGCACGGCCTGGGGACCGTCCTGGAGGAGTTCCAACACCCGGATGCGCACCGGGTGGCCGAGCATGCGGAAGAACTCCGCCTTCGCCTGGTACAGCGGAACGGGCACCGCTCATCCCTCCCGCGGCGCGTCGACCGCCACACCGTGCTCGGCGGCCAGGCGCCGCAGGTTGGCCAGATCTGCCGCGTGCATCTCGGCGGCGTACTCGTCCTGCTGCTCCACCGCCCTGCGCACCGCGCTCTGCGCCTGCTCGACGCGCAGGAGCAGGTTGTCCTCGAACTCGTTCACCGGCCCACGACCTGTCGACTTGAAGAATTCTTCAATTCAACAGTCTACGGTCCCGTCAAGTGGCCCGGGCCGATCGCGTCCCACCGGCCGCGTGGGAGCTGACTGGGCAGGCTGCGGCGGAAGTCGGACCGGACGATGGCGTACAGCGAACGGACCTCGGCCAGCCGCTGTGCCGCGCTGACCGGTGGTCCGGCGGGGAGCCAGGGCGTGCGGGCGCGGCCGACGAGGAGCTCGGCGAAGGTGTGGGCGATGCCCGCGTGGCCGTGGGTGCCGGGGTGGACGCGGTCGATGGACCACATGCGCGGCGCGTAGGTGCGCTCGTCGTGCCACAGGTCGTGCATGACCGCGTCGTGCTGGTCCGCGATCGTGCGCACGAGGTCGTTGACGTGCCGGAACCGCGAGCGCGTCGCCTGGTGCAGGTTCGCGGGTCCCGGCCAGCGGCGGGTGATGTCTGGCAGGGTCGCCATGATCACGCGGGCGCCACCGTCGCGCAGGGCGGCCACGGTGTCGGACAGCGCGCGGCCGACCGCCGTGCTGTCGAAGCCGGTCCGGTCGAACGCGTCGTTGGCGCCGACCATGACGCTGACCAGGTCGGGCTTCAGCCGCAGCGCCGGCTCCACCTGGTGTTCCAGCACGTGCCGCGCGCACCACCCGCGCACGGCGAGGTTGTCGTACCGCAGGCCGGGCCAGGCGTGGTCGAGCTCGCCGGCCAGGACGTCCGCCCAGCCCCGCAGGCTCCCGTCCGGGCGGGGGTCGCCCACTCCCTCGGTGAGGCTGTCGCCCAGCGCCACGAACCGCCGCACGGGCTGAGTACTGTTGACCATACTCAGCAAGGTAGCGCACGCCGCCTGTGACAGAGTGCGCGCATGCAGCCCGACCAGACCGGTGCCACCGCCGCACAGCAGGCGCAGTCCACCGACGACGCGCGCGAGCTGCGGTGGGACCGCGAGGCGTGGCGGCTCGACCCGGACTCCGCGCAACGCGCCCTGGACGTGCTCGTGCCGCGCAGCGCAGGGCAGATCGTGCGGGAGGCGTTCTACGGCACCCGCCGCTTCGACGACTTCCTGCGCCACACCGGCATGACCCGCGGCGTGCTGTCGGCCCGGCTGCGGGAGCTGACCGCCCAGGACATCCTGACCAAGGTCGCCTACCACGACGCCGGCTCCCGCGGCCGGCACGAGTACCGGCTCACCGGCAAGGGGCGGGACCTGGCCGCGGCGATCATCAGCCTGCTCACCTGGGCCGACCGCTGGCTGCCCAGCCCGGACGGGCCCACGGTCGTGCTGACCCACCGCGACTGCGGCGCACCGGTCGGCACCGAGATCCGCTGCGGTGAGGGGCACCAGGTCGGCGACATCGGGGACATCCGGGCCCAGCCCGGTCCCGGCGCACAGCCCGCACCCTCGTCCTGAGCGACGGGGTCCCGGTGCTCGGGGCGTGCTCGTTCAGCCGCGCTGCGGCAACCCTTGCGGTGGCGGGAAAACGTTCCAGCACGGCCCCACCCCGGTGGTCCTTCGCAGCGACCGGACCTGGTGCACCTCGCGGTGCTGTCGCTCATCCTCTGGCACTCGATCCTCTTGGGACAGTGGTTCCCGCCGTCGTCGGCAACCCCCACCCGTGCAGTGGATTCCGTGCTCGATCGGGCTGCCGAACGCGGTGGTGATCAACCCGCCGCGCACGCCGCGAGGAGCGTCCTCCCTCGAACGGGCGGCGTTGCGCTCGATCGAGGGCTGGGCCGGCCGGATCGGCTTGTCGGACGCGTCCTGAGGTACTCGATGGCGACCGGCGCCCGGCCGGGTGTCGGCGCAGCGCCGTGTTCGGCGCGATCAGGAGAGGACGACCCGATGTCGCGTTTGTCCCGAGCGGCCGGTCTGACCGGCATGGTGTTCACCGCCACGGCTTTGTTCTCGTTCATCGGGCCGCCCGCCCAGGCCGACCCCGGCATCTGCATCGACCACGTGATGGAGAACGGGCACGAGGCGACCAGCAACGTGCTCAAGGCGTGCAAGATCGCGAAGACGGGCAAGAGGGAAGACGTCAGGACGTGCCTCCGGATGCTGCGCGCCGAGGGCGTGGAGCGCGAGGTGGCCTCGCACGCCTGCCGGATCGCCTCCGAGCCGGACCCGGCTTCCTGACCGAATCCCGAGGTTTGTCCTCTCGATCGGGTGGATCTTCTGCCTGACGCCCGACCCCGGCTTGCTGGCGGGCGCAGGCAGATCAACGCTCGGTGACTACGCGGTTGCCCGTTCATCCTGTGCACACTGAGGAGACGAGATGGTGTCGACGGCGGAGCACCAGACATCCGAACGCGACCGGCTGCGGGTGGTCTTCCGCCTGCGGGTCCCGGAAGCGGAGCAGGACCGCTTCCTCGACGCCTACCGGGGGATCAGGTTCCAGGTGTCGCAAGTGGAGGGCTACCTCGGCGACCAGCTGTGCCAGTCCGAGGACGACCCGGAGGACTGGATGATCACCAGCGAGTGGTCGAGCGCCGCGCACTTCCACGCGTGGGAGCGCGGCGCCGACCACCGGCGGCTGGCGGCCCCGCTGGTCGCGTGCGCGACGACGCGGGAGTCCTCGCGCTACCACGTCCGCCTGACCACCGCGCAGGGCACCGAAGCCGTACGACAACTGCTGGAGGCGAAGTCGTGAACCGCTATGCGTTGACGTTCCCGGTGCGCCCGGAGTCGGAGGCGGCGGTGGCCGAGATCCTGGCCGGTTACGCCGGACCCCCGCCCGGCCGGCCGCAGGCCGCGCGCCCGCTGCTGAGCCGCACGTCGGTCTTCATGGTCGGGCCGGTGGTGGTGCGGGTCGTGGACATCACCTGCCCGCCGGGGGAGGCGATCCGGCACTTGGCCGTGCAGCCGCAGATCCAGGCCGTGGAGCAGCGGTTGCGGCCACACCTGGTGCAGGACCGCGACCTGTCCGACGACGACGGCAGGCGGCGTTTCCTGGCCGGCTCGGTCATGCGCCTGGTCGCCTCCCGCGACGGCAGTCCCGGTCACCTGCCCCGTGCGGCGGCGTTCTACCGGGCGTTGCCGGGCCGGGCCGGTGAGGTGGCTCGGCTGCTCGCCTCCGCGGGGTCGGATTCTGACTGCGGCACAACGGTTTTCCTACGAAGGGACATGGTCGTGCACCTCGTGGAGTCCTCGAACGGCATGCCTGTCGTGCCGCTCGCCGACAGGCTGGCGCCGCTGGTGCACCAGGCCTGCCCGATGTCGCTGGTGACCGACCGCGTGGTGGGGGCGGTGGCATGACCGGCCAGCTCCACCGCGCGGTCAGCCAGGACGACGCCGCGCCCAACACCCGCCGCGGTGGCGACATCCGCGTCCTGCTCGGCCCCGCGACGGTCGGTGCCACCTCCGGGTTCATGGGTGTCGTGCTGGTCGGGCCGGGCGAACAGGTGAACGAGCACTACCACCCGTACTCCGAGGAGTTCCTCTACGTCGTCGAGGGTTCTGTGGTGCTGGACCTGGACGACGTGCCGCACGAGGTGCGCACGGACCAGGCGATCCTGGTGCCGATCGGGGTGCGGCACCGCCTCCGCAACCCCGGGACGTCACCGGCCCGCGTGGTGTTCCAGCTGTCCCCGTTGGCGCCCCGGCCGGAGCTGGGGCACGTGGACACGGAGCACGAGTCGTGACGCGCCGGGTGGCGGTCACCGGCCTGGGGGTGGTGGCACCGGGCGGCATCGGGACGAAGGCCTTCTGGGAGCTGATCACGTCCGGGCGCACCACCACCCGGCCGATCACCCTGTTCGCCGCGGAGGAGTTCCGGTCGAGGATCGCCGCCGAGTGCGACTTCGACCCGGTGCACGCGGGCCTGACCGCCGCGGAGATCGCCCGGATGGACCGCTACGTCCAGTTCGCCGCCGTTGCCGCCGACGAGGCGTGGCGACAGGCGCAGGTGCCCGTCACCGACCCGTGGCGGCTGGGTGTCTGCATGGGGTCCGCCGTGGGCGGCACGACGCTGCTGGAGCAGGACTACGTGGCCACCTCGCGCCGCGGGCAGCAGTGGGTGGTCGACGCGGGCGCGGCCTCGCCGTTCCTGCACTGCGCCCTGTCCCCCGCCGCGCTGGCCGCGGAGGTCGCCGACCGGGTCGGCGCCTGCGGGCCGGTGCGGACGGTGTCGACCGGGTGCACGGCCGGACTGGACGCGGTGGGCCACGGCGCCCGCCTCATCGAGGACGGCCGGGCCGACGTGGTGGTGGCGGGAGCCTCGGAATCCCCCATCTCACCGATCACGGTGGCGTGTTTCGACGCGATCCGCGCGACCTCGACGCGCAACGACGACCCCGCGCACGCGGCCCGCCCGTTCGACCGCGACCGGGACGGGTTCGTGCTCGGTGAGGGCGCGGCCGTGCTGGTGCTGGAGGAGCTCGGCCACGCCCGCCGCCGGGGCGCGGAGGTGCTGGCGCAGGTCGAGGGGTTCGCCACCCGCAGCAACGCCCACCACATGACCGGCCTGACGACGGAGGGCGTCGAGATGGCCGAGGCCGCGCGGCGCGCGCTGTACCACGCCGGGGTGGCGTCAGAGGAGATCGGCTACATCAACGCGCACGGCTCCGGCACCCGGCAGAACGACCGGCACGAGACCGCCGCGTTCCACCGGCTGCTGGGCGAGCGCGCGCACCAGGTGCCGGTCAGCTCGATCAAGTCGATGATCGGCCACTCGCTGGGCGCGATCGGCTCCATCGAGCTGGCCGCCTGCGCGCTGGCCCTCGTCCACGGCGTGGTCCCGCCGACCGCCAACCTGGACACGCCGGACCCCGAGTGCGACCTGGACTACGTGCCGCACACCGCCAGGGAACGCCGGCTGGACGTGGTGCTGTCGGTCGGCAGCGGCTTCGGCGGGTTCCAGTCCGCGGTGGTGCTGACGAGAGCGGGACGGCCGTGAGCCCCGCGACCACCGGTCCGGCGCCCGTCGTGACCGGTCTCGGTGTGATCGCCCCGAACGGACTCGGGGTCGGCGAGTTCTGGGCCGCCGTGCGGGACGGGCAGCTGGCGCTGGCACCGATCGGGCGGTTCGAGCCCAACCCCTACCCGGTCACCGTGGCGGGCGAGGTGACCGGGTTCGAACCGGCCGGGTGGGTCGACCCGCGGATCACCGTGCAGACCGACCGGTTCACCCACTTCGCCCTCGCCGCCGCCGACCTTGCGCTGCGCGATGCCGCGCTGCACCCGGCGGAGGTGGACCCCTTCGAGTTCGGCGTGATGACGGCCAGCTACAGCGGCGGTGTGGAGTTCGGCCAGCGGGAGATCGAACGGCTGTGGCGGAACGGTCCCGCGCACGTGGGCCCCTACCAGTCGATCGCCTGGTTCTACGCCGCGTGCTCCGGTCAGGTCTCCATCGGCAACGGCCTGCGCGGCCCGTCCGGGGTGCTGGTCGCCGACGAGGCGGGCGGCCTGGACGTCCTCGCCGCTGCCGGCGGTGAGCTGCGCCGAGGCGCGCGGGCCATGCTCGTCGGCGGCGCGGAGGCCCCGTTCTGCCCGTACGCGATGTGCTGCCAGCTCGGGCTGGGGCTGCTCAGCACGTCCGGTGACCCGGCAGCGGCCTACCAGCCGTTCACCGAGCGGGCCGGCGGGTTCGCACCGGCCGAGGGCGGCGCCATCCTCGTCGTGGAGGACGCCGGCGCCGCGCACCAGCGGGGCGCCACCGTGAAAGCGGTGGTGGCGGGGCACGGCGCGACCTACACCGGCCGGCGGCGGTTCGACCGGTCGACGCAGGGACTGCTGCGGGCCGCCACGGGCGCGCTGGCCGAGGCGGGGCTGACCCCCGACGACGTGGACGCGGTGTTCCTCGACGCGATGGCCGACCCGTGTGCCGACGCCGCCGAAGCCGAGGCGCTGCACCTGCTGCTGGGCGAGCGCGCGAACCGGGTGCCGGTGACCGCGCCCAAAGCCGGGTACGGGCGCTGCTACGCCGCAGCGGCCGTGCTCGACGTCGCCGCCGCGGTGCTGGCCCTCGAACACGGCCTCGTGCCGCCCACCCCCGGCGTGCGCGACTGCCGGTTCGACCTCGACCTGGTCACCGGCGCCGCACGTCCGGTCGACCTGTGCACCGTCCTGGTGCTGTCCCGCGGCGTGTACGGCGGGAACTCGGCGCTCGTGCTGCGCCACCCGGAATCACCGACCATCGGAGGTGTGTGACGTGGACACCCGACTTTCCCCCGACGACCTGGCAGCGCTGATCAGCCGGTGCACCGGGGTTCCCGTGACGAGCGAGCAGGTCACGGACCCCGGCCGCACCTTCGACGACCTCGGCGTGGACTCCCTGGGCGTGATGGGCGTGCTGGCCGAGCTGCAACGCGACCACGGCGTGGCCAAGGACGCCGAGCTGCTGACGCACCAGTCGCCGCGCGAACTGCTGGCCCTGCTGCCGGGGAGGGCCTGAGGATGAGCGGGCACACCGAGAACGAGATCGTCATCGACGCGCCGATGGAGCTGGTGTGGGAACGCACCAACGACGTCGAGCACTGGCCGGAGCTGTTCAGCGAGTACGCCTCGGCCGAGGTGCTCGAACGCGACGGTGACCGCGTGCTGTTCCGCCTCACCATGCACCCGGACGAGGCAGGCCGGGTGTGGAGCTGGGTGTCCGAGCGCGTCGCGGACCGGGCCACCAGGACGGTCACCGCCCGGCGCGTCGAGACCGGGCCGTTCGAGCGGATGCACATCCGCTGGACCTACGAACAGCTGGACACGGGCGTGCGCATGCGCTGGGTGCAGGACTTCGCGATGAAACCCGACGCCCCCATGGACGACGCCGCGATGACCAAGCGCATCAACGCCAACAGCCGCGTCCAGATGTCCCTGATCAAGCGGAAGGTCGAGGAGGTCGCGTGCACCGCACACTGATCGTCGCCCGCATGGTGCCAGAGGCCGCGGACGAGGTCGCCGCCGTGTTCGCCGGCTCCGACGACCACTCCGGCCTGCCCACCGCGCTCGGCGTGCGAGGGCGCAGCCTGTTCCGGTTCGGCGAGCTCTACCTGCACCTGGTGGAGAGCGACCGCCCGTTGCCCGAGGCGGTGAGCGCGCATCGCGACGACCCCCGCTTCCGGCGGATCAGCGAGGAGCTGAGCCCGTTCGTCTCCGCCTACGACCCCGACACGTGGCGTGAGCCCAAGGATGCGATGGCGCAGGAGTTCTACCGGTGGGAGCGCCATGTCTGACGTTCCCGTGCTGATCGCGGGCGGCGGCGTGACCGGCCTGTCCGCCGCCGTGTTCCTCTCCTGGTACGGCGTGCCGACCGTGCTGGTGGAGCGCCACCCCGAACCGTCGACCGATCCCAGGGCCCGTGCGCTCAACCCGCGCACGATGGAGCTCTACCGGGCCGTGGGCCTGGAGGAGGCCATCGGGCAGGTGCGGTCACCGATCGCCGACCACACCGTCGTCGCGCACGCCGAGACCGTGGCGGGCCCGGAACTGCTGCGGCTGCCCAACCGCCTCGACACCGGCCCTGACTCGCTGAGCCCCTGCCGGTGGGCCGCGATCGACCAGAACCAGCTCGAACCACTGCTGCGCGCACACGCCGTCGAGACCGGCGCGGACGTGCGCTACCACCAGGAGGTGGTGGCGGTGGACAACGGGCCCGACGGTGTCGTCGCGGTGGTGCGCGACCACCGCACCGGGCGGGAAGAACGTGTGCGCGCCGATCACCTCGTCGTGGCGGACGGCGCGCACAGTCCCGTCCGCCGCATGCTCGGCGTCGGGCAGGACAGCTCGGACCTCCTGGCACGCAAGGTCAACATCTACTTCGACGCCGACCTCCGCGAGCCGCTGGACGGGCGCAAGATCGTGGCGCTGACCGTGCGCAACCCCGCCGTGCACGGGTTCCTCACGTCCATCGACGGCGCGAAGCGGTGGCGGTTCGCCGTCTCCCTGCGTCCGGGTGACGACGTCGCCGACTTCACCGAGGAGCGGTGCGTGCACCTGCTGCGCACGGCCATCGGCGTCGGCGACCTGCCGATCGTCATCGACCACGTGTCCGAGACGCCGTGGGAGATCTCCGGCCAGGTCGCCCACCGCATGCACGTCGGCAGGGCGTTCATCGCAGGCGACGCCGCTCACGCCATGCCGCCCGTCGGCACCTTCGGCGTGGCCACCGCTGTCCAGGACGCCTTCAACCTGGCGTGGAAGATCGGCCTGCACCACCGCGGCGTGGCCGGCCCGGGACTGCCGGCCACCTACGAGACCGAACGCCTCCCCGTGGCCCGGCACACCACCGCGCTGACCGTCGAGCGGTACGGCCTGGTCAACGGCAAACCGGGAGACGCGCGCGAGAGCGCCATCCGCCAACGGGCGACGATGTTCGGCTACACCTACCCCGAAGGCGCTTTCGTCGCGGACGACACCCCCGCTCCGCACCCGGTGGAGGACCCCGACCACCCCACCGCCGCGCCGGGCTGCCGCGCACCGCACGTTCCCCTGGAGCACAACGGCACCGCACTGTCCACAGTCGACCTGATGGGACGCGGCCTGGTGCTCGTCACGGGCGCCGACTGGCAGCCGGACGCGACCTCCTCCGGTGCCGGGGTCGAACACCACCGCATCGGCGACACCCTGCTCGACCCCACCGGCGACCTCGCCCGCCGCTGCGGCATCACCGACGACGGCGCCGTCCTGATCCGCCCGGACGGGTTCATCGCGTGGCGCAGTCCGACCGCACCCCGTCCCGGCGTCCTGTCGGCTGTGGTCGACCAGGTGCTGTTCCGATGAACGAGCGGCTCCTCAGCGGCCATTGCGGCGGCTTCCCGGCGGTCACGATGACGGGGAGCCGGACCGTGGACCGCTACGCGTTGATGTTCCCGGTGCGGGCCGGGTCGGAGGAGGTCGTGGCCGAGCTCCTCTCCCGGTGCACGGCCCTTCCCGAACGCGGACCGGAGACCGGGTGGGCGCCGCTGGAGCGCACCTCGGTCTTCATGGCAGGGCGTGTCGTGGTGCGGGTCGTGGACATCACCTGCCCGCCCTCGGAGGCCGTCCAGCACCTGGCGGGGCAACCCCGCATCCAGGCGCTGGAGCAGCGGCTGCGGCCGCACCTGGTCCACGACCGCGACGCGACCGACGAGGCGAGGCTCCGCTGGTTCGTGGCGACCGCCGTGATGCGGGTGGCGTCCGGCAACGGCCGCACCGGCCGGCTGCCGCGCAGAGCGGTCCTGTACGAGTCGCTGCCGGGGCACGCCGGCGAACTGGCCCGGCGGCTCGCCGGCATCACCGTCGCCTCAGGTGGCACCACCGTGTTCCGGCGGCGCGACCTGGTGGTGCACCTGATCGAGTCGGACGACGAGGCACCACCGGTGCCGCTGGTCGGCCTCGTCGCGCCGTTCGCGCGGCTGGCACGGCCGATGACCCTGGTGACCGACCTCGCGGTCGATGCGGCGGTGACCGCCGGCAGCACCCGGCGGTGAGCCCATCCGAACTCCGCCTCGGTGTCAGTGGCGGTTCACCGCCCCCGCCGCAGCAGCTTCCACAGCACCAGCACGAGCGCCGCCGCACCGGCCGCGACCACCGCCGGGTGCTGCCGGGCCTGCCGGACACCCTGCTCGACCCGCTGCCGCACGGGCTCGGGCAGCGCCTCGACCGCCTCGATGGCGGTGACGCCGACCTGCGTGGTCACGACGCCGACCTTCTCGCCGACCTGACCCGCGACGGCGCTCGCCTTGCCGCTCACCTGCTCGGCGACCGCACCGGCCTTGCTGCTCACCTGCTCGGCAACCGCACCGGCCTTCCCGCTCACCTGCTCGGCAACCGCACCGGCCTTCTCGCCGACCTGGCCCGCGATGACGGTCGCCTTCTCGCTCACCTGAGCGGCCACGGCGGTCGCCTTCTCGCGGACCGCGCCGGCCTGCTCGGCCGCGTCGGCGGGGACGTTCTTGTCGCTCATCGGTGTGCCCTTCACTGGTGGGGTTGTCCGCAACTCGATCTCCTCTACCCCGAAGGGCGCCGGTCTACGCCTGCACGGTGCGTCGCAGGCCGCCCCCCGATCGGGAGAACGACCGCGGCGAGGCGAATCGTTCGCAGTAACGGAAGAACCCGGCAGTGCGCCTCCGACGACGACCATGCGCTCCAGATGTGCCGAGACCCGGGAGCAACACCCACATCCGGGGGATTCGGACGGCTCCAGCCGAAATTCACACTTTGCGGTCATGACCGGTCAGTCGCGTGCCTTCTCCGGGCTACGGTCGCCACGGTTCCTGATCACGTTCACCCGGAAAGAGTGGTCCAGCAATGCAGAGCAACGCCCTCGACCGCGTCGCGGTCGTCTTCAGCCTCTTCGACCGCAACGGGGACGGCCACCTCCAGGCCGAGGACTTCGAGATCATGGCGGACGACGTCGTGGCGGCGGCACCGCAGTCAGGCCAGGCGGCCAAGAGCGCGATGCGCGAAGCGTTCGAGCGCTACTGGGAGACCCTGGTCACCGAACTGGACGCCGACCGCGACGGCACGATCACCTTCGAGGAGTTCACGGCCTGCGTGCTGGCGCCGGAGCGGTTCGACCACACGATCAGCGAGTTCGCCGAGGCGCTCGCCGACCTGGGCGACCCGGACGGCGACGGGCTCATCGAACGGCCCGTCTTCCTGGCGCTCATGACCGCGATCGGGTTCGAGCAGGACGCGATCCACGCGCTGTTCGACGCCTTCGGGCCCACGCCGGACGACGAGATCACCGTGTCGACCTGGGTCGCCGGGATCAAGGACTACTACAGCCCCGCGAAGACCGGCATCCCCGGCGACCACCTGGTCACCAGCAGGGTCTGACCGGCCGACGAGCAGGAGAGGAACGCCTTGGTCCCCACCATCGGGCTCGCCGTCGGCCGCGGCACCGGTCCTGAGCTCGCCGACGTCTTCGAACGGGTCGTGACCACGTTCGGGGACGTCCGCATCGTCCGCTCCCCCAGGCTCTACCACTCGTACTTCTCCCTCAAGGCGGAGGCGAGCGGGATCGCGGAGGTCGGGCTGCTGACCGGGCAGGACGCCGACCACTACGAGCAGTTCTGCCGCGAACAGGCACGCGCGGGCACGACCGCGATCTTCCGCACCGCGATCAACGCCCAGTCGCTGTACCTGGTCCGCGAACGGTTGCAGGCGGTGAAGGTCGACCTCATCGCCGGCCGGGACACCTCGCTGCTCCTGGTCCGCGACCAGGCCCAGGGCTTCTACACCGGCGAGAACCACCACGAGCCCGGCGTCGTGCGCCGCACCACGGTCTTCAGCAGGGAGATCACCGAGAAGGTCGTCCTCGCCGCGCTGCGGCAGGCCAGGCGGTACTGGCCGGGCGAACCGCTGGGGCAGGTCGTCATGGCCTACAAGTTCCACCTGCTCGACGGTGCGCTGGGCGAGTGGGTGGCCGACATCGGTGCGCGGCACGGCGTGGACCTGCGGCTGGCGCAGCCGGACACGGTCAACCGCAACATCATCGAGCACGGACTGCCCGCCCGCAGCGTCGTCATCGGGTCCAACGAGTGGGCCGACGTCATGCACGTCGTCCTGCTCGACCGGCTGGGCCGCGAGCGCCAGGAGAACCGCTGCACCGAGAACCTCCACCTGCACCCCGACGTGCAGAACCTGGTGGAGTACCAGACGGTGCACGGCTCTGCCGACGATCTGGAGGGCCTGGGCATCGTCAACCCGACGGCGACGATCCGCGCGGCAGCGGCGATCGCGGAGCGGCACGCCGGGGCCACCGGTGCGATCGCGCGTGCGGAAAGCGCTCTCACCGCCGTGGCGAACCAGGGTGTGCGCACCCCGGACCTCGGCGGGCGGAACTCGACCGGCGAGGTGGTGGCCGCGGTGCTCGAACTGCTGCGGGAGCCGGGTCATCGCGGCCGGCACGCGGCACCGGTGCCGGCGGGCGAAGCGTGAGCACGACGGCGCTCGTCGTCATCGACCTGCAGAACGACTTCTGCACCGGCCCTGCCGTCGCCGCCCGCTACCGGGGCGATCCCGCCGCGCTGGACGCGGTGGCCGGCAACGCCGCCCGTGCCGTCGCCGTGGCGAGGAACCGGGCGGTGGAGGTGCTGTTCGTGCGGTTCCACGGCGACGTCGAGCACCAGGGCCCGAGCTGGCGGCGGCGCGACCTGGTGCTCGGCAAGAGCCCCAAGTGCCTGGAGGGCACGTGGGGAGCCGAGTTCCACCGGGTGCGGCCGATGCCGGGAGAACGCGTGTTCACCAAGCAGGCGCGGTTCGACGCGTTCCTCAGCGACGGTTTCGAGGAGCACCTGCGCCGCACGGGCGTCGAGCACCTGGTGTTCGCGGGCCTGTACGCCGACGTCTGCGTGGACACCACGGCGCGAACGGCGTTCCAGCACGGTTTCCACGTGAGCGTGCTGACCGACTGCACGACGAGCCTGCACCTGCCCGACGACACGGTCCAGCGGTTCATGGCCACCGTCTACGGCGCCCGGCTGACGACGCTGGCCGACCCGGACGTGTGGTCGGCGCCGGTGCGGCACGACCAGGAGAGGCAGGACAGGTGCCGGGTACCGGACACGGCAGCCAGACCGTAGAGCACGGGGTCGCGCGCACCGCCCTCATGGTCGCCGCGGCCCGTGCCATCGAGACCCACCGGCCGGACTCGCTCGCACGTGACGAGTACGCCGAGCACTTCGTGCGCGCGGCCGGCACCTGCGAGGACTGGCCGCTGCGCCTCGACGCGGTCCCGGACGGCGACGACGACCCGTTGTGGGGCAGGCTCGGGCGGTACTTCGGCCTGCGGACGAGGGTGCTCGACGACTTCGTGCTGCGGTCGGCGCAGACCGGGGCACGGCAGGTGGTGCTGCTGGGCGCCGGTCTCGACACGCGGGCCTTCCGGCTGGGCTGGCCGCGGCGCTGCGTGGTGTTCGAGCTCGACCAGGACCCGGTGCTGCGCTTCAAGCAGAACGTGCTCGACGACCTCGGTGCGAGGTCACGCGCACACCGGGTGCCGATCGCGGTCGACCTGCGCGACGACTGGAAGACGTCGTTGCGCGACGCGGGGTTCGATCCCGCCGCGCCGAGCGTCTGGCTCGCCGAGGGCCTGCTGCTCTACCTGCCCGGCGACGCGGAACGGCGCGTGATCGACGTCGTCGACGAGCTGAGCGCGCGGGGCAGCTCGATGGCGTTCGAGGTCAAGCTCGGCGTGGAACGGCCGGAGGTCCGCTCCAGCGCCGTGTACTCGGCGGCGAGGCAGCGGATCGGCGTCGACCTGCTCAGGCTGTTCGACGCCGAACCGCGCCCGGACTCCGCCGGCGACCTCGCGAACAGGGGCTGGGTCACGCGGGTGACGACCCCGTTCGACTTCACCGCGGAGTTCGGGCGCGGTCCGCGACCGGAGCCCGACGACGCGCTGGCGAGCAACCGGTGGGTGTTCGCGGCGCGGCTCTGACGAAGCCGTCAGATCGCCCGTGCGATGGCGATGTTGCCCGCGAGCCGGTCTCCTGCTTCGTAGATCATGTATTCGTGGCCTTGGTAGGTGCCGAACGAGGGTGCGGCGGAGCGGCCGTTGTCGGGTGCGCCGGTGAGGGAGTCGTGGAAGACGCCGAGGTGGCGGCGCTGGGTGAAGTCGCGGCCGAGTTCGGTGATGAGGATGTTGCCGCCGCTGCCGATGTCGGTGTTGTAGACGACGTAGGCGCTGTTGTTGCGGAAGAGCAGGTGGGGTCCGCCGATGTTGACGGCGCCGACGTCCTGGTGGCGGATGAGCGGGGTCTGGGAGAAGGTCCAGTCGCGGGCATTCGGTGACCAGCCCCAGCCGATGTCGCGGTGGTTGGTCTTGTTGTTGGTCATGAAGACCATGACGTAGCGGGCGCCGCGTGCGGGCAGGTCGTGGCGGAAGACCCTGGCGTAGGAGGTCTCGGTGGTGCCCGCGGGCATCAGCCGGGTGGACAGGACCTCCTTCTCGTAGCGGAAGTTGATGCCGTCGGCGGAGCTGGCCAGCCGGGTCACGGTGTTCTCGCCGTGGAAGTACAGGTACATGCGCTTGACGTCGTCGTTCCACATCGCGTGCGGGGACGACACGTGGCTCACGCTGTACTCGCCGGGCCAGCTGCGGGTGATGATCGGGTTGCCCGGGTACTCGGTGAACTCCTCGTCGAGGGTGTTGGCATAGGCCAGGCAGATCCCGCCCGGTGCGTCGTGCGGCGCGTAGTACAGGTAGTAGGCCGCCCTGGCGCCGGGGATGCGGTCCTTCGTGCCCCGGATCGTCGGGAAGATCAGCTCACCGGTCGGGTTGTACCGCAGCTTGCTCTTGACCAGGGCGAGCCTGCGGTAGCGGTAGTCGGGAAACCCCGCCGGCGCCGCGGCGGCGGTACCGGCCGCACCGGTCGCACCCGCGGTGCCCGCCAGCAGAGCCGCACTGCCCAGCAGAAGACGGCGACGGTTGACTGTCATGGAACGCTCCTCGACGCTGAAGAATCCATTGTGGAGTGACGGCGGACGTCAGTAGATCGCCACGCCGTAGGCACGGAGGGCTTCGGTGACGGGCTGGTAGAACGACCGGCCGCCGCTGGTGCAGTTGCCGCTGCCGCCCGAGGTCAGGCCGAGTGCGGTGTTGTCGGCGAACAGCGGCCCCCCGCTGTCGCCGCCCTCGACGCAGACCGTCGTCGCGATCATGCCGGTCACGGTGGTGCCGTCCGCGTAGTTCACCGTGACGTTCAGGCCGGTGACCTTGCCCCGGTGGAACCCGGTGGTGCTGCCGCTGCGGCCGACGGTCTGCCCCACCACGGGGTCGCCGGCGCGGGCGATGTCGCGCTGGGAGCCGTTGTACAGGTTGACCGAGCCGGGCCGGCTGATGCCGCTGGTGTAGCGGAACAGGGCGTAGTCGTTGCCGGGGAAGCTGGTTCCCGTGCGGGACGCGACGACCTGACCGCCGGAGGTGCTCCAGGTGGACGTGAGGTTGCCGCAGTGACCGGCGGTCAGCAGGTAGGCGGTGCTGGTGCCGGGCGTCTTGACGTTGAACCCGAGCGAGCACCGCACGCCACCGCCGAGGATGGCGTCACCGCCGGTGATGGTGGGCCGGAACGAGCCGCTGACCTGCTCCAGCCGTGCCGTGTCGCCGAGACCGCCGACCACGGACCTCAGCCGGGCGAGCGCGGAGCCGGTGACGGTCGCGTCGGCGGACACCACGACCTGGTTGTTCGCGGGGTCGATCCCCCAGGAGGTGCCGGGAATCCGCGCCGTGCGGTCCAGGACGGCGGCGCTGGCACCGAGAGTCGCCGCGCTGTGCTTGACGATCTCGGCACGCGCACCGGTCGCGGTGACGGTGTCCGCCGCGGCCCGGTCGGTCACCGTGACGACGAGTCTTCCTCCCCCGTCCACGTAGGACCCGGCGCTCGCGGCTCCGAGCCGGTCTGCGAGGACGTCAGCCAGCTGACCGGGATCGGGTGCGGCGTGCGCGACGGGCGCGGTCACGACCAGACCGGCTGCCAGGGCCACGACCGATGCCAGCTTGAGGGCGGCGGTGCAACCGTTCATCGTCTCTCCTCGGCTGTTCTCGACGGACGGCGGGCGGCGCGCCGGGTGTGCACAGCAGAGTGCTCGACCAAAAGAGGGACGTCCAGACGATAATATTTATTTCTCGCAGGTCACGAGATCAGCGAGAGCGTCAAGCCGCAAAGGGCGGAAAATAGTATTAGCGCTTTCAAGAATGCCATTCCGCTGTGCTTCCGGCCGTGCCCAGCCCTAGTAGTCAAGCTCGAAGTCGTGGTGGTCGTCGGGGTCGACCGTCGCGGCCAGCTCGTTGCCCGGCCGCAGGCTCGGGTCGTACCTGGCGTCGTGCTCGGCCACGAAGCCGGGCACGTCGGGGCCGCTGATCCAGAGCCGGACGCGGACCGTGGCGTCCTCGCTGATCGGCTCCATGGTCAGCACGTGGGCGGTCGCGGGCAGACCCACCTCGTCCAGTCGCAGCAGCCGCCGCTCGGCCCGCCCGATCCCGCGCCACACGGAGATGCCCAGCGGCACCAGCACCGCGGTGAGCACGATGCCGACGGTGCCGCCGTCGTTGGCCGCGTAGACGATCGGTCCGGTGAGCATCAACGCCACGGCGAACAGGTGCAGGAACACGTTGTTGCCCCGGTTGGCCCCGTGGATCTCGACGAATCCGCTCTCCGCCATTCCGGCACCTTAACCGGATCACGTGGTGCCGTGGGCCGGTTCGGTGCGCCGGGCATCACCTGCGGTAGACGCCCAGCTCGTAGAGCGAGTAACCCCAGCCGGTTCCGCGTTGGGTGGCGTACAGCCGCACGTACCGCCCGGTCGCGGTGACGTCGATCGAGTCCACGCCGCCGTTGCCGGTGGTCGTGCCGTACACCGAACGCCAGTTCATGCCGTCGTCGGACACCTGGACCTCGTACGCCCGGCCGAACGCGCCCTCCCACACCAGCTGCACGTGCTGGAACGTCGTCACCGCGCCGAGGTCGACGCGCAGCCACTGCGGGTCGGCCCAGTCGGTGGCCCAGCGGGTCGCGCCGTTGCCGTCGACCGCGTTGGCCGGTGGGAACGGGGCGCCGTCACCGACCTGCTGGTACGACGACGCGGTGACCGCCTTGCCCCGCGCGACGTCCACCCCGGCGGGCTGCGGTGCCACGACCCGGACGGACCTCGTCTCGATGCCGATGTTGCCGCGGCCGTCCTCGGCGATCACGTAGACCTTCCACACGCCGAGCCGGTCGGGTGCGGTCACGGTCAGCCGGTTGCCGTTCACCCGCACCGGCGCGTTCGCGAGGCCGCCGCTGTTGTCGACGTACTTGCTGTTGAACGCCGCAGACCAGGCGATGCCGTCCCCGTCGGGGTCCGACGCCGCGACGTCGATCGTGAGCGGCGCACCGGCGGCGACGGTCTGCGGGACGGTCATCGCGGAGACCACCGGCGGGGTGTTCGCCGGCGTCGCACCGCCGAACGCGCGCTGCACCGAGTAGAACGACAGCCGCTTCTTGCCCGCCGGGGTCAGGTTGAACCACACGGCGCCGAAGTCGTACTCGGTGCCGTAGTGGAACAGCGTGCCGCCGAAGGAAACGCCGGTGTGGCCGGTGATGCAGTTCCACGCCTGGGTGTAGCCGTCGCGCTTCTGGACGTCCGTGGGCTCGGCCGGAACGCCGTTGGCGTCGTTGGGGACCTCCCACTCACCGGCCGGGCCGGCCTCGGTGAGGATGTACGGCTTGGTGTAGCCGCCGCCGACCCAGTCCTGCCGCACCTTGCAGACGTTGCCGTAGGAGTTGACCGCGTACAGGTCGAGGTCGGGAGCGTGGGCCTTCAGGTACACCCACGCACCGGTCCAGGCGTCGGTGTTGGTCACCGGGTGGTTGGTGTCGATCGCGTGGATCGCGCGGGCGGCCTCGTTGACGTACTTGGCGTAGGCGACGCGCTGGTTCTCCAGCTCGGCGCCGGAGTAGCAGTTCTGCAGCCCGAGGATGGACTCGTTGCCCACGTTCCACATCAGCACGCCGGGGTGGTCCCGGTAGGCGGTCACCCACTGCCGGATCTGACCGAGCGTGTCCGCCTTGTACTGCGCGTCGGTCACGTAGTTGACGCAGCCGCCAGAACCGGGACCGCCACCGGGCTGCAACCAGAAGCCGTTGATCACGCGCAGCCCGTTCGCCGCCGCCGCGTCCAGCAGCGGGCGGGTGGAGGCGTCCGTGCCCCAGGTGCGCACCGTGTTGGCGCCCATGGACTTCAGCTCCGGCATGTACCGCGCGGCGTCCGCGGCGGGCGGGCCCCACGTCAGGCCCTTCACCGTCCACGGCCGGCCGTCCACGGTCAGCTGCCAGTTGCCCTGCGAGCCGGTCACCCGCACCCCGGTGCCCGGCTGCGGGGTGGAACCCTGCTCGCCGAACACCCGGAACTCCCACAGCGAGACGCCGTAACCGTTGGCGCGCTGTGTCGAGTGGACCCGGACGTACCGGCCGGTGCCGCTGACGTCGAAGCCCTGCCGGCCGCCGGTGCCACCGGTGACCGAGCGGACCGGCGTCCACGCGTCACCGGTGGCGGAGACCTGGATCTCGAACGCCGTGGCGTAGGCACCCTCAGTCGAGCTCGACGCGGGTGATGGACGAGGACGCGCCGAGGTCGACCCGCAGCCACTGCGGGTCGCTCCACGCGCTGGACCAGCGGGTGCCGGCGTCACCGTCGACAGCAGCGGATGCCGGGGTGCCCGCGCCCTCCGCCGACGAGGCGGTGGCGGGTTTTCCCTGGGACAGCAGTGAGGGTGCGGCGCTGACCGGGCCCGGCACTACTGCGAGTCCTACGAGTACGGCGATGACTGTGCCGATGGAGCGGAGGCGGGACATTGCGTCTCCTGCAGGGTCGACTGGGGACGAGAGATGCGGGAGAGCGCTCTCACAGCCCCTGCCGACGAATGTTACGAACGCAGGTCAGCGATGTCAACGAGCCCTCTTGACACTTCCCGGCGCCCAGCGGAACGCTGTTTGGGAGAGCGCTCTCCAGTCATCGTCCGCGTGAGCAGGAGGACAGGCGACCAAGAACTTCGACAACACCGATTCACCGGGGACGCGGAACCAGGGCCACACGCAGGCGGTGCGGTGCGTTCAGGACACCTCGCAGCGGCTTGGGCGTCTGGCGCGGCAGGACGTGGTGACCTGCGAGGACCGCGGCGAGGACGACGGTGAGTTCGGCGGTGGCCAGGTGGGAGCCGGGGCAGAAGCGGTGCCCCAGCCCGAAGGGCAGGTAGGAGCCAGGGGAAGGGCGCGGAGCGGAGGTCCACCGGTGGGGGTCGAACCGGTCCGGGTCGAGGTGGACTGCCGGGTCGCGGTGGTTGAGGTACGGGCTGAACAGCACCTCGGCGCCGGCCGGGAAGCCGGGGACGGGGGCGTCCAGGACGCGCCGCAGCTGCCAGATCGGCGGGTGCAGGCGCAGGGTTTCCCTGACGACCGCCCGGCACAGGGGCAGGTCAGCGGCGCCAGGGTCCGGAAGTGCGGTGGCTTCGTCGCGGATCTTCCGCTGGAGATCGGGACACCGGGACAGCTCGTGCAGCGCCCACGCCAAGGCGGCGGCGGGAACGTGGTGGCTGGACAGCAGCATGGCCCGCACCGCCAGCGTGGTGCTCCGCTCGTCCAGTCCCGCGGCGGCCAGGTCAGCGACGAGTCCTCTGGCCGGCGTTCGGTCGCGCAGGTGGGTGCGCAGGGCGGTGTACGTGGCGAGCTGCCTGCGCGGCAACCGGCGGGACACGGGGAAACGGGTCCGCTGCGCGGCCGACAGCTCGTTCCCGACGAGGGCGGTGATGGCCGGCGCCGGTTCGCCCAGGACGTAGTGGGTGTTGACCGCCGCCATCAGGCGGGTGGCTTCGGCCATCGCGTCGATGCTCGTCATCGACGCCCACCCGGTGACGGCCCGTCGGGCGTACGAGCCGGTGGTCGGCTCGAACCGGGCAGCGGCAGCCGCGGTCAGTCCTGGGCGCATGGCGCGGCGGGCCGCCATCCACCGCTCCAGGCCGTCCTCGCCCCAGGAGATGACATCCGCGCCCTGCTCGGTCCTGGCGGTCAGGGCGTGCCGGCTCGCCAGCAGGCGCTCGGTGGTGGCGGGATCGGTCACCAGCCACGTACCGGGCCGCAGCTCGACCACGCCACCCCCGGACCGCGCCACGGCGGTCAACGCCTGCCGCGGGTCTCTCACGCGGACGGCTCCCGGTCCGGGTCGCCCGAGCGGGCGGTCCGGAAACAGGACCGGATCACACCGCCGGGTAGGCGTAGTAACCGGGCTTGGCGAAGCGACGACGGACAATCCTCTTCAGCAGTTTCACCAGACCACTCCTCACCTCGGGAACACCCAGTGTTCTCGGGCGATTACCCGCAGTCAACAGGCTGGCGTTGCGACAAACGAGGCACTGCGGTGTTCCGCCCGAACTGTCCGACCGAGTGGGCGCAGGCGGCGGCACGGAGCTCAACTCTCAGGCACCTGCCTACCGCACCGGACCTGATCAGTCAGGTCTGCCACTGACCCCACACCGGCGAGGAGGGAGGGTCAGCGGCCTCGTCCGGACAGAGCCGGATCAGTACCTGAGGACGACGCAGCCGTTGCTGCCGACGTCGCCGGTGAACCCGTTGAACACACCGCCGTTGGCGCCGTTGCCCCCTCGTCCGGTGCCGGCCGCGCATTCGGCGGGCACCGTCGAACCGGGCGCACCGCCTGGACCTCCGCCGCTGCTCAGCACACCGTTGCCTCCGGTGGCTCCAGCAGCGCCGGGGGTTGTGGTGACCACCGTGCCGCTGCAGCTCGCCGAGCTGCTCCCGTTGCCCCCGACCCCGCCGGTGTTGTCGCCGAGGGAACCTTGCCCGCCTTGACCGCCGCCACCGTTGGCCCGCACGGTCGTGCCGATGGTGATGCCGGAGCTCCCGCCGGACGCGCCGGCCTTGGCCTGGTAGACGCCCTCGCGCGGACCGCCTCCGGTGCCCCCCGCACCGACCGAGATCTTCAGGACGGCACCCGCGGTGACGGCCAGCGTGCAGGTCGCGTTCGCCCCGCCTCCGCCGCCGCCACCACCGGGTCCGGGCACGGGGAAGAACCCCCAACCACTGCCACCGCCCCCGCCGCCTGCCCCGACGACGTGCACGGTGACGGCGGTGACTCCGGCCGGCACGGTGAAGGTGAAGTTGCCGGGGTTGGTGTAGGTGTTGACCAAGGCCGCGTGAGCGGGCGCCGGCGCGGTCAACGGCAGCAACAACGCTGTCAGCGCCGCTGCTGCCAGCCCTCTTCGGGTGAACGAGCGGCCGGCTGAGTCGACAGGTGACATGAATCCTCCAAAGATTGCAAGTGGCGGTGTTCATTCGTACTCGGAACACACTGGGAACAACAGGTTCGATTAGGTGAAGCTCGCACCCCGGTGTCGATCTATTCCAATTTCCGGCGAAAGTCGAGATCCCACCTCGATCGCGAACGAAGAAGGGCGCGGAACGGCTCGGACCAGAAGTGGACACCCCGGCTGGGACAGTGCCTGGTCAGCGGTTCACCCGCGAGGAGCAACGGGTCGCCCATTCCTCGCCGCGGCGCCGCAGGTGTGTGAAGCCGCGTCCGTGAACGGGCGGATCGAATTTCACCTGTTTCGCGCTGACGGTGGCCGTCGTCTGCCCGGCATGATGGAACACGGTCCATGTCGGAAACGACATCGTCTGCCGCCGCAGGGCGAGCGCGGGCAGCACGGCGGTGACGACGGTGCTCCTGCCCAATAGGTGGTCTTCGTGTTCTCACCGGAAGAACTGCGGATCCCGGTGCACGGCGACGCCCGCCGAGGCGCGGACGTCGAACTGTTGCAGCGCTTCGCGGCCTCGGTCCAAGAGCGTTCCCGGCACATGACCGGTTTTCCGGTCAACCTGGAGTTCGACTACGGCCCGTTGGCCCCGTTCCTGTCGATGCACCTCAACAACGCGGGCAGCCCTGACCAGGCGAGCGAGTACGGGCTCGACACCAAGCCGTTCGAACAGGCGGTGATGACGTTCTTCGTCGAGCTCGCCGGCGGGTCACCGGACGAGGTGTTCGGTCACCTGGCGCACGGCGGGACGGAGGCGAACCTGTTCGCGGCCTACGTGGCGCGTGAGCGGTACCCGGACGGCGTGCTGTTCGCCTCGCGCGAGGCGCACTACTCCATGCCGAAGATCGCGAAGCTCCTGCGCATGCCCTACGTGGCGGTGGACGTCGACGAGCGCGGCGTGCTGGATCTCGCCGCGCTCGGGCACGAGATCGGCAGCAGAGGCGTGCCGGCGGTCGTGGTCGCCACCATCGGCACCACCGGCAGGAGCGCTGTCGACGACATCCCCGGCATCCGGCGGGCCGCCACCGACGCGGGGGTGGACCGGGTGTTCGTCCACTCCGACGCGGCGTTCGGCGGGCCGCTCGCCGAGTTCGGTCGACCACGCCGCCCCTGGTCGTTCCCCGACGGCGCGGACAGCGTGTCGATCAGCGGCCACAAGATCATCGGGTCGCCCCTGCCCAGCAGTGCGGTCCTCGTGCGCGAGGTGGACGCGGACGCGATCCGCAGGCCGGGGGTGGCGGTGGGCAGCGACGACGACACGATCGGCGGGTCCCGGGACGCGCTGTCGCCGTTGCTGCTGTGGTATGCCTTGCGCGGACTGGGACGCGACGGGCTCGCCGAACGGGTCCGGCACTGCCTGGAGGTCACCGAGCACGCGGTCCGGCGCCTGGGGGAAGCGGGGCTCAACCCGACCCGCTTCCCCGGCGGCAACGTCGTGCTGTTCGACCGTCCCGAGGACGAGGCCATGAGCGCCTGGCACCTGCTCGACGTGGACGGGCGCGCGCACCTGTCCGTCATGCCCCACGTCACCACCGAGCTCATCGACCAGCTCTGCGCGGACCTGACCGGTCAGCGCGCCTGAGCCGGCCGGTTCACCGCGTGCGGTCGGCGTACCCGTCGGGCAGGTCCTCGGGTGCGCGGTCGATCACGGTGTCGTCGTCGGTGTCCCGCTGGTCGACGAAGGTGATCCGCGCGGCCTCGTCGACCACCTCGACCGGGTAGGTGGGTCCGGCGTCGCGGAGGGCGGTCATCCGGTCGAGGTGGTCGTTCTGGAAGCACGCGGTCTCGGCGGGGTCGTCCCACACCCAGCGGGGGAAGAAGATCGCGCCGTGCAACTGGCGGTGCTCCAGGTCGACGACCAGGGCGACCGAGGTGCCGGTGGGTTCGGTCCAGGACACGGTGTGGGCGCCGGAGTCGAGGCGGGTGATGTGGACGGCCTGGTCCTTGACCCACCGGCCGCCGACGGGCCCGCTGTGGATGCGGTAGTCGATGCCGGTGGCGTTCTTGACGTACAACTCGTACCGCCATCCGCTGTCGTAGGTGTAGATCAGGTGCTTTCCGAGCAGGGCGTCGTTCACGTCGCTCACCTCCTGAGTGGTGTCACCGGTCCGGCCGGTGGCGGTGTCCCACCTTCCGCGTCCCGGACGAGCAGGTCGAGCGCGCCGGGCACGCCGTGCAGAACAGCGGCCAGGCGCTGCCGCATGGCCCCGTTGCCGCCGGTGAGCACCGCGTGGAGCAGCGTGCGCACCTCGTCGAGGTCACCGGTCGCGGCCAGTGCGTCCTCGACGTGCCGGAACAGGCGGGACACCATCGCGCCCGGTGCTGTGCGCGTGCCGCTCCACGGGTCCACGGCCGGGCCGTCGAGGCCGTGTCGAGCGGCCGCCCACAACGCGTCGCCCAGCACGGTGTCCCCGAGGCGGCGGGCCTCCCGGCCGGCGTCCAGCTCGCCCAGCGCGGTGCGCACGAGACCGCGGACCAGAGCAGCGTGGAGCACCGCCTCGTCGGTCGTGGCCGTGGTGTCGGCGACCCTGACCTCCACGGTGGGCAGGTGGTCGGACAGGCGGGCCAGGCGCAGGCCGCCGTGGTCGGGGGGCAGCAGCCCGCACTCCCGCAGGCGGGCCAGGTCGGCGTCGTACTCGGCGGTCGAACCGAACCACGGCGGGATGCCGGAGGCCGGCAGGCGGGTCAGCACCATCATCCGCCAGCTGTGGAACCCACTGTCCCGGCCTCGCCGGAAGGGTGAGTTGGCGGTGAGCGCCAGCAGCGTCGGCAACCACGGTGCCAGGTGGTTGAGCACGGCGACGCCGATCTCGCGGTCGCCGAGCCCGATGTGGACGTGGCAGCCGCAGATCTCCTGGTCGGCCAGGGCCCCGGCGTAGGTCTCGCTCATCCACCCGTAGTGGCCGTCGCACCGGGGAGGCGCGGTCTCGGCGCCGAACAGCGGGTGTCCCGAGGGCACCAGCTCCAGGCCCAGTGACCGGGCCGACCGTCGCAGCGCGGCGCGGTTGCGGGTGAGCTCGTCGCGCACCTGCGCGAGGTCGGAGCAGATTCCGGTGGTCGCCTCGACCTGGGTGTCCCACAGCTCGTGCACCACGCGGCTCTCACCGGGCAGGTCCGCGGGAGGCACACCGGCCAGCACCGCTGCGGCGTCGCCGACCGGCAGCCGGGAACCGCGGCTCACCAGGAGGAACTCCTCCTCCACGCCCATCGTCACGCCGGTGCCCTCCGGCAGGCCGGTCGACGCGCCGAGAGCGCTGTGGCCGGCGTTCACCGCTCACCGGTCCGCATGACGGCCCCGGTGCGCAGCAGTCGTGCGACGACGCTGACGTCACCTCCCACGCCGCGGTCGTCCTCGACCGGCGGCACGTGTTCGCGGACGAGGTCGCGCACGGCTTTCGTGGCGGGCGCGGCCCGGTCGGCGCCGCGGAGGTCCAACGCCTGGCAGGAGGCCAGCAGGTGGACCGCGGCGATGTTCTCCACCAGCTCCACCACGGTGTGCGCGTCGCGGGCGGCGATGGTGCCCATGCTGACCTTGTCCTGGTTGTGGCACTCGGTGGAACGGGAGAAGGCGGTGGCGGGCATGGTGTTCTTCAGCGCTTCGGCCGCCAGGGCGGAGCAGGTGATCTGGGCGGCTTTGAAACCGTGGCGCAGCCCGGCGTGCGGGTCGTCGTCGTCCACGCGGGGAATGAGGTTCGGGGTCAGGTCGCGGTTGTACTGCTCGTCCACCAGCAGCGCGACCTGCCGGTCCAGCAGGTCGCCGATGGACGCCGTCACCACCTTGAGCGAGTCCATCGCCTGGCCGACGTGGCCCGCGTAGAAGTTGCCGCCGCTGTACGCCTGGCCCGTGCGCGTGTCGAACAGCGGGTTGTCGTCCACCGAATTGATCTCCACCTCCAGCCAGCGGCCGACCCAGTCGAGGGTGTCGCGCAACACCCCGATCACCTGCGGGGCGCACCGCAGGCTGTACGGCTCCTGGATCGGCTGGTCCAGCTCCTCGTAGTCGCCGTCGACCTGGTCGTCATCGCCCAGGGACGCGGGGTGGTCCTCGACCAGGCCGGACCGGTCCAGCAGCGACAGCAGGGCTTCAGCGCTCGCCCGCTGCCCCGGGTGCGGCTTGTGCTCGTGGATCACGGGGTCGTAGTGGCTGCGGTCGGCGTCGAGGGCTTCGCAGGCCATCGCCGTGCACACCTCGGCGGCGTGGGCCAGGCGGGTGGCGCGCTGCAGCGCGACGACCGCGAAGGCCGAGGAGAACGACGTGCCGTTGATCAGCGCCAGCACCTCCTTGGGCTCCGGCTCCCACGGCGTCAACCCGCACTCCCGCAGCGCTTCGGACGCCGGTCGCCGTTCACCCCCGACCACCACCTCGCCCCGGCCCAGCAGGACGTTCGCGATGTAGCACAACGGCGTCAGGTCACCGCTCGCGCCGACCGAACCGCGCTGGGGCACAACGGGAACCAGGTCGTTCTCCAGACAGGACAGCAGCAGCTCGACCAGGCCGCGCCGGACCCCGGAGGCGCCCTTGGCCAAGCAGTTGGCCCGGATCAGCATCGCCGCCCGCACCACCTCCGGCGGGGTCTGCGGACCGACCCCCGCCAAGTGGTACTCGGCCAGGCCCAGTTGCAGCTCCACCGCCTTGTCCGCGGACACCACCCGGCGCGCGCTGTCACCGAAACCGGTGGTCACCCCGTACAGGGGTTGTCCGGCCTCGACCAGTTCCCCGCGCAGCGCCGCGCTGCCGTCGACCCGCTCGGCCGCCCCGTCGGACAGCCGTATCCCGCCGCGGAGCTCACGGGAGGCGACCTCTGCCACCGTTCGCGGGTCGAGAGAATCCTCGCCCAAGATCAATGACCGGTCTCCGGCCGTCGTGTCCTCCACCGTCGTCCTCCACGGTATTCACGCGTATTCGATTTCGCTCGGAATTCAACCGCACAGTTCCCTTAATTGGTGATGCCCGCACGGGAAGCCCGCTAATCCACCACGGAGCACCTCATTCATTGGTAAGATCGAAATGGAGGGAAACCCGTCACTCGAACAGGCGCAGGAGCCTACGGTCAGCAGCAACACGTCCACCGGTACTGCGCTTTCCGGGTGCGGATTACCACAAAAGAGTGGCCCTGCGACCAGTCGACCGGTGAAAGTGAAGGGCAATCGATGTCAATCGCGACGAACCCCTTGATCGTGGTCGCCGACCGGTTCTGGGACGGGATCGCCGACCGTCCTTCCGGGCGGACCTCGGTGCTCGTCGCAGGAGGCCGCGTGGAGGAGGTCGGCCCGACGCGGACGCGGGGGGCGGAGGTGGTCGACCTGGGCGATCGCACCCTGGTTCCGGGGTTCATCGACTGCCACGTCCACGTCGTGCCCGACCTGCCACCCGACACCTCCGTCAGTGCGCAGACCCTGGCGGCACTGACGTCGTTGCGGACCCTGCTGCACAACGGCTTCACGACGGTGCGCGACCTCGGGTGCGCACCCCCGTCCGTCACCGTCGACCTGAAGCAAGCGCAGCGCGAAGGGGTCGTCGACGGTCCGCGCATGATCGTGGCGCCCCGCATCATCTCCGGCAGAGGTGGCCACGGCGACAAGTCCGCCGGGTTGGGCGAACGCTTCGGCGTCGAACTGGGCGCCCTCGCTGACGGCGTCGACGAGGTCGTCCAGGCCGTCCGCGTCGAAGCACGGCAGGGCGCGGACTGGATCAAGTTCGCCGGCACCGGCGGATTCGGCTCCGAACACGACGACCCCGAACTGGTCACCTACTCCCAGGCGGAAGTCGACGCCCTCGTCACCACCGCGCGCGACCTCGGGATGCCCACCGCTGTCCACGCGTTCAACGACGAAGGCGTCCTGCGCGCCGCCCACGCCGGCGTCCGCTCCGTCGAACACGCCTCACTCGCCACCCCTTCCACGCTCACCGTGCTCGCGGACAAGGGCATCTGGCTCGTCCCCACCCAGTTCGTCACCGTCGAATGCCTGCGCCACCTCGACGACGACGACTTCTGGACTGACAAGCCGGACCACCTCAGAGACACCTTCCGCACGCACGCCGACCGCCTGCACCAGTGCGCCACCCATCCCGCCGGCTCAGCGGCCCGGATCGCGTTCGGCTCCGACGCCAGCGTCCTGCCCCACCGCGACAACTGGCGCGAGTTCCCCACCATGGTCTCCAACGGCATCAGCGAGCTGCGCGCGCTCCGCGCCGCTACCTCCGAAGCCGCCGCGCTGCTCGCCACCCCCGACCGCGGCACCATCCGCCCCGGCGCGCTCGCCGACCTCGTCGCGATGCCCGGCAACCCCTTCGAGGACATCGGCTGCACCGGGAACGTCGACTTCGTCATGCAGAACGGTCACATCAAGCGGCACGCCCATCCGGATGTTCGGTGAGGCACGCCGGAACGGGTCGTTCCATCGAATGGGACGGCTCGTGGAAGGCGAAGTCCTGGTGCCATACCGTCCAGCGGGACAGGTCAGCTTCGATCCGCACAGCAGCGCAGAGGTTCGACATGACGGGATTCCATGAAGACCGCGTTCGTCTTTCCCGGCCTCGGATCGCTCTTCACTGATCCGTTCGCCCACTACGCAGCAGGTCGACGGCACGCGGCCGAGCTCGCGAGCCGGATCGACGCCGTGACGGCTGACCTCGGGTGGCCGTCCGTCTTGAGCGAGCCCGAGCCCACGGCGTGGAGCCCGTTGAGCGAGATGCAGACCTACCACGCACAACTGAGCTGTCACCGGGTGCTCCTGGAGGAGTTCGGGCTTCGCCCGGACGTCCTGCTCGGACACAGCCTCGGTGAGATCACCGCGATGGTCGCCGCGGAGGGCATCACCGTCGAGGACGGCGCCCGCCTGTTGTGCGAACGCGCCAAAGCGTTGCAGGCACACGCAAACGCCGATGCCGCCACCGCGGCGTTCATGCTGTCGTCCCGCCAAGCGGCAGCGGTCGTGGCAGGTGCCAGGAGCGTCGTGGTCGCCGCGGTGAACAGCCCGACGCAGGTGATCCTCTCCGGCCCGGCGGAAGAGGTCGAACGGCTGGCGCACCACGCCCGTGCGCAGGGCACCACGGTGACCGCACTGCGCGCGGGACCCTACGCCCAGCACCACGTCACGCTCGGCCCCGCGTTCGAACGGTACCTGGAGTCCGTGCGTGGAATCCGGTCAGCTCCTCTGAAAACGGCCGTGTGGTCGCCTGTGCTGGGGCGAGCACTGGGGGCCGACGACGACCTCGTCCTGCTCGCCGCGCTCCAGATGGTGCGGCCGCTGGACTTCTGCCACGCCGTCACGGAGCTGAGCTCGGAGGGGGTGGCGGAGTTCGTGGAATGCGGCCTGAAGGACACGCTGACCCGGCTCGTCTCCGAGACCCTCGGCAGCAGGGCGCGGGTGTGGGCGCCGTTCAGGAAACGCGTGACCGAGACCGATGTCCGACAGTTGACCACTCTTCTCACCAGCCCCAGGGAGTCAGCCATGACCAGCTCAGACGACGTGGTGACCACCTACCTGCGCGAAAGCTACGCTGCCGCGCTCGAGATCCCGGAGGACATGGTCACCCCGGATGTCGACCTCGAAGCCGAGTTCGGCCTGGACTCCCTCCAGCACCACCTCGTGCTGGTCAAGGCCCAGCAGCGGTGGTCGGTCGAGCTCGGTCAGGTCGAGTCGCCCGCGACCATCACCGTCCGCACGGTGGCCCAGCTGCTGAAAGACGCCGGTGCGGCGCGGGAAACGGCTTGATCCGATGCACGCCGACCAGGTCTGCGTCGTCGCCGCCGGTGTCGTGACGCCGGGTTGCGACGACGTCGAGGAGTTGTGGAGGCGCGCGCAGGACGGCCCTCTCGTGTTCGGGCCCTCCGCCCGGTTCCGCGGGCTCGAGTCGTTGGCGCGGTTGACCCACAGCGACACGGGTGAGCCGTACGAGCTCCGGTTCGGCGAGGTTCCGGCGGCGCCGGGGGACGACGCCGGCGACCTCCAGGTGTCCTGGCTGCGTCGTGCGCTGCATCAATGCGTCACGACCACGTCGCCCGGTCCGACCGGCCGCACCGGTCTGTTCCTCGCCTCGTCCACGGACACGAGCTACGAGATGGACCTCGCGCTCGCCGCGGACGCCCTCGCCGCCCAGACCGCGGCACGGCTGCCGGGAGACCGGCGCGACGCGATCAGGCGGAAGCTCGCGCAAGCGGACCCCTGCGCGCACCGCGGACACACCGAGTTCCTCCCCCACCACCAGGCCGTCCGCGCCGCGAAGGGACTGCTGCCTCCCGACACGCACGTGCTCGTCTCCGACAACATCTGCCCGTCGGCGCTGTACTCGGTGGACCTCGGCGTCAGACACCTGCTGGACGGCGAGGTGGACGTCGCGTTCTGCGGTGGCGTGAGCTCACACGGACCGTTGCGCCAGGTGTACTTCGGCGAGATGGGCACGCTGTCGCGCACGGGACAGCTGCGCGCCTTCGACGCGGCGGCGGACGGCACGGTGTTCTCCGAAGGCGCCGGCGTCGTCGCGCTCAAGCGGATGAGCGACGCCCTGCGGGACGACGACACGGTGCTCGCGGTGCTCGCCGGGTTCGGCGCGGCGTGCGACGGCAAGAGCAAAGCGATCTTCGCACCGAGCCAGGAGGGCCAGACCCGTGCGATGACGCGGGCCAGAGATGTCAACGGCGTCGTCGGCGCCGAGGTCTCGTGGATCATCGGGCACGGGACCGCGACCCTGGCAGGGGACGCGACGGAGTTGCGCTCCATCGCCGCCGCCCACGCCGGTGGCACGCCGTGGGTCACGGGGAACAAGGCGATGCTCGGCCACACCGGCATGGCCTGCGGGATCGTCTCGCTGATCCAGGCCGCGATCGGCCTGCACCGGTCGACGGTGCCCCGGCAGCCCAACCACGCGTCGCTGCCGGAGTACGCCCGCTCCCTTTCCGTCCGGGTGCCGTCGGCACCGGTGCCGCTGGCGGCGGAGGAACGGTCGTTCGTCGGGGTCTTCGCCTGTGGACTCGGTGGCATCAACGGACATCAGCTGCTCTGCCCGCCCGGGACGCAGACCCGTGCCGTGCGGTCCGCTCCGCCCGCGTCCTGCGACGAGCTGGTGCTGGTGCGGTGGAGCGCGTTGCTGCCGGGCAAGCCGGAGGACGAGTCGGTCGCGCACCGGCTGTCCCGAGGCGACGATCCCGCCGACACGACCCGGTTCGAGGCCCCGTACCCGCTTCCTCCGTTCGCGAGCTCGTTGATCGTGCCCAAGGTCGCGGCTCAGCTGGACATGAGTCAGCTGCTCGCGGCCGAACTGGCGGGCCGGCTGGCCGGATCGGGGGACGACACACCGTGGTGGCAGGGACTTGAGGAACGCACGGGTGTCTTCGGCGCCCGGTACGGCGTCAGCAGGTCGGCTGTCGAGTCCACCGTGCGGTGCCTGGGTGACGGGCTCGCGGAGACGTTGGACGGCGAGGAGAAGGCGGCTGCGGAGCAGTACCTGCGAGAGCTCCGCGACCGCAGCCGGGCCATCGGCCCGTACAGCCTGGTCGGACGCATGTCGTCCATCGCACTCGGGTGGATCAGCAACCGGAGGAACCTGCGCGGGCCGACGATGATGGTCGACGCCGGAGGGGCGTCAGGGCTCGCCGCCGTGCACACCGCCGGCTGCTACCTGCGCCGGGGCGACATCGATCTCGCGCTGGTGATGGCGTGGAACACCGATGCCTTCGGCAGCACCGGCTCGGTCGTCAGCGAGGGCGGGGAGAGCGCCGAGGGTGCGTTCGCGGTGGCGCTCGCCCGTCCCGAAACCGCTGCCGCCCGTGGCTGGCGGGTGCTCGCACGCGTGCGAACCGAACTGACGCCCGCATCCGCGGCGGCACCGCCACGCCGGAGCAAGAGCTACCTCGCCGCGGACGGGGTGCTCGACGTCATCCGGAGCGTCGTGCGGGACACCCTGCCTCAACGGTTCTCCGCGGAGTCCGGCCCGACCGTCCACGTGCTCCCACCGCTGCCATGACGGCCACGGACGCGGTGGAGACGACTGTGCGGCCGTACGACCTCCGCTTGGTGCCACGTCCCGCTGTGGCCCGCTTCCCCGAACGCGATCCGCTGCCCGCCGGAGCGCTGGTGCTCACCGACGACGCGGAGATCGCGGACCAGGTGCGCGCCATCGCGGCGCACGAGGTGACGGTCGTGCTCGTGCCGGACGCCGCGGCCACCTGGGACGAGGAGGCGGTGACGAACCTCGTCACCTCGCCGGGACCGGTCAGCGACCGGCTGTGCGTGATCACGTCCCTGCGCGGTGCCGCGTGGCCCGACGCGCCACGTCCGGGCCTCCTCGCCCTGCAGGAGGCGACCTTCGTCGCGTTGAAGCAGCGCGCCGACCCGGCTCACGAGAACTCGTCGGTCGCGCTCCTCGTGCTCGACCGTTTCGACGGCGGAACACCACATCCGCACTGCGCGCTGCTGACCGGGATGGCGAAGTCGGTCGCGTGGGAGCTGCCGGCGGCGCACGTGCTCGCCGTGGTCACCGACGACGTCGGCCTCGCTGCCGCGTTGGCACGGTTTCGCGCGGAGTCCGGGTGCGGCAGAGGCCTGCCCGTCGCCTACTACCGGACCGGGTCGGCCCCGGCGGTCAGGTGGGAGGAACGACTTCTCCCGCTCGAAGAGCCGTCACCTGCCGTCGAGGACCCAGCCGTCACCGGCCCCGTCGTGGTCGCGGTGGGCGGCGCACGTGGCATCACCGCACGGTGCTTGGAGGCGATGAGCCCTCCGCCGTCGGTGCTGTGGCTGCTCGGCAGCACCGAACTGGACACCATGGCTGCCGAGTCCGCGGAGATCGGTGACCTGAGCAGCGCCGACTACGTGCGCAGGAGGCGCCACGAGGACCCAGATGCCCACATCGGTGGCCTGCGGGCGACCTACGACCGTTGCCGCAGGTCGCGGGAGGCGCGTGCGACCATCGCCGCCCTGCGCGACCGGATCGGGGCGGACCGGGTGCACTACCTGGGGTGCGACGTGACGGACCCCGCCGCGGTCCGGCGCGCGGCGGCGGTGATCACCGCGACGACGCCCCGCATCGACCTGGTGCTGAACGGCGCGGGGATCAGCGGCGCCCGCAGGCTGAGGGCCAAGGACCTCTCGACGTTCCGACGGGTGCGTGACACCAAGGTCATGGGCTACCACAACCTCAGGGCGGCGTTCCGCGACCCCGCACCGCTCGCGTGGTGCCACTTCAGCTCCGTCGCCGGCGCGTTCGGCCTGCCCGGCGAGATCGACTACGGACCGGCCAACGACGTGCTCAACGCGGCTGCCCGGTACGAGTCCGGCCGCAGCTCGGGCGCCGAGTGCGCGATCGGCTGGAGCCTGTGGGGTGAGTCCGGGCTGGGGCCACGAAGCGGTTTCACCGACTACACGGCGAAGACCGGGCAGCTCGGCCTGATCAGCGACGCCGAGGGACAGCGGATCTTCACCACGCTGGTGCCGGCGAACCGCCTCGGGCGGCACGCGGCACCGGTCCTGCTGGGCGAAGCGGAGTGGCGGCTGGCGGGATCGCGGTTCCCCGGCCTCGTGGGCGACGGCGCCGGACTCCCCTACGTGGGCAGCCCGTCCCACACCGACCGGGACGACACCGTCTGGCGACTTGACCTCTCGCGGCACGAACACCTGCGGGGCCACGTGCGGCAGTCGCGCGCGCTCGTGCCGGGTGCGCTCGTGCTGGAGCTCGCGGCCGCCGTCACCGGCCACCTCACCGGCGGCGCTGTCGTGGACAGGTTCCGGGACGTCCGCTTCGAGGCTCCCATCGCCGTCGACCCCCAGGTTGCGGAGTACACCCTGGCCGCGTCGTTCACGCCGGCGGGTCCGGATGCCGGCGTCGTGCGCGTCACCGTCCGATCGCACCTCAGGGCCGGACACCGCAGCCGCCGTGTCCACCACGTCGAGGTTCTGGTTCCGGTCGGCGGCACCACCGACAGCACCGTCACGCCTGCCCGGCCCCGTCAGCTCAGCGTCCGGCGCGCGCCGGCGACGATGTCCATGTCGGGCCTGTTCGACCAGGTTCGCGACCTCAGGTTCACGACCGGCACGACCTCGGCTCGCTGGGAACCCCCGCTCCCGGACGGCGAGTTCTTCGCCGCGCACCGGACACCGTGGCTGCTCGTCGACGCCCTGTTGCAGACCGCCTGCGCCATCGACACCCCGCACCGGTACGCGACGCCCCACTCGATCGCCGAGCTGAGGCTGCACACCGGGCACAACGACCTCGCGTTGGCAGCACAGGCGAAGAACGGCATCCACCTGCACGTGACGCATGTGGACGGTGTTGCCGACGGTGTTGCCGACGGCATCGCCGGCACGGCCGACGGCAGTCCACTCGTGACACTGTCCGGACTCGTGCTGAGCGGACGGGACGGCATGCCGTGACCAGTCCTCACGACGTGCTGCTGCGGCTGCTGTCCCCCGAGGGGCGGACCGCGCCCTACCGCCACTACCGCGAGCTGGTCGAACACTGGCCGGTGCTGCCGATCACCCCTCAGCGCCTGCTCGTCACCGGCTACCGGGAGTGCGTGGACGTCCTGGTGAACCCGAGGCTCTTCCCCGTACCCGACCGCCACTACGCCGACCGGCTGTGGCCCACCTGGTACACGGTCCCGTCGACCGATCTGCTCTACCGCAGCCTGCTCTTCCGCAACGCACCCGACAACCAACCCGCCCGCCGCCTCATCGCGCGCTTCTTCGCCCCCGACCAGGTCGAGCGGATGCGCCCGATGATCACGCGGCACGCCGGCGCCGGCACAGCGCCGTTCGGCGAGGGCGACGGCCTGGTGGACGCCGCCCGGTCGTTCACGACCATCCCCGACTCCGTGATGGGCGAACTGCTCGGTCTGCCGCGGCACGACGGCGAACGAGTGGCCGGCTGGCTCGACAGGTTCCTGGAACGCAACGAGATGCACCCGCCGGACAAGGCGCTCGCAGCCGCCGAAGAGGCATCTTCACACCTCGTCGACCACATCACGAACACGGTCCTGGCGAAGCGGGGAAGCGAAGCTCCGCTCGTCCGTTCGCTCAGGGAGCACAGCCAGATCGACGAGCGGGACCTCGTCAGCAACCTGGTGTTCCTGCTCGGCGCGGGCACCGCGACCACCGCGTCGCTGCTCGGCAGCGGCCTGCGTCAGCTCGCGGCGCACAACGACCTGTTGCCGGGTCTGCGCGACGACGACGCACTGCTGAGGTCGTTCGTCCTGGAGGCACTGCGGTACGACCCTCCTGTCCAGTACGGCGTCAGGGTCGCGGCGCAGGACACCGAACTGGCCGGTGTCCCCGTCGCCCGCGACAGCGTGGTGCTCGTGTGCTTCGGTGCGCTCGGCCGGGATCCCGGCAGGTTCGGTGATCCGGACTCGTTCGTGGCGGACCGGTTCCTCACGCCGGACACCGGGCCACGCGACGTCCTGTCGTTCGGGCTGGGCGCGCACCGGTGCGCTGGAGCCGAGTTGGGACTCGTCACCGCTGAGGTCGCGTTCCGGCAGCTGGCGCTGCGGGTGGACGCGATCAGGGAGGCCGAGCAGCCCCAGCGCCAGGCGCGTGCCGTGGTCCGCCGGCACACCCGGCTCGTCGTCGACGTCACCCGGCGGTGAGCCGTGCAGCCGATCCCCGCCGAGACGTCCTCGGCGGTCATGCCGCCAGCTCGCGCTCCAGCGGAGTGCGCATCCGCGGTGTCACCCGGACCCCGCCCAGCCAGGTCGCACAGCGGCCGGCTGCCTCCTCCACCAGCTCCCGTTCGTCCGACGACACGTCTTCCAGCAGCCGGTGCACGACCTCGCCGCTCGCGCGCTGCGCCCAGCCGCCCACGACGCGGCCGTTCACCCAGACCGTCGGGCCGATGTTGCCCGCGCGGTCGAACAGCGCCGCCCGGTGCTCACCCAGGAACCAGTCGCGGTCCTGCCAGCCCATCGACGTCGGGTCCATGCTCGGCAGCAACGCCGCCCACGGCTCCGGCACGGGCACCGGGTCCAGGTCGTCGGCCAGCACCAGCCCCGGCACGCCCGCCAGATCGACCTCCGCCGTCGCCACCCCGGCCAGGGCGCTCCTGGTCTGGCTGACCGTCCAGCCCGTCCACCACCGCAGGTCCGACACCGGCGCCGGACCGTACGCGCGCAACCACAACCGTGCCAGCTCCGTCCGCGCCGCGTCGGGCTCCCACGACCGCAGGCCGTCCGGAACCCAGTCCCGCAAGGGGTGCCAGACGTACTGCGTGCTCAGCCACGTGCCGCGTGGACGGCCGCGGACGATCCGGCCGTCCGCCGCCAGCTGGAACAACACCCGGCTGGTGACGTTGCTGATCGCCTCGTACGGCTTGCCCTCGAACATCCGCAGTTGCTGGCGCAGCCGTGGCTCTTCATCGGCCAGTTGCGTCGCTGTCGCCGACCCGAGCCTGTGCAGAGCGGCCTCGACGGCGGTTTCGACCTCGGTCAGCCACGTCGCCGGTTCCGGCACGTTCTCCGGGTGTCCCTGCTGCCCGAGTTCTCTCTCCAGCAGCCGCCGTTGCTTCGTCGCGACGTCGGCGGAACAACCGTGCTGCACCAGAGCTGCGGTGTCGAGGTCTGTCACGAACATCGTGCGGCGCATCCCGAGCAGCCGCAAGCAGGTGCGCTCCTGGTACAGCGCGTGCTCGACCTCCGCAACGGCCGGGCGCATGAGCCGTGCGGCCGCTGAGAGGTACACCGTCGCGGGATCGGTGGCGTGCAGCGCGACGACGCCCTCGATGGCCTCCTGGACTGTGGTCGCGGCCGTGGCCAGGTGGTGCCGGACACCGAGACGAGCCCGGCGTTGTCCGACGTCGACCTTCACTGCGGAGACCGTTGCCGTGCGGCGCGGGTGGCAACAGGGCGACGGCGGAGATGAGGGTGAGCGACTGGCGGGGTGACGTAGGCGACGTCCATGGGCCCCACATCAGTGCCCGGCGGCACGATCTCGTCGATGCGGTCGAGCACGTCGTCGCCGAGCAGGGTGTCGGCTCCCGCGATCAGGTCGTCGAGCTGGTCCAGGGTGCGCGGGCCGATGATCGCGGACGTGACCGCGGGGTGGGCGGTCACGAAGGCCAGTGCGAGGTGGGGCAACGACACCCCGGCCTCCTCCGCGACCTGTGCGAGTGCTTCGACGGCGTCGAGCTTGCGTTCGTCGGTCAGGTGCTTCCCGGCCCAGTGCAGGCGGCCGGCCGAGGCGGTCTCGGCGCTGCCCTTGCGCAGACGGCCTCCGAGCAGGCCCATCGCCAGCGGGCTCCACACCACGACGCCCAGTCCGTAGCGCTCGCACACCGGGAGCACCTCGCGTTCGATCCCGCGGTTGAGGATCGAGTAGTGCGGCTGCTCCGAGCGGAAGCGGGCCAGCCCGCGCCGCTCGGCCACCCACTGGGCCTCGACGATCTCCGCGGCGGGCAGGTTGGAGTGCCCGATGGCGCGGACCTTGCCCGCTCGCAGCAGGTCGGTCAGCGCGGCGAGCGTCTCCTCGACGTCGGTGCCGGGTTCGGGGTGGTGGACCTGGTGGAGGTCGATGTGGTCGACCCCGAGGCGGCGCAGCGATCCTTCGACGGCGGAGACGATCCAGCGGCGGGAGCTGCCGCGCTGGTTGGGGTCGGTGCCCATGGCGCCGTTGAACTTGGTGGCCAGCACGACCTCGTCGCGGCGGCCGCGCAGGGCCTTCCCGAGGATCGTCTCCGACTCCCCGTCGGGGCCGTAGACGTCGGCGGTGTCGACGACGTTGATGCCGGCGTCAAGGGCGCGGTGCACGATGCGGACGCACTCGTCCTGGTCCGGGTTGCCGTACGAGTTGAGCAGCATCGTGCCCAGCGCGTAGGGACTGACCTGGATGCCGGTGCGGCCGAGCGGACGGGTTCGCATGACTGTTCTCCTGCGTTGACTGCGAGTGGACTTCGTCCCCGGACGCTTCCGATGACAAGGGCACTGTGTCGCAAGTACCGGTCAGCGTTCGTCCTCTACTCGTGCCCACCGGCATGTCAACGGCGGTGATCCGCCGGAGGTGGGTCAGCTCGACATCATCCGCATCGCGTTCTCGACCACGGCCGCGGGAGCGGAGTCCACCGAACCCGCGTCGTAGGGCGGCTCCGGCGCGTACTCGATGATGAGCTGCACCGTCTGCGCCACGTCGTCGCCCGCGATCAGACCGGCCAGGGTCAACGCCATGTCGATGCCGGCGGACACGCCGGCCGCGGTCGCGTAGTGACCGTCGACGACCACCCGCTCCTTCGAAGGAGTCACACCGAACTCGGCGAGCTGGTCGAGCCCGCCCCAGTGGGTCGTTGCCCTGCGTCCGCCGAGCAGTCCGGCACCCGCGAGCAGGAAGGTGCCGGTGCAGACGGCCGTCGTCCACCTGCTCGTCCGGTCGGTCGTGCGCAGCCACTCCAGCAAGGCGTGGTTGGACATCTGCTCCACCTGGCCCGGGCCTCCGCCGACGAGAACGACGTCGGGTGCCGTGACATCGGCCAGGGTGGCGACGACGTCGATCGACAGGCTCTTCAGGTCGTTGACCACCAGGCCCGGCTTCTCGGCCACGAAGACGACCTCGGTGTCGGGAAGGCGGCCAAGGACCTCGTAGGGCCCGAGGACGTCCAAGGAGGTGAAGCCGGGGTAGAGCACGATGGCGACCTGCATGTCGGAACCCTTCAGTCAGACGATGTGGGCAACGGTAGATCCGGTCGGTCGCCGTGCCCATGTCGTGCACCCCAACGAATCTGCCATCCGTCCCGGATCAGGCCCGGCTGCGCCGGTACTCCGTGGGCGACACGCCGAGCTCGCGCAGGAACGCGCGGCGCATCCCTTCCTGCGTCCCGTACCCGCACCGGCGCGCGATCCGCAGCACCCCTTCCCCGGTGTCCGCCAGCATGCGTTGCGCGGCCTCCAGCCGGATGAGGTCCACGAAGCGGCCCGGTGTCACGCCGGCCTGCTCGGCGAACGCGCGAGCGAACTGACGTGGCGACAGCCCGGCCCTGCCCGCCAGCGCCGGAACGGACAGGTCCGCCGCGAGGTTCGCGGTGGCCCAGTGCTGGACGTCCCGAAGCGGGTCGGAGTACGCGGCCTGGGCCGACAGCTGCGCGCTGAACTGGGCCTGGTTCCCCGGCCTGCGCAGGAACACCACCAGCAGACGGGCGATCTCGTGGGCCACCGCGCGGCCGAAGTCCTCCTCGACCAGGGCGATGGCGAGGTCCACACCCGCGGTGACACCCGCCGACGTGTAGAACGGGCCGTCCTGGACGAAGATCGGTTCGGTCTCCACCCGCACCCGCGGGTGCTTGTCGGCGAGGTGACCGCAGGACTCCCAGTGCGTCGTGGCCCGTCTCCCGTCCAGGAGACCGGCCTCGGCCAGGAGCCACGCCCCCGTGCACACCGACACCACTCGTCGCGAACCGGGAGCCCGCTCACGCAGCCACGCGACGAGCCGCTCGTCGACGTCCCCCACGCCGGGACCGCCCGGCACCAGGAGCAGGTCCGGGGTGTCGGCAGCGGCGAGGTCGAGGTCCGGGACCACCCGCAGGCCGCCGGCCGCGCGGATCGTTCCGCCGCCCAGTGAGGCCGTGCGGACGACGTAGGGCGGGGTGTCCGCTGTTCCGACGCAACGCGCTGCCAACGAGAACACGTCCAGAGGACCCGCGACGTCAAGGGGTTGCACGCCGTCGAACAGGACGACGAGCACCGAGTGGGTGCGTGTTGTGGCAACGCCGCGACGATCGTCCATCACACCGCCGAGGCTACCGAGGACAGGTTCAGCCTCGGCGGGACGTGGCCCACCCCGCCGATCGGCGGGGTCAGGTCCAGCCGGGTAGCGGGGTGTTCCGGACGTCCGGCAGCTGTGCACGGTCCGACGGGCTCACGAAGCTGGGACACGGCAACAGGTTCGACCCGTTCGTCCCAGGAGGAGAGCTTCTCATGTTCAATCGGATGCTGAGCGCCTTCGGCATCGGTGGCCCGTCCGTCGACACCGTGCTGGACTCGCCGCACGCCGTGCCCGGTCAGCCCGTCACCGGGCAGGTGCGCATCCAGGGCGGCAGTGCCGACGCCGACATCGGCCAGGTCGTGCTGTCGCTGGTGGCGCAGGTCGAGCGGGGTGGGTTCGCCTTCGCCCGCGACGACGAGCACGGTGGCGCGGAGTTCTTCCGGGCGGTGGTGCAGCAGGGTGTGCGGGTGCCCGCGGGGCAGCTGGTGGCGGTGCCGTTCCAGCTGGAGCTGCCGTGGGAGACGCCGATCACCGCGGTCGGCGGTGCTGCGCTGCCCGGGATGGGGGTGGGGCTGCGGACCGAGCTCGTCGTCGCGGGTGCGCCCGACAAGGGTGATCTCGACCCGGTCCTGGTCGGTCCGCTGCCGTCGCAGAACAAGGTGCTGGACGCGGTCGGGCAGCTCGGGTTCTCGTTCCGCGGTGCGGGTGTGGAGAACGGGCGGTTGCCCGGTGTGCCGCACGAGCTCGGCTTCTACCAGGAGCTGGAGTTCTTCCCGCCGGGGCGGTTCGCGGGCCGGGTGAGCCAGGTCGAGCTGACCTTCGTCGCCACCGCGCACGAGCTGCACGTGGTGCTCGAAGCCGACCGGCGGCGGGGCGGGTTCTCGATCGGCGGCGACACCTCCGGGCACCTGCGGGTCTCCCACCAGGAAGCGCTGGTCACCGACTGGGTGGCCGCGATCAGCGGCTGGTTGGCGCAGGTCGCCGAGCGCGGGGCGAACCCGGCGTTCGGTGGTGGCGCCCAGAACCCCGCCTTCGGTGGTGCGCAGAACCCCGCGTTCAGCGGGCAACCCGGGCACCACCCCGCCTTCGGCACCCCGACCGGGTACGGCGGGCAGCAGGGCTACCGCGGCCGTGGTCACGACGACGACCACCACTACCACCAGCAGGACCAGCGGCGCGGAGCCGGCATGGGCGGCATGCTCGCCGCCGGTGCCGCCGGTGCCGCGGGCGGTGTGCTCGGCGGCATGGCGTTGAGCGGCATGGCCGAGGAGTTCTTCGGCGACGACGACGAGGGATGACCGTCCACTGCGGACGGTTCCGGTCGGCCGGGCGGTTCCGGCCGACCGGCGGGGTGCGCACCGCGACCTGACGGGTGGTCCGCCACCGGGCCGCACCGAAAAAGTGGCTGTGTGAAACAGCTGCCACCACAGGACATCTCCACCGCCCACCAGCCCGGCACACCGGTCACACCCTCGACGGCACGGCTGGTCGGGGTGGACCTGGCCCGCGCACTGGCCGTCTTCGGCATGTACGTCGTGCACCTCGGCCCGGCCGCGGACGCCACGTCCGGCATCGGTATCTGGGTGCGCCACCTGGCAGAGGGCCGGTCCTCGGCGCTGTTCGCCACCCTGGCCGGGTTCTCGCTGGTGCTGCTCGCCGGTCGCCTGGAACCCAGGACCGGTGTGGCCGGACGGCAGGCCAAGGCCCGCATCGCGATCAGGGCCGTGGTCCTGCTGGCGCTGGGCACGGTGATGGCCACCGTCTACGGCGGCGTGGTGATCCTCGCCTTCTACGGTCTCTACTTCCTGCTCGCCCTTCCGCTGGTGCGGTTGCGCGCCCGCACGCTCGCGATCGTCGCGACCGCGCTCGCCGTCGTCCTGCCGCCGCTGGCGCTGGGGCTCCGGTCGCTGCTGAGCGACCCGGTCTCGGCCGCGCTCAAGGCCCACGACCCGCTCGACCGCGTCGGTGGTGTCGGGGTGCTCGACCTCCTGCTCACCGGCTTCTACCCGGCGCTCCCCTGGATGGCGTTCGTCGTCTCCGGCATGGCGCTGGGCCGGCTGGACCTGTCCTCGGGCACCGTGCGGCGCCGGCTGGCCGTGTTCGGTCCCGCCCTGGCCGTGTTCGCCTACGGCACCTCCTGGCTGATGTCGCGGCTGTTCGAGGGCGTCCGGTCGGCTGCGGAGGTGCAGCGTCCCTCTGCCGCCGGGAAGGCGGGACCGGAGGACCTCGGCGCTGACGCCGTCGGGTCGGCGTGGTCGTTGCTCACGGCAGGTCCGCACAGCGGCATGCCGCTCGACGTCATCGGCTGCGTCGGAGTCGCGATCACCGTGGTCATCGGCGCGACGGTGCTGCTCGACCGCCTGCCGCTGCTGCGCCGCCTGGCCACGCCGGTCATCGCGGTCGGGACGATGTCGCTGACCGCCTACGTCGGGCACTTCGTCCTGTCGCCACAACTGGCCGGGGCATCGGGAAGCACCGGCGCCGAGTCCACGGCGTCCTGGGTGCCGGTGCTCGTGTTCGTCGTCGGCGTCACGGTGTTCGCCGGCGTCTGGTCGCGGTTCTTCCGCAGGGGACCGCTGGAGCACCTGCTCCACCTCGCCACCACACCGGCGAAGCACGTCCGCTGAGCCGGCTCCCCCGAACCGACTTCCCTGCGCCGGCTCCCCTCCGCCGACCGGCTGGTCGCGCCCGCCGGTCGGCGGAGGGGTCCGGCCGGTCCCCGGATGGCGCGCTCGCACGACTCCTGGGGACACTGCACGGACAGTATCCACAAAGGAGCGGTGCATGATCCGGGTGGTCGTCGTGGACGACGAGGAGCTGGTGCGGACGGGGTTCCGCCTCATCCTGCAGGCGGCGGGGGACATCGAGGTGGTCGCGACCACGACCGGCGCGCAGGCGGTGCGGGAGATCGGCCTGCGGAAGCCGGACGTCGTGCTGCTCGACATCCGGATGCCGGACGTCGACGGCCTCACGGTCCTGCGCCAGTTGCAGGGCCTCAAGCCGCCGCCGGTGGTGGCGATGCTCACGACGTTCGACTCCGACGAGTACATCGCCACGGCGTTGCGGACCGGTGCGGCCGGGTTCGTGCTCAAGGACACCGGGCCCGAGCAGCTGGCCCAGATGGTCCGCACGCTCGCCTGCGGCGGTGTGGTCCTGTCCCCCAAGGTGACCCGCACGGTCGTCGACGGGTACCTGGGCTCCGGTTCGGGCTCGCCGGCCTCCGAGCAGGTCGGCCTGCTCACCGAACGCGAACGCGCGGTGCTCGTGCTGATCGCCGAGGGGCTGTCCAACACCGACATCGGCGCGCAGCTCCACCTCAGCGTCGGCACGGTGAAGGACCACGTCAGCGCCATCCTCACGAAGCTGCGCGTGGGCAGCAGGGTGCAGGCGGCCCTGGTGGCGCAGCGCGCCGGCCTGCTCGACGGGACCGAGCGGTGAGCCGCCGCCCGCCCCGGTGGCTGGTCGACGCGGCGGCGCTCGCACTCGCGGTGGCCGAGGGGGTGCTCACCATGGTCAGCGAGGAGGACCTGGGCGGGATCGTCACCATCGCGGTCGCCGTCGCCGCTCTCCTGCTCGTCCACCGCGTCCCGGTGCCCGCCTTCCTGGCGACGCTGCCGGCGGTGCTCTTCCCCGGAGCGATCGTCCCCACGATCATCGCGCTGTACGTGGTCTCGAGCCGCTACCGCGACTGGTGGCTGCTCGCGGGGTGCTGGCTGCTCGCCGCGGCCGGTTTCGCGTTCCCCATGTCGGAGTTCGCTCCGACCATCTGGGACACCTACACCCTGCTCGGCGTCATCTACGCCACGATGACCGCGTTCGCACCGGTCCTGCTCGGCCAGTTCCTGCGGTCCCGGCACGAGCTGGCGCTGCGGCTGGAGGAGGTCAAGGAAGCCCGTGAGCACGAGCGGCGGCTCGACGCCGAGGCGATCTTGGCCCGCGAACGCAACCAGCTCGCCCGCGAGATGCACGACGTCGTCTCCCACCAGGTCAGCCTGATCGCGGTGCAGGCGGGGGCGCTCCAGGTCAGCACGCCTGACCCGGAGGCGAGGAAGGCCGCCGAGAACGTGCGGCTGCTGTCGGTGAACACGCTCGACGAGCTGCGGCACATGGTGAACCTGCTGCGGGCCTCCGGTACCCCGGCCACCGAGCTCACCCCGCAGCCCACGCTGACCGACCTGGAGCGCCTCATCGCGAACAGCGCGATCGACGCCCGCATGGTCGGCACCGCACCCGAGGGCCTCGAACCGCCGGTGCAGCGCGCCATCTACCGCACCATCCAGGAAGCGCTGACCAACGTGCGCAAACACGCGCCCGGCGCCGGTGCCACCGTCGAGATCAGCCACGACGACACCGACCTCACCGTGACCGTCACCAACACCCCGCCCACGCGGCCGCACCTCGCGCTGCCCAGCGCACGGCACGGCCTGGTCGGGCTGCGGGAGCGCGCCGCCCTGCTGGACGGCACGCTCCACACCGGCCCCACCGCCGACGGCGGCTTCCGGCTGCGGCTGAGCCTGCCGGTCACCGCCCGCGGCTGAGCCTGCCGCCGGGTCAGCCGCTGAGCAGCTGCGTGGTGGCGAACTCCGCGTACAGCGGATCTTGACCGACCAGCTCGTCGTGGGTGCCGGTGGCCCGCACCGTTCCGCCGTCCAGCACGACGATCCGGTCGGCCTGGGTCACCGTCGACAGCCGGTGCGCCACCACGAGCACCGTCGTGGTCTTCGCGACGGCGGTGACCACGTCCCTGATCGCCATCTCGTTCGCGGCGTCGAGCTGCGAGGTGATCTCGTCGAGCAGCAGCAACCGCGGCCAGGTGATCAGCGCGCGAGCGAGCGCGACCCGTTGCCGTTCACCGCCGGACAGGAAGGTGCCGCGGTGCCCGACCGGGGTGTCGAGCCCGTCCGGCAACCGCTCGACGAGCGCGTCGAGGCGGGTGTGCGCGACCACGTCGCGGATCTCCTGCTCGGTCGCGTCCTGGCGGCCGTAGACGATGTTCTCGCGCAACGACCCGGACAGCAGCGGCGCGTCCTGCTCGACGTACCCGATGCCCGCGCGCAGCTCGGCGAGGTCCCAGTCCGCGAGGTCGCGGCCGTCGAGGCGGATGCGGCCGGAGTCCGGCTCGTAGAACCTCTCGATCAACGCGAACAGCGTGGACTTCCCGGCACCGGACGGGCCGACGAACGCGGTCAGGCCCACCGGCGGAACCTCGACGTCCACGCCGCGCAGGACCTCCGGCAGGTCCGGGCCGTACCGGAACCGCACGCCTGAGAAGCTCACGCGGGCCGCACCCGGTGCCGCGGCGGTGGTGCCCGTGCCGACCGGTTCGGTCTGCAGCTGCTCGACCTCGCCCAGCCTGCGCACCGCGGCGAGTCCGATCTGCAGCTTGCTGCCGGCGTGCAGCAGCTGCCCGATCGGCTCTTCGAGGAAGAACAGGAACAGCAGGAAGGCCACCAGGGTGGACAGCGGGATCGCCCCGGTCGCGACGCGAGCACCACCGACACCGAGCACGGCGAGGAACGACGCCTGCACCGCAAGGCCGTTGAAGCCGTGCACCAGCGCCTCCCACCGCGCCGACCGCACACCGGCACGCCACGCGTCCTGCGCACCCCGCTCGATGGCGGCGAGCTCCACGGCCTCGGTACCCGCGGCCTTCACGGTCCGGAAAGCCCCGAGCACGCGCTCCAGCCGCGCGCCCGTCTCCCCGACAGCGCTCTGAGCGGCGTGGGAGGCCTTCTCGATCATCGGCATCCCGGCGAGGGCGAGCAGCCCCACCACGGCGAGCACGGCCAGGGTGATGCCGAGCAGGACGAGGTCCATCACCCCCATCATCACGACCATCACGACGGTCGTCGCCGACCCCGTGACGAGCCCGACCAGAGCGTGGGTGCAGACCTCGCGCAGCAACGTCGTGTCGCCGGTGAACCGGGACAGCAGGTCACCGGGCTCGGCTCGCTGCACCGCGGGCACCCGCAACGACAGCAACCGCGCGGCCAGCCGTTTCCTGGCCCCGAGCACGACCGACTCCGCGGCACGTTCGAGCAGGTAACCGCCGGCCATCGCGATCACGGCACCGGCCAGCGCGATGCCGACGAGCAACGCCAGCAGCCCGGCAACCCCCTCCCCCGAGCCCAGCCGGTCCACCAGCGCTTTGGCCGCCAACGGCAGCGCGGCGGCGGCGAGACCGCTCAGCAGGACGAGGAACCCTCCACAGAGGATGGTGCGCCGCTGTGGTTCGGCATACCCCAGGAGGGTTCGCCAGGTCGTGCGGTCGATCAGGGTGCGCACGGTGACACGACTCCGTTTGTTGTGGCTGTGTGGGTGGTCCGGGCAGGCGGAAGCGCCACCGCGGACCGGCTCCACCATCGTCACGCCCCGGTGCACCGTGCGGCACCGGTGACGCGGCTGGGTGCACCGGTCAGATGGCTGGACAACGCCCGTCACCCGGGGGGTGGAGCAAACCCGTTGGGATCGCTCGTCCTGGGCTTTGGAGCTTCCGGATGTCGTGCAGCAGCACAAAATCCTGCCCGGTTGTCAAGCCGCAGCCATAGCCCTTGATGAACTCGTCATAGGCGGACACGATGAACCGATCGGCCGCCTCGTCGGTCTTTTTCGTCCCGGTCGCTACGACAAACGAGTAATTTTCTCGGTTTTCCGGTTTGAGTGGACACACGGGCGGCGGGACCGGCGATAGTTCCGGGGGGAGTCGGCAGACCCCGCGCCGAGCGGTCGAGGAGACGACGTGCACACGAGGCTGCGGCAGTACTCGGTCCTGGTGTCGGTGGTGGCGGTGGTCTCCTCGGCGGTCACGGCCACCGGCGTGCCGGTAGCGGCCGCTCCCCGCGACCTGCCGGCCAGGACGGAGGTGGCGGCACCCCGCGCGGCGGCACCCCTCGTCGACCCACCACCCGGTCCCGCGACCTACGCGTACGACGCGCTCGGACGGGTCGCCGGCATGGTCGGCGCCGACGGCTCGGTCGCGCGGTACACCTACGACCCGGCGGGCAACCCGTTGTCGGTCGAGCGGCTCGGCACGCCGGCCGTCGCGGTCCTGTCGACCGTGCCCGGCATCGTGCGTCCCGGCGACGCGATGGTGGTGTCCGGCAAGGGCTTCGGCACCACCGCGACGGCCAACACCGTGAAGGTCAACGGTGTCACGGCGACGGTCAAGACGGCCGCCGCCGACCGGCTGACGGTCACCGTGCCGACGTCGGCGACGACCGGCGCGGTCACCGTGACCACGTCGGCCGGCACCGGCACCGGCCCGGTGGTCACCGTCGTCCGCAACGACAAGCCGACCGTCACCGACGTCACGCCGAAGATCGCCGCCGCCGGGTCGACCGTCACCGTCACCACGACCAACTCCGACCCCGAGTTCGCCAACAACCTGGTGCGGGTCAACGGGATGCTGGCCGCGGTCACCGCACGCTCCGGCGGCTCCCTCACCGTCCGGATTCCGCCGGGCGCCGCGACCGGCACCGTGTCGCTCAGCACCCCGGCCGGCACCGGCACCAGCTCGGCCGTGCTGGTCGTGCCGCCCACCGGCATCGACCCGGCGAGCATCGACACCGCCGCGGCCATCACCGCGGGCACCGCGACCCAGGTGCCGGTGGCGGCGCGCAAGTGGGCGGTGCGGTACTTCTCAGCCGCCGACGGGGACCGGTTCGCCTTCTCGCTCAGCGACGGCACCTTCGGCTCCTGCGGCCTGTACGCCCGCGTCCATGACGAGCGCAACCGGCAGACCGCCACCGGCAGCTGCGTCGGCACCGGCGGCTGGATCGACACCGGCCCCACGAGCGGTCCCGGGCTGCGCACGATCTTCCTGCGCAACGACACCGACACCGCCGGCACCACCACGGTGACCGTGCGGAAGGTGCCGGCCGACCTCAACGCCGGCGCGCAGTCCCTGTCCGGCACCGCGAAGACGGTGACGGTCGCCAACCCCGGCCAGAACGCCTACACGACGTTCTCCGGCACGGCGGGCGGCCGCGTCATCATCCAGACCACCAACGCGTCGTCGCAGTTCGGCTGCTGCGGCCTGTACTGGTGGCTCGTCGCACCGGACGGCACCCGCGTCGGCGACACCAAGTACCCCAACGACACCCTCGACACGACCACCCTGCCGCAGACCGGCACCTACCGCGTCTTCCTCGATCCGGGTGGCGCCAACACCGGTTCGGTCACGGTCAGCGCGTGGTCGGTCCCGGCGGACCTCAACGCGGGCACCCAGCCGCTCGACGGCACCGCGAAGACCGTCACCTTCACCAAGCCCGGCCAGAACGCGTACACGACCTTCGCCGGCACGGCCGGGAACCGGGTCACCGTCCAGTCCACGAACGCGTCGTCGCAGTTCGGCTGCTGCGGCCTGTACTGGTGGCTCGTCGCACCGGACGGCACCCGCGTCGGCGACACGAAGTACGCCAACGACACCCTCGACACGATCACGCTCCCCCAGACCGGCACCTACCGGATCGTGGCCGACCCGTCGTCGGTGCTGATCGGCTCGGTCACGTTCACCGCGTGGACGGTGCCCGCCGACCTCAACGCGGGCACCCTGACCCTCGACGGCACGGCCAAGACCGTCACGATCTCCAGCGCCGGCCAGGACGCCTACGTCACGTTCTCGGCCACGACGGGTCAGCGCGTGCTGTTCCAGTCCCTCGACACGTCCGCCAACCTGGGCTGCTGCGGCGCGACCTGGCAGGTGATCGCGCCGGACGGCACGCGTTTGTCCGACGAGTACATGAACTCCACTGTGGACACGCGCACGCTGCCCCAGACCGGCACGTACAAGATCTGGTTCGGCCCGCGCGGCACCAACACCGGCTCCACCACGTTCAAGGCGTGGACCGTGCCCGCGGACCTCAACGCCGGCACCTTGACGCTCGACGGCACCGGCAAGACCGTCTCGATCACTAACCCGGGCCAGGACGGTTACGTCACCTTCTCCGCGACCGCGGGTCAGCGGGTGATCTTCCAGTCCCTCGACACGTCGGCCAACCTGGGCTGCTGCGGCGCCGCCTGGCAGGTCTTCGCACCCGACGGCACGCGGATCTCCGACGAGTACATGAACTCCACCGTCGACACCAAGACGTTGACGCAGACCGGAACCTACAAGATCTCCTTCGGCCCCTACGCCGCCAACACCGGCTCCACCACGTTCAAAGCGTGGACCGTGCCCGCCGACCTCAACGCCGGCACCCTCACGCTCGACGGCACGGGCAAGACCATCTCGATCGCCAGCCCCGGCCAGGACGGCTACGTCACCTTCTCCGGCACGACCGGCCAGCGCGTGATCTTCCAGTCCCTCGACACGTCAGCGAACCTGGGCTGCTGCGGCGCCGCGTGGCAGGTGTTCGCCCCGGACGGCACCCGCATGTCGGACGAGTACATGAACTCCACGGTGGACACGAAGACGTTGCCGCAGACCGGAACCTACAAGATCTCCTTCGGCCCCTACGGCACCAACACCGGCTCGACCACGTTCAAGGCGTGGACCGTCCCGGCGGACGTCAACGCGGGCACGATCACCCTCGACGGCACGGGCAAGACCATCTCCATCACCAACCCGGGCCAGGACGGCTACGTCACCTTCTCCGGCGCCACGGGCCAGCGAGTGATCTTCCAGTCCACCGACACGTCGGCCAACCTGGGTTGCTGTGGCGCCGCGTGGCAGGTGTTCGCCCCGGACGGCACGCGGATGTCCGACGAGTACATGAACTCCACCGTCGACACCAAGACGTTGTCGCAGACCGGGACCTACAAGATCTCCTTCGGGCCGTACGGCACCAACACCGGCGCGACGACCTTCAAGGCGTGGACCGTCCCGGCCGACCTCGACGCGGGCACGATCACCCTCGACGGCACCGCGAAGACCGTCACGGTCACCAACCCCGGCCAGGACGCCTTCGTCACCTTCTCCGGCACGGCCGGCCAGGCCGTGACCATCGGGTCCAGCAACACCTCCGGCTCGCTGGGCTGCTGCGGCGCGGCCTGGCAGATCATCGCGCCGGACGGACAGCGGTTGACCGACCAGTACATGAACACCGAGGTCACCGGGCGCACGTTGCCGCAGACCGGCACGTACAAGGTGTGGTTCGGCCCCTACGGCATCAACACCGGCGCCACGACCTTCACCGCGCGGACCGCCACCGCCCTCGCCGCGGCGGTCGCACCACCGGCCGAGCAGGCCAAGCAGAACGAGCGGACCGAGCAGGCTCCCGCAGTCACGGCCGTCGCTGAGCCGAAGCACGAGACCAGGACCAAGCCCCAGCTCCTGCCGACGCGGCTGCGGGACGACTCGCTGCGGGTCGACCCCGACCCGGCCTCCCCGAACGCCGCGACGCTGGTCCGCGACGACCGGCTCGACGCGGCCTGGACGCCGGACGCGGGCAACCTCGACGGCCGTGACTGGCTGACGCGGCGCGGCCCGGCCACACCGGTGACCGACCTGACCGCGCCCAAGGGCGTCACCGCGATCAGCGGGCACGTGCTCGGGCTCGACGGCAGGCCGCTGGCCGGCATCCCGGTGCGCGTCGACTCGATCCGCACCACCACCGACGCGAGCGGCCGGTTCCTGCTGTCCGGTGTCCGCGCCAACGCGACCATGATCGTGGTCGACGGGTACGCGGCGGCCACCGGCAAGAGCAGGTACGGCACGTTCCGCATCCACGCCAGGGTCGAGCGGGGCAGGACGACGCCGCTGGACGCGCCGGTGTGGCTGCCCAAGCTGGACATGGCGCACACGGTCAAGCTCGCCGCGCCGACCGCGAACGACACGGTCCTGACCACGCCGGCCATCCCCGGCCTCGAGGTCCACATCCCGGCCGGCACCGTCGTGCGCGACATGGACGGCAAGGTCGTCACGGAGCTGGGCATCACCGCCATCCCGATCGACCGGCCGCCCTACCCGTTGCCGCGCAACGGAATCGTGCCGACGTTCTTCACCGTCCAGCCGGGCGGGGCGACGATCTTCCCGGACGGCGCGAGCGTGGTGTACCCGAACTACACCAAGTTGCCCGCCGGCACCGTTGTCGACTTCTGGAACTACGACCCGGCCGAGAAGCAGTGGTACGTCTACGGCCACGGCAAGGTCAACGCGGACGCCAGCCGGGTGATCCCGGACGAGAAGACCAAGCTGTGGACCCTCGACGGCGCGATGTTCAACACCGGCGGCAACCCGAAGCCGGACAAGCCGTGGTGGCAGGACCTGCTCGACAAGCTCTCCGGTGACCCGGTCGACCTGTCCACCGGTCTGCTGACCGACACCCACACCGATCTCGGCCTCGACGACACGGTGCCGATCGCGCTGAACCGGCAGTACTGGCAGGGCGACAACCACAGCCGCGACTTCGGGCTGAACTCCGGCGCCGACCACAACATGTACCTGGCCTCCGAACAGCAGTACCAGGAGGTCGACCTCTACACCCCGGGCGGCGGGCGCGCGCACTACGTCCGCACCTCGCCCGGCACCGGCTACGGCGACGCGGTGTTCGCCGCGGTCGGCTCCCCCGGCCGCTACACCGGCTCCACCATCGCGCAGGAGAACGGCGACTGGGTGCTGACCCTGCGGGACGGCACCAAGTGGTTCTTCCCCTGGTACAGCAGGCCGCGTGCCATGCGTGACCGCAACGGCAACGAGGTCACGTTCGTGCGGCCGAGCGGCGCCAACGGCGAGGTCACCCAGATCGTCTCGCCCAACGGCCGCTGGATCGGGCTGGAGTACGACGCCTCGGCCCGCGTGATCAGGGCCAGCGACAACATCGGCCGCCAGGTCGGCTACACCTACGACACGGCGGGCCGGCTCGCGACCGTCACCGACCCGGCGGGCAAGGTCACCACCTACACCTACGACACCGCGAACCGGGTCACCGGCATCACCGACGGGCGCGGCAACACCTACCTGAGCGTCGCCTACGACGCGAACGGCAGGGTGTCGCGGCAGGACATCGCCGACGGCGGCTCCTTCACCTTCGCCTACACCCTCGACGCGCAGAACCAGGTCACCGAGACCAGGGTGACCCAGCCGAACGGGTCGGTGCGGCGGGTGACCTTCACCGCCACCGGGATGGTCGCCACCGACACCACCGCCTTCGGCACGTCGCTGGCGCGGACCACCACCTACGAACGCGGCGCAGGCAACCGGCTCGACGCCGTGGTCGACCCGTACGGCCGGCGCGCCGAGTACACCTACGACGCCGCAGACCGGGTCGTGAAGGCGTCCGGCCTCGCGGACACCGCGGGCGAGTACACCTCGGCCGAGGCCACCTGGGGGCCGTACGACCAGCCGACGACCACCAAGGACGCGGCCGGGCGCACCAGCACCTTCACCTACGACGCGAAGGGCAACCTGCTCACCGCGACCGACCCGCTCGGCCGCACCACGACCACCACCCGCACGTCGGCGGGGCAGGTCGCGACCCTGCGCGACCCCGCGGGCGCGACCACCACGTTCACCTGGGAGTCCGGCACGCTGACCGGGGTGCGCGACGCGCTCGGCCGCACCGCGACGACCTTCCACGACGCGGCCGGCCGGCCGGTGCTGTGGACCGACGCGGCGGGGGCGCGCAAGCTCGTCGCCTACGACGCGCTGAACAACCCGGTGAAGGTCACCGACGCGCTCGGCGGCGTCAGCACGTTCACCTACGACGCCAACGGCAACCGGACCGCCTACACCGACCCGCGTGGCAAGACGACCTCGTGGACCTACGACAAGGCCGACAGGGCGGTCACCCGCGTCGACCCGTTCAACCGCACCGACACCACCACCTACGACGGCACCGGCCGGGTCACCGCGACGGTCAGCCGCGCCGGGCTGCGCACCGAGATGACCTACGACCAGCTCAACCGGCCGACGAGCATCAGGTACGGGGTGACCGGCGCCGGCACGCAGCAGTCGAAGATCACCTACGGCTACGACGCCCTGGACCGGCTCACCACGCTCACCGACACGGCGGGCGGCACCACCAGCCAGACCTGGGACTCGTTCGACCGGCTCGCCACCACCACCGGACCCAACGGCACGGTCGGCTACACCTACGACGTCCTCGGCCGCACGACCGGTGTCACGGTGCCGGGGCTGCCCGCCACCACCTACACCTACGACAACGCCGACCAGCTCACCGGCGCGACCCGCGGCGGCGACACGGTCACCGTGACGCGGGACGCGGCCGGGCGGGCCAGCGCGGTCGCGTTGCAGGGCGGCTGGCGGCAGGCCTTCACCCGGGACGCGATCGGGCAGGTCACCGGCATCGCCTACAGCCACAACGGCACCGCCAAGGGCGACCTCGGCTACACCTACGACGCGGTGAGCAGGCGGACCTCGGTCACCGGCTCGCTCGCGAACGTGGCGCTGCCGGCCGCCAGGTCGGACCTGGCCTACGACAACGGCAACCGGCTGGTCTCCGCCGGTGGCACGGCGCTGACCTACGACAACGACGGCAACCTGCTCTCCGACGGCACCACCACCTACACGTGGAACGCGCGCGGCGAGCTGACCGGCACCAGCCGGTCCGGGCTGACCAGCACCAACGTCTACGGCCCCACCGGGGTCCGGGACACCCGCACGGTCGGCTCGGCCACCACCCGGTTCGTCTACGACGGCGCCAACGCCGCGGCCGAGCTCGACGCCGCGGGCACGTTGTCGGCCGGGCTGCTCGCCATGGGCACCGACAAGTGGGCGGGGCGGGCCAAGGCGGGCATCACCGACAGCGTCCTGACCGACGGGCTCGGGTCGCCGCTGGCGCTCGGGCGAGCGGACGGGACGCTGGCCGCGGCCCAGTCCTACGACCCGTTCGGCGTGCCGGCCACCACCGGTGACGCCCGCGGCTCGGACCTGTCGTTCACCGGGCGGCAGGACGACGGCACCGGCCTGCTCCAGTACCGCGAGCGCTACTACAGCCCCGCGCTGGGCCGGTTCATCTCCGAGGACCCGATCGGCTACCAGGGCGGCGGCAACCTCTACGCCTACGTCGGCAACTCGCCGGCCAACGCCACCGACCCGAACGGCACCAACCCGCTGCTGCTCGGCTGCCTCGGCGGGGCCGCGATGGACGCGGCGATGGACTACGCCGGGCAGCGCCTGTCCGGGCGCAAGGTCGACTGGGGCTGGGGCGGCGTCGGCGGTGCCGCCGCGGCCGGCTGCCTCGGCGGGATGCTCGGCGCCGGGATCGGCAAGTGGCTGTCGAAGGCCGCGGACATGCGCGACATCCAGAACGGGTGGAAGGCGGCGAACGGGAAGGGCTGGCAGCGCGGTCAGGACATCTACTCCAAGACCGCGGCGGGCAACGACCCGGCCTGGTCGACCGTGCGGTCGCGGTACTGGAAGAACGCCGCGGAGCACCCCAGCGCGAGCCGGCAGTGGTCCGACGCCGACCTCGCCAGGATGCGGTCCGGGCAACCGCCCACTCGCTACAATCCCGACAAGGGCGGCATGGAGTCGATGGAGCTGTCCCACGAGCCGATCCCCATGCGCGACGGCGGCAAGCGGGTCGTGCCGCGCTGGCCGCAGGACCACGCGGCCAGGGACCCGTTCCGGCACCCCGGGTACTGACGAGGGACTGTGATGGCCAAGAAGCTGGGCGAGTTGTTCGCCGAGGGGCGGGGTGCGCCCCTCGACGTGGCCGGGCAGCGCGTGACGATGACCTACGAGCTGCCCGACCCCGCCGACGGCCAGACCCTGCGGATCGCGTTCACCGGCGCCCGCCGGGACCGGCGGGAGGGTCTGGTGGTCAAGGCCAGGGGCGGGGTGCTGGAGGTCAACGGCCAGCGGCTCGCCGAGGTGGTGCTGTGGACCGACACCGCACCGCCGCTGGTCGAGCTGACCGTGCGCCGGTCAGGGCGCGGGGCGCTGCTGGTGCGGATGTGGAACACCTGGGTCGACGACACCGGCGTCGACCAGGCGTGGGTCGGCAACGCGGGGATCGTCGTGGAGGAGACCGGCGACGGGGCGGTGCTGCGGTGCAGCGACGGCTACGACGACCCCTCGTTCGACGACCTCGTGGTCGCGGTCGCCCGGTGATCGACCGCCGCGACCTGCTGGTCGGCGCCGGCCTCGGCACGCTGCTGGCGTGCCTGGGCCTGTCCGGCTGCGGCACACCGGGCACCGACCCGCCCGGCACCCACCCGGTGCTGCGCACCCCGCGTCCGGCCGGGGCGCTGGCCCTGCTGCGGGCACGGGGGACGGACGCCAGGGCGCGGTTGCTCGGCGTGCGCGGCGACGACGTGATGGTCGGCCTCGGCCCGACGCTCGCGGACGTGCCCGTGATGCCCGACTTCCCCGGCGAGACCCTGGACCGCGACCGGTCCCGCACCGACGCGTTCGTCCAGGTCGAGGGGGACGACCGGGACGACTGCGCGGACCGGCTGGCCGAGGTGCTCGCCGAGCTGCCCGGCCTCACGCCGGTGTGGACGGTGCCGGTCCACCGCGACGTCGCCCCGCCGCTGGACGGCAAACCCCTGCAGCGCAACCCGTTCGGCTTCGTCGAGGGGCAGACCAACGAGCAGTCGGTGCTGCTGCCCGACGGCGACACCCTCGCCGCGCTGCGCGTCATCCGGCTGGCCCACCCGCTGTGGGACGCCGACAGCGCCGAGGCGCAGGCCAGGATCATCGGCCGCCACCCGGACGGCACCTGGCTCGACGGCACCCCGCCCGGCCGCGTCCCCGACTACGCCGGCGACCCGGACGGTGTGGCGATCCCGCTGAACTCGCACGTGCGCGCCATGAACCCGCGCACCGGGGACACCCCGGCGCCGCGCATGCTGCGCCGGTCGTGGATCTACCAGGAGACCCCTGCCGAGACCGGTGTGGTGTTCATGGCGTTCCAGTCGTCCTTCGAGGACGGCTTCGCCCGCGCACAGTCCCGCCTGGCCTCGGACGCGCTGCACCCGTACCTGCTGACCACGGCGGGCGGGTACTACCGGGTGCCCGCCTGACCCCGGTCCTCGCGTTCTCCCCCGCGCGAGCGGTGCCGTTCCGGTGGCTGCGGTGAGAAGACACCGCTTTCGGGCGTTTCATCCCGGTTGCGCCTGTGAAAGGCGTTCCTGAGTGGATCATCCGATGGTTGAACGGGGTGGTCTTGGGCAACATCACCCGCATGGCATCGGTTGCACTGGCTCGACACGTGTGGCAACGAGCGGCCGCGGTGGTCCTGGTCCTGGTGTCGGTGGGCGGTTGCCAGTGGCCGCGCGACGCCGACGGCACCTTGAACCGGGTGCGGGAGGGCACGCTCCGGGTCGGGGTCGCGCACCGCCCGCCGTGGACGATCACGGACGGGAACCAGGCACCGGGCGGTGCCGAGACGGTCTTGGTGCAGCGCTTGGCCGACAGCCTGGGCGCGCGCGTGCAGTGGGTGTCCGGCGGTGAGGCCGAGCTCATGACCGCGCTGTCCGAACGCAGCCTCGACCTCGTCGTCGCGGGGCTGGACGCCGAGTCGCCCTGGGAGAAGGACGTCGCACTGACCACCGACTACCTCACCACGGACATGGTCGTCGCCGTGCCCGCGGGAGCAGCGGCTGACATCACCGGGCAACGGGTGCTGGTGCGGGAAGGCAGCGCCGAGGCCGCGCTGCTGTCCGACGAAGACGCGACCGCCGTCCCCGTCGCCGACGTCCCCGAACGCCCCGGCGGTGCCGCGGTCGTCCCGGACTGGCGGGTGGACGCGGCCGGCCTGACCGACTCCGGCATCCACCTGTCCAGTGCCGATCACGTCATGGCGGTGCCCGCCGGAGAGAACGCCTGGCAGAGCACGGTCGAGCGGTTCCTGCTGGACCTGAAGCCCGACGAGGTGCGCCGGCTGCTGCTCGACGCCCGCCGTGAGGGGGCGTGACATGGCCGCGATCCACGACAGCTTCGAGCTTCCGCCCGACAAGGCGGCGCTGCACCGCCGGGCCGTGCGCCTGGAGTGGTGGACGGTCGCGTTCTTCGTCGTGGCCATCACCGTGCTGGCCGTCGTGCTGGGCCAGTCGCAGGCCATGAAAGCGGCCTGGGTGGAGGACATCCTCGCTCTCGCGCCGCCCATCGCGTTCCTGGTCGCCGATCGCTACCGCAACCGGCCCGTCGACGAGGAACACCCCTATGGGCATCACCGCTCGGTGGCCATCGCGTTCCTGGCCTCCGCCTTGGCACTGCTGATCCTCGGCGGCTACATCCTCGTCGAGTCCGTGCTGCGGCTCGTGCAGGGCGAGCGCCCGCCGATCGGGTTGATCGAGGTCTTCGACCACGCGGTGTGGCTGGGGTGGCCGATGATCGCCGTCCTGCTGGCCACCATGGTCCCCGCGATCCTGCTCGGCCGCGCCAAGACGAAGCTGGCCGCACAACTGCACGACAAGGTCCTGCACGCCGACGCGGAGATGAACCGCGCGGACTGGCTCACCGCCGGCGCCGCCGTCCTCGGCATCCTCGGCATCGGCGCCGGCCTGTGGTGGGCCGACGCCGTCGCCGCGATCATCATCTCCGCCGACATCGTCCGCGACGGCCTGCGCACCACCCGCACCGCCGTCGCCGACCTGATGGACCGCCGGCCCCGCACCGTCACCGACGACCAACCGCACCCCCTGCCCGCTCAGCTCACCGCACTCGCCCTGGACCAGCCCTGGGTCACCGACGCCTGGATCCGGCTGCGGGAAGAAGGCCACGTGTTCGTCGGCGAGATGCTCGTCGTACCCCGGCCCGGCACCGACGACCTCGTCGAACGGCTCGACCGGCTCAGCCACCGGCTGCGCGACGCCGACTGGCGCATGCACGACATCGCCGTCATGCCCGTGCGCGAGATCCGCCGGTGACCCGGCATCCGCTCGCCGCGTGCAACGCCGATCTTGAACACGCGGCCGGGAACTGTCAGGACGACGAGAGGCAGCGCCGCACCGCATCGGCCACCGCACCGGGATCGTCCAACTGCACCATGTGCGACGCTTCTGGCACGATGCGATGAAGGCCATGAGCGGAAAGGGAGGCCATCGATCCGTGGGCGGTGAGGATGTGCAACGCCGACCTCGCACCGCCCAGCGTCCCTCCCGCCGTGAGCACCTGCCACGGCACGTCCGGCAACGGGTGCGTGCGCAACGCGTCCACCTCCGCAACCAAAGCGGGATAACCGGCGAGCTCTTCGACCACGGCGGCGGTGGCCGGTGGCCTGCCGAAGAGCCGGAGCAGCGGACCGGCGCAGCGTGCGGCCGGTCCTGCGGCACCCACCCGGAGCAGGGCCTGCGCGAACACGGCGGAGAGGTCGAACGGGCGGCCGACTCCGGGCGGGACGAGGCTGGGGTCCACGAGCACCGCGCCGCGCACGCGTTCGGGGCGCAACCGCGCGTACGCCTCCACGTGCAGACCGGCGAGCGAGTGCCCGACCAGCACGGCCGGGGCTCCGGCGACGTCGAGGACCGCGTCCAGCACCGCCACCTCGCGCCGGGCCGACGGTGGTTCGGGCGACGGGGTGCTCGCGCCGGTGCCGGGCCGGTCGAAGCGCAGCACCCGCGCGGACGGGGTGAGCAGGCGGGTCACGGCGTCCCAGTCGGCGACAGCGCCGGCCAGGCCCGAGGTGAGCACCACCGGCGGCGCGTCCGCCGGTCCGTCCACCAGCAGGTGCAGGGTCGATCCCACGACGTTGGCCACGGGACACAGCATGGCGCAAGGATGAGGCGAGCGTGATGCGGGAACTGTCGTCCCGCCGGCCGCACGGGTGGTTGGTCGCTGCCGCGGTCCTGTACTCGTGCTGGCTGCTGGAGCTGGTCCTGCCGACCGGGTTGTCCTCAGTGGACAGCTACGTGAGCGAGCTGCTCGCCGACGACCAGCCGTACCGGTGGCTGTTCCGCGTCACCGACTCGCTGGCCGCCTGCTGCCTGCTGCTCGCCGCCCGCGGGATGCGCGGACGACTGGTCGTCGCCGCTGTGCTCGTCTTCGCGGGCGCGACCCTCGCCGACACCGCGCTCGCCCTGGACTGCGCGCCGAGCGTGGACATGGTGTGCCGCGCCCGGGAGAGCAGCGGGTCGGTGTCGCTCGGACATCAGTTGCACCAGGTGACGAGCGTGCTGACGTTCCTCAGCGCACTGGTTGCCGCCGTGGGTTTCGCACGGAGCACACGGTGGTGGAGCGCCTGGGTGGTGGCGGTGCTGCTGGCCGTGACGGGGGTGCTGTCCGCGGTGCTGGTCAACCACCCCGGTGCCGGTCTGGTGCAGCGCGTGCAGCTGCTGACCGTCGCGACAGGACTGCTGCTCGGGGCACGGGCGTCGGCCCGGTGGGCTCGCACCGGGCCGGCTGCCCCGCCGCACGAGCCGCGGTGACACGGGTCATGCCATCACGGCGCCGCCAGGCCATGCTGGTCGTCTGCTTCGCGCTCGCGGTCTGCCTGCTCGCAGGCGCGTGGTGGCTGAGCACCCGGCACCGGCCGACGGGTTCGTCGTCGGGGACCTCGGTCTCGTGCATCACGGCGCAGGACGAGAAGGACGACCACTGCGGGCGGGTCGCGGCCGACATCGCCCGGCGCACGCCCCTCACCTCCGCGCAGCGCACCGCCGCTGAACAGGTCTACAACAACGTTCAGCGCGCCATGTCGGTCGACTCGCGCTGCAGTTCCGCGCCGAACGACAGGTGCGTCGTGCCCTCCAGGCGTCCACCGGTCACCGACGACGCGGATCGCCGCCGCACGGCCCTGGAACGGGCCGGGTTCGTGAACAGCGTGGTGCGCATCGCCCGCCCGGACGACCCCGCGCCTTCCGGGGCCCTGCTCTACGCGGTGCCCGTCGCGGAGAACGCCTGCCTCGTCGGGTACGTCACGAGCGTGCCGGGTGGAGGGGGCGGGAGCTTCCTGGGAGGGCTCCTGCCCCACGGCCGGTGCCTCGACGACTAGGGCCTGTGTCGAGGTCCCGTTCGATGAGAGTCGCGCCTGAGGTGGTTCCTGGCGGTGCGGGCGGACAGCCCGCATACCGGTGTTGCATGTGGGCTGTCCGCCCGTGCCCCCAGGGGCCGCCTCAGGCCCGGCTGTCGCGAACACGGACTTCGACACAGGCCCTAGTTCCGCGGTCCTGACCGCAGTGCGCTCAGGACGATCCGGCACAACCGGAGCTCACCCTCCGCGTAGTCCGCTCCGCCGAGCTGGGAGAACGTCGCGATGGCCTCCTCGACCTCGACGACGGCCCGGTCCAGCTCGGTGCGCGCGTCGGCGCGGATCGCGGCGAAGATCCGCTGGGCCCGGGCGTGGGTGGCCGTGTCACCGGAGCGGGCCGCGAGCTCACCGAGTGCGGTGACCGCCGTCTGGCTCGCAGCGAGTGCTTCGGTGGTGCGGCCCGCGGTCTGCTGGAGGGCTGCCGCCCTGGAGAGGTCGACGGCCCGCTGCCTGAGCAGGCTGTAGGTCAGGTCGGAGCCGGTGGGGCTGTGGGCCAGCAGCGCCTCGGCGTCCCGTGCGGCGCCCAGGTAGGTGTCGATGGCGTCGTCGAGCCGTCCGGCGTCGAGGAGCTGCCTCACGTGGGCTTCGCGCAGCTCCGCCGCCACGGACACGCTACCGGCCGGGGAGACGACGTGCGTCGGGATGTCGCGGTCGAGGGCCGCCTGCACCAGGGGGTGGTCCGACTGCGGTGCGGCGGTCGGTGGCGGTGGCGCGGGAGCTCTTCCGGCGCGGGCGATGCGCCACCACCTGTGGGCCTGGTGCGTCTGGTTGTGCCGCATCTGGTGGTCAGCGAGCTCCTTGGCGGCGTCGGCGTGGCCCGCCTCGGCCGCCTTGGCGAGCTGGACGGCGGCTTCCGCGTGCCGGCCCTGTTCCGCCAGGGTCAGGCCGAACCGGTAGTGGCCCTCCGGTTCGCCGCGTTCGGTGGCCGCGATGAACCAGCGCTCGGCCTCGGCCGGTGCGCCGTCGTCGCGGTACATGCTTCCCAGCACCGTCATGGCGATCGCCATGCCCGCGTCGGCGCCGGCGTGGAACCACCGGCGGGCCTCGTCCCGGCGCCCCTGTTGCAGGCACAGCGCGCCGAGGTTGAAGCACGCCGAGGTCATGCCCGCGGTGACGGCGGCGGTGAACCAGCGCTCGGCGTCCGCAGGCCGACCGTCGGCGCGGTACAGATGACCGAGGTTGAACATCGCCTCGGCGAGACCCGCGTCGGCGGCTCCGAGGTAGCAGTGTTCCGCTTCGGTCGTGCGACCGGCTTTCTCCAGCAGCACACCGCGGTTGAACAACTCGACGGTCTCCGGCTGCGGTGTCCGGGAGGCACCGGCCGCCGGTGTGGAATCGAGGATTCGCAGGTTGCGCAGGGCTGTGTCCAACATGGATCGATGGCTTTCGTTGTTCACCACCAGGCGTTCGTACAACGCGACCGCTTCACGCAACGAGTCCACCGCGCGGTCGCGGTCGACCTGCGCGTAGACGCTGCCGCGGCTCGACAGCGTTGCGGCGAGCAGGGCTGTGTGGCGCACGGGGTCGGCTTGGGCGAGTTTCCTGGCCGAGGCCACGGCTTCGTCGGCGGTGGCCGTGGCTTCCGCGTCCCGGCCGACGTCGCAGAGCCGACCCGCGTGGTTCATCAGCGACAGCGCCAGATCGGGCGCGTAGGCCTCTCGGTTCACCGCGACGAGGTCACGCCGGATGTCCACGGCCTCCGCGGAGGCTTCGAGTGCTTCAGCCGAACGTTCGAGCCGGAAGCAGGCGGTGCCGAGGTTCGTCAACGCCCGTGCGAGGCCGGGCAGGTGCGCTTTCGGGGCCGAGTCCACCAGGCTCCGGTACCTCTCCACGCTCTCGCCGAGCGCCCGCAGCGCCGCTTCGTCCTCGCCGACGGCCATGAGCCTCGTGCCGAGAGCGGTGAGCGCGAACGCGAACATCGGCGGGTCCGCGGCGGCGGTGCCCTCCAGAACCCGGTGCAGCGCAACGGACTCCTCCGCGGCGGCGACGGCGTTCCCGCGTTGGCCGACGTTCTGCAGCTGGTTGCCGTAGTTCGACAGGGCCAGTGCCAGGCCGGCGCGGGCCGAGTCCTCGGTCTTGGCGCGCAGCAGCTCGACCGCGCGACCGGTGTAGCCGACCGCGGTGTCGTGCCGGCCGAGGTCCGACAGGTGGGCGCCGACGCGCATCAGGCACAGCGCGACGTCGACCCCGTAGGTCCGCGGGTCGAGCTCTTCGAGCCGGCTCAGCGCCGCGAGCGCCTGGAGGCCGTACCGGACCGCCTCCTGCTTGCGACCGGCGTGCCCCAGGCGGGTCCCGAGCCGGGAGCACCAGGACGCGACGTCCTGGAGCCGGGCGGTGTCGGTCACCCGCTCGCGCACGAGCCGCTCGGTGACCGCGGCGGCGCCCTCGTCGAGGTCGACCTGGCGATCATCGGGCAGGTGGACCTCGACGGCGAGCAGCACGTCCGTGTCGACGTGCCTGGCCTCGGCCAACGCGATCAGCGCCGCGCTGTCGGCGTGGACGGCGACCTGGGGGCGTTCGCCCAGCAGCGCGCCGAGCTGCCGGCCCACGTGCGGCCACCGGCCGGCGGCCGAGGCGAGCACCGTGATCGTCCTGGCCACCGTCGACGGCACCGCCGCGTCCGGTTCGTCGACACCGAGCAGCACGCCGGGCACGTCACCGGCCCACGGGTCCGGGTCGTAGCCGGTGATGTCGTGCCCCGGCAGCATGAGTGCGACGAAGTCCTCGGCCAGGCGGTCCGGCTGGAGCGGTTGCAGCACCCGGGAGCGGTCGTGCGGCGGGTAGCAGAACCGGTGGTCGTCGAGGACCTGCTGGGCGGGTTCGAGCCGCAGGCGGGTGAGCCGGGCGAGGCCGTCGCGGTGGGACATGCTGTCGCTGAGCACGGAGGTGAACACGGCGCGGGCCATGTCGGCCGACGTCGTCCTGAACCCCGGACGCGGTTGCAGGCGTTCCCACCCCATGCGTTCCCGATCGAGGAGGTACGCGGCGATGCCCTCGACGCCGTCGGGCACCGGCCCGCCGGGGTGCCGCGCGCGCAGGGCCGTGACGAGGGCGGCCATGTGGATGGTCAGGACCTGCCCGAACTCGTCGCCGTCCAGGCCGCGCGCGACCTCGTCGACGGGCGCCGACACCCCGAGCACGGCCGCGAACCGGTCGCGGGCGGCGGCGAAGGCGCGTTCGCGGTCGTCAGTGCCGTCGGCGAAGTCCGGCAGCAGGAGGTCGCCGACGTCGGCACCGATCTCCCGCAGCTCACCGCGCAGAGCGGGCCACCACTGCACCGTCCGGCCGACGAGCAGCACCCGCACGGGTCTGCCCACCTGCCCCAGCTCCCGCAGGAGCGCGACGAGCTCCAGGTGCGGCCACCGGTCGGCGTAGTCCACGACCACCAGCAGACCGCCGGCCGTGCGCGGCTCGAACGTCGCGCCGGACCGAGCCGCCTCGGACGCGTGACGGGCCAGCGCCACCTCCCAGCCGGCGGAGGCGGACACCTCGGCGAACCGCGCGGCCAGCCGCGTCTTGCCTTGTCCGCCGGGGCCGTGCATGAGCAGGGCGGACATCGGCGCGACCGCGGTGTCCCTCCACCTCGCCAGCGCGGCGAGCTCGTCGTCGCGCCCGCTGAACGGCACGACCTGGCTGCGCGCGTCGAGCAGCCGGCTGGGCTGGTGGGCCAGCCGCGCGGGGTCCACCGCGGGGACGAACGAGAACGGCTCGAGCCGGTGCGCCGGCGGCGTTCCGGTCACGGTGACCGGCCCCTGCGGGTGGTTGATCTGGACGCTGCCGGGCCCGGTGACGAAGTGCTGGTCGCCGGTCATGGTTCCCGGCGCTCGGGCTGCTGCTGCGTGCCGTACTGGACGTTGACCGTGCCCTGCGGGGAGTTGATCTGCGTGCTCTGGGGGCCGGTGACGTAGTACTGGTTGCCGCCGCGCGGCTCCTCCGGGGCGGCCTCGGCGCGGGCGCGTCTTTCCAGCACCACCAGGACCGCGGTCAGCACGACCGCGACCGGCACGCCCACCCAGGCGAACCGGGCCCAGGTGTCGGGCAACGCCCCCGTCGCGATGTTGACCGCGCTGGGCAGCAACAACATCCCCACGACGATCCCACCGGCCAGCGGCCGGCGCCTCGCATCCCTCGCCATGATCGACCTCCCCTGGAAGACATCGGCGGACCGGGCTCCGGTGTGACATCTCCGACGTCGATGAAACCACTCGCGGGTCTTGAGCAGGGACCGGTGGCGACGCCGTCAGCACAGGTGTGCTCGGCGTTGGCCCGTGCGCTGCGGCTGTCCGATGAGGAGCGTCGAACCTGCCGTGCTGACGGCGTCCATCCTCCGATCGGAGGATGGACGGGGTCTACCGCGCCCGCCGTGATCCGCGTCCGCGTGGTCGATCCGGTGCGCGGGCGGGCGGCGGCAGGCTGTCCGCATGGCATTGTCCGACGTCGTCCGCACCTCTCGTCCGGCACGCATCCGCTACCTCGACAACCTCCGGATCTTCCTGACGTTCCTCGTGGTCGTGCACCACTGCGCGGCGCCCTACAGCACCATCGACGTCTGGCCGAACTGGCAACCGCCGGCGTCGGAGGCCGAAGCGGTGCCGTTGACGCTGCTGCTCGTGGTCAACCAGTCGTTCTTCATGGGGTTCTTCTTCCTGCTGTCCGGGTACTTCGCGCCCGGTGCGGCCGACCGCAGGGGGCCGCGCGCGTTCGCGGTCGAGCGGCTGAGGCGGCTCGGGATTCCGCTGCTCGCGTTCGTGGTGCTGTTGCGCCCGTTGTTCGACCTGCCGACCTACCTCGCCCTGCCGGCCGGCACCCGGCCGTCGTTCGTGGCCTACTACTTCACGGCCTGGGAGGTCGGGCCCGCCTGGTTCCTGGAGGTGCTGCTGATCTTCTCGCTCGGGTACGCGCTGTTCCTGCACCTGCGCGGGACCGCTGCGCCGGTGCGGTCACAACCGTTGCGGCGACGGGATCTGCTCGTCTTCACGCTCGTGCTCGCCGTGGCCACGTACGGCTGGCGCATCCTCGTCCCGCTCGGCACGGACGAGCCGGTGCTCGGGCTACCCAGCCCTTCCTACCTGCCGCAGTACGTGCTGCTCTTCTTCGCCGGTGTCGTGGCGTACCGGCGCCGGTGGCTGGAGTCGCTGCCGCAGCGGACGGGCTGGTTCGGCGTGGTCCTGGTGGTCACGTCGTTCGTGCCGCTGGCGCTGGGCGGGTACCGGGGGTTCGTGGCGGCCGGCGAACTGGCCGGGTACGACCTCCCGCACCTGGCACTGGCGCTGTGGGAGTCGGCGTTCGCGGTCGGCGTCGTCCTGGTGCTGCTGCGGGTGTTCGCCCGGTTCGCCGCCGGCTCGTCGCGGTTCAGCCGGTACCTCGCCGACAACGCCTTCGCCGTGTACCTCGTGCACGCGCCCGTCATCGTCGGTGTCGTGGCGGTCTTGCAGCCACTCGACGCGGCGCCCGTGCCGAAGTTCCTGCTGGCACTGGTGATCGCCGCGACCGCGAGCTGGGCGGTCTCGGGGGCGTTGCGCCGGGTGCGCGCTGTGCGTGCGGTTGTCTAGCAACGGCTCCCCTCGCCCCGGGAACGGTCGTGCGATGATTCCCGGGGTGGGGGTCGAGGCCGAGTTGCGCGAGGAGTTCGACCGCTGGGAGCACAGGGAGACCGCGGTCCTGCAGCTGCTCCCGTACCCGTTGCTGGTGGTCAGCGTCGTGTTCACGCTGCTGCAACCGCTCTGGGGCGCTCCCCTGCACCTGCCGGAGGTGCTGGTGCTTTCGGCCGTGCTCACCGCGTGGGTGGTGTGGTTCCACACCTCGCACCCGCAGTGGCACGGCGACAGCGCGCGGATGGCCTGGTACTACGCGGGGCTCGTGGCGTTGACCGCCTGCCTGGTGCTGGTCACGCCGTGGTTCGGCTTCTTCGCCTTCATCGGCTACGTGCACGCGTTCCAGTACCTCAAGGGCCGGTGGCGTTACGCCGGCGTGGTCGTCACGGCCGCGGTCTGCGCGATCTCCTACGTGGGCGGGGCGGACGGCATCAGTGCTGACGAGTGGTGGAAGTGGCCCGCCGTCAGCGCGGTCACGGCGGTGCTGGCCACGGCGGCCTTCTCCGCCGACGTGATGTCCGACCGGCGCAACCACCGGCAGAAGCGGGCGCTGGTGGAGCTGCACAGGGCGAACGCCGAGCTGGAGACCGCGCTGGCGGAGAACGCGGGCCTGCACGCCCAGCTGCTGGCGCAGGCGCGCGAAGCCGGTGTGCTCGACGAACGGCAGCGGATGGCGCGGGAGATCCACGACACCCTCGCCCAGGGCCTCGCGGGCATCCTCACCCAGCTGCAGGCAGCCGAGCAGGCCGCCGACGAACCGGTGGTGTCGCGCCGGCACGTGGCGAACGCGGTGGAACTGGCCCGCGAGAGCCTCACCGAGGCCCGGCGGACGGTGCACGCGGTGGAGCCGGCCGCGCTGGAGCGGACGCGCCTCCCGGACGCCATCGGCGACGTGGCCCGGCGCTGGTCGCGGGTGAACCAGGTGGAGGCGGTGCTGACCACGACCGGTGAGGCCCGGCCGATGCACACCGACGTCGAGGTGGCGCTGCTGCGGACCGCCCAGGAGGCCCTGGCGAACGTCGCGAAGCACGCGCGGGCCGGCCGGGTGGCCCTGACCCTGTCGTACATGGAGGACCTGGTGACGCTCGACGTGCTGGACGACGGGGTGGGATTCGCACCGGACGCCCAGCGCACGGGCGGTTCCGCGGACGGCGGTTTCGGGCTCGCCGGCATGCGGCAGCGCGTGCAGCTGCTCGCGGGGCGGCTGGACGTCGAGTCCGAACCGGGCGGGGGCACCGCGATCACCGTGGCGGTGCCGGCGATCCCCGCGGGAGGTGTGCGGTGATCTCGCTGCTGATCGTCGACGACCACCCCGTGGTGCGCGACGGGCTGCGCGGCATGTTCGGTTCCGACCCGCGCTTCGAGGTGGTCGGCGAGGCCGGTGACGGTGCGGAGGCGATCGCGGCCGGGGAACGCCTGCGGCCCGACGTGATCCTCATGGACCTGCGGATGCCCGGGACGGACGGGGTCGCCGCCATCCGGGAGCTGGCCAAGCGCGGGGTGCCGTCCCGGGTGCTGGTGCTGACCACGTACGACACGGACAGCCACGTGCTGGCCGCGATCGAGGCCGGCGCCACCGGCTACCTGCTCAAGGAGGCGCCGAGGGAGGAGCTCGTCCGCGCGGTGGAAGCCGCCGCACGCGGGCAGGCGGTGCTCTCCCCCGCCGTGGCGACCCGGCTCGTGGGGCAGGTGCGCAGACCGGCTCCGGCACCGTTGTCGCAGCGCGAGCTGGAGGTGCTGGAGCTGATCGCGCGCGGCTCGACGAACCGCGAGGCAGCGAAGCGGCTCTTCATCAGCGAGACGACCGTGAAGACGCACCTGCTGCACGTGTACGCGAAGCTGGGCGTCAACGACCGGGCGGCCGCCGTGGCCGTCGCGTTCTCCCGCGGCTACCTGACGCCGCAGGACTGACGGCCGCTCACCTCCGCCCGCCGCGTGGTACGTGGTCGAGGAGGACCTCCGGGGCGGCACGAGCGTGCCGCCCGCAACCGGGGTCGTTGAGGACCATGGTGCGGCTGATCGCGCCGTCGGCGAGGGTGACGAGCTGCTGGGGTCCTCGACGCCGAGCTCGGCCACCAGACCGGTCACAGCGTGAGCATCCCCCGCAGTTCGTCAGGCGAAGAAGCGGTTCATGCCGTCCACATCGGACAGGAACGTCTCGATCCGGGACACCTTGCCGTCCGCCAGCGTGAGGACGGTGGCGAGGTGCTCGTCGAGCACGACCTCGCCCCTCGTCGCGGTGTTGTGGAGGTTCAGCGCGACGTTGTCCCGGCTCACCAGCACGTGCAGCAGGGCGAAGTCCACGCCGAAGCCGCTGATCAGCCGCACCCGGTCGACCACACCGTCCTGGCCGGTCACGGTTCCGGAGACCTGGTTGTCGCCCGGCAGCGTCCAGGTCACGTCCTCGGTGAGAATCCCGCGCAGCAGGTCCCAGTCCTGGCCGGCCAGCGCCTTCATGAACGTCGCCGCCACGTCCTGCTTGACCTGTTCGGTCGTCATCACGCCCCACCTCAACTGTTCGATTTGATTCGAACCGTAACAGTTCGAGTCAAGTCGTACAATCGGGTGTGTGGAGACCGAAGAGGGCCCTGCCCGCGGGGACATCACCATCGAGGCGGTGCTCGCGGCGCTCGACCACCCGCTGCGGCTGCGGGTGGTCAGGACGCTGGCGGCGGCGGAGGAGCTGAACTGCCAGGAGATCCTGCCGGACATCACCAAGAGCACGGCCAGCCACCACTGGAAGGTGCTGCGGGAGGCCGGGGTCGTCGAACAACGGCGCGAGGGCCGGTACCTGTACCTGCGGCTGCGGCGCGAGGACCTGGACAGCCGGTTCCCCGGCGTGCTCGACGCGGTGGTGCGGGGCTGATCCCACCGGGTGCCGCGAGGGCGGGTCAGCAGTCGCGCAGGCCGCGGCCGCCCCGATGAGCGGGGTGGACGTAGACCTCGGACAGGTAACCCTCACGCTTGTCCGGCCACACCACGCGGTACCAGCCGTTCGACACAGCTCGGTGCGGGTTGTCGGGGTAGGGCGAGTCGCGGTTGTAGTTCACCAGCTCGTCCCCGGTGGCACGGCAGACCGCCACGACCAGAGCACCACTGGACATCTCGGTTCCCGCCAGCTTGCAGGCGTTCTCCGGTGCGGCGCACCTGCGGACGGTTCTGCTGGACAGGTAGGCGGGGGTCACGTCCTCGGCGAGCTCGTTCTCCCCGGCGACAGTCTTGTTCTGCACCTCGATGACCGCAGCAGCAGCAGGAGCGGTGGTGTGGTCGCGGCTCTCGGTCACCGCCAGCACCAGAACTGTTGCCGCTGCGCCGAGAACCACCGCGACCGCGCCGACGGCCCCGAGGTGCCACGTCGTCCAGTTCCGCCGTTCCGGCTGATTTGTGGACACAGCTGACAAAGCGCGATAACGCGTCAGCCATTCGCGCTGTTCGGCGTCGTTCATGCCCAGAGCGGTGCACAGCTTGGTGACGAACTCCGGATCGGGGAACAGCTTGCCGCGCTTGCCCAGGTCGTAGATCGAGGTCCGGTTGCTCTGGGCGGCGTGGGCGATGTCGTTGACCGGCACGCCGGAGTCCGCGCGACGCGCGTGCCAGTCGGACCAGAAAACGGTGATCGTGTCTTGAGGTCTTCGCTTGCTCCGCAGGTTCATGGAGCAAGAGAACATCATCGGCACGAGATTCGTCGTCGTCTGTTCGGGGCTTTGTGCATTCCGCACCGCCGAGTGGACAACACCGACCGCAGACGGCCGCGCTGTCGCCCCTGGTAACCGCGTACGCACCGTCGGTCGGATGTCCGACCGACGTCCGGACGGTCATCAACGCAGGTCACGAGCCTTAGCGTCGATCTCCGACAGCACCGGCCTCGAAGCAGGCGACAGCCGAACCCGAGCGTCCGGTCGATCATCGACACCGGGAGAACCTCATGGCGATCTTGTCCAGATTGCGCACGGCCGCAACCACCTCGGCCTTGGCCACCGCTGCCGCGGCAGCGGTGGTGCTGGGCGCCGTCCCGGCCCACGCCGCGGCGCAGGGCTGCTCCGGCAACGTCTGCATCTTCCTGGGCGGCAACGCCGGCGGCACCGCGCTGGTGCAGGGCTGGGCGCGCAACACCACCTTCACCGGCTCGCTCACGCTCACCGGTCCCGGCGGCCTGAACTGGTCCCAGACCGGCACCTGGACGGGCGGCAAGGGCAACTGGGCCGACTACTCCCTGCAGAACGCCTGGAGCGGCACCTACTGCGTCACCGGCGTGTCCAACAGCACCGGTTACCAGGGCACGGCGTGCAAGACCCTCAGCTGAACGATCCACGTTCGGTGAGGCCGGGATGACATCAGCGGGGAACGCGCGGTGGCGCGTTCCCCGCTGATCATTCCATTGGACCAAGCCATTCCCACCGCACACCGCCTCTGCGGTGTCATCTAGTTGTCCACTGTTGACGGTGGATTTCGAGGTACCGTAATGGCTTCCGAAGTGACGTTCGTGCCAGGAGAGTTCAAGTCCTGTGTGACGCACATCGGAGGCGCGACGCAGTGAGCTGATCCGCCCGAGTCTGGTCCGCGAGCACGTGCTCGTGGACCAGGCTCGGGCGTTGAGCTCTACCGGGCGCCGTACGGGTCCTGGCTGAGCAGGTGGGCCTTGAAGCCCTCGCCGACACCGGGCTCCGGCGTGCCGTTCCAGTCCTTGATGAGCACGGCGCCGGAGCTGCACCCCCACGGGTTCCAGGTCCACGCGAGGTAGCTCAGCTCGTGCGCGTCCGCCCAGTCCACCAACCGCTGCATGTAGTCGAAGCCGCAGTTGTCCTGCCCGAACTCCCCCACCACCACGGGAACCTGCTCGGCGAGCGGGGCGATCTGGGTGTCCCAGCAGGCTTCGCTGGCGCAGGCGTTGAAGCTGTAGGCGTGCCACGACGCTGCGATGTTGTTCAACGGGTCCACCGGCTTGTGGGCCAGCCACTCCCGCATGTCGTTGGCCCATTCGAGGCCGCCGAGCATGAGGACGTTGGTGGCGCCGGTGGCCCGCACCGCGTCGACCAGGTCCTGCATGCCGGCGGTCTCGTAGGGCAGGCCGGTGCAGGTGCCGCCGTCGCGCCAGCACTGCCAGCCGAGGGTCTTGTTCCAGTCGCTGGCGATCTCCGGGTACGGCTCGTTGAACAGGTCGAAGACCACGGCGTCGTTGCCCTTGAACGCGGTGGCGACGCCGGTCCAGAATTGCGGGGCGTACTGCGCGTCCGGCATCGGCTTCTGGCACACCGCGTGCTCGTCCTTGCAGTGCCAGTCCGGGCCGTTCGGGTAGGCGCCCCAGGTCCAGTGCAGGTCGAGGATCACGTTGATGCCGTTCGACACCAACAGGTCCACGTACTCCTTCACGGCCCGCTGGTAGGCGACGCCGCCGGGCGAGCCGTGGACGCCCAGCCAGCACTCCTCGTTCAACGGGATCCGCACCGCGTGGACGTTCCAGGTCTTCATCGCGTCCACCGACGCCTGGTCCACCGGGCCGCCGTCCCACATGCCCTTGCCCTGCACGCAGGCGAACTCGCCGCTGGACCGGCTCACCCCCAGCAGCCGGTACGGCTCGCCCTGCGCGGTGACGATCCTGTTGCCGGAGACGCGCAGCTCCGGCGCGGAACCGTCGGGCGGCGGGGTGGTCGTGGTGGTCGGCACGGTGCCGGTGCAGTCGGTGCCGTTGACCGCGAAGTCCGTCGGCTTGGCGTTGCTGCCGCTGTAGGAGAAGTTCGCCCCGGCGCTGACGCTGCCGCCCGCGGGGACGGTGGCGTTCCAGCTCATGTTGGCGACGGTGACCTTCTTGCCCGACTGGGACCAGGTGCCGCTCCAGCCGTGCTGCAACGTCTGGTTGCCGGCGTGGGTGTAGGTCAGCGTCCAGCCGTCCACCGCCGCCGAGCTGACGTTCGCGATGGTCACGTCGGCCTTGAAGCCGCTGCCCCAGTCGGTGGTCGTGTAGTCGACCCGGCACCCGAACGGGGCCGCGCTCGCGCCACCCGCGACCGCCGTCAGAGCCGTGCACGCGACGGCCACCGCCGCCCCCAGCACCGCGAGCACGGTACGGCGCTTCTTGGCTGTTCCCGACATCAGCACTCCTTCGTGCGCGTCACGGACAGGCCGCCACCCCAATTCTGGGAGCGCTCCCAGAGCCGACCGTAGCGAAGATGCCGCGGCACGTAAAGAACCGATGTGTGGGAGGTGTCAGTCCAGGAGGCCGAGGCCACTCCTGCTCGTCGATCGACCGAACCCTCCGATGACTTCGTCCTGTCGTCTCCCGCACCTCGGTCTCGGACTGGTGCGGGTGGTCCGGCACGCCCGGCGGCAGGGCGAAACCCAGTGCCGAGTGGACGACTTGGCACACAGCGGGAACCCAGGCCGCGAAGACCACGCCCTGCTCACGTGCCAGCCGCCGGCTCCCGGTACAGCACGAGGTGCTCGTGGTACAGCACGCCGTCGCGGATGTCGCCGGTCGCGGTGAACCCGGTGTCGTCGACGTAGTCCAGGTGCGCGCCGGTCACGGAGTAGGAGCCGGTGTAGGCGCTGCGCCGGGTGCCGCGGGCTTCGTCGTAACGGCCGTCGGCGTGCAGCTCCTGCCGGATGTGGCCGTCCGCCGTGACCCACATGCCCACCACGTCGATGTTGTCGTCGTTGCTCATGACGTCGAGGATCGGCCACTTCTCGCGTCCCGGGCAGGACGCGGTGGTCCTGGGTGTGGCACACCCAGGACTCGTCACTTCGGCGCGGTGTACCCGCCGCAGACCTCGGCGCTCGCTCGCGGGTCGCTGTCGCGCAACGTCGCGATGATGTGCTCGGCCTGGCGTTCGACGGGCTCCTCGGTCACGGGGAACCGCAGGATGAACTGCTTGTGCTCCAACGACTCGCGGGTCGTCCTCCAGTGCTTGTCGACGACGTGCCGCGGTGGCGAGGTGAACGTGACGTCGACCTGGTCGCGGGTGCCGGGGAAGGACTGCGCCCAGTCGACGCCGCTGTCCCACCGGTCCAGCACGGCGGGGTGCTCGCGCAGCCCGTCGCGCACCAGCCGCGCCACCTCCCGGCCGGGCCACTCCCAGAACCGGTCGCGGTCGGCGCGGGCGAGCTCGGCCTCGTACTGCGCCAGGTCGAAGCGGACCTCCGGCAGGGACAGCCCGTTGTCGTCGGGGTTGCGCCACCCGTCCCAGACGACCTCGCCGCCCTCGCGGCGGACGCGGACGAACACCGCGCCGCAGCACCCCCACGTGCAGTCCGCCTCGGCGATCATCACCTCACGCGGCTCGTCACCGGGCAGCAGCGGGCTGGTGGGCCCCAGCAGCACGTCGGGGTCCTCCCGCGGTCCTTCGGAGAACACCGGTTCGACCGGGTCTCGGTCGTCCACCAGGAGCTTCAGCTCGGTCCTGCCCCAGGCGGAGTGCTCCGGCGCAACGACGGACACGCGCAGCAGGCTCGTCACTCCGCCGTTCCCGGAAACGCGTAGTCGGGCAGTTCGACGCCGTTGATCGCGCGGTCGATCAGGGCGGTGAACGCCTCCATGTCCGGTTCGGGGGCGGGCTCGGTCTGCGGCAGGAGGCTGTGGACGTGCATGCGGCCGATCTCCTGGTTGGCCTCCACGAACGGCCGCATCCGCTGCTCGTAGGCCGCGAACCCGGCCTCGGGGTCCCAGCCGGCGGTGGCGAGCTCACCGGCCAGCAGGTGGGCGCCGACCAGGGCCAGGCCGGTGCCGCCGCCGGACATCGGCGACGAGCTGAACGCGGCGTCGCCGATCAGCGCCACGCGGCCGTGCGACCAGCGGTCCATGACGACCTGGGCGACCTGGTCGAGGTAGAAGTCCGGGGTGTCGTCGAGGTGCGCGAGGATCTGCGGCGTCACCCAGCCCATGCCCGCCATCCGTTCGCGCAGCAGGATTTTCTGCGCCTCCACGTCGCGGTGGTCGACGGTGAAGTCGGCCGCGGGGAACGACAGCATCGCCATCGCCCTGGTGTCGTCACCGATGGGGCGCAGGCCGGCGGAGCGGCCGGTGACGCGGTCCTGGTGGTCGATCATCCAGCGGTCCACGCCGAACTCGTTGGGCACGCTGTAGAACGCCAGCACCAGGCCGAGGTGCCGCAGGAACCGCTCGCGCGGCCCGAAGACCAGGGCGCGCAGCGACGAGTGCAGGCCGTCCGCGCCGACCACCAGGTCGAAACGGCGCCGGGTGCCGCTCGCGAACGTCACGTCCACGCCGTCCGCGTCCTGGGTGAGCTCGGCGATGCGGTCGCCGAAGACGTACTCGGCGTGGTCGCGGGTGTCGTCGTGGAGCACCCGGGAGAGGTCTCCGCGCAGGATCTCGATGTCCGCGATGTAGCCGTCGCCGCCGTCGTCCTCGGCGCGGTAGGTCTCCAGCACGGTGCCGTCGGCGTCCACGGTGTGCGCGCCGGCGGTGTCCGTGCGAGCCGCGCGCACCGCGTCCTCCAGGCCCATCCGCCGGATGACCTCCTTGGCGACGCCGCGCGCGTCCACGGCCTGGCCGCCCGGCCGCAGCGCGGGTGCCCGTTCCACGACGGTCACCTCGGCGCCGCACCGGTGCAGCCAGTGGGCCAGCGCGGGTCCCGCGATGCTCGCCCCTGCCACCAAGACCTTGTTCCCGCTCACCGCAGCCCCCATCGTCCAGTCAGGATGGTCCGGAGTATAGGAATGCGGCCGGGTGGCCGCGCGGGGTTTCGGCACCGGAGCGCGGGAGGTCCGGTGAATCCTCGTCGCCCGGCTGCCCGGCACCGCCGGTCCGGCGATCACGGCGGTCACCGAGGCGGTCGCGGCGGCGGGCGGGCTTTAGACAGTGATCACGACCTTGCCGCGGGCGTGCCCGGTTTCCACGTACCGGATCGCATCGGGCGCCTGAGCGAGCGAGAACGTGCGGTCGACGACCGGCGTGACGGCACCGGACTCGGCCAGGCGCCGCAGCTCCGCGAGGACCGTCCGGTCGGGCGCGGTGGTGAGCACGTGCAGCCGGTCGCGGACGAACGCGGACCGCAGCTTCGCCTTCAGCAGGAGCCGCAGCGGACCGACGAGGCTGCCGCCCTCGAACACTCCCCCGCCCGACAGCACGACCGTCCCACCGGGACGGACCACGCGGCGCAGTCCTGCCAGCGGGTGGTTGCCGACCAGGTCGAGGACGAGGTCGTACCGCGTGCTGCCGGTGGTGAAGTCGGAGCCGGTGTAGTCGATGACGTGGTCGGCGCCCAACGAGGTCACGAGCTCGGCGTTCCGCGTCCGGCACACGCCGGTCACGGTGGCGCCCACCGACTTCGCGATCTGCACGGCGAACGTCCCGACGCCGCCGGACGCCCCGTTGACCAGCACGTGGTGACCGGGTCGCAGTCCCCCGCTGTCGCACAGGCCCTTCCACGCGGTGAGCCCGGCCAACGACAGCGCGGCCGCCTGCTCGAAGCTCAGGCAGGCGGGCTTGGGTTCGACGAGGTCCTCGGCCACGCGCAGGTACTGTGCGAAGGCCCCGTCGGCGGGACCGAGGTCGCCGAACACCTCGTCGCCGGGGCGGAAGCGCCGCACGTCCCTGCCCACCGCCTGCACGGTTCCGGCGAAGTCGCGGCCGCGGATCTTGGCGCGGGGAGCGGTGAACCCGATCCCGGTGAGGCGGGCGAGGTAGGGGTCTCCGCGCATGATGTGCCAGTCGTAGGCGTTGACGGCGGCGGCGTGCACTCGCACGAACAGCTCGCCGCTGCCGGCCGACGGCGGTTCCACGTCACGCAGCGCCAGCACGTCCGGGGAGCCGTACCGGTCCTGGACGATCGCCTTCACCGCGTCACCCCGAGCGCGAGCGCGGAACGGGCGGACCGCGCCGGGCGGCGGACGACCCACTCGGCCACGGCGAGGTTGACGAGCCAGGCGGCGAGCATCAGCACCGCCTTGGTGAGCTGGTCGAGCGGGCCGCTGAAGGCGATCCAGGGTCCCATCAGCACGGCCTGCGTGCCGGCGCTCAGCCCGATCGCGAACGCGCGGACCATCCACGCGCGGTGGCCGGCGAGGTCCCTGCGCAGGGCCGCGGCGACACCGAGGACGAGGAACACCGCCCACGCGGTGCCGAACACCAGCCGGGAGCCGGTGAGCAACGCGCCCACGTCGGCCGGTTTCGGGTAGAACACGGTCATCCACAGCCCCGACAACGCCCCCAGGAGTCCACAGAGGACCAGAATTCGGCCGGAGACGCGGTGCCACCCCGGTCTGCGGCGGCGGAAACCGGGAGCGAACTGGAAGGCGCCGAGCACGCTGTAGACGCTCACCGTGACGGCGTGCACCACGACGGGCACGGGTGAGGCGAAGAACCGCGCGTTGTCCGGCGTGATCTCCGCGCCGGTTCCGAGCTCGGTCAGCCGCAGTGCGCCGCCGAGCACGGGGACGAGGCTGAACAGGATGATCGCGGCCGGGACGAGCAGGTCCCGCCGGGTGGTGGAGGTCATGCCCCAGATCGTGGCGCGGGAGGCGGTGCCGGCTCATCGGGAGAAGGTCTTCGGTCATCCTGGCCGATGGTCGGGTGCGGTCGTCGTACTTTCGGCTGACCGCTGCCGGAGACCGCCGCGCACGCGCCTGGTCTCGTAGGCCCAGATGGCGATCTCCACCCGGTTCCTGGCGCCGATCTTGGCCATCAGGCTGGCGATGTGGGACTTCACGGTGCTGAGCGTGATGTGCAGCTCGGCGGCGACCTCGCCGTTGGTGCGCCCGCCCGCGACAGCGGCGAGGACCTGCTCCTCCCGTTCGGTGAGCGGGTCGGCGAGCTGCGCGGCGGGACCGGCGGGACCGGTGTCCGCGAAGGCCTCGATCAGCCGGGCGGTGACGCTGGGGGCGATCAGGGCGTCACCGGCGGCCGCGGCGTGGACGGCCTGCGACAGCAGCGCGGGGCCGGCGTCCTTGAGCAGGAACCCCTTCGCGCCCGCCCGCAAAGCGGCGTAGACGTAGTCGTCGAGGTCGAAGGTTGTGATCACGACGACGGCGAGCGGGTCGGGGACACCGGGGCCGGCGAGGAGGCGGGTGGCCTCGATGCCGTCGATGCCGGGCATGCGGATGTCGAACAGGCACACGTCGGGCCGCACGTTCCTGGCGAGCTCCACGGCCTGCCGCCCGTCCGGTGCCGCACCGACGACCTCGATGTCCGGCTGAGCGTCGAGGATCATCGCGAGTCCGGTGCGGACGATCTCCTGGTCGTCCGCGACGACGACGCGGATGCTCATCGGGCGGCCCCCGTGAGCGGCAGCACGGCGGTCACGGTCCAGCCGCGGCCGGGGTTCGGGCCCGCCGCGCAGGTGCCGCCGAGCAGGTCCGCGCGTTCCTCCATGCCGATCAACCCGTGTCCGCGGGTGGTGCGTGCGGTGACCGGGTCGCCGTCGTCGCTGACCCGCAGCCGCACCGCCGAGCCGCCGACGTCGACGTGCACCTCGATGCGGGTGGCGTGCCGGGCGTGGCGGCGCGCGTTGGTGACCGCCTCCTGGCTGAGCCGGTAGACCGCGGTTCCCACCGACTTCGGCAGGTCGTCGGCCGCCCCCTCGATCAGCACGGCCACCTCGGGACCGGGCCGGCCGGGGCTCGCCAGCAGGGCGACGTCAGCGATCGCGGGGCTGGGCGCCAGGTCCGCGGAGTCGGTGCGGCGCAGGGCCCGCACCATCGTGCGCATCTCGGTGAGCGCCCGTGAGGCCTCCGACTCGATCAGCACGAGCGCCTCGGTCGCCGCCTCCGGGCGGGTGGCCGCCGTCGCGAGCCCGGCCTGCGCCCGGATCGCCATGGCCGACACGTGGTGGGCCACCGTGTCGTGCAGGTCGCGGGCCAGCCGTTCCCGTTCGAGCAGCTTGACCTGGTCGAGCTCACGGGCCCGCGCCCGTCCCCGGTAGCGCGCCGCGGCTCCGAGCGCACACGCCGCGGCCAGCACGGCACTGCCCGCCACCGCGTCCCCCACGCCGAGGAACCCGAGCGCCACCGACAGGCCGACCTTGCCGAGCATGACCGCCAGCCCGACGACTGCCTCCCGCCCCGATCCCCAGCGGAACAGGGCGAACGGGAACAGCAGCAGGAACACCAGGGTGTTGAGGTCCGGCTCGCCCCAGAACACCAGCGACGCGACCGCGGCCACACCGAACGCGGCACCGGCGGCGAGCAACGGCCTGCTGCGGCGCACCAGCAACAACGGCAGCAGCACCACGGCCAGCACCACCGAACCGGCCCGCCAGCTCAGGTCCGGCCGCAGCACCGCCTCCAGCACCGCGACCGGCAGGAGCACGGCGACCAGCGCCCAGTCCCACCACAGCCGCGCGGCCCCGCGCACCGGCCGGGGCTCGTCCCACACCGACCGCAGAAGGGCGAACACGGCGTCATCCTACGAGTCGGCTACTGCATGTTCGTGACGTGCCGGTGCGCCGGGAAGTCGGCGCAGGCGTAGAACTGCAGGTTGTAGCTGCGGCCGATCGACAGCATCGTCGGCTCGTTGTCGTGCGGGAACAGCGCACCGCCGGCGTCGGCGTCCTCGACCGGCCGCCAGCTCGTGGTGCCGTCCCACTCGCTGGTGGCGAGGGTCAGCAACGGCGTGACGGCCCCGCCGCAGTCCGGGCAGGACAGGGGGAACGGGTCGGAGAAGCTCCACGGACCGTGCCCACCGGCCTTGCAGCCGGAGGACACGGACAGCGCGCACTGGTAGTGCTGGTCCTCCTGCTCCTCCCACCGCCGCACCCGTTCGCGGAGCTCGGCGGGCAGGCAGTGCGGGGCCGGGTACTCGGTGACCTCCTCCGGGTGCAGCACGCACGGCTGCGGCAGGTAGTGCTCCTCGACCGCGGCCGGCTGCGGGGCCTCGGCCAGCGGGTCGGTCACCTCGGCCGCCTTCCGCCACCGCAGCGCGGTGCGGGGCGCGCACCCCTCGTCCTCGTGGTCGAACGGGCACCACAGCACCTGCAGCAGATCGGCACCGTCCGGACGGGGCAGGCCGGGGACGTCCCGCGCGTACAGCTGGGCCACCGGCACCATCGGTGCGGGCCCGTCCTGCGCGATCCCGGTGCCGTGGTCGACCCGGTCCACGACGACCTTCTCGTCCGCTGTCAACAGGTTCACGCCCTCGGCCTGCGGCCGTGCCCACGCTTCGGTCAGAATCCGCCGCCGTGCGAACACGTCCGCCACGCTCGCACCATGCAGCTCGGGGCCGGCGTGCTCGGCGCAGGCCGGCCACTCCTCCCCCGCGGGCCACAGCAGCGGGCCGCCGATGGAGCTGTCCGCGGCGGTCGGTGCGCCGGGGCGCGGGTGCAGTCGCACGGCGGTGCGGGCCAGCGGTGCGAGTTCGGGGAAGTGCGCCGTGACGTCGACGGGACGCGGCGGAGTGGTGCGGACCATGGCCGAAGATGGTATTCGCGGCGACCAGGCGTTCCCTCAGCTCCGCAGGAGGTCGTCGACCAGTCCCTCGGCGTAGCCGGGACCGATCGCGGTGGGACGGCACAGGACCCGGTACACGATCGGCGCGACCACGCGGTCGAGCACGGTCTCGGTGTCGACGGCCGGTTCCCCGCGCGCGGCGGCACGGCCGAGGATCACGCTTATCTGGTCGGCCGCGTAGTCGGAACACCGCAGGGCGTTGACGCCCGGATCGCCGATGAGCGCGTCACGCAGGTAAGCGCGGCCGGGTGCGGACGACATCTCCTCCAGGAACTGCCCCGCCCACGCCCGCAGGTCCGCGATGAGGCTCCCCCGGTCCTCCGGAGGCGAGTCCGGCCGGAGGCGTTCGACCGCGATGTCCGACAGGAGCGCCTGCAGGTCGCCCCACCGGCGGTAGATGGTCGAGGGCGTGACACCGGCCCGCGCGGCGACGAGCGGAACGGTGAGCTTCTCCCGTCCCAGCTCGGGTTCCAGCTCTCGCACGGCGGCGTGCACGGCCTCCTGCACGCGGGCGCTCCGGCCACCCGGACGTGCTGTCGCTCTGCGGTCCACGACACCAGCCTAAAGCAAAGATGTTGCTTTAATGCCGATGCCAAGGCTACCGTCCGCTTAACGCGAAGAATTAGCTTTAGGAGGTCGGCCTGTGCCCACCTGGACCGTCGGGGACCTGACCGTGCACCGGGTCGACGAAGCGATCGCACCACCGGAGACCGGACCGTGGCTGCTCCCGGCGGCGACGCCCGACCTCGTCCGGCGCCACGACTGGCTGCACCCCGACTTCGCCGCGGCGGACGGCGCCTTGCGGCTCGCGACCCACAGCTTCGTCGTCGTCGGCAACGGCAGGCGGATCGTGATCGACACCGGTGTCGGCAACGGCAAGCAGCGGGCCAACCCCGCGTGGCACGACCTGCGCACCGGCTACCACGACCGGCTGGTGGACACCGGGACCACGCCCGACGCCGTCGATCTCGTCCTGTTCACCCACCTGCACACCGACCACGTCGGCTGGAACACGCACCTCGTGGACGGCGAGTGGGTGCCGCTGTTCCCGAACGCGCGGTACGCCACGTCGAGGCTGGAGCGCGAGTTCTGGGCCGGGCAGGTGCTGGACGAGCCGCGGCAGCAGGTGTTCCGCGACTCCGTGCACCCGGTCGAGGACGCCGGCCTGCTGGACCTGGTCGAGGTCGGCGCGCACGGCGCAGAGGTGGCCGAGGGGGTGCGGCTCGTCCCGACGCCGGGGCACACGCCGGGGCACGTCGCGGTGGAGCTGACCAGCGGCGGCGAGACCGCCCTGGTCACCGGCGACTGCCTGCACCACCCGGTGCAGGTCGCGCACCCGGAGGTGACCAGCTGCGCCGACGTCGACCCGGTCCAGGCCGAGGCCACCCGGCGCGCGCTGCTCGAGTCGCTCGCGGACACCGGCACCCTCGTGCTGGGCACGCACTTCCCGCCGCCGACGGCCGGCCGGATCGTTCGCGGGCCGGACGGCCTGGTGCTGACGGTCAGGTGAGGAGCTCCCGGATGACGGCGGTGGCGGCGGTCCCGCCGCTGTCGACCTGGACCGCGGCGGCACTGAAGAGCACCACCGTCGGGCAGCACCGGCTTGCCGGGACGGCCCCCGCCGGAGCCGTCCCGGCGGCGGTCAGGCGCCCTCGCGCAGCAGGGCGACGAGGGCGTCGGCGGCCTCCGCGGACGAGGCCGGGTTCTGCCCGGTGATCAGCAGCCCGTCCCGCACCACGTAGGAACCCCAGTCCGGACCCTTCGAGTAGTCGCCGCCCTTGGCCTTCAGCTCGTCCTCCACGAGGAACGGCACCACGTCGGTCAGCCCGGCACCGTCCTCCTCGCCGTTGGTGAACCCGGTGACCGACCGCCCCTTCACCAGCGGCTCACCGTCCTCGCCGGTCACGTGCCGCAGCACGCCCGGCGCGTGGCACACCAGCGCGACCGGCTTCCCGGCCCGCAGGGTGTCCTGGATGACCCGGATCGAGTCGGTGTCCTCCGCGAGGTCCCACAGCGGCCCGTGCCCGCCGGGGTAGAACACCGCGTCGTAGTCGGCGGGGTCGACCGCGCTCAGCGCGACGGTCGAGCTCAGCGCTGCCTCGGCCTCGGGGTCCGCCGCGAACCGGCGGGTGTCGTCGGTCTGCGTGTCCGGTTCGTCGCTCTTGGGGTCCAGCGGCGGCCGGCCGCCCTTCGGGGACGCGAGCGTGAGCGTCGCACCGGCCTCCTTGAGCCGGTAGTACGGCGCGGCGAGCTCCTCCAGCCAGAAACCCGTCTTGCGGCCCGTGTCCCCCAGCTCGTCGTGCGAGGTCAGAACGATCAGCACGTTCATCGCGGAACCCTTCCGTCGTCGTCGTGGGGCCTTGAGGGTCAAAGCCGGTCCGCCCACCACCCTGGACGACGGGTCCGCTCCCGGCGACTCGGGCGGTCAGCCGCGGTCGTGCAGCGTGATCCGGTACCCGTCGGGGTCGGCGAAGGTGAACGTCCGCCCGAAGGGACCGTCGACCGGCGCGGCGACGATGGTGTGCCCGTCGGCGGCGAGCGCGTCGTGGATGTCCTGGACGTCGGTGGCGTGCAACCAGATCGCGGCACCGATGCCGGGCTGGGCGACGGCGTCGAGGTCGGTGCCGGGGACGACGTCGCGAAGCGCGAACGCGATGGGCTTCGTCTCGAAGACCACCGCGTGCGGCGGCCCGGCCGGCGAGCGGACGAGACCGAGGTAGCGCTCGTAGAACGCTTGCGAGGCCGTGAGGTCGCGGGCCTGCAGCGAGATGAAGTCGGGTCCGGTGACGGGCATGGCGTGGCTCCTCCACTACGTGTCAGTTTTCTGACATGCACCACGCTATGTCAGAATCCTGACATGAGTCAAGACGACGCGGGCATCGACCTCGACACGTCACTCGGCTACCTGCTGAAGGAGGCGTCGAGCGTCCTGCGCGCGGCCATGGAGCAGGTGCTGCGCCCGCTCGGGATGACCGTGACGCACTACTCGTGCCTGGAGCTGCTGGCCCAGCGGCCGGGCCTGTCGAACTCCGAGCTCGCCCGCCGCGCGTTCGTGACGCGGCAGTCGATGAACGTGCTGCTGCAGAACCTGGAGCGGGACGGGTACGTGACCCGGCCCGCGGCGGCGCCGGTCGGGAAGGTGCTGCCCACGCGGCTCACCCCCCGCGGGCGGCGGAGCCTGGAGAAGGCGTCGGCGGCGGTGCGGGCGGTGGAGGTCAGGATGCTGGCGGGGCTCACCGAGGGCGAGCGGGCGGAGGCGTTCCGGGTGCTGCGGAGCATGGTGCACGCGCTGCGCGACGAAGGCGCCTGAACCGGAACAGCCCTCGGGGCGGACGCCGTGGTGACGTCCGCCCCGAGGGCTGCGGATCAGAACGAGCCGGGCAGCACCAGCACCGCCCACGCCGCGATCGGCCCGAGGCCGACGATCACGCAGGTGTAGGAGATGACCTGGCGGTAGAACCGGGTGCGGTCGACGCCGCGGGCGTTGGCGAGGACCAGGGCGCCGTTGGTGGAGAACGGGGAGACGTCGACGATCGTGGTGGAGATGGCCATGGCGGCGACGACGCCCGCGACCGGCAGCGCGTCGGTGAGCAGCAGCGGGATCGCCATCGGGATGGTGGCGGTGAGGATGGCCGTCGAGGAGGCGAACGCCGAGGTGACGCCGACGATGACGCACAGCACCAGCGCCACGAGCAGCGGGGCGCCGAGGCCGACCGCGCCGTGGGCGACCCAGTCGATGGTGCCGGAGTGCTCCAGCACGCCCACGTAGGTGACCATGCCCGCGACCAGCAGGATCGTCGGCCAGCTGATGCCCTCGACGGCCTTGCCGAGGTGCTCGCGGTCGAGCAGGGCGAGCACGGCTCCTGCGGCCAGGGCGAGGAAGCCGATCTGCAGGTGGAACGCCAGCGCGCCGATCACGAGCACCACCAGGGCAGCGAGGGTGGCCCGCTGGCGCCAGGTCACCGCCACCGCCTCCGGGCGGACCGCCGTGGCGACGCCACCACCGGTCGGCTCCGCCACCCCGCCACCGGACACCCCACCACCGGACACCCCGCCGCCGGAGGCCACGTCGTCCGGGCGTTCGACGAAGCTCTCCTCACCACGGCGGCGCAGCATCACGTAGGTGACGGCGGCCAGCAGCACGTTGAAGCCCAAGCTCGCGAAGAACAACGCGGCGTGCGAGATCGTGAGACCGGACTTCGCAACGATGCCGTGGACCAGCGCGCCGGACACCGCCATCGGCGAGAACGCGCCGGCGTGGGCACCGCAGATCACCATCATGCCGATCATCAGCGGGCTGATGCGGTAGGCGAAGGCGAAGCTCATGCCGATCGGCACCAGCAGTGCGACCGCGGCCGGGGTGAACGTGCCGAGTGCGGTCAGCGTCGCGGCGACGGCGAACAGCACCCAGGGCACGAGGATCGCCCGGCCGCGCACGAGCCGGATCCCGCCCTCCACCAGCAGGTCGATCGTGCCGTTCAGCTTGGCGACGGAGAACAGGTAGGTCACGCCGACGACGGTGATGAACAGCGAAACGGGGAAGCCCTCGAAGATCTCCTTGTCCTCCAAGCCGAACACGAACGTGCCGACGAGGAAGGACGCGACCAGCGCGAGGATCCCGATGTTGACGGGCAACACGGTGGCGATGACGAACATGCCGCCCAGAACCAGGATGGCGATCAGCTGTGATGACATCATTGTCCTCTTGGGTCATGCGGCCCCGACGCTTCCGCCCGGGCAGGACGGTCGGGTCAGGAGGCCGACAGGGCGGCCAGTTCCGTGAGCGGGAGCTCCAGCGGTTCGTCGTCGGGCAGGACCAGGGTCGCGTCGCCGATGCGGCGCGTCGTCCGGGTGACCCCGATGGCGAGCTGTCCGTCGCGGGTGTCAGCGCGGGTCGTCACGACTCCGGCCGGGGTGTCCAGGCGCAGCACCTCCTCGTCACCGGCGGTGAACCGGGACAGGACGGTACCCGCGGTGCGGGCGGCGGCGGTGAGGGCGACGCTGCCGGTGACGGCCAGCGCGGGGTGGGTCCGGCCCATGGACATCATCCGCACGGTCACGTCCGAGCGGCCGGGGCGGCCCGCGCTGACGAGAGCGATCTTCGGGGTGGCGCGGGCGGCCTGCTCGGCCTCGGCGGCGAGGCCCATGCGCACGGCGGCGGTGCGGCGGATGCGGTCGAGCCGGTCCAGCAGGTCCGGCTGGGCGTCGAGCGCGGCCGGGGACGCCTCCCCGTTCGCGCCGAGCTCGTCGGCGGGCACGAGGACGACCGGTGCTCCGGCGTCGAGGAGCGTGACGCGGACGCCGTCCACCACGTCGACGGCGTTGCCGGTGGGCAGCAACGCACCGGTCGTGCGGCCGGCCGGGTCGACGAACCACAGGTGCACGCCGAGACCGGGCTGGGCGACACCGGGGATGCGGTCGGTGCCCCGTTCGGTGACACGGCCCGCCGGCGTCGGCACGTCGACCACGATCAGCTGGCCGGTGTTGGTGTTGTTGATCCGCACCGTCGTCACGTCTCCGGTGGGCGTCACCCAGCCGCGGCGCAGCGCGTACGGGCCGACGACGGCCGAGCAGTTGCCGCAGTTGCTCGTCCAGTCCACGCGCCCGTCGGCGATGCCGATCTGGGCGAACGTGTACTCGACGTCGATGCCCGGCCGGTCGCTCCGCGCGAGCACCACGGCCTTGCTGGTCGTGGACGTCGCCCCGCCGACACCGTCGACCTGGCGCGGGTCGGGGCTCCCGTACAGCCGCAGCAGGACCTCGTCCACGCTGCGACCGGGCACCGCCAGCACATCGCGCTCGAACACCCAGCACTTGCTGGTGCCTCCGCGCATCCACGTCGCCGGTATCTCTCGCACAGCCACTCCTTCGCGGGCGGTGGCAACACCGCCGTGACAACCGGGGAATGACGGCAACCGTGACGTGCACCGAGGTTGAACACAATCACGAGAATCTGCACACCCGTGAAGCCCTCCTTCACGCTCAAACAGCCTAATCAATGCCCATGGATCAGCATCGAGGCCGAGAAACGCTGTTCAATGGCTATGGCTAGCCTGAAGCACAGCTGTACGGAAGTCATCGCACAGTGAAACGACCGCATCGAACTTTTCTGCCGAGGAGCGCCTCATGCTGGACGTCCGACGCCTCGCACTGCTCGCCGCCGTGGTGGACACGGGCTCGATGACCGCCGCTGCGGAACAGCTCGGCTACACGCCGTCGGCGGTCTCCCAGCAGCTGCGCCGGCTGGAGGTGGAGGCCGGTCAGCCGCTGTTGCACCGGCAGGCCAGGGGCGTGCGGCCCACCGAGGCCGGAGCGGTGCTGGCCGGTCACGCCCGCCACGTGCTGCGCCGGCTCAGCGCCGCCGAGGCCGACCTCGCCGAGCTGGCGGGCCTGCGCCGCGGCACGATCGCGGTGGGCGTGTTCCCGACCGTCGCGAGCGCGCTGCTCCCCCAGGTCGTCAGCCGGTTCCGCCGCCAGTACCCGGACCTGCGCCTGGACGTGCGCAGCACGCGGTTCGACGAGCTGGTCGAGCTGCTGGAGAACGGCACGGTCGGCATCGCGCTGCTGTGGGACTACGCGTGGAACCGGGTCGACGTGCCGGACATCTCGCTGACGCCGCTGCTGGACGACCCGACCGTGCTGGTCGTCGCCGCCGACCACCGCCTGGCGCGCAAGAGGTTCACCACCATGGCGGAGCTCGCCGACGAGGAGTGGATCGTGCGCGCCCACGACCACCCGGTCGCCGAGGTGCTCGAACGCAGCTGCCGCGCGGCCGGGTTCACCCCGCGGATCGCGTTCGAGGCCAACGACTACCAGGAGGCGCAGGCCATGGTCAGCGTCGGCCTCGGCGTCGCGCTCGCCCCCAGGACCGCGGTGCGCAACCCGAACCCGGACGTCCGCGTCCTCGCACTGGGCAGCGACATGCCGGCCCGCCGGGTGCTGCTCGCGCACCGCCAGGACCGGCTCCGCGCACCGGCCGAGCTCGCGATGCACCAGTTGCTGGTCGACGTCGCCCGCGAGTACCAGACCAAACCCTGACACCGCTGCCTCACGAGGCGGTCAGGGCTGCGCGCCGGCCACGCCGAAGGTGCCCGGTCGCGGGCTCAGACCGTGATCAGGCACCCGTGGTCGTCGCGGGCGGCGGCGTCCTCGTCGTCGAACCAGTGGCCGTCGGAGCCGAGGTAGCGGAAGCGCAGGGTCGTGCCCCGCGGGACGACGACGGCGGCGGTGCGGCGGCCGTTGGACCGGGCGCGCAGCTCGGTCACGCCCGGCGTCCAGCCGTTGAAGTCGCCGACCACGCTGACGGGTCCTGACGGCTCGTGCCGGGGCAGCGCCCAGGTCACCCGCACTTGCTGGTCCTTCGCAGGCACGATTCGGATCATCGAGACGTCGGTCCTCTCAGGCTTTCCGGTCTTTGTGCCGTGACAGCCTGTCGAGGAGTGCCGCGTCTGACGAGCCGACGCGCCCGAGTGGACAGTCGCTGGATCGGGTGGTTCGTCCGCCGGGCACGGCGCTCGCCGAGCAGCGGTGTGATCATCGCGGCGAGCAGCAGCTCGGCGATGTCGCCGCCGTAGTACATGATCTCCGCACCGGTGCGGACCTCGGCGGCGGGTGCGTCGACCCGGGTCCAGAAGCCGCCGTAGAGCAGCTGGGAGACCACGGCGTGCACCGCGATGGCGCAGCCGAGGTAGACCAGCCGGGTGCGGACGCCGGGTCGTGCCGGAGCGGGGTCGGGGCCGGCGATCACGTGGGCGAACAGCAGCCCGGCGGCGAGGAAGTGCGCGTGCAGCAGCCAGTGCCCCGCCGGGTCGGCGGTGATCACGTTGTACAGCGACGTGAAGTAGAGCGGCACGAGACTGCCGGTGCTCAACAGGAACGCGACCGCCGGTCGTACCGCGAAACGTGCCGGCGGGCTGTGCAGCACCGCGACGAGCCGACGCGCCGCACGGACCGGCAGCGTTCGCAGCAGCAGTGTGACCGGTGCGCTCAGCACGAGTGCCAACGGCGCGTACATGCCGATCAGCAGGTGCTGCGCCATGTGGCCGCGGAAGTCGGTGTGTGCCCATGGTGCGACCGGCGGCAGCAACGCGACGGCCAGCAGGGCGATGCCGCCGAGGAACCCGGCTGTGCGCCACGGGCTCCACCCCAGGACCGGGTTCGACCGTCGAGCGCGGCCGACGAGCAGCAGGTAGACGACCGCGCACGACAACAACGGGACGATGGGCAGCCACGCGCCGATGCTCGGGCCGTGAGCGTGGTGGTCCATCAGGAGTCACGCCGACTGCGTTGCAGCAGATAGCCGCCCACGACCAGAACCGCGCCCAGGGCCAGGAACGCGAGGTCCCACCACAGCTGGTGCGGCCCGCCGCGCACGTGGTGCACGCCGAGGAGGTGGTGGTCGAGCACGCCCTCGACGAGGTTGAACGTGCCCCAGCCGACCAGGACCCACCCCCACAGCGCGCGGGAGGTCCACGTCCCGCGCCGGTTCTCGGTGACCCTGGAGTGCAGGACGGCCAGCCCCAGCAGGACCGCCAGCCAGCAGACCGTGTGGAAGATGCCGTCCCACGCGGTGTTCATCCGCAGCCCGGAGACGGTGTCCGGGTCGTAGAAGTCGATTCCGGCGTTGTCGGTGTTCGTGCTGCTCAACATGTGGTGCCACTGCAGGAGCTGGTGCAGCAGGATGCCGTCGGCGAACCCGCCGAGGCCCACCCCGAGCAGGATTCCGGGGGCTTTCAGGCTCGTCCGCTGTTCGACGGTGGTCACCTGGGCCGTCCGTTCGACCGGGCTTCTTCGTCGAAGATCGGTGCTCTCGTCATGGCTGCCACTCTGGTGGCCCCCCACGCCGCCGCGTAAGGGGCCACTTCGAGCCGGTCAGGAACGCAGGCTCCACTGCTGGTTCGCCGCACCGTTGCAGGTCCAGAGGATGATCCTGGTGCCGTTCGCGGTGGCCGCGCCGTTGGCGTCGAAGCACAACCCGGACTGCACGCCGGTGATCGTGCCGTTCGCGTTGACGTTCCACTGCTGACTGGTCTGGTTCGCGCAGTCCCCGATCACGACCGCGGTGCCGTTGCCGGTGCCGCCGCCGCTCGCGACCAGGCACTTGGTGCCGTACACCTGCAACTGCTTGGCCGAGGTGAGGGTGAAGCGCTGGTTGGTGTTGCCGTGGCAGTCCCACAGCTGGGCCGCGGCACCGTTGGCCGTGCTCGCGCCGTTGATGTCGACGCACCGGCCGGACTGGCCGCCCACGATCGTGCCGCTCTGCTGGCTGCCACCGCCCTGGCGCCGCACCAGCGACTTCGACTCGGCCGACCGCACGCCCTGCGCGTCCACGACGAACAGCCGGTAGTCGCCGTTGGTGGCCGGGACGTCGATGGTCGTCGCCGTGCCACCGGCCCTGGTCATCGTCGGTCCCACCGCGAAGTTCGTGGTGCCGGAAGGCGCCAGCCACACGGTCCTGGTCGCGTCACCGGTGCTGCGGATCGAGATCGAGGCCGTGCCCGCGCCGACGAACGTGCTGGCGGGCAGCGCGTAGTCGGGCCGGGAGAGGTTGGCGGCGGGGACGATGTCGCGGTAGGCGTCCTCCAGGCCGGAGCGCACGGCGATGCCGTAGGCCGCGGCCGGCCACACGTAGTCCGAGGACACCAGGATGTCGTGGATGGTGCTGTTGGGCAGGACCTTCTGCGAGACCTTGTTGATCGGCCCGTAGGTCTGCGTGATGCTCAGGTCGTGCTTGCGGCCGAAGTCGTCGGAGTTGACCAGCCAGGTGACGTTCTTGTCGACGCTGAGCACGTTGTCGCGGAAGGTCATGAAGGCCGACCCCTCGTCCGGGTGCAGGCCGTACTTGTGCCCGGACGGGACGCCTTGCAGGTAGTTGTCCGTGATCGTGGTGCCCGGCTGGCTGCCCAGCGTGTAGATGGGCGCGGTGTCGTTGAGCCGCTGCACCGTGTCGATGATGTGGTTGTGGCTGACGGTGTTGTTGCGGGCCGTGGTCGTCGGCCGGTTCGGCGCGATGGAACCCGATGAGCCGTCGAAGTTCCACCAGCCCCAGCCGAGCGTGATGCCGTTCCACGGCGCCTTCTCGATGCGGTTGTGCTGCACCGTCAGCGTGTCCGCGAAGTAGGCGGAGATCGGGCTGTGGCCGTTGAACAGCACCGCGCTGTCGTAGAGGTAGTTGTTCTTGATCTCGATGTTCTTCGGCAGGCCCTCGGCCTGGGCGGTGTACTTCTCGCGGTTGGACGAGGTGTGGTCGCCGATGTAGACGTGCTGCGGGTGGCCGACGACGATCGCGGACCCGGCGACGTCGTTGGTGACGTTGCCGACCAGCTGGGTGTTCAGCACGTCGTTGACCATGCTGATGCCGTCGACGCCGGTGTGCTGGACCCTGTTGCGCAGCAACGCGATGCCTTCGGCGTTCTCCAGCTGCACGGCGCCGGGTGCGGTGTCGACGTTGCGGTAGTAGTAGACGTGGAAGTTGCCCTTGGCGTAGGCGGTGTTGCCGAGGTTGCCCTGCTGGGCCTGCTTGAACGACGACCCGGCCACGGTGAACAGGTTCCAGTCCGAGTGCTGCACGGTGATACCGGAGAACGTGATGTTGCGCGCGCGGTTGGCCGTGGAGGTGCCCGCGATCCGCAGCAGCGTTGAGACGTTGTTGGGCGCGAAGATCGACGCGGTCGCCATGTTGTCGGAGTCGGCCTTGTAGTAGAACACCGTCTGGCTCGACCGGTCGAAGTAGAACTCGCCCGGAGCGTCGAGGAACTCGTAGGCGTTCATGAACTTGTGGCTGCCGCCCGACTGGAAGTTGCCGTTGAACGCGCCCTGGGCGATGGCGCCGCCGGGCTGCTGGAACAACGCCACCCGGCTCGCACCGTCGCTGCTCGTGGTGATCTGGCGGACGCCGGCGATGGCCGTCGTCCACGTCGTGGCGGTCTCGATCTCGATGTCGGCGGGGTTGCGGGTGATGGCGGGCAGGTCGCCGGGGTTGTAGCGGGCGCCGTCGCACTGCGAGCCCGACTCCCACGCCCACGGCGCCTGCCCTGCGGTCACGGTGTAGGTGCCGTAGCAGCCCTGCGAGCTGATCGTCTTGGTGGCCATGAAGGCGCGCTTGTCGTTGACGTACAACGCCCGCAGCTTGTTCGCGCGGCTGAGCGGCGCCTTCCAGATGTTGCCGCTGTGCTGCGTCCAGCCGGTCACCGGCACGCCGCCGCTGAGCACCGGCACCTCGTCCTGGTACGCGGAGTACAGGACCCGGTGGCCGTTCGTGCCCGAGTCGCCCGGCGTGAACTCGACGGTGCTCGTGACCGGGTAGTTCCCGCCGCGCAGGTGCACCTGGATGTCGCCGGACATGTTCGCGTTCACCGCGCGCACGGCGTCCCGTGCACGCGGCAGCGTCCGGAACGGCGCCGTGAGCGTGCCGGGGTTGGAGTCGTTCCCGTCCGGTGCGACGTAGAACGTCTCCTGCACGGCGGCGGAGGCGCGGAGCTGACCTGCCGAGGCCGGCAGCAGTGCGGCGGACACCAGCACCGCGAGGGCGACCAGCGACCTCGCGGCGTTCACGGCTGTGCTCCCCATGCTCTCCCCTTCGCTCACCCCGCGAACCGGCCGGGAGCCACCCGCGGATCACCGCCACCTTCCAGCACGCCGGGCGCGGGCGGGCAGCCGATGGCAGATATCTGCCACGATTGTGAGCGCTAACGTTTTAGCAAGGGCCGGATGGAGCACGGCACCGCGCTAGTGGCTGTTGAGCAGGCGAGATCTGTGCAACAGTTTCGATGTGAGCGTTGCGCAACCCGGTGGTCTGCCATCGCTGTGGCGGACCACCGGCGCGTACGGTCACGCCTTCGCGAACGTCTCCGCGAAGATCGGCACCGCGGAGGTCAGCTGCGCCTCGGCCGCCGCCTGCGTCGGGCCGAACGCCACCACGACCGTGATGAGCGTGCCGCGGCCCATGACCGCGTGGCACGACCAGTCGATGAGCGCGGGGTCCTCGGTCGTCTCGCAGTAGGCGTAGAAGTCGTCGACGCCCTGCGGCTTGGTGAGCGGGAGTTCGAGCTTGATCTTGTCGGCGCCGCGGTACTGGGTGCACTGCTGCGCCCAGGTCCGCACCCGCTCGACCAGCGTGGCCGCCGGGCGGCCGGCCGTGGCGTGAACCCGCTGGAACAGGTCCACCCGCCCGTCCCAGGTGCGCGTCCGCGAGACCGACATGCCGTCGGCGAACAGCTCACTGGTCTTGCAGACGAAGGTGACCGGCTCGCCCTCCAGGCCGGGGTCGGTGTCGGTGGCGGGTGTGCTCGACCCGACCTTGCCGCCCAGGGCGTCGAACGCACCGGGCGGGGCGATCGCCGCCTTGGCGCGCAGGTCCAGCTCCGCCGCGGTCGGCGGCGCCGTCGTCGTGGTGGTCGTCGTGACCGGCGGCGCCGCAGCCGGCTCACCACCGCAGGCGGTCGTGGCCAGGGCGGCGATCGCCACGACGGCAGCACAAATGCGCTTCTTCAACTTGTTTCCCCCAGGAGTCACGCGCCCGGCAACGGGCGCACGGAGATGATCTAACCAAATCCGGCACAGCGGTTTTCCCTCGCAACCTGGCTTGGCTTGAGCACAGTCAGGGGGTAGCGTCCTGACTATGCCTTCCACTAGTCAGGCTGTCGTCGTCGACGCCGTCCGCACCCCGCTGGCCAAGGGCAAGCCCGGTGGCGCGTACTCCGAGATCCACCCGGTGGACCTGCACAGCGCGGTCCTCAAGGCACTCGTCGACCGCACCGGGCTCGACCCGGCCGCGGTCGACGACGTCATCAGCGGCGCCGTCGGCCAGGTCGGCGAGCAGTCGGGCAACACGGCGCGGTGGGCGGCGCTCGCGGCCGGGTTCCCGGAGTCGGTGCCGGGCGTGACCGTGGACCGGCAGTGCGGGTCGAGCCAGCAGGCGCTGCACTTCGCGGCGCAGGGGGTGCTGGCCGGCGCCTACGACGTGGTGGTCGCGTCCGGGGTCGAGTCGATGAGCCGCGTCCCGATCGGGTCGCAGGCGCTGGGCAGGGACTTCCTCGGGACGAAGGTCGCCGCGCGCTACCCGGAGGGGCTGGTGCCGCAGGGCATCAGCGCGGAGCTGATCGCGCGGAGGTGGGGCCTGTCGCGGGCGCGGCTCGACGAGTTCTCCGCCGAGTCGCACCAGAAGGCCGCCGCGGCGTGGAAGGACGGGCTCTTCGACGCGCAGGTCGTGGCGGTGACCGACCTGGCGGTGGACGAGACGATCCGCCCCGACACGACCGCCGAGGTGCTGGCCGGGCTGCGACCGGCGTTCCGGGCAGAGCACTGGGAGACGCGGTTCCCCGAGCTGGACTGGCGGATCACCGCCGGCAACAGCTCACCGGTCAACGACGGCGCCGCGGCCGTGCTGGTCACCAGCGAGGAGGCGGCGGCGCGGCACGGGCTGCGGCCACGGGCCCGCGTGCACTCGTTCGCCGTCGCCGGCGACGACCCCGTCCTCATGCTCACCGGCATCATCCCCGCCACGCACAAGGTGCTGGCCCGCGCCGGGCTCACGATCAACGACATCGACGTGTTCGAGGTCAACGAGGCGTTCGCGCCGGTCGTGCTGGCGTGGCAGGCGGAGACCGGCGCGGACCCGGCGAAGGTCAACGTCAACGGCGGCGCCATCGCGATCGGGCACCCGCTGGGCGCGTCCGGGGCGCGGCTGATGACGACGTTGCTGAACACCCTGGAGCAGACCGGCGGCCGGTTCGGGTTGCAGGTCATGTGCGAGGCGGGCGGACTCGCCAACGCGACGATCATCGAGAGGGTCTGACGGTGGACCGGACGCGCACCTACGGCTGGAGCGACCCGCGGCTGCTCGCCCGGGCGGCGAGCGAGCTGGACGGCGCCGAGTTCCTCAAGAAGATCGGCAGCGGCGACCTGCCCGCTCCCCCTGCCGCCGAGACCACCGGCCTGAGAATGGCCGAGATCGGTGACGGGTACGCGCGGTTCGAGCTGACACCGGCCGAGTGGCACTACAACCCGATCGGCTCGGTGCACGGCGGTGTCCTGTCGACGCTCGCCGACACCGCGCTCGGGTGCGCGGTGCACAGCAGGCTGCCCGCGGGCACCGGCTACACCTCGCTGGACCTCACGATCAAGTTCACCCGCCCGGCCACGCTCGGCAGCGGCACGCTCACGTGCGAGGGCCGGGTGGTGTCCAGCGGGCGCCGCACCGCCACGGCCGAGGGCCGCGTCACCGACGCATCCGGCCGCGTGATCGCGCACGCCGTCACGACGTGCCTGCTCCTCGGTTGATCCGCACCTGCAACCCCTCCGGCGTGAGCGACCCGGCGCCGGAGGGGACGACGTGCACGCTCACCGGTTCACCGGTCTCGGCGGCCACCACCTGCAACGGGCCGTCCTCGCGCAGGTAGGTGTCGCCCCACTGCATGAGGGCGACGACCACCGGCAGCAGCGCGTTGCCCATGTCGGTCAGCACGTACTCGTACCGCGTGCGCGCGCCGGGCTCCCGGTACGGGCGTTTGGCCAGCACGCCGGCCTCGACCAGTTCCTTGAGGCGCTTGGCCGCGACGGCCTCGGTGATGCCCACGCGCCGCACGAACGCGTCGAACCTCGTCGTGCCGTAGAAGGCCTCGCGCAGCAGGAGGACCGCCGACTTCGTGCCGATGACGTCCAGCGCCAGCGCGATCGAGCACCGGTCCGGCTGCCACTGGTCCAGCGCGGCCAACGGGCCCTTCATCTGCATGGGCATGCAGGGAGCCTACACCTGGCTAGTGTCGGACATACCCAGCTCGGCGGGGCGGTCCGCCAGCGTCGCGACCAGGAACGGCAGGCACAGCGCGAGGACCTCGTCCGGGGTCTGCACGTGCGGGTAGTGGCCGGCGCCCTCGATGACGGCCAGCTCGCCGCGACCCCGGGGCAGGCCGGCGAGCACCTTCTCCCCCTCTGCCCGCGGGTCGGCCCAGTCGGGGTCGGCGTCGCCCATGACGACGAGCACCGGGCAGGTGACGTCGGCCAGCCGCGCACCGGCGTCGGCGGGGCTGGTCTTGCACATGGCCTGCAACACCCCCATCCGGCCGGGTTCGCCCAGCTTGGCCTCGATGCGCGCGAGCTCCACGGTCCAGTCCGCCGGCTTCACCGGCACCGCGAGGTCGAGGTACCTCGTCCAGCCCGGCAGGCTGCCCGCGATCATGACCTTCGCGAGCTGCGCGTACCCGGCGCGGAAGCGGCGCACCCGCAGCAGCCCGCCCACGTCGAAGGACTGCGCGCGGGTGAACGGCGCGAGCTCCACGACACCGGCGACGACGTCGGGCGCGGCGGCGGCCGCGATCGTGGCCGCACCGCCGCTGATGGACTGACCGATGATCACCGCCGGGCCGCCCAGGTGGCGGATGACGGCCACCAGGTCCCCCGCGATGTCGGTGCGGCTGTAACCGTCCCAGCCGACGCCGGAGTCACCGCAGCCGCGGAGGTCGACGTTCGCCACCCGGTACCCCTGCGCGGCCAGTGCCGGGGCGAGGAAGCGGTAGGAGTGGCGGCTGTCGCCGATGCCGTGGGCGAGCACGACGAGCGGCCCCTGCCCGATCAGGTCGTAGGCGAGGGTGTTGCCGTCGATCTCCAGGTGCTCGGTCACGCTGTTCTCCAGAGCCTCGGCTAATGTCGTTAGCCAAAAGCTAATGCCATTAGCCTGCGTTGTCAAAACCCGGCGGTCCCGGCCTGCTTCGTCGACTACGCTCCGCCCGTGAAGCGACTCATCGCGGCCGTCCTGTGCCTGGCAGCGGCTGCCTGCACCACCCCGGCTCCGGACGCCACACCGCCTTCGACCGGGGCGTCCAGCGGCGCGCCGACGACCGTGCCGACGACCGTGCCGACGTCCGCCGGTGATCCGCAGGCCATCTCCGCCGCCTTCGAGACCTACCGGGAAGCCGCGCTGGCCAAGGACGGCGCCGCCGCCCTCCCCGTGCTGCTGAGCAACACCTTCAAGATCTACGACGGGATCAGGCGGGAAGCGGTCACCGGCACCGAGCAGACGGTCGCGACCCAGCGGCCGAGCGCCCGCCTCCTCACGTACGCGATGCGCGCCGAGCTCGACCACGCCGTGCTGCGCACCGGCTCGCCGCAGGACCTCGTGAAGACGATCATCGACCGGGGTCTGGTCAACGCGGACGACGCCCGCGACATCGCGCTGAGCCGGCCGACGATCCACAACGGCGTCGCGCTGGCCCGCTACGCCGTCCGGGGCGAGCAGGCGTCGGGCATGATCGGCTTCGGCCTCGAGGACGGTGTGTGGAAGTTCGACCTGCCGGCCCTGTTCGACCTCTCCGACCTGGCGTTCAACCAGCAGAAGAACCGCGAGGGCCTGACCTCCGAGCAGCTGGTCGACCAGCTGCTGACCACCAGGTACGGAGCAGCCACGGCCGCGAAGCTCCGCACGCCGCTCGGCGGCTGACCGCACGGCTGGAGGATCATGGCCGGCATGAGCGAGAACGCCCGCCCGCTGCCGTCCAAGGTGGACCTCGGTGACCTGGACCGCCGGATCATCCGGTGGTGGCAGGACAACGACGTGTTCGCCCGCAGCGTCGAGCAGACCGCCCAAGGGCCCGCGTGGGTGTTCTACGAGGGACCACCGACCGCGAACGGCATGCCGGGCACACACCACGTCGAAGCGCGCGTGTTCAAGGACGTGTTCCCGCGCTACCGCACGATGAAGGGCTGCTCGGTGCCGCGCAGGGCCGGGTGGGACTGCCACGGGCTGCCGGTGGAGCTGGCGGTCGAGAAGGAGCTCGGGCTGTCCGGCAAGCCCGACGTCGAGCGGATGGGCGTCGCCGAGTTCAACGCGCACTGCCGGGAGTCCGTGCTGCGGCACGTCGGCGCGTTCGAGCAGCTCACCGAGCGGATGGGCTACTGGATCGACCTGGCGCACCCGTACGAGACGATGACGCCGGAGTACGTCGACAGCGTCTGGTGGTCGTTGCAGCGCATCCACGCCGACGGCCGGTTGGTCGAGGACTTCCGGGTCACGCCGTACTGCGCGAACGACCAGACCACGTTGTCCGACCACGAGGTGGCGCAGGGGTACGAGACGGTGACGGACCCGTCCGCCTACGTGCGACTCCCCCTCGTCGAGCCGCTGCACGGCATCGACGGCGCCGAGCTGCTGATCTGGACCACGACGCCGTGGACGCTGGTGTCCAACACCGCGGTCGCCGTGCACCCGGAGGTCACCTACGTGGTCGCGCGCACCGGGGACGGCGTGTTCGTGGTGGCCGAGCCGCGGGTCGAGGCCGTTCTCGGCGACGCCGAGGTGCTGGCGGCGCTCACCGGTGCGGAGCTGGCCGGGCTGCGGTACGAGCGGCCGTTCGAGCTCATCGACATCCCCGACGCGCACCGGGTGGTGCTCGCCGGCTACGTGACGACCACTGACGGCACCGGTCTGGTGCACCAGGCGCCGGCGTTCGGCGCCGAGGACCTGGCCGTGGCGAGGGAGAACGGGCTGCCGCTGGTCAACCCGGTCGGGCGGGACGGGCGGTTCCTGGCAGAGGTGCCGCTGGTGGGCGGGACGTTCTTCAAGGACGCCGACCCCGTGCTGGTCGAGGAGCTGCGCCGGACCGGCCGGCTGTTCCGCTACGAGGACTTCGAGCACCCGTACCCGCACTGCTGGCGTTGCCACTGGCCGCTGCTCTATTACGCGCAGCCGTCGTGGTACGTCCGCACGACCGAGGTGCGCGCGGAGCTGCTGCGGGAGAACGAGGCGACGAACTGGTTCCCCGAGCACATCAAGCACGGCCGCTACGGCGACTGGCTGGTCAACAACGTCGACTGGGCGCTGTCGCGGACGCGCTACTGGGGCACGCCGCTGCCGCTGTGGCGCTGCGACGGCGGGCACGTCACGGCCGTGGGCTCGCGGGCGGAGCTGGGGCGGCTGGCCGGGGCTGATCTGTCCACACTGGACCCGCACCGGCCGTTCGTGGACGCGGTCACGTTCGCCTGCCCGGACTGCGGCGAGGTGGCCACGCGGGTGCCGGAGGTCATCGACGCCTGGTACGACTCGGGCGCGATGCCGTTCGCCTCGCTCGGCTACCCGCACCTGCCCGGCAGCGTCGAGGCGTTCGAGGCCACCTACCCGGCGCAGTACATCTGCGAGGCGATCGACCAGACCCGCGGCTGGTTCTACACGCTGATGGCGATCGGCACTCTGGTGTTCGGCAAGTCGCCGTACGAGAACGTCGTGTGCCTGGGCCACATCCTGGCCGAGGACGGCCGCAAGATGAGCAAGCACCTGGGCAACATCATCGAGCCGATCCCGTTGATGGACACGCATGGCGCGGACGCGTTGCGGTGGTTCATGGCCTGCTCGGGCTCGCCGTGGTCGGCACGCCGCGTCGGTGCCGGGCCGCTGGACGAGATCGTGCGCAAGGTGCTGCTGACGTACTGGAACACCGCCTCGTTCTTCAGCCTCCACGCCTCGGGTGCCACGTGGACCGCAGGCTCCGACCGGCCGGTGCTCGACCGGTGGGTGCTCTCCGAGCTGCACGCGCTCGTGGCCGCTGTCGACGTTGCGATGGAGCAGTACGACACCGCGCAGGCCGGCCGGTTGCTCGCCGGGTTCGTCGACGACCTGTCGAACTGGTACGTGCGCCGGTCGCGGCAACGGTTCTCGCGCGGCGACGAGAACGCGCTGGCGACGCTGCACGAGTGCCTGGAGGTGCTCACCCGGCTGCTGGCGCCGTTCGTGCCGTTCATCACCGAGGAGGTCTGGCAGCGGGTGATCAGGCCGCACGACCCCGCCGCCGCGGACTCGGTGCACCTGGCCACGTGGCCCGTCAGCGATCCCGCCCGCGTCTCCCCCGAGCTGTCCGCGCAGGTCGCGAGTGCCCGCGTGGTCGCGGAGCTGGGCCGTGCCGCGCGCAAGTCCGCGGGTCTGCGCATCCGCCAGCCGTTGAGCCGCGCGCTGGTCAGCGTTCCGTTGCCGCGGGAGCTGCTCGACGACGTCGGTGACGAGCTCAACGTCAAGGTCGTGCTGCCGCTCGACGCCGCGAGCGAGGTGGTCGACATCGAGGTGCGGCCGAACTTCCGCGTACTGGGCAAGCGGTTCGGCAAGCGCACCCAGGAGGTGGCGGCGGCGATCACGGCCGCGGACCCCCGCTCGTTGGCGGAGGCCCTGCGCGCCACGGGTGCGGCCGAGCTGGCCGGGTCCGTCACGCTCTCGCCGGATGACGTGCTGGTCACCGAGGCGCCGCGCAGCGGTTGGGTCGTGGGTGCGCAGCAGGGCGTGACGATCGCGCTCGACACCGCGCTCACGCCGGAGCTGGAGGCGGAGGGCCTGGCGCGGGACGTGGTCCGGCTGGTGCAGCAGGCCCGCAAGGACTCCGGGTTCGACGTCTCCGACCGCATCGAGGTCGTCCTGACGGCACCCGAGGACGTCGCGGCGGCCGTTCACACGCACCGCGATTTCGTCGAACGCGAAACGCTGGCCGTGTCCCTTCTCCTGCACCCAGGCAAGGAGCTGACCGTCCAACTCCACAAACCCTAGCCCCACCCCGCTTGTTGCAGATGCCGTGGAAGGCAGGGGGTTACGCCCCGCGGGTGGATTTGGGAGCGGGAACGGGACTGCACTAGAAACTGGAACGTGTTCTAGTTAGGCTACAGCGCATGATCGCCACAGTGGTGTGGGGCACGGGCAACGTCGGGCGTGCGGCAATTCGGGCCGTGGAGGCCCATCCTGGGTTGAAGTTGACCGCGGTGGTCGTGCACGACGCCAACAAGGTGGGACGCGACGCCGGTGATCTCGCTGGAACCGGTTACAACACAGGGATCGCCGCGACCGACGACATCGGCGCGGTGCTCGCCACGGGTCCACGGGCCGTCGTCTACGCGGCCTCGGGTGACGTGCGGCCGGCCGAGGCGCTCGCCGACATCACCAGGGCGATCGCGGCGGGCGCGGTGGTGGTGACGCCGTCGCTGTACGCGCTCTACGACCACCGCAGTGCACCTCCGGAGCTGCGCGACCCGGTGCTGAAGGCGATAGCTGACGGCGGCGGGTCGCTGTTCGTGTCGGGTGTGGACCCCGGCTGGGGCAACGACGTGCTGCCGTTGCTGATCAGCGGACTGGGCAGCCGGATCGACGCGGTGCGCTGCCAGGAGATCTTCGACTACTCGACCTACGACCAGCCCGACGCGGTGCGGTGGCTGATCGGCATGGGCCAGCCGCTCGACTACCAGGCGCCGATGCTGATGCCCGCGGTGCCGACCATGGTGTGGGGCGGGCAGATCCGGCTGATGGCCAGGGCGCTGGGCGTGGAGGTCGACGAGATCCGCGAGACCGTCGACCGGCGTGCGCTCGACGAGACGGTGACGACGCGGACCATGGGCGAGTTCGAGGCCGGCACGCAGGGCGCGATCCGGTTCGAGGTGCAGGGGGTCGTCGGCGGCGAGCCGTTGATCGTGATCGAGCACGTCACGCGCATCCACCCGTCCTGCGCGCCCGACTGGCCGATGCCGCCCTCCGGCGACGGCGCGCACAAGGTGATCATCGAGGGCCGGCCGCGCATCGAGGTGTCCGTCGAGGCCGACGACGAGGGCGAGAACCGGTCCGCGGGCGGCAACGCGACGGCGGTCGGGCGGCTCGTGAACGCCATCGACTGGCTGGCCGCGGCGGAACCCGGTCTCTACGACGCGTTGGACGTGCCGCTGCGACCGGTGGCGGGCAAGCTGGGGAGGAGTGCGCGGTGAACGTCGACATCCCGCAGGGCAAGGACCCCATCGGGTACGTGTGGGGCGAGATGGTGCCGGGCATCGGTGTCGCCGCGGCGAACTTCTCGCTCGCGGTCTACCAGCACACCACGCTCGGGCTGCGCGAGTTCGAGGCGGCCCGGCTGCGGACCGCGCAGATCAACGGGTGCCTGTTCTGCCTCGACTGGCGGACCGAGCGCGACGGGCGGAAGGTCGAGGACGGGTTCCTCGACGCGGTGACCCAGTGGCGCACCACCGACGCCTTCGACGACCGCACCAGGATGGCCGCCGAGTACGCCGAGCGGTACGCACTGGACCACCACGGTCTCGACGAGGACTTCTGGTCCCGCATGACCGCGTCGTACAGCCAGGTGGAGATCGTGGAGCTGACCATGAGCATCGGCGCGTGGCTCTCGTTCGGCCGGTTGAACCACGTGCTCGGGCTCGACGCGGTCTGCGTGCTGCCGAGTCAGCTGGGAGCGTCCACGTAGGACTTCACAGACCCGGTCACAGGTCCGTGGCGATGATCTTCTCGATGTTGCGTTCCGCGAGCGCGGTGATGGTGACGAACGGGTTCACCACGGTCGTGCCGGGGATGAGCGACCCGTCGATGACGTACAGCCCCGGATAGCCGTGCAGGCGGCCGTAGGCGTCGGTGGCCCTGCCCAGGACCGCGCCGCCGAGCGGGTGGTAGGTCAGGTGGTCGCCCCAGATCTTGTACACGCCGAACAGGTCGGTTCGGTAGATCGTCCCCTCCTTCGCGTTGATCTTGTCGAAGATCGTCTTGGCGGCGGTGATGGACTTCTCCTTCCACACCGTCTGCCAGTTGAGGTCGACCTTGTTCGTGGCGGCGTTCCAGGAGAACGCGGCGCGGTGCGGGGTCTTGGTGATCGACAGGTAGAACGAGGCGTAGGTCTCGATCCCGGTCGGTAGCGGCGCCACCTCCGCGAACGCTCCCCCGGCCGCCCAGTTGTCGATGCCCAGCGTCGGGATGGACGACTGCAGCGCGCCCGTGGCGTCCCACATGTGGTTGGCCCGGCCGCACATGACGTTGCCGTTGTCACCCCAGCCCTTGCCGACCTCGCCGTTCAGGTTCGGCAGCGCACCGGTGGCCCTCAGCTTCACCAGCAGCTTGCTGGTGCCGACGCTGCCCGCCGCGAAGAACACCTTCGCCGCGGTCACCGACTTGGTCGCGATGACGTCACCGGTGGTGTTGAGCTGCTCGACGGTGACCGCGTAGCCGCCGGTCGTGGGCCGGACCGAGGCGACCCGGTGCAGCGGCGAGATGGTGACCCGCCCGGTCGCCCTGATCTTGGGCAGGTAGGACTTCTGCAGGGACTTCTTGCCGTGGTTGTTGCCGTAGAGGATCTCGCCGGCCAGCGCCGACTTCGGGACGGTGCCCGCCGCCTCCTGTTCCATGTAGCCCCAGTCGTACACGGTGGGCACGAACACGTACGGGAAGTTGCTGCGCTGGGCGTGCTTGCGGCCGACCCGCGCGTACTGGTAGCACGCGGTGCTGTCGAACCAGGCCGGGTTGACGAGCCCGGCGCCGAGCTCGGCGTTGGCCCGCGGGTAGTAGGTGCCGTACATCTCGTCGGCGTTCACGCCGGGCAGCACGTCGCCGAAGGTCTCGCGCCGGGGCGTGACGGCCATGCCGCCGTTGACGAGGGAGCCGCCGCCGACACCGCGGCCCTGGTAGACGGTGATGCCGCCGAACTCCTCGGCGTCGAGGATGCCGGTGTACCTCGGGATCGCCTTGTCGATCGGGAAGCCGAGGAAGTTGCTCAAAGGCTGTTTCGTCCTGGTGCGCAGCCAGAACGAGCGCTGGTCCGGCGTGGTCGTGTTGGCGAAGACCTTGCCGTCGGAACCGGGCGTGTCCCAGGCCATGCCCATCTCGACCATGTGGACGTCGACACCGGCCTGGGCCAGGCGCAGCGCCGCGACGCACCCGCCGTACCCGGTGCCGATGACGAGCGCCGGAACCACCGCCGCGTCGGCGATCGTGCTCGCCCTGGCCGCCGGTGCGAGACCGGCACCCAGGGCCATGCCACCTAAAATAGAACCTGTTCCAGTCAAGAACGAACGTCGAGAGGGACCCTTGAAACCGTTATCACACGTCATTGTGTGGTTCATGTGATCATCCTCACTCTTGCCGCATGAGAACAAGTTATACCTGCGCTTGTGCGGCAAGTCACTACCTGCTAGTCAGATCGACGGGGCCTTCCTCGACGTCGGAGGGGTCTGGAGAAGTGCGATCAGGCCTTCACGCGGGCCTTCGTCGTCCACATCCGGTACCCGGCCTTCAGCGCCTCGGTCTCGGTCCCGAACATCACGTCGCCCTTCATCCGCCGGTAGTACGGCGAGTCCGGCGTGTGGTAGACCATCGTTCGCGAGTTCCCCTTGACGGGCAACGCTTCCTCGTCATCGGCGGGCACCGTCACCACGGGTTCGTCCGCGACCTGGAGCAGCGGCTGCTGGCGCACGATCGGGTTCTCGGTGCGGGGTGCAGGCAGGGCGAGGCGGGGCTTCGGGGACTCGGCGTGGCGCTTGCGCACGGCCAGCCAGGTGAGCAGGCAGCCGGCGGCGAAGGACGCCAGGCACAGCAGGAACATCTGCGAGAACAACCAGAGCACGGGAACTCCTAGCGGACTACGACGTCGACCTGGCGGGTGGCCGGGTCGTACTCGCCGTCGGGGGCGGGGCGGGTCTCAACGGCGATCAGGGCTGGGGAGACGCCCTGGCCCACGAGCTCGTCGCGGACCATCTGGCCGCGGGTGGTGGCCGTTACCGGGTCGGTGCCGTGGGCGACCAGCGTGACGGAGGCGCGGGGTGCGACCAGGAGCATGCGGCCGACGCGGTGCACGAGCACCGGGCCGTGGCCCTCCCAGGCGGTGGTGCCCTGCACGAACCGGATCGCGCCGTTGCCGTTGACCATGCGGCTGATCGAGTCGTGCAGGGCCGCGACGTCCAGGTCGCCGGCGGTGGTGGACGGGCCGACCTCGACGCGGTCGGTGACCCGCAGGCCGTTCGCGGCCTGGCGGATGGCCTCGCGGACCGCGGTGGCACGTTCCTCGTCCGGCACGCGGGCAGCCACGGCGACATGTCCACCGTGGACGGTCGTGGTCACCTCGGACACCCTGGCGGACAACGCGGCCGACACCAGCCGGCCGACCACCGCGGGCGGGATCGGCAGGGTGCCTCCCAGGCGCAGTGCCGCGGTGACCCGGTGACCGGGGGTCTGGACGGCGTCGACCAGCGCGCGGCGTTCCGCGTCGTCGGCGACCGCGCCGGACACCAGGACCTCCGCGCCGCGCACGGCCACGAGCAGTTGCTCGGGGCCGGCCGCGCGGATCTCGGTGGTGGCGACACCGTCCACGTCGGACACCACGGCGCGCACGGCGTCGGCCGCGCGCGGGGCCACCTCGCTGACCACCACCGACCGCCCGTCCACCGCCACGACGCCGTGGTAGCCGGCCTTGGTCAGCGCCGAGCGGACATCGGCGTCGAGCGACCGTTCGACGCCACTGCCGTAGACGAACACACCGGTGGCGGCGAGCAGGGCGGGCACCAGCAGCCCGCCGACCCAAACCGCGTGAGGCAAACGCACGCCGGAGGGCTTACCGGACCGCGCGGCCGAAAAGCCAGCCGCTGCCGTCGTTCGAGCGGAACTTCACCCGGTCAGGTGGCCGAAACGGGGTGGTGGACTCCGCGCACGTCGCCGGTCGTGAAGACGTGCTCAGCCGGTGGCGCGGGCGTTGCACACCGCGGTGCGGTTCGTCCACTTCGGACGTTGAGCGGCTCCTGCTACCGTCGGCGGCGTGTGCCGGTACGCGTTCGCGGGCCACGACTTCACGGCGCCGCGGCGCACGGACGACTCCGGGTGGAGGGCCGTGGCCGCGGCGCTGGCGGCCGGGCTGCGCTACGAGGGCTTCGAGACCTGCGGGTGCGACCGGCGTTCCGGCCGCGCACGGCAGGTCCGGGGACGGCGGCTCGGCGTGGCGGACGCGGAGGCGCTCGCGGCCCGTGCCCCGGCGGACCTGGTCTGACGGACCGGCTCCTCGTGGGTCAGGACGCCTGGTGCTCGGCGAACAGGTCCACCAGGTTCTGCGGCGCGTTCTCCCCGAACAGGCTTTGCAGCAGCTGCTCCTCGTCGACGCCCGCCTCCACGCGCCCGAACATCTTCCGCTCGTACTCCGCCAGCGCCGCCTCGACGTCGTGCGGGTGCGCGGCCAGTGCCTGCGCGAGGTCGGCGCCGTCGAGCATCGCGAGGTTGGCGCCCTCGCCGTCCGGTGCGGCGACGTGGGCGGCGTCGCCGACGAGCGTCACGCCCGGCACGCGCTCCCAGCGGTGGCCGGAGGGCAGGCCGTAGTGGGGCCGCCACAGCGGCGGGGTGTCGGTGTCGGTGATCAGCGCGACCAGTTCGGGGGCCCAGCCGTCGAACTCCCGCGCGAGCGCGGCGGTGGCCGCGGCGGGGTCGGTGAAGTCGAAGCGGTCGAACCACTCCTGCGCTTCGGTGAACATCACGTAGACGTGCAGCGTGCCCCCGCGTTCCCGGTGGGCGTGGATGCCCTTGTTCGGCGCGGCGGCCATCATCATGCCGCCGCCGACCAGTGCGGCGGCCCCCGGGTGGCGGGTGTCGGCGTCGAGCAGGAAGGTCTCGACGGACGACGTGCCCGCGTACTCGGGGGTCGCAGGCGTCAGCAGCGGGCGGATGCGCGACCAGGCGCCGTCCGCGCCGACGAGCAGGTCGGTGGCGATGACGGTGCCGTTGTCGAACGTGACCTCATGGCGGCCGTCGTCGAGGGTGCGCGCGCTGCTGACCTTGTGCCCCCATCGGACAGTGCCTTCGGGCAGCGAGTCGATGAGCAACGTGCGCAGCTCGCCGCGTTGCACCTCCGGGCGGCCACCGGTGCCGTCGTTGGCCTTGTCGATCAGGACGGTGCCGTTGCGGTCGACGACGCGCATGGCCTCGCGGCCCTCCAGGACGATGGCGCGGAACTCGTCCATCAGCCCGGCGGCGGTGATGGCGAGCTGGCCGTTGTAGTCGTGGATGTCGAGCATGCCGCCCTGGGCGCGGGCGGTCGGTGACGGCTCGGCCTCGTAGACCGCGGCCTCGATGCCGTGCACGTGCAGCACGCGGGCGAGGGTGAGGCCGCCGAGACCGGCGCCGATGATCGTGACGTGCATGGGGTGGACTCCTGATCAGCTCTGGGGGTGTACGCCCAGAAGGCTGGTGGGAGGCGCTGGCACCGGGCGCACGTGCGGCTGGCAGGGCCTGACAGCCGCTGACGGGCCCTGTCAGCGGACGACCGCGACAGCATGGCCAGGGCGTGCGCCAGGCTGCTCGGCTGAACACCACCGCGCAGCCGGTCAGCCCAGGTCCTCCGCCTGCAGCTCCGCCCGCGACGACACCCCGAGCTTGCGCAGCACCCTGGCCGCGTGCTGTTCCACGGTCCGCGGCGACAGGAACAGCACGTCGGCGATCTTGCGGTTGGTGTGGCCGGCGGCGAGCAGGCGGGCGACCTCCTGTTCGCGCGGGGACAGCTCGTTGCCGTAGCCGCGGCGGCCGCGGCGGGAGGGTTTGCCGCCACCGATGCTGCGCAGCAGGTGGCGGCACCGGGCGGCGTCGCGGGTCGCGCCCAGCGCGTCGAAGGTGTCCACCAGGGCGGAGAGGACCTCGGTCGCCTTCTCGTGGCCGGTCGGGAGCAGGCAGACGGCCTCGCGTTCGGTCACCAGGGCCGTGAAGTACGGCGCGGGCAGCGCCGCGTAGCGGTCGGCGGCTTCCCGGTAGAGCGTCATGGCGACGTCGAGCTGACCGCGGGCCTCGGCGAGGCGGGCGCGGCACTGGGCCAGTGCGGCCACCGCCATTGGTGCGTCGCGGCCCTCGATGCCGCGGGCGATGTCGGCGATCAGGGTCTCGGCGTCGGTTTCGCGGCCGGCGGCGAGGAACGTGGCCACGGCGACCGGGCCCAGTTCGGTGGCCCACACCCAGACGCCCTTGGCGCGCACGACGGCGAGGCCGCGGTCCACGTCCACGCAGGCGCGGGTGACCTCGTCCTGCGACAGCACCGTCCACGCCAGTGCGGCGCAGCCGGCGATGGCGACCGGGGCGATCGACTCCTCCGGGGCGAACGCGCCGGTCTCGGTGAGGTGGCTGGTGGCCTCCGCCCACTCGCCGCGCGCGGTGGCCAGCGAGCCGAGCACCAGGTTCAGCTCGCTGGCCACCGGGAACAGGTCGCGGTACTCGTCGAGCAGGGTCTGGGCGCGGTCGGCGAGGCCGTCCCAGCGGCCGGTCAGCCAGTCGAGGCGGACGCGGGTGGCCTGGGCGGTGCTCACCACGAACGGGGCGCCGCACTCGGCGGCGAGGCGCAGGCCGTCGCGCAGCAGGTCACCGCACAGGTCGAGGTGGCCGGTGGTGGCCAGCGCGTCGGCGAGGTTGCAGTGGGCGCGGGCGAGCTGGCGCAGTTCGCCGGGGGTCGTGGCGGGGGTGAAGTCCAGCTCGCGCAGCACGGACGGGTCGCCGGTGTGCATCTTCGAGCCGAGCTGGTTGGCGTAGAGCGACAGCCGCAGCTCGGCGTCGCCGGTCGACGCGCGGTGCTCCTCGACGAGGTCCAGCCACGGCATGCACTCGCCGACCGGGGTGGTGCCGAGGTAGGGCAGGCCCAGCACGGCGGCGCCGCGGGCGGCCAGGTCGGGGCGTTCGCCCAGGTCGGCGACGGCGCGTTCGATCTCGACGCGGGCTTCCTCCAGGCCGCCGGCCTGGCGGATCAGCAGCAGGCCGCGGAACAGGCGCACCTCGCCGCGCGCCGAGACGGACAGCCGCCGGTCGGACAGCAGGCGTTCCAGCGCCTCGGTCGGGGCGTGCTGGTCGAGGCCGCGGTGGGCGACCTCGCCGAGCTTGATCGCGAGCCGGTCCACGTCGGCCGCGGGCACGGCCGGGTCGAACAGCAGCCGTTGCAGCAGGGCGGTGGCGGTCCCGGCCTCACCGCGCTCGGCGGCCCGGTCGGCGGCGGCCTCGCCGAAGCGCAGCCACTCAGCGGTGTGACCAGCGCGTTCGCTGTGCTCGGCCAGCTGCACCAACGGCAGCGGCTCGACCTGGGACAACGCCTCGACGGCCCGGCTGTGCAGCTGCTGGCGGTCCGGTCCGCTCAACGTGTCGTACACGGCCTGGCGCGCCAGCGCGTGGCGGAAGCCGTAGGTGCGTGCGTCGGCCTCGTGCAGAACGTGGCCCGTCAGCGCGTGGGTCAACGCCGTGCGCACCCGGTTCTCCCCGATGGCGGCCACCGCACCGAGCAGCTCGGCCGTCGCGGGTACCCCGAGCACGGCCGCTGCCTGCACCAGCCGGGTCGCGGTCACCGGCAACGCGGCCAGCCGCTCGGCCATCGCGTCGCGCAGCAGCACCGGCACGTCCACGTGGTCGAGCAGCCGCCGCGCCGTGGCACCGTCGGCGTGCACGGCACCGGCCGGGTTCCGCAGCGCGCGCAGGGTCTCCTCGACGACGAACGGGATGCCCGCCGTGCGTTCGTGCAGCTTGGCCGCGAACTCCGCGGACACCGGCTCGCCGTCGAGGATGGCCGAGGTCAGCGCCCGCACCTCGGCCACGTCGAGCGGCTCGAGCTCCAGCACCGCGCTGGTGGTCCCACCGGGCGGCCGGTACGCCGACCCCAGCGGCACCCCGCCGGGCACGTCCTCGCGCCGGTAGGTGACCACGATCGAGAGGTTCGCGGGCGGGTCGCCCATCAGGAACCGCAGCAGCTGCCGCGACCCGTCGTCGGCCCAGTGCAGGTCCTCCACGACCAGCAGCACCGGCCCGAGGACGCTCACCAGCTCCCGCACCGCGCGGAACACCCGGTGCCGCTCGGCCCGCGGGTCCCCGGTCGGCGGCGGTGGCGGCGGCAGGTGTTCGGCGATCTCCGGCAGCAACGCGCCCAGCACACCGGTCACGGGGCTGAGCCGCGGACCGCGCGCGAGCCGTTCGGCGCAGTCGCGCAACGCCTCCAGCACCGCCCCGTACGGGAACGGCTCCCCCACCGGCTGGCAGTGCCCGATCAGCACGGCGATCGGCCCGAGGTCGGAGTCGAGCAGCTCGCGGACCAGGCGGGACTTCCCCACACCGGCCTCGCCCTCGACCATGACCACGGCGGGGTGCCTCGGCACGGCGGCGCGCAGCGTGCCGAGTTGGTCCCCCCGCCCCACGAGCACCGGGGAGCTGGTCCGCACCAGTGCGGCGGGGCCGGGCCGGCGCTGGCTCGGTGTCCGACTCATCCGGACTGATCTTAGGCGAAAGACGGGTATCCCTACGTAGCGATATCCGGATTGTTCGCGGTGCGCACGCGACCGATGGTGATCCGCACGTGGCCGCCCACTCCCTGCCGAGGCGGCCCAGAACGGAGAACCTCAGATGCGACTCGATCGCACATCCCGCCGGCTGGTCACGGCCGGACTCGGTGTGGCCGCCCTGTGCGCCGCGGCTGCGGCGGCGACCCCCGCCTTCGCCCAGCAGGCCGAGGTCAAGGCGGTGGCGCAGCCCGTCGCGGGCAGCTACATCGTGGTGTTCAAGGACGGGGCGAGCGACGCGCCGACCACGAACGCCAAGGCACTCGACCTGGCCCGCAAGCACGGCGGCAAGGTCAGCAACACCTACGTCGCCTCCGTGCGCGGTTTCGCGGTGAAGCTCGACGAGGCGGCGGCCCGGCGGCTCGCGGCCGACCCGCAGGTCGCCTACGTGCAGCAGGACGGCTGGGCGCGCATGTCAGAGACCCAGACCAACCCGACCTGGGGCCTCGACCGGATCGACCAGGCGAACCTGCCGCTCGACCAGCGCTACACCTACCCGAACACCGCCTCCAACGTCACCGCGTACATCCTCGACACCGGCATCTACAAGGCTCACCCGGAGTTCGAGGGACGTGCCAAGGACGGCTACGACTTCATCGACAACGACCCGGACGCCTCGGACTGCCAGGGCCACGGCACGCACGTCGCCGGCACGGTCGGGTCGAAGACCTACGGCGTGGCCAAGAAGGTCAACCTCGTCGGTGTGCGCGTGCTCGACTGCTCGGGCAACGGGCAGTACTCGCAGATCATCAAGGGCATCGACTGGGTCGCCCAGAACGCGAAGAAGCCGGCCGTGGCGAACATGAGCCTCGGCGGCGGCGCCGACTCCACTGTGGACAGCGCGGTGAAGCGGGCGATCGCGGCGGGCGTCACGTTCGGCGTGGCGGCGGGCAACAACAACGGCGACGCCTGCCAGACCTCCCCCGCCCGCACGCCGGAGGCCATCACGGTGGCCGCCAGCGACTCGGCCGACAAGCGCTCGATCTACACCGGCGGCCAGGCCTCCAACTGGGGTTCGTGCGTCGACATCTTCGGGCCCGGCTCGAACATCACCTCCACGAAGAACGGCGGCGGCACCACGTCGATGGGCGGCACCTCGATGGCCACCCCGCACGTGGTCGGCGCGGCCGCGCTGTACCTCTCGGCGAACCCTTCTGCCACCCCTGCCCAGGTCCGCGACGCGCTGGTGAACAACTCGACGCCGGACAAGATCTCGGACACCAAGGGCTCGCCGAACAAGCTGCTCAACATCTCCTTCATCGGTGGCGGCGGCCCCGACCCCGAGCCGTGCGCGGCGGCCACCAACGGCGACGACGTGTCCATCCCGGACACCAACACCGCCGTCTCCTCCTCGGTGACCGTCTCGAACTGCACCGGCAAGGCGTCCACCACCACCAAGGTGAAGGTGGACATCAACCACCCCTACACCGCTGACCTGGCCATCGACCTGGTCGGCCCGTCCGGCGCGAAGTACGGCCTCAAGAAGGCGGGCGGCGCGTCGTCCACGACCGGTGTGCACGAGACCTATACCGTCGACGCGTCCGCGGAGGACCGCAACGGCACGTGGAAGCTGCAGGTCACGGACGTGTGGAGCTACGACAGCGGCACCATCGACTCCTGGACCCTGACGTTCTGACGACGCCCGGAAGGACCTGTCATGCAACGCACCGCTCTCGGGCTCGCCGTGCTGGCGTCGCTCTCGGTCATCACCGCCCCGGCGGCGCACGCCGCTGAGGCCGACTTCGTCCGGGCCGAGCACCCCGCCCCCGGCGACAGCTTCATCGTCTCCCTCAAACCGGCCGGCGGCATCTCGCTGGCCGGTGTCCAGGCCGCCTCCTCCACGCTGGTCCAGCGCTACGGCGGCACCCTCGACACCGTGTTCTCCCGCGCCATGCAGGGGTTCCAGGTCACCGGCCTGAGCTCGCAGCAGGCCCGCAGGCTCGCGGCCGACCCCGCGGTCAAGGCCGTCTACCAGGACGGCACGGCGCGGGCCAGCGAGGTGCAGAGCAACCCGACCTGGGGCCTGGACCGGATCGACCAGGCGAACCTCCCGCTGGACAAGAGGTTCAGCTACCCGGACGGGGGCGCGTCGAACGTCACCGTCTACGTCACCGACACCGGCATCAAGACCGGCATCGCCGACTTCGAGGGCCGTGCCACCGTCGGCGCGGACTTCATCGAGGACGGCCAGAACGGCCAGGACTGCTCCGGCCACGGCACGCACGTGGCGGGCACGGTCGGGTCGAAGACCTACGGCGTGGCCAAGAAGGCGAAGCTGGTGTCGGTGCGGATGCTGGGCACCAGCTGCACCGGCAACGGCCCGGACTCCGCGGGTGTCAAGGCGATCGAGTGGATCACCGCGAACGCCCGCAAGCCCGCGGTGGTCAACGCCTCCTGGACGTTCGACACCGCCGACATCGGCAACGACGCCATCGCCGGCATGGTGAGCTCGGGCGTGCAGATGGCCGTCGCGTCGGGCAACAGCTCGACCGACGCCTGCTCCACCGGCCCCGCGAAGATCGCGGCGCTGATCACCGTGAACGCGACCTCGTCGAACGACGCCCGTGCCTCGTTCTCCAACTACGGCACCTGCACCGACATCTTCGCGCCGGGTGACAACATCACCTCGCTCGGGCTGAACGGCGGTGCCACGAACATGTCCGGCACGTCCATGGCCACCCCGCACGTCGCGGGGGTCGCGGCCCTGTACCTGTCGGCCAACCCGTCCGCGAGCCCCCAGGCCCTGCGCGACGCGCTGGTGAACGGCGCCACGAGCGGCAAGGTCACCAACCCCGGTTCCGGTTCGCCGAACAAGCTGCTCCACAGCGGGTTCATCGGCGGCGGCCCGGCACCGGAGTGCGGCCCCGGCACGAACGGCGAGGACGTGTCCATCCCGGACAACGGCACCGCGGTCTCGTCCTCGGTCACGATCTCGGGCTGCACCGGCAACTCCACGGCCTCGGCAACCGTCAAGGTCGACATCAACCACACCTACACCGGTGACCTGGCCATCGACCTGGTCGGCCCGTCCGGCCGGTCCTACGTGCTCAAGAAGGCCGGCGGCGCGTCGTCTTCGGCGGGGGTCCACGAGACCTACACCGTCGACCTCTCCTCGGAGACGCGCAACGGCACGTGGAAGCTCCAGGTGAAGGACGTCTACACCTACGACGTCGGCACCATCGACTCCTGGACTCTCACGGTCTGAACACCCGGGGCCAGAAGTCTTGTCCGCCCCTCCCCTCCTTGCTTGCCCAAGGCGTCTGCAAGTACCAGTTGGTGGTACTTGCAGACGCCGGCAGAGCCAGGGGCGGGAACTCGGGGGCGAAGGCACGACAGCTGGCAACCTGCTCAGCAGCGAGAACACGTGTGGGGTGTGACCGCGGGAAGCGGTCACACCCCACACGTCGTTGTTGCTGCTAGCGGGTGACGGTCAGCGTGAACGTCGTCGTGCCGGTCTTGCCGTCCGCCGAGGTGGCCTTGACGGTGATCGGGTAGGTGCCGGGCGGGGTGGAGAAGTTCGTGAAGATCCAGACGTTGCTGCTGCCGTTCTGGCCGATGGTGGCCGGGTTGAACGACAGCTGCGCGCCCGCGGGCACCCCGGACGCGGTCAGCGTGAGGTTCCCGGTGCCGCCGGCGGCCTTCACCAGGGTCTGCGCGAGCAGGCCCTGCTTGACGGTCGCTGACGACGGCGTCGCGGTGACGGTGACCTCACCGGTCGGCGGTTCGGTGCCCTCGACGGTGAGCGAGACCGTGGTGGTGGCGGTCTTGCCGCCCGCGTCGGTGCCGGTGACCGTGATCGACGAGGTGCCGGCGGCCGCGGTGGTGGAGACGTCGAGCGTCAGCTTGGCCGCGCTGCCCGCGGCGATCGACGACGGCTGGAAGGCCGCCTTCACGCCGGTGGGCACGCCGGAGGCTGAGAGGGTGATGGTCTGGCCGTCGCCGGTGCTGCCGACGGTGGTCGAGACGTACTTGCCCTTGGCCGCCTTCACGCTGCTCGGGGTCGCCGCCAGGGTGAAGTCGCCCGGCTGCGGGTCGCCGCCGCCGGTGACGGTCAGCGAGTACCTGCCGGACGCGGTCTTGCCGCTCGACGTGGTGCCGGTGACGGTGATCTCGTAGGTGCCGTTCGGAGCGGTGGTGCTCGCGTCGAACGTGACCTTGCCCGAGCCACCGGTGGTGACCGACGTCGGCTGGAAGACCGCCTTCACGCCGCTGGGCAGGCCGGAGGCGGACAGCGTCGCGTTCTCCGCACCACCCGAGCCCGCGGTCGTGTTGACCGCGGCGGACAGCGCCTTGCCGGCGGCGACCGAACCGCTGCCCGGCGCGACGGTCAGCCCGAAGTCACCGACCGGGGGCTGCTCGCCGACCTCGGTCTTCACCCAGTCGCCCATGTCGTTGTCGAGGCGGCCGTAGATCGAGTACCACTTGAAGTCCGACCGGCTCCACGACGCGACGCCGTAGACCTTGCCGTCGACGACCAGCGGGCCACCGCTGTCACCGGGCAGGATCGTGGTGCGGCCGTCGGAGTAGCCGGCGCAGATCATGGTCGCCGACTTGAAGCCCGCGCCGACGCCCTGGCAGACCCGGTCGCCGTCGACGACCGGCAGGCTCGCCTTGTCCAGCGTGACGTCCTGCGAGGTGTCGTTGAAGTCCTTCTTGCCGTAGCCGAAGCCCTGGCCCGTCTTGCCCGGTGCCGCGCCGCCGGCATCCGCCGAGGTGGCGAACTTCGGGTAGGCCGCCCCGCCCTTGAGCGCGATGTCGCGGTCGACGGTCACGACCGCCACGTCGTAGCCCTGGTCGAAGTTGACGTACCGCGGGTGCTTCTTGTAGCTGACGACGTTCACGGCGAACCCGGAACCGGCGCCGCCCCGGTAGTCCTTGAGGTCGTCGAGGCCGTAGACGAACTTCTTCTCCCCCTCCGCGTCCGCGCAGTGCGCCGCGATGAGGATCTTGCGCGGGGCGACGACCGTGCCGGTGCAGGTCTGGCCCTCCGGCCGGGAGCCACCGGCGCGGATGCCCGCGACGATGCCGGGGAACTCGCTCACCGTGGCGTTCTGGCCGCCGGCGAACATGGGCGAGACGTCACCGAGGTTCGCAGGGACGGTGTCGCCGAGGTAGGTGGCCGCCGGGGCGGTCCGCTGGGCGTTCTCCGGTGCCGCGTGCGCGGTGCTGACCGGGGCCAGCGCCGCCGCGGCGACCAGGGCCAGCAGACCCCAGGACCGTGGTGTTCTGTTCACTTCAGTTCCTCTCGGATCAGGAACGCTCGCCTTCAGGCAGGGACGGCGGCAGTTCACTGCCGATCACTGTCAGGCGGTGTCCGGTGAGGAACAATCAGGGTCCGCATCCGTAGGGGTACGGCACTTTATCGGCCGGTCGCCCGGATCGCGGGACTGAGAACCGCAGCACGTTCACACCCCTCGCGGCCGGTCGGTGGGTAGAACTCAGGGCATGACGCCCAAGATCACCGTCTGCCGGGGGTGCTGCTGCGGTACCGCGCGCAAGCACCCCGACGTCGACCACGACCACCAGCTCGCGGTCCTGCGTTCCCGCCTGTCCGGTGTCCGGGTCGCCGACTGCCTGGACGCGTGCGAGGTGTCCAACGTCGTGGTCGTGCTGCCCGGCGCGCGGGAACGGGCCGCGGGCGCCCGGCCGGTGTGGGTCGGGTCGGTGCTGGAGGACGAGGTGGTGGACGGCGTCGTCGAGTGGGTCGAGGCCGGTGGACCGGGGCTGGCCGCCGCGCCACCTGCGGTCGCGGAGCGGATCGTGCCCGCGCCCGCCGCGAAGGAGAAGAAGGCGAAGGAGAAGAAACGGCGGCGCTGACCAATACTCGGACGGGTTGTCACGCATAGATGGCGTTTAGGCGGGTACTGCCTGGCTGACGTTCAAGCTCCGAGGAGGAAGCAAGTGGCGACCCAGAAGCCGGGCAAGCGCGTGAAGGCGGCGTTGGAGAAGGCGGTCGACAAGGTCACCGAGATGGTGAACCCGCCGATCCCCGGCGTGCCGAACAGCGAGCCGCCTTCGCTCGAGGAGCCGACCGAGCCGCGGGGCCCGTTGCCGCCCAAGCAGGACCAGACCGGTCCGGAGACGGTGTCACCGACGGGAGCGCCCACCGGTGCCCCGAAGCTCGCCAACGGTCAGCAGGGCGAGTTCCTCACCACATCGGCCGGCGCGCGGCTGTACGACACCGACCACTCGCTCAAGGCCGGTGACCGCGGCCCGACGTTGCTGCAGGACCACCACCTGCGCGAAAAGATCATGCACTTCGACCACGAGCGCATCCCGGAGCGCGTGGTGCACGCACGCGGCTACGGCGCGCACGGCGTGTTCGTCGGCTATGGCACGGCCGCCAACGTCTGCAAGGCCGCGTTCCTGGGCGACGGCGTCGAGACGCAGGTGTTCGTGCGGTTCTCGACCGTGCTGGGCTCGCGCGGTTCGGCCGACACGGTCCGCGACACCCGCGGGTTCGCGACGAAGTTCTACACCCAGGAGGGCAACTTCGACCTGGTCGGCAACAACATCCCGGTCTTCTTCATCCAGGACGGCATCAAGTTCCCGGACATCATCCACGCCGGCAAGCCCCACCCGGACCGGGAGATCCCGCAGGCGCAGAGCGCGCACGACACGTTCTGGGACTTCGTGTCCACCCACACCGAAGCCACCCACCACGTCCTGTGGAACATGTCCGACCGCGGCATCCCCCGCTCGTACCGGACGATGGAGGGCTTCGGCGTCCACACGTTCCGGCTCGTCAACGCCGAGGGTGAGACCGCGCTCGCGAAGTTCCACTGGAAGCCGAAGCTGGGCGTGCACTCCCTGGTGTGGGAGGAGGCGCAGATGGCCAACGGCTTCGACCCGGACTTCCACCGCCGCGACCTCGCCGACGCGATCGAGTCCGGCGCGTACCCGCAGTGGGAGCTCGGCCTGCAGATCTTCCCGGACACCCCGCGGCAGACGTTCGAGGGCATCGACCTGCTGGACTCGACGAAGATCGTGCCGGAGGAGCTCGCGCCGGTGCAGCCGGTCGGCCTCCTGACGCTCAACCGCAACACCATGAACTTCTTCGCCGAGACCGAGCAGGTCGCGTTCCACCTCGGCAACCTGGTGCCCGGCATCGACGTCACCGACGACCCGCTGTTCCAGTCGCGGCTGTTCTCCTACCTGGACACCCAGCTGACCCGGCTGGCAGGGCCGAACTTCAACCAGATCCCCATCAACCGCCCGCACGTGCCGGTCAACGACATGTTCCGCGACGGCTACCACCAGCACGCGGTGCACGCCGGGGTGGCGCCGTACCGGCCGAACACGCTTGACGGCGGCAACCCGTTCACCGCGGGCGTGGAGGACCGGGCGTTCGTCGAGGTGGCGCAGCCGCTGCCGAAGTCGGCGAAGGTGCGGCAGTCGCCCGTGTCGTTCGCCGACCACTTCACGCAGCCGCGGCTGTTCTGGCTGAGCCTGTCGCCGGTGGAGAAGGAGCACGTGGTGCGCGCGTTCACCTTCGAGCTCGGCAAGTGCTACGAGCAGGCGATCAAGGAACGCCAGCTGCGGGTGCTCGCCAACGTCGACCCGACGCTGTGCGCGGAGGTCGCCCGCGGCCTCGGCCTGCCCGCGCCCGAACCCACCGTGCGGCCGAGGAAGGTCACGCCGAGCCCGGCGCTCTCCCAGGTCGGGAAGACCTGGCCGACCGACGGCCGCCTCATCGGCATCGTGGTCGACCCGGCCGACCTCGACGGCGTGCGGACCGTCCGCGAGACGATCCTGGCCGGCGGGATGGTGCCGTTGCTGATCGCGCCGACCGGTGGTCCCATCGGCGACTCCGGCCTGGTCGCGCAGCGCACGTTCCTCACGGCCCGGTCGATCGAGTTCGACGCCCTGCTGCTCGCCGCGGCTCCCCCGCCCGGCCCGGACGCGGTGCCGGCCAGGGACGCGAAGGCGGGCGCGCCGGGCACGACCGTCGACCCGCGCGTGCTGCTGATGGTCGAGGAGTGCTTCCGCCACGCCAAGGCCATCGGCGCGTGGGGCACCGGCCGCGCTGCCCTGGAGGCCGCCGGGATCACCGGTGCCGCGGGCGTGGTGGCCGGTGAGGACGCGACGAAGGTGTTCACGGAGCTGATGACGCTGCTCGGCGCCCACCGCGTGTGGGAACGGTTCCCGGCGACGATCGCATGACCGGGGCGCTGACGGAGGAGGAGCTCGCGTTCCTGCAGTCGATGTTCGACCTGGCCCGCACCGGCGACACCGAGCGGCTGGCCGAGGCACTCGACGCGGGCGTGCCGGTGAACCTCACCAACGGCGCCGGTGACTCGCTGCTGGTCCTGGCCTCGTACCACAACCACCCCGACACCGTCGCCGCGCTGCTGGAGCGCGGCGCCGACACCGGGCGGGTCAACGACCGCGGGCAGACCGCGCTCGGGGCGGCGGTGTTCCGCCGTTCCGAGCGCTCCGTGCGGCTGTTGCTGGAGGCCGGGGCGGACCCGGCACTCGGGCCGAGGTCCGCGCTCGACGTGGCGCGGTTCTTCGACCTGCCGGAGATGCTGGAACTGCTGGGGTCCCGGACGGCCTGAGCCGGGTCGGCCGGGAGGTCGGCGGCGGTCGTCCCCCGGGGAGATGACCGCCGACCTGCCGTCATCGGGGTTGCGGGTGCTCCAGCTCGCGCGGTCTTCAGGTCGTGTCCGGTCAGCCGGACACGACCTGAAGACCGCGACCTCGCCGCCCCTGTACGGCGCCTCAGCGGCAGGGCGCGGGCCCACGTCCGGGTACCGGAATCCGGGAAGGCGTTTGACGAACCCCGGGAGGGGTAAGTGATCACGGGATCGCGATCACCCCCGTCGGAGGCACTGATGTTGTTGCCCACCGCCCGAGGACCGTTGAGCGCCGGCGTCATCGCCGCACTGCTCGACGTCCGCACGGCACCCCCCGCCCTCACGGCGGTCGACGAGCCGGCGCGGCTGGTGGCCGACCCGGACTTCCAGCTGGCCCTGTGGATCGCCCTGCACGAAGGCGAGTTCGACGGCGTCGGCGCCGAGCGCGCGGCCGAGCCGGAGGTCGTGCGGTGGCGTGCGCTGCTGAGCGAGCGGTGGCTGGCCGCCCTGCGGGAGATGACCGCGCCGATGGTCAGGGACGCGGGCGGTGACACCGCCTCCCCCGCCCGCATCGGCGACCACCTCATCAGCCTGATGCGCAGCAGCCACACCGCGCTGTACACGTTCATCGAGACCAAGGCCACCACCACGCAGCTGCGCGAGCTCGTCACCGCGAAGTCGCTGCACGAGCCGCATCCCGCGATCGACCGCGTGCCCGCCGTCGCCATCGCCGCCCACAACACGATGAGCGCACTGGCCCTCACCACCGCCACGGCCATCGGCCACCGGACCGCGGCGGCGGGCATCGCGCTGCTGTTCGACCGCCGCCTCACCGCGGGCCTGCACCGCGTCGGCGGCCGCCCGGTCCCGTCCGTCGCGGAGGCGCCGGACGAGCGCTGGGCCAGGATGCTGAACGAGAGCCGCGAACACCTGTCCGCCCACCCCGGCCGGACCCAGGACCTCCTGCACGCCGCTGCCGCCGCGATCGCCCTGGAGGCGTCCCTGTGCCGGCACCTGCTGCGCAGCTGGACCCAGGCCACCCCGGTGCTCGAACCGGTGCGGACGACGGCGGTGTCGTTGATCGGCACGGACGCGACCGTGGGCACCCAGCGGCGGGGCGACACGCAGAACCTGCTCAAGTCCGGCTGAGCCGCGGGCGGCGGTGCCGAACGCGGAGAGCCGACGACGACCTGGCTCGCGGTCCCACCACGAGCTTGCCGACAACGACCGCACCGACGATGCGATCACGCCGGCCGTGGACGGCGGCCGGACCGCTGAGGCCCGCCGCCGTCCGAAACCCGGCTACACCAGCCAGGCGGGCTCGCCGGTCACCGCCTCCGCGATCGCCGACAGCGGGATGACCGTCCACTCGGGACGGTAGCGCTGCTCGTGGCACACCTCCAGCACCGCCCGGTCCAGCTCGACCGCGGCCAGCAGCGCGCCACCGGGACGGCGGTCCGGCGCCACCTCGGCGTAGCCGTCGCAGAACGCGCCGCGGTTGCGGTCCAGCCACCGAGCGGCCCGCGGCAGCAGGGTGGCCACGTCGTCCGCGCCCACCAGCAGCTGTGCCGCCGCGTAGTGCAGGGACCGCAGGGCGGTGGCCACGTCGTGTTCCGCGGGGCGTGGCCGGGCCCGTTCCGCCGCACCGCCGTGGGGTTCGCCCTCGAAGTCGACGAGCACCCACGTGCGCGGTGAGCGCAGCACCTGGCCCAGGTGCAGGTCGCCGTGCACCCGCTGCAGGCGGACCGGCTCCGCGGCGGCCAGGACGGCGTCGAACCGGGCGCGCAGGCCCGCCTCGAACGGTGCCAGCGCGGGGACCTCGGCCAGTGCCGCGTCCAGGCGGTGGTGCAGGGCCGCCACGAACTCGGCCTCCTCGTCCGGTCCCGCGGTCTGCTCGCCGAGCGTCTCGCGCAGGTCGGCGTGCACCCGCGCGACGGCCCTGCCGAGCCGGCGCGCCTCCGCGGCGAAGTCGCCGCCCGCGGCCTGCGGGTCCGTGCCGGGGCTCGCGAGGAAGTCCCGCACGCTCGCGGTCGCCATCGGCCAGCCCAGGGCGCCGAGCGGGACGAACTCGTGCAGCACCGCGAACGTGGTGCGCTCCCCGTCCAGCTCGGACTCCAGCGCGCCCTGGGGTGGTGCGATGTGCGGGTCGTCGATGGAGTGCAGGGCGGTGTGCAGCACGAGCTCCGGGTTGTCGCCCGCGACCAGCTCGCGGAAGAACTTCAGCACGTGACGCTGGCCGTAGACGATGGAGCAGTTGCGCTGCGGGCCCGGGAACGGCCGCCCGACCGGCGCGTCGGTGTAGCGCGGCGGCAGGTCGCCGCGGAACCGCAGGCCCGCCACCTGCGCGGACTCCTCGAAGTGCCGCAGCAGCACGGCGGTGAGCTCGGGGTCGTACACCGCCTCGTACACCTGGCGGTCGCCCGCGGCGCCGATCCTGGCGTGCACCAGCCGTTCCGGCAGCTCGTCGCGCACGCCCAGGAGGAGCTGGTAGCGGCGTCCGCCCGCCGCCAGCACGACGTGGGCCAGCGTCGGGTCACCGTCGCGCAGCACGGTCACGCGTTCGCACTCCACCGGCCCGCGGCCGCGGAACCAGGGCTGGGTCACCAGCCAGCGGTCCAGCTGCTCCGGCACGACCTCGACGGCCTCGCTCGTCGTCACTTCTTGTCGCCACCTTCCACGTCGGAGGTCAGCTGGAACCAGTAGAAGCCGTGACCGGTCAGGGTGAGCTGGTACGGCAGCTCCCCGATCGCCGGGAACCGCACGCCGCCGGTGAGCTCCACCGGCACGCTGCCCGCGTGCTCGGCCAGGTCGAGCTCGACGGGCTGGGGGAAGCGGGAGAGGTTGTTGACGCAGAGCACCACGTCGGCGCCGAGCGTGCGGCGGTAGGCGAGCACGGTGGGGTTCGACGCGCCGAGCTCGGTGAAGTCGCCGTGGCCGAACGCCCGGTGCTGCTTGCGCACCGCGATCAGGTGCCGGGTCCAGTTCAGCAGCGAGGACTGGCTGCGGGCCTGCGCCTCGACGTTGAGGCCCTGGTAGCCGTAGACCGGGTCCATGATCACCGGCAGGTAGATCCGGCCCGGGTCGCAGGAGGAGAACCCCGCGT
>NZ_JBVJRA010000016.1:0-143512 GCF_055608075.1 Lentzea sp. NPDC036949
CACCCGGTCCCATTCCGAACCCGGTAGTTAAGCCCTTCTGCGCCGATGGTACTGCACTGGTTACGGTGTGGGAGAGTAGGTCGCCGCCGAACTTAATTTGCCCTGCGGGTTGAGCGCCACAAGCGCTCCCCGCAGGGCTTTTTTTCGTGTTCCACGACCATCGAGCGAGTCATCCGGCAGTGCCGGAGCTGAGCGCTGCCAACTGATCCGCGTACTCGATGCGCTCGACCCACTCCTGCGGCCACGCGGCGAGTCCGTGCGCGGCGCCGGCGAACGCCCCGGCCAACGCCGCGATCGAGTCCGAGTCACCACTGGTCCTCGCGCCCCGCACCAGGCACCGCACCGGGTCGTCGGCGTGCCGGATCGCGCAGTACAGTCCGGTCGCCAGCGCCTCCTCCGCGATCCAGCCCTCGCCGGTGGCCAGGCTCGCGTCCTGCCCGTCATCGGGTTCGGCGAGGGCGGCCACCAGCCGTTCGAGCACCTCGGCGCACTCGTCCCAGCCGCGCGCGATGAAGTCGGCCGGCGTCGTCGCACCCGGCGTCCGCCACAGGGGACCCAGCCACTGCCCCAGGTAGACCGAGCGCCGTTCGCGGCATCGGTCCAGCAACGCGGCGGGCACCTCGGCCAGGTCGCGTCCGTCGACCAGCAGCCGGGTCGCGTACGCGGTGAGCTCGGACGCGGCGAGCGCCGTGGGATGACCGTGCGTCATGGCGGCCTGCAGCTGCGACACCCCGGCGAGCACGTCGAGGTCGAGGTCGGGCACCAGTCCCACCGGCGTGACCCGCATGTTCGCACCGCAGCCCTTGGACCCCGCGATGGTCGCCTCCACCCACGGCAGGCCCTCCGCCAGGCCGCCGCACGCGCGCAGACACGTCATCCCGGGTGCGCGGTTGTTCTCCGGGCTGTGCGCCCAGGACACGAACCGCTCGCGCAGCCGCGGTTCGAGCACGTCGGCGGTGTACCGGTCGACGCCGTGCAGCGCCCACGCGACGGCGAGTGCCATCTGCGTGTCGTCGGTGACCAGGGCGGGGTCGCCAACCAGGTCGTCCGGTCCGTGAGGACCGAACCGCCGGTCGATCTCCGCAACGGACAGGAACTCCGTCGGCTCGCCGAGCGCGTCCCCGAAAGCCAACCCGTACAACGATCCCGCGACTCGGTCCACGGTCCGACCCTACTTGCGCGAATGGTTCAACGGTGTGGAACGCTTGAAGTGCGTTTGTTCCGGTGGCGCGATAACGGCGATGGACTCCGGCGGCATCATCGGAGTCGTCCAGGCGCTCTTTTCACCCGAAAGGGCCCGTACCATGGAATAAATACAAGCCATAGCGTTTTGGCGTGACTGTATTCACATCTACCGCGTACAGCAGGGATCTGGGCGACGAGCTGCGCCGCGTCCGAGAGGCCGGCACCGGCATGAGCGGGGCGGCGCTGGCCGTGCGACTGGGGTGGGACCCGAGCAAGGTGTCCAACCTGGAGCACGGCAAGGTGCGGGCCACCGACATCGACCTCGTGCAGCTGTTCACCATGTGCGGCAAGGACATCCAGTACATCGACGACTTCCGGCGCCGGTACCGGTACGCCTTCGACGAGTATGTCGTGCACGCGCCGGAGGACGTGCGCACGGCGAGGATCGGGGAGTCCGCGGCGACGTCGATCACGAGCTATTCGGTGACCAAGCTGCCCAGTCTGGTGCAGATCCACGAATACGCCGACGCGCTGCACCGGCTCGGTGGTTTCACGACCGGCGACCGAATTGCGGCGGCCGTGCAGCACCGCATGGACCGGCAAATAGTCCTGCGCCGGAACAACCCGCCGAAATGCTTGTTCTACATCCACGAGTTCGCGTTGCAGCAACGGGTCGGCGGCCGGCGGGTGATGGAGGACCAGTGCGCGCGGCTGCTGTCCGAGGAGCACAGCGTCCGGGTCGTGCCGATGCGGGCCGTGGTGCCGTCCAGCGGCTGCGTGCTCTGGGAGTACGAGAAGGCGATGCCGGTCGTGTTCAGCGAGACCGAGCTCGCGCAGGTGTTCGTGCAGGACCCCGGTGCTATCGCGCGGATCAGGCTGGTGTTCGACCGGCTGGCCGAGGTCGCGCTGGACGAGGAGCAGTCGCTGGGCAAGCTCGGGGAGTACGCGGGGCGCCGGCGGGCCGCGCGCGACGACCAGGGGCCGCACGCGGCGTGACGGGCGGGTGCGGGGGCGCGTGGTCAGGCGCCCCCGCACCCGCAGGGGTCAGCGCCAGCCGTGGCGTGCGCGCAGGGTGTCCACGACCTGGCCGAAGGCGACCGGGCCGAGCACGGCGCCCTCGCGGCGGATGTCGTCGTCGGAGTCGAGGGCGAACACCCGGTCCAGTCGCAGGTAGGACGGGCGGCCGTCGCGGTCCCAGGCACCGGAGCCCAGCTCCAGGTAGTCGTCGCGCGGCTCCTTCGAGGAGAGCATCAACGCGATCAGCTCGCCCTTCGCGCGGCCCACGACCAGCAGCGGGCGGTCCTTGCCGCGGTTCGCGTCCTCCTCGTAGGGCACCCACGCCCAGACGACCTCGCCGGGGTCCGCGTCACCGTCCACCGAGGGCTCGTACTCGAGCTTGGCGGCCTCCGCCGCGTCGAAGATCTCGCGGACCGCGCCCTTGGCCGGGCGGGGGTCTTCACCGTTCATCAGCACGAACGCACCCTAGTGGTGCAGAGCACGTGGGCCTCTATGGGACCATAAGGGGACACCCGTCCGATTTCCTGCTGAGGACCGCCTTGACCACGTTCGCCGACACGACGTTCACGCCGCCGGAACTCATCCGGAACTTCTGCATCATCGCGCACATCGACCACGGCAAGTCCACGCTGGCCGACCGCATGCTGCAGCTCACCGGCGTGGTCGAAGCGCGGGCGATGCGCGCTCAGTACCTCGACCGCATGGACATCGAGCGGGAGCGCGGCATCACCATCAAGGCGCAGAACGTGCGCCTGCCCTGGCAGGTCAACGGGCAGGACCACGTCCTGCACATGATCGACACGCCGGGCCACGTCGACTTCACCTACGAGGTCTCCCGTGCGCTGGAGGCCTGCGAGGGCGCGATCCTGCTGGTCGACGCCGCGCAGGGCATCGAGGCGCAGACGCTCGCGAACCTGTACCTGGCGATGGAGAAGGACCTCACCATCATCCCGGTGCTCAACAAGATCGACCTGCCCGCCGCGGACCCGGACAAGTACGCGAAGGAGATCGCGCACATCGTCGGCTGCGAGCCCGACGAGGTGCTGCGGGTCTCCGCGAAGACCGGTCTCGGCGTCGAGGCGCTGCTCGACGAGGTCGTGAAGCTGGTCCCACCGCCCGTGGGCGAGGCGGACGCACCGGCCCGCGCGATGATCTTCGACTCGGTCTACGACACCTACCGCGGCGTCGTCACCTACATCCGCGTCGTCGACGGCAAGATCACGCCGCGCGAGCGCATCAAGATGATGTCGACCGGTGCCACCCACGAGATCCTCGAGGTCGGCATCGTCTCGCCGGAGCCGAAGCCGTCCCGCGGCCTGGGCGTCGGCGAGGTCGGCTACCTGATCACCGGCGTGAAGGACGTGCGCCAGTCGAAGGTCGGCGACACCGTCACCTCCGAGCGCAAGGGCGCCACCGAGCCGCTGGCCGGCTACCGCGAGCCTCGCCCGATGGTCTACTCGGGCCTGTACCCGGTCGACGGTTCCGACTACCCGGAGCTGCGCGAGGCGCTGGAGAAGCTCCAGCTCAACGACGCCGCGCTGACGTTCGAACCGGAGACCTCCGCGGCACTGGGCTTCGGCTTCCGCTGCGGCTTCCTCGGCCTGCTGCACCTGGAGATCACCCGCGACCGCCTCGAACGCGAGTACGGCCTCGACCTGATCTCCACGGCACCGAACGTCGTCTACCGCGTGATCATGGAAGACGGCGCCGAGCACGTCGTGACGAACCCGTCCGACTGGCCGGAGGGCAAGCGCGCCGAGGTGTACGAGCCCGTCACCAAGTGCACGATCATCGCCCCGTCGGACTACATCGGCGCGATCATGGAGCTGTGCCAGGCCAAGCGCGGCCAGCTCGGCGGCATGGACTACCTGTCGGAGGACCGCGTCGAGCTGCGCTACACCATGCCGCTCGGCGAGATCATCTTCGACTTCTTCGACTCGCTGAAGTCCCGCACCCGCGGCTACGCCTCGCTGGACTACGAGGAGTCGGGCGAGGCCGAGTCGGAGCTGGTCAAGGTCGACATCCTGCTGCAGGGCGAGGCCGTCGACGCGTTCTCCGCGATCGTGCACAAGGACCACGCCTACGGCTACGGCACGCGCATGGCCACGAAGCTGCGCGAGCTCATCCCGCGGCAGCAGTTCGAGGTGCCGATCCAGGCGGCCATCGGGTCCCGTGTGATCGCCCGCGAGACGATCCGCGCGATCCGCAAGGACGTCCTGGCCAAGTGCTACGGCGGTGACATCACCCGCAAGCGCAAGCTGCTGGAGAAGCAGAAGGAAGGCAAGAAGCGCATGAAGATGGTGGGGCGCGTGGAAGTGCCGCAGGAGGCCTTCGTCGCCGCGCTGTCGACCGAGGAGCCGAAGGGCAAGAAGTAGGAGCCGTGGCACGCCTTCACGTCGGCTGCGCCATGTGGAACCACAAGGCGTGGCCAGGGCGGTTCCTGCCGCAGTCGCTTCCCGCGGGGGAGCGGCTGCGGGCCTACGCCGGTTGGTGCAACGCCGTCGAGGGCAACACCACGTTCTACGCGACACCCGCCCGCAAGACCGTCGAGACCTGGGCGCGGCAGACGGACCCGGACTTCCGGTTCGTGGTCAAGCTGCCCAAGGTCGTCACGCACGAGCGCCGGCTCGCCGGTGTCGAGGTGCCGATGCGGGCGTTCCTCGACGCCATCGAGCCCCTGGGCGAGCGCGCGGTCCTGTGGACCCAGCTGCCCGGCTCGTTCGGCCCGGCGGACGTCGAGGCACTGAGCCGCTTCCTGCGCAGGCTGCCCGTCGGCCTGCGGCGTGCCGTGGAGGTGCGCCACCCCGTGTTCTTCACCGACGCCGGTGCGACGTCGCTGCTGGAGGGGGCCCTCGACGACGTGGACGCCGAGTGGGTGCCGTTCGACACCGAGGTCTTCTTCCAGAGCCCGCCGACCAGCGACGCCGAGCGCGAGGCCTGGGACCGCAAACCGCGGTTGCCCCGGCGGACGCGGGCGCTGACCGACCAGCCGATCGTCCGCTACCTGGGCCGCGACTCGGTCGAGGAGACGGTCGAGGGGTGGCGGCCGTGGGCCGAGGTGGTCGCCGGCTGGCTGCGGGAGGGCCGGTCGCCGACGGTGTTCCTGCACACCCCCGACAACGACGACGCGCCCGCGCTCGCCCGCCGGTTCCACGACGACGTCCGCACGCTCGTGCCCGAGCTCGACGCGCTGCCCGAACCCGAACCGGTCGAGCCCGCCACGCTGTTCTGACCGCACTTGTTGCCGGATCGGCAACGGAGTTTGCCGCTCCGGCACAACGGTGGGCATCGTGGACGGCATGACGACTGCGCAGGAGTTCTGGGAAGCCTTCTACTCGGAGCGGGACCAGGTGTGGTCCGGCAACCCGAACCCGTTGCTGGTGCGCGAGACCGCGGACCTCACGCCGGGCAGTGCGCTCGACCTCGGCTGCGCTGAGGGCGGTGACGCCGTCTGGCTCGCGCAACGGGGGTGGCGGGTGCTCGGGGTCGACGTGTCGCAGGTGGCGCTGGACCGGGCGCTCCGGCACGCGCAGGACGCCGGCGTCGAGATCTCCGTGGAGCGGCACGACCTCAAGGAGACGTTCCCCGAGGGCCGGTACGACCTGGTCAGCGCCCAGTTCCTGCACTCGCCGGTCGAGGAGGACGGGGAGCGCAACAGCATCCTCAAGCGGGCCGCGGAGGCGGTCGCGCCCGGTGGGCGGCTGGTCGTCGGCGGGCACGCCGGGGCGCCGTCGTGGTCCGAGCACCGCGACTACTACTTCCCGACGACCAAGGACGTGCTCGACCACCTCCGGCTCGGCGACAACTGGATCATCATCACCGACGACGTGGTCGAACGGCCGCTCGTCGGGCCGGATGGTCAGCAGGAGTCGCGCAAGGACAACGTGCTGACGGTGAAGCGCCTGTACTGAAAACGCAAAGGCCACCCGCGGCGGCGTTGCCGGGGGTGGCCCACACAGGTACCGGTCAGGCGCGGATCAAGCGGTCCATCGCCTGGCGGTTGATGATCGAACGGAGCTCGCCCGTCTCCTCGGCGCTGTGGCGGGAGAGGATGGCGTCCAGTTCGAGGCGGTCGCTCTCGGTGGTGTAGCTGGCCAACTGCCGCTCCAGGCTCCGGCGCTTCAGCCGGGCGTCACGGCGGACGGCCAGGTTCGAGCGCAGGGACTTCACGGACAGGTCGTGGCGGGTCATCGTGTCCTTCCAATCTTGGTTACGATTCGATAATACACCCAGTTCACGACACCTGTACCGATGAAGAAGGTCGGCTAGCTCACGTACTCGTCGAGCAACCCCAGGGCGCGCGCGTACTTGGCCTTCAACCGCTCCTGCGTGGCCGCGTCGAGGCGGGCGACGCGGGCCGGCGAGAGGTTGTCGCCGATGTCCGCGCGCTTCACCGTGACGGCCAGCGGGTTGGCGGCGACGCGGCGCAGGTAGTCCTCCTGCGGCTCGTCCGGCAGGTGCGACAGCGCCACGACCGCGTCGACCACCTCGTGCGGGCAGCCGCGGGCGAGCAGGTCGGCCGCGGTCACCGGGGTGTCCTCGACGACGTCGTGCAGCACGGCGGCCATCTGCTCGTGCTCGCCGCTCACGGCGGCCATGACCCGCAACGGGTGCCCGATGTAGGGCAGGCCCGACTTGTCGACCTGGCCCTCGTGGGCCTCGGTGGCGATCGTGATCGCGTTTTCGAGGGTGAACACGCCCTCAAGCTAAACCAGGGCTTGACCAACCGCAGTGGTCTAGTCCATTTTTAGTCCACTCACAACATGGTCGCCGCATGAGTGTGTGGAGGTGGACCATGTCCAAAACCAGACGAGCGGCGATCGCGCTGCTGTCGGCGTTCATCGCATGTGCCGGTCTGGTGTTGGTGATCAACGGCAACGCCGCCGCCGCCAACCTCGCGGCCAACAACGGGTTCGAGGCGGGCAACCTGAGCGGCTGGACCTGCACCGAGGGCACCAGCGCCACGTCCGGCACCAAGCGCACCGGCCAGTACGCGTTGCAGGGCACACCCGTCGGCCAGAGCACCGCGCGGTGCCAGCAGACCGTTTCGGTGCAACCGAACACGGCCTACAAGCTGTCGGCCTGGGTGCAGGGCAGCTACGTCTACCTCGGCGTCACCGGCGGCGTGGAGAAGAGCACCTGGACGCCCGGTTCCAGCGGCTTCTCCCAGCTGACCCTCGACTTCACGTCCGGCAGCGCCACCAGCGTGACGATCTACCTGCACGGCTGGTACGGCCAGCCCGCCTACTACGCCGACGACGTCAACCTCGACGGCCCCGGCACTCCGCCGACGTCCACGAGCACGACGACGTCGACCACCACCACTACTACGACGACCACGACGACCACCACGACGACGACGAGCAACCCGCCGATCACCGGTCTGCCCAAGCACGTGCTGACGGGCTACTGGCAGAACTTCTACAACGGTGCGCGCGCTCTGCGGCTGTCCGACGTCCCCACCACCTACGACATCATCGCGGTCTCGTTCGCCGATGCCACGGCGGTGCAGGGGCAGGTCGCGTTCAACCTCGACCCCGGTCTGAGCAGCCAGCTCGGCGGCTACACCGACGCGCAGTTCCGCGCCGACGTGAAGACCGTGCAGGCCCGCGGCCAGAAGGTGATCATCTCCGTCGGTGGTGAGAAGGGCACGATCAGCGTCGCCAACTCCACCGCCGCGACCAACTTCGCCAACAGCGTCAAGGGCCTGATCTCCACCTACGGCTTCGACGGCGTCGACATCGACCTGGAGAACGGCGTCAACGCCCAGTACATGGGCCAGGCGCTGCGCAGCATCCACGCCGGTGGCGGCAAGGTCATCACCATGGCGCCGCAGACGATCGACATGCAGAACGTCAACGCCGAGTACTTCAAGCTGGCGCTGGCCACGAAGGACATCCTGACCATCGTCAACATGCAGTACTACAACTCCGGTTCGATGCTCGGCTGCGACCAGCAGGTCCACAGCCAGGGCACGGTCAACTTCCTGACCGCGCTCGCGTGCATCCAGCTGCAGAGCGGCCTGCGCGCCGACCAGGTGGGCCTCGGCCTGCCCGCGTCGCCGTCGGGTGCCGGTGGCGGGTACCAGTCGCCCGCCAACGTCAACAACGCCCTCAGCTGCCTCGCGCGTGGCACGAACTGCGGGACGTTCAAGCCGAGCACGACCTGGCCGTCGATCCGCGGCGCCATGACGTGGTCGATCAACTGGGACGCCTCGAACAACTGGCAGTTCGCCAACACGGTCGCCCCTCATCTGGACTCCCTGCCCTAGATGATGGCGCGGTCCGGCTGACGGACTGCCTCAGATGACGGACTGACCGTCACCCCCGCCCGACGGTTCGGGGAGGCCGAACAGCCTCCCCACCGTCGGTGCGACATCCACAGTGGACGCGGCTGTCATCGAGACCCCGCGCCCCACCACGGGATCGCCACCCGCGACGAGCAGCGGTACCGGCTCCGCCGCGGCACGTCCCCGGTGCACCACCAGGTCGCCGGCCTCCGGTCCGAGGCGCAGCTCGGCCGGGCGGTGCGCCGACTGCACACCGGGCACCCGCGAGACCACCGACTCCAGGTGCCGCACGGCCAGGGCGCGGTCCGAGGCGGGACCGGTCCAGTACAGCAGGTCGGCGCCGTCGTTCTGCACGACCACAACCCTGTTGCGCAGCAACGGATCTGTCTGGATGTGCTCCTCCGGCGACACCGGGGACCGGTCCGCTGCGGGAGTCGCGGTGACGAGGAGGACGGACCGCTCCCACCGCCCGGTCGCCCTGAGGTGCCGCACCAGCTTGCCGAGCTGCTCGTCCGCCGTGCGCGCGGTCAGCGACCGCCCCGCGGCAGCGGCCGGGGCTCCGGTGCCGAACTGCACGACCACCAGGTCCGGGTCTGCCTCGTCGACCACGGCGTGCAGGGCGTGCGAGGTGAACGCGTCCGGCGCGGTCCCCGTGACCGGCGGCCGGGGTTCCCACCCGTACGTCGCCCGCGTGCCGACCACTCGGCGCAGGTCCTCCTCCGGCAGCACCGCGCCCGTGCGGAAACCCAGCTCCGGCAAGCGTTCCAGCACCGTCGGGAACCTCGGCTCGCTCAGCCGCCGCACACCGCGCGCCCGGTCGAACACGACGTCGGCGGGCACACCGCTGCGGTCGGGCCGCACCCCGGTCAGCATCATGACGAGGTGCGCGGTGCTCCCGGCGGCCGGCAGCGAACGAGCCCGCGGGAAGTACGTGCCGTCCGCCCGCAGCGCGACGAGGTTCGGCGTCAGCGCGGTCCCCACCTCGTCCGCCCGCAGACCGGCGAGCACGACCACGTACACCCGCCTGCCCCGGCCGGTCGCGCCGAACGCGGCACCGGGCGCGGCGGAGAGGACGACCGAGCCTGCGGCGGCCCTGAGCAGGGTGCGGCGTTTCACGGACCGAGTCTCACCCACCGGCATGACCGGGAGGTGAACGGCGTTTCCTTGCGCCACCGTGAACACAGCCACTTCGCCGGGCGTTCACGGGCCCGCCCAACTAGGTTGGGCTCATGTTCCAGACGCTGGCCGTGCCCGTGATCGCCGCACCCATGGCGGGCGGCGCCTCCACACCCGAGCTGGTCGCCGCGGTGAACGACGCGGGCGGGCTCGGGTTCCTGGCGGCCGGGTACGTCTCCGTCGAGCAGCTCGCCGAGAAGGTCACGCGCACCCGGGAGCTGACCGGGGCGCCGTTCGGGGTCAACCTGTTCGTGCCGGGCACCCGGCCGACCGCCGACATCTCGTCCTACGTGGACCGGGTGACCGCGTTCGCGGGGAAGCTCGGCGCGGTGCCGGGCGAGCCGCGCTGGGACGACGACAACTACGCGGCGAAGCTCGAACTGGTGCTGGCGCTGCGGGTGCCGGTGGTGTCGTTCACGTTCGGGCTGCCCGACGTCGACGACGTGCAGCGGCTGAAGGCGGCGGGGGCGACCGTCGTGGTCACGGTGACCACCCCTGCCGAGGCGCGGCAGGCCCGGCAGATCGGCGCGGACGTGCTGTGCGTGCAGGGATCGGACGCGGGCGGGCACCGCGGCACGTTCACCGACGACGGCGTCTCGCCCGGAGGTGGCGAGCTGTACGGGACGCTCGCCGCGCTCCGGCTGGTCAGGGGCACCGTCGACCTGCCGGTGATCGCGACCGGCGGGCTGGTGCACGGCGCCGACGTCGCGGCGGTGCTCGCGGCCGGTGCGGTCGCGGCCCAGCTGGGCACCGCGTTCCTCAGCTGCCCGGAGGCGGGAACCGCCGCACCGCAACGGGAGGCGTTGCGCGCGGGTGGCCGCAGGACGGCGCTGACCCGTGCGTTCAGCGGACGGCCGGCGCGCGGGCTGGTCAACCGGTTCCTGGTCGAGAACACCCCGCACGCGCCCGCCGCGTACCCGAACGTGCACCACCTCACGAAACCGGTGCGCGCCACCGGTGAGCTGGAGGCCATGTCGCTGTGGGCGGGCACCACCTACCCGCTCGCGCCGGCCGCACCGGCCGCCGAGGTCGTGCGCAGGCTCGACGCGGAGCTGCGGGAAGCGGTCGACTCGCTGGCGCAGAGGTTCGCGCGCGGCTAGGAACGGTCCGGTGACCTCACTCGCGGATGAGATGTTCCAGGCCTTCTGCGACCGGGACCCGGTGTTCACCTCGGTGCTCGGGGGTGCCCGGCTGCCCCGCGTCGGCTGCGAGATGGGCCTGTTCTCGTCGGACGAGCAACGCCTCGGGATGCCGTCCGCGGACGCGATGCGCGCGGCCAGGCTCGTGGTCGACACCGGCCTGCACGCGTTCGGGTGGTCGCGGCAGCGGGCGGTCGGCTACCTGCGCGAGAACACCGCGATGCCGGAGCCGGAGATCCAGTCCGAGGTCGACCGCTACATCGAGGTACCCGGCCAGGCGCTCGCTTACATGATCGGGCGGATCGAGATCCAGCGGCTGCGGGTGGAGGCGGGGCGGCACTGAGCGAGCGGTTCGACGTGCGGGCGTTCCACGACCTCGTGGTGGGTGCCGGACCGGTTCCGCTGCCGACGCTCGGCGAGCTCGTCGGTCAATTCGTTGGCGAAGCGGGGTGAGCGCGGCTATGAAGGACGGTGTGACCTCGCTCTCCGATGAGACGTTCCAGGCGATGATGGACTGGACGCCCGCGTTCGCGACCATGGTCGGCCTGCCCGGCTGGGACGACCGGCTCGACGACCTCAGCGTCGAGGGCCACCAGGCCCTGCGCGCCCGCCTCGCGGACATCGTGAGCCGCGTCGACACCAGCGACGAGGACCCGGTCACCAGGTCCGTGATCAGGCACCAGGCCGAGTCGATCATCACGAAGATCGACGCCCGGCTGGTCGAGCACACCGTGGCCGCGGGACTGAGCGCACCGGTCGGCGGCCTGCTCGGGCTGGCCTCCCAGGTCGACTTCTCGAAGCGGCTGGACCAGATCCCGCGGTTCCTCGACCAGGCGGCCACCCGGCTGCTCGACACCGACCGCAGGCCGTTGCGGCGGCACGTCGTGAACGGCGCGGCGCACCTGGAGCGGTTCCTCGCCTCGCCGCGGCAGCCGTGGGAGGGGGACGCGGACCTGCGGCCGGCGTTCGCCCGGTTCCGCGAGGTGCTGCTGTCGCTCGACGGCCGCGAGGACGCGCAGGCCGGCCTGTGCTGGCTGCCGGAGGGCGAGCAGAACTACGCCCGGCTGGTCCGCGACTACACGACCACGGCCTACACGCCGGCCGAGCTGCACCGGCTCGGGCTCGACCTGATCGCCCGGCTGCGCGAGGAGTACGCGGAGGTCGGCGCACGGGTGTGGGGCACCTCGGACGTCACCGAGATCTTCACGCGGCTGCGCACGGAGCTGCTGTGGGACAACGAGGGCGACATGGTCACCAGCGCGGTCGAGGCCGTCGCGCGGGCCGAGGCCGTCGCGCCGCGGTGGTTCGGCCGGCTGCCCAAGGCGCCCTGCGAGGTGCGGCTCGTCCCCGAGGTGGACCGCGAGGTCGCGCCGCTCGCGTACTACATGGACGCCGCGCTGGACGGCTCCCGTCCCGGCGTCTACTTCCTGAACCCGTTGGGCGCCACCGAACGCAGCCGCACGCTCTCGGAGGTGACGGCGTTCCACGAGGCCATCCCCGGCCACCACTTCCAGATCACGATCGCCGCCGAGACCGACCTGCACAACGTGCGCAAGTTCGCGTTCATCGACGCCTACCTCGAAGGCTGGGGCCTTTACACCGAGCGCCTGGCCGAGGAGATGGGGCTGTACTCGTCCGACGAGCAGCGGCTGGGCATGCTGTCGCTCGACGCGATGCGCGCGGGGCGGCTCGTCGTCGACACCGGCCTGCACGCCCTCGGGTGGTCGCGCCGGCAGGCCGTGGACTACCTGCGCGAGAACACCGTGATGACCGCGCCGGAGATCGAGTCCGAGGTCGACCGGTACATCGAGACGCCGGGGCAGGCGCTCGCGTACATGGTGGGGCGGCTGGAGATCCTCCGGTTGCGCGAGGAAGCGGCCACCCGGCTGGGCGACCGCTTCGACGTGCGCGCGTTCCACGACCTCGTGCTGGCGAACGGCCCGGTGCCGCTCGCCACGCTCGACTCCCTGGTTACCGCTTGGACTCCTTCTCCATGACGGAGTTGCGCTTCGAGTAGGTGAAGTAGACGACCAGGCCGATCACGAACCAGACCGCGAACCGCAGCCAGGTCTCCGGCGTGAGGAACGTGATCAGCCAGATCGAGAAGACGACACCGATGATCGGCACGACCGGCATGCCCGGCGTCTTGAACGTGCGCGGCAGGTCGGGCTGCTTGTAGCGCAGCACGACCACGGCGACGCAGACGACGACGAACGCCAGCAGGATGCCGATGTTGGTGAGCTCGGCGGCCTCCGCGATCGGCAGGAAGCCCGCGATGACCGCGGAGGCGATGCCCAGCACCCAGGTGATGCGCGTCGGCACGTGCTTCACCGGGTGCGTCTTCGCGAACCACTGCGGCAGCAGGCCGTCGCGGCTCATCGAGTAGCCGACGCGGGCGGCGCCCAGCAGGAACGTGAAGAGCACCGTCGTGATGCCCAGGATCGCGCCGACGGAGATGATGATGCCCAGGGCGGGCAGGCCGATGTCGGCGAAGGCCGTGGCGAACGCGGACTCCGCGTCGACGTCCTTGTAGTTGACCATGCCGGTGAGCACGAGGCAGGCCAGCACGTACAGCACCATCGACACGGCGAGCGAGTAGATGATCGCCTTCGGCATGTGCTTCTGGGAGTCCTTCGACTCCTCGGCGGCCGTGGACATCGCGTCGTAGCCGAACACCGCGAAGAACACCGTCGCCGCACCCGTGAGCGCACCCGAGATGCCGAACGGGAAGAACGGGTTGTAGTTGTCGGTGTTGATGTGGAACGCGCCGACGACGACGACCAGCGCCACCACGGCGATCTTGAGGTACACCAGCGTGGTCTCGAAGCGCGCGGCGTTCTTCATGCCCTGGTTCAGCACGAACGCGATCAGCAGGCACAGCAGCACGGCGAACAGGTTCACCTTGTACGTGCCCGCGGCGACGCCGTCGGCCTCGGTGCCCGGTGCGCCCAGCATCCACTGCGGCAGGTGGACGTTCAGCAGCGACAGCAGCTCGGTGAAGTAGCCGGAGATGCCGATCGCGACCACCGCCACGATCGCGGTGTACTCCAGCAGCAGGTCCCAGCCGATGAACCAGCCGACGATCTCGCCGAGCACCGCGTAGCCGTAGGTGTAGGCGCTGCCGGCCTTGGGGATCAGGCCCGCGAACTCCGCGTACGAGAACGCCGCCGCCGCGCTCGCGATACCGGCGATCAGGAACGACACCAGCACCGCGGGACCGGCTGTCTTGTTCGCGACGGCACCGGCGAGCGAGAAGATGCCCGCGCCGATGATGCCGCCGATGCCGATCGCGGTGAGCTGCCACAGGCCCAGCGTTCTGGTGAGCCCGTCGCCCCTGTCCTCGGCGATCCGGTCGATGGGCTTGCGCCGGAAGACGCCCTGTGTGGTCATTGCCTAGCTCCCTTGAAGAGTGGGTCCGGGCGAACCTATTCGGGACCACTGTCACGCGGTTTGTCCGAACCCACCAATCAGGGAACCGATTTTTGGCTTCCGGTGCTGTTTACGGCCTGCTGAACACGATCTTTCCGGCGGTCTCGCCGTCCAGCATCGCCCTGAGGCCCTGCTCGGCGTCCTCGAACCGCAGCTCGGCGCCGATCTGCGGCCTGAGGTCGTTGAGCGCGCAGAACCGGATCAGGTCGCCCAGCTCCTCGCGGGTGCCCATGGTCGAGCCGACCACGCGCAGCTGCAGGAAGAACAGCCGCTGCAGCTCGGCCGCCGACGCGTCACCGGACGTCGCGCCGGAGATGACGACGATGCCGCCGGGCTTGAGCGCCTTCATCGAGTGCGACCAGGTGGCCTTGCCGACGGTCTCGAACACCGCGTCGACCCGTTCCGGCAGGCGGGCACCGGACTCGAAGGTGTCATGGGCGCCGAGGGTCTGCGCCAGAGCGCGCTTCTCCTCGGTGCGGCCGGTGACCCAGACGCGGAACCCGGCCGCGCGGCCGAGCTGGATGAGCGCGGTCGAGACACCGCCGGACGCGCCCTGCACGAGCATCGTCTGACCGGGGCGCAGGCCCGACTTCACGAACAGCATCCGGTACGCGGTCAGCCACGCCGTGCCCATGCACGCGGCCTCGGCGAACGTGAGGTCCGCCGGCTTGGGCAGTGCGTTGCGGGCGGGGACCACGACGTAGTCGGCGAACGTGCCCTGGTGCTTCTCGGTGAGCAGCGTGCGCTTCGGGTCGAGGGTCTCGTCGCCGTCCCAGCCGGGGTCGCCGATGACGGAGTGCAGCACCACCTCGGTGCCGTCGTCGAGGACGCCCGCGCCGTCGCAGCCCAGGACCATCGGGAACTGCTCGGGCTTGATGCCGACCCCGCGCAGCGTCCACAGGTCGTGCATGTTGAGGCTGGCCGCCTTGACCGCGACCCGCACCCACCCGGCGGGCACCTCGGGGTCGGGGCGCTCGCCGACGCGGAGCGAGGCCAGCGGGTTCTCGGGACTGGGTTCTGCTGCGTAAACGGCGAACATGGTTCGCAACATACCCAGCGGCGTCCCCGCCGACCGCCGTGACCCGGCTCACCAGGCTAGGCTCGTGCGGGTGGACGGGCTTTGGCAGTGGTGGGACGGGGTCGAGCTGTGGCTCGTGCAACTGCCCGTCGCCGTGCAGTTCCCCCTCGTGATGGTCGTGGTGCTGCCGCTGTGCCTGGGCGTGGCGCGGCTCGTCGACCGGGTGGCCGACTGGGGTGCCAAGAACCCGGCCTCCCTCGCACCCGAGCCGGAGGACGGGGCCTCCGATCCCGAGTCCGAAAAGGTCGCCGTATGAGTCCCGGTCGTCGCCTCACCGTCGCACTCGTCGGCCTGGTCCTGCTGGTCCTGGTCGGCTGGTTCGTGCGCGACGGCGCCTCCGAGCCCGAACCCCGGTCGAGCGCGCCCACCAGCAGCGCGAGCAGTGCGCCCGGCACGGCACCCGCGGTGCCCGGCGCGCAGGAGTCCGGCCTTGAGGTGAAGCCGCTGTCGTCGCTGCCGCCCGAGGCCGCGAAGACGTACAAGCTGATCGGGGGCGAGAGCCCCATGCCGTACCCGAAGAACGACGGCGTGACGTTCGAGAACCGCGAGAAGCGGCTGCCGCAGCACAAGTCCGGGTACTACAAGGAGTACACGGTGCCGACGCCGGGCAGTCCCGACCGCGGCGCGCGCCGGCTCGTGACCGGGGACAAGCGCGAGGTCTACTACACCGGCGACCACTACGCGTCGTTCGTCGTCGTGGACGTGAAGAAGTGAAGCGGCACATCCTCGTTTCGGAGAAGAAGGCCGCCATCGGCGCCATCGCCGAGGCGTTGTCGTTCCCCTCCTGGTTCGGCCAGAACCTCGACGCGTTGTACGACAGCCTGACCGACCTGTCGTGGCTGCCCGCGGGGGAGTACGTGCTGGTCGTGCCCGCCGACCTGGACGCGTCCGTGTCCGAGGTGCTGCGCGACGCGGCGAGGCAGACCGCCGGATCAGGCGACCGGACGCTGCGGGTGGTTCGCACGGAACGGTGACCCGGCCTGCGCGAAAGCCGCCGGTACCGCTTTCGCGCAGGGCGTCATCGAGGCGCCGCCTGGTTCTGATGTCCGACGTGTCAGTCCTCGGCGGGCACCCAGGACGGCTTGCGCTTCTCGCGGAACGCCGTGATGCCCTCCTGGCCCTCGGGGCCGCCGAAGTGCTGCGCCGACAGCGCGAGCATGTCCGCGAACACCTCGCCGAGGTTCGTGGACCGTTCCTGCTGGAGCATCCGCTTGGTCGCGGCGAGCGCGTTCGGTGCGCCCAGCGCGAGCATGTCGGTGTAGCGGCGGACCTCGGCGTCGACGCCGTCGAGCGGCACCGCGGAGTTGAGCAGGCCGATCTCGACCGCGCGGGCGGCGCCGAAGGTCTCGCCGGTGAGGAACAGCTCGTGCGCGGCGCGGGGGAGCAGGCGCGGCAGCACCGTCACCGAGATGACCGCCGGCACCACGCCGATGCGGACCTCGCTGAACGCGAACGTCGCCTCGCGCGCCGCGACCGCGATGTCGCAGGCAGCGACGATGCCGACACCACCCGCGCGAGCAGGGCCGTTCAGCGCGGCGACGACCGGCTTGGGGCTGGTCCAGAGCTGGTCGAGGATCGCGGGGAACTCGTTGACGCCCTGGTCGCCGGCACTCGCACCGGCGGCCTCCTTGAGGTCCATGCCCGAGCAGAACACCGGGCCCGTGTGGGTCAGCACGACCACGCGCACCCCGTCGTCGGCGGCGGTCGCGGTCAGGTGCTCGCGGAGCTCCCGGCGCAGCTGCGCGGACAGGGCGTTGCGGTTGTGGGGGGAGTCCAGCGTGATCGTCGCGATGCCACGCCGCACCTCGTAGTGGACCAGCTCGTCTGCCATGGCGCTGACCTTAGCTGCCGAGTTTCGCCGCGGTGGAACGGCTGCGCGCGGCCCAGTACGAGTGGGCGAACCGCGTCAGTGCGCAGGTCTCCGTGGAGGACCTGCGCACTGACGCTCGACACGATGACCGAGCTGTCGCTGCTACGTCCCGATGCCCGGCAGGGGGTGGGGCACCGGGGCGGTCAGCCGATCGTCGTGGTCGTCAGGACGGGGCTGGGATCCGGGTAGCCCTTCGCGGCGGCGTTGACCGGGAACCCGAGCACCGACACGACGGCGGTGAAGGTGAGGCCGGGGGCGTCGTAGCTGCTGCCACCGAGCTTCGTGGTGATCGTGCCGGAGGCGTCGGCCTGCAGGGTGATCGTGACCACCGGCAGCTCGAACGCGGCACCGCCCTTGAGCGGACCGGGCACGGAGAGCACGACGTCGTTGCCGGACAGGGCGATCGCCGGCGTGCCGCCCAGCCCGGACCCGCCGGACAGCGACGCGGACCGGAACTTCGAGCCGGCCGGCACCGGCAGCCGCAGCGCGAGCCCCTTGATCTCCCGCACCTGCCGCCCGGCCGCCTCGGACGGCACCTGGTTGGGCGCCGGGTCGACGGTGACCTTGACGACCCCGTTCGGTGCGACGGTGGCCGGTGCGGACGCGCTCACGCCCTGGTCGAGCGTGAAGTCCGACGTCTGCCCGACGGCGGTCGCCCTGAGCTTGAAGGTGATGGTCTGCGGAGCTGCTGACGCGTTCGCGGTGAACACCAGCATCGGTACCAGTAGCAGTGAAGCGACTCCGGCCAGCCTCATGGTCTCTCCCCGTTGAGTGGACGAGGGGCACTCCCAGCACGCGACGTGGTTCTCTGCCTACTCATGAGTAAGTTTCACGTCAACACCTCGCGCCGCACATCGCCCGAACGGCGCTGCGGACCCGATCTCGCGGCGGCGTCCAGAAGTGTCACCCGGAACGGCGAAGGGCGGTCTGCCGCAGCAGACCGCCCTTCGGTTCGTCTTCGCCCTAAGCGGAGCGGGCCACCGGCTGACGGGCCAGGGCCTCGTCGTACCGGTCCAGCACCAGCTGCGCCACCTCGACGTCGTCCCCCAACGGCCGCGCCACCAGCACGTCGGGTCCGGCCAGCGCCGCCACCTTGTCCGGCAGCAGGCCCGGTGCCAGGAACCACGACGCGACGGCGATGCGGCGGGCGCCGCGGGCCTTCAGCCGTTCCACGGCCTCGGGCACGGTCGGCGTGGCGATCGACGCGAACGCCGCCTCCACGCCGGCCCAGCCCGACTCCCGCGCCCACCGCCGGGCGACCCGTGCCACGGCCTCGTTGGCCGGTGCGTGCGAGGAGCCGGCGCCGGCCACGACCACGCCCAGGGACCGGTCGCCGAACGACACGCCGGCCTCCGACAACCGCCGCAGTGCCGCCGACTCCAGCCGCGGGTCCGGTCCGAGCACGTCCGCCACCTCGGCGGGCACGCGCGACTCGGCCACCGCGGCCGGCACGTCCACCCGTGCGTGGAACGCCTTGCCCAGCAACAGGGGGACGACGACGGAGGGCTCGCGCAGCACGTCGTGCAGCCGTGGTGCGCACAGGTCCAGGAACGCCCCGCGCACGTCGAGCTCCGGGCGCAGCGAGCGCACCACGTCCAGCAGCGCGTGGATCGACGCTGCCGAACGCGGGTCGCGGCTGCCGTGCGCCACGGCGATCAGCGGGGTCACAGCGCCCCCGTCAGGCCGCGGGCGCGCAGCACCGCGCGTTCCATCGGGCGGAACAGCAGCAGCTCGATGCCGATGCCCACCAGCAGGATCAGGAAGATCGCCGCGATCACCATGTTGATGTCGTTCAGCGACGACCCGTTGTGCAGGTACTGGCCGAGACCGGTGCCCAGCTGCGGTGACGTGGCGATGATCTCCGCGGCCATCAGTGAGCGCCACGAGAACGCCCAGCCCTGCTTCAGGCCCGCCAGGTAACCGGGCAGAGCCGCGGGCAGCAGGATGTGCCGGGCCGAGGCCAGCCTGCCCGCTCCCAGCGCGCGGCCGACCCGCGGCAGCAGCGGCGGGATCTGGTCGATGCCCGCCACCAGGCCGTTCGCGATCGACGGCACCGAACCCATCAGCACGACGAAGTAGATCGTCGACGGCGTCACGCCGAACCACAGGATCGCGGCCGGCACCCAGGCCACCGACGGCAGCGACTGCAGGCCGGTCAGCAACGACCCGATCGCCGCGCGCACCACCTTGACCTTGGCCACCAGCAGACCCAGCGGGGTCGCGATCAGCACCGCCGCGATGAACCCGAACACCGCGCGGTGCAACGAGGTCCACAGGATGCCGAAGGCCTCGCCGGAGCTGATCGAGCGCACCAGCTCGTTCCACACGTTGACCGGGGCTGGCAGCTGGAACTCCGGCAGGACCGCCGACGCCCACAGCGCCTGCCACACGCCGATGAGCAGGGCGAACGCGATGATCGGCGGCACGCCGGTCTTCAGGAAGCGGCGCCACACCGGCGGTTTCTGCGTCTCGACGGGGACGTCGAGCGCGTCGAGGCCGGCGCCGACCTTGTCGAGCGTGTCAGGAGGCGTGGCCACTGATGACCTCTCGCAGGTGGGTGTTGATCTCGTCGAGCAGCTCGTCGCGCGAGTCCGCCACGTCCCACTCGCGCACCACGCGACCGGGGCGGGAGGACAGCAGCACGACTCGCTGGCCCAGCCGGACCGCCTCGCGCACGTCGTGCGTGACGAAGATGATCGCGGTGTTCGTGGTCTCCCACACCCGGATCAGCTCGGCCTGCAGCACGTCGCGGGTGATCGCGTCGAGCGCGGCGAACGGCTCGTCCATCAGCAGCAGGGCCGGGGAACCGTCTGCGGCCACGGTGGTGGACGCCAGCGCGCGGGCCAGCGCCACGCGCTGCCGCATGCCGCCGGACAGCTCGTGCGGGCGCTTGTCCGCGACGTCGCCCAGCCGCACCAGCTCCAGCAGCTCCAGCGCCCGCCGCTTGCGCGCCAGGCGGCCGACACCGGCGAACCGCAACGCCAGCTCGACGTTGCGGGCGGCGGTGAGCCACGGCATGAGCGCGGGCTCCTGGAACATGACGGCCGGGCGCGACGTGTTGAGCCGCAGCTCCCCCGCCGTCGCGCCGTCGAGGCCGGCCACCATGTTCAGCAGCGTGCTCTTGCCGCAGCCCGACGCGCCGAGGAGGCACACGAACTCACCGGGCTTGACCTTGAGGTCCACCCCGTCGAGCGCTACCACGGCCGAGCTGCCGTGGCCGAAAACCTTGCGGACCCCGGCCAGTTCGACGGCGGTGTCCACGGTGGACTGGAAAGTGGTCTCGAGCGTGGCGGTCATGTTCGGGTGCCTTCCCCTCGGCTTCGAAGACTACTTCTGGTCCAGTCCGGCTGCTTGCACCTGCGGCTTGCCCTGCGCCTGGAGCACCTTGTTCAGCAGCGTGAAGTCGGCGTACCCGGCGACGTTCGCGGCCTCCTTGGCCACGCCCGCGGTCACGGCGTCCTTCGCGAGCTGCGGGAAGTGTTTGGCCTGCGCGTCGGTGGTGAGCTCGATGTTGTCCCACGCGGCGTCGAGGATCTTGTCGCCGAGCTTCTTGGACGTGAGCTTCTCCAGGGCCGCGTTGGCGGTCTTCTTGGCCTCGTCCCTGTTCGCCTTCGCCCAGTCGATCGCGGCGACGTGGCCCTTCAGCACGGCCTCGACCGTCTCCGGGTGCTCCTGCAGGAACTTCGTCCGCACGATGACCACGGTGGTCGGGAACGCCCCGCCCTCCCACAGGGTCTTCTCGTCCAGCAGCACCTTGCCGCCGCCCTCGGCGACGATGCGCGCCGACCACGGCTGCGGCGCCCACGCGGCCTGGATGTCGCCCTTCTTGAACAGGTCGAGCGAGGCCGCGTTCTCCACGTTCTGCACGGTGACCTGGCCGGTGAGGTTCTTCTCCGCCAGGTACTTCTTCAGCGACACGTCCTGGGTGTTCGCGAGCTGCGGCGTGGCGACGACCTTGCCCTTGAGGTCCTCGATCGAGTTGACCTCGGGCTTCACGACGAGCTGCGCGCCACCGGACGTCGCGCCGGCGATCAGGCGAACGGCCTCGCCCTTCGACTTCGAGTAGGCGTTGATCGCCGGACCGGAGCCGATGTAGGCGATGTCGAGCGACTCGCCGAGCAGGGCGTTGACCTCGTCGGGGCCCGCGTTGAACGTCTGCGTCGTCAGCTTCGTGCCGCCCAGCTCCTTGGCGTACAGGCCCTTTTCGACGCCGATCAGCGCGGCGGCGTGGGTGATGTTCGGGAAGTACCCGAGGCGGACCTCGGCGGCGGCGCCCTTGGACTCGGCGGCGGGGGTGTCACTCGTCCCGGCGCGGCTGCACCCGGAGATGGCGGTCAAGGAGATCAGAGCGACGGCAAGGGCGGACTTGAGGTTCACGGCGGTGTGGCCTTTCAGGGACCGGGGGAGACGAGGGCGTGGTTGTCGGGGGTAGCGGTGCTACCCCCGGTACAGCTCTCCACGCCGTTCTCGAGCAGCGGCAGCGGAGCCCCGACCAGTCCGGCGGCGAGAGTGGAACCGTCACTCGCGTCGATCACCAGGAAGGACCCGGTGCGCCGGCTGAAGCTGTAGTCGTCCAGTGGAACGGGCTCTGCCAGGCGCAGAGCCACTCGGCCGATCTCGTTGAGCTCCAACGCGGCAGGGCGGTCCACACTGGACAGCGTCTGCTCGTCGAAGCGGTCGCGCAGGTCGGTGACCATCGCCTGCACGGTGCGCGTTCCGTGCTTGACGAGGACTCGGGCGCCGGGTCGCAGGGGCTTCTCCGCGAGCCAGCAGAGGGTGGCGTCCAGCTCGTCGGTGACCGTGGGCTCGTTGCCCGCCACCGAGATCAGGTCGCCGCGGGAGATGTCGATGTCGTCGGCCAGCAGCAGCGTGACGGACTGGCCGGCCGCCGCTTCGGCCAGTTCGCCATCTGCCGTGTCGATCTTCGTGACGGTCGAGCGCCTGCCGGAGGGCAGCACGACGACCTCGTCGCCCGGCGTGACCGTGCCCGCCGCGACCAGGCCCGCGTACCCGCGGTAGTCGAGGTGCTCGGCCGTGCGCGGGCGGATCACGTACTGCACCGGGAACCGGAACGGGGCGTCGTGCGGGTCGGGCTCGACCGGAACGGTCTCCAGGTGCTCCAGCAGGGTCGGGCCGGAGTACCAGGGCGTGTTCGCGGACTTCTCCACGACGTTGTCCCCGGCCAGCGCCGACACCGGGATCTCGACGACCGAGTCCTCGGTGTAGCCCAGGGCCGTGGCGTGCGCGGTGAACTCCTTGGCGATGCGCGCGAACGTCACCTCGTCGTAGCCCACGAGGTCGATCTTGTTGACCGCCAGCACGAGCCGCGGCACGCCCAGCAGCGCGAGAACCGCCGCGTGGCGCCGGGTCTGCTCGATGACGCCCTTGCGCGCGTCGACCAGCAGCACCGCGAGCTGTGCGGTGGACGCGCCGGTGACGGTGTTGCGGGTGTACTGCACGTGACCGGGGGTGTCCGCGAGGACGAACGACCGCTTCGGCGTCGCGAAGTACCGGTACGCCACGTCGATCGTGATGCCCTGCTCGCGCTCCGACCGCAGGCCGTCGACCAGCAACGACAGGTCCGGCGTCGCGAGACCGCGGTCGGCGCTCGCGCGGTGCACGGCGTCGAGCGTGTCCGCGAGCACGGACTTGGTGTCGTAGAGCAGCCTGCCCACGAGCGTGGACTTGCCGTCGTCCACGCTGCCCGCGGTGGCCAGCCTCAACAGGTCGCTCATCTAGAAGTACCCCTCCCGCTTGCGGTCTTCCATGGCGGCCTCGGACAGCCGGTCGTCGGCACGGGTCGCGCCGCGCTCGGTCAGCCGGGACGCGGCGACCTCGGCGATCACCGCGTGGATGTCGGCGGCGTCGGACTCGACGGCACCGGTGCAGGAGCCGTCGCCGACCGTGCGGTAGCGGACCACCTTGCGCTGCAACGTCTCACCCTCGCGCGCGGTGCCCCACGGGCCCTCGGCGAGCCACATGCCGTCGCGCAGGAACACCTCGCGTTCGTGCGAGTAGTAGATGTCCGGCAGCTCGATGCCCTCGCGCTCGATGTAGTTCCACACGTCGAGCTCGGTCCAGTTGGACAGCGGGAACACGCGGACGTGCTCACCGGCGCGGTGCCGGCCGTTGTAGAGGTTCCACAGCTCGGGGCGCTGGCGCTTCGGGTCCCACTGGCCGAACGCCGTGCGCAGGCTGAAGATCCGCTCCTTGGCGCGGGCGCGTTCCTCGTCCCGGCGGCCGCCGCCGAAGACCGCGTCGAACCTGTGCTGCGTGATGGAGTCCAGCAGCGGCACGGTCTGCAACGGGTTGCGCGTGCCGTCCGGGCGCTCCTCCAGGCGGCCGTCGTCGATCCAGTCCTGGACCTTCGCGACCTCCAGGCGCAGCCCGTGCCGTGCGACGACGCGGTCGCGGAACTCGATGACCTCGTCGAAGTTGTGCCCGGTGTCGACGTGCAGCAGCGGGAACGGCACCGGTGCCGGGTAGAACGCCTTGATCGCGAGGTGCAGCAGCAGTGTCGAGTCCTTGCCGCCGGAGAAGAGGATCACCGGCCGGTCGAACTCGCCTGCGACCTCGCGGAAGATGTGGATCGCCTCGGACTCGAGGCGTCCCAACGTGTCCAGAGCCAGTGTCATCCGTGCAACCCGCATTCCGTCTTCGACTGACCGGCCCACCGGCCGCTGCGGGCGTCCTGGCCCGGCAGCGGCTTCGACGTGCACGGCAGGCACCCGATGGAGGGGTACCCCTCCTGCACCAACAGGTTCTCCAGAACACCCTTCTCGTGGAGGTAGGCGTTGAACTCGTCGTCCGACCACGGCGCGATCGGGTTGACCTTGACCAGGCCGTTGCGCTCGTCCCACTGCACGATCGGCGTGCCGGCCCGCGTCGGTGCGTCCACCCGGCGCACCCCGGTCACCCAGGCGTCGTACTTCGCGAGCTCCCGCCGCAGCGGCACGACCTTGCGCAGGTGGCAGCACCGGGCCGGGTCGGTCTGGTGCAGCAGGCCGAACTCGCGTTCCTGGTCCTCCACCGACTGCTCGGCGGCGGCGTTCACGATCCGCACCTCCGGGTAGACGACACCGACGGCGTCGCGCACGCCGATCGTCTCCGGGAAGTGGTAGCCGGTCTCCAGGAACAGCACGTCGAAGTTCGGCTTCACCTGCGCGGCGAGGTCGATCAGCACGGCGTCCTGCATGTTGGAGGCGACGACGTAGCTGTCGCCGAACGTCCGCGCGGTCCACTCCAGCGCCTCGATCGCGCTGGCGTTGGCCAGCTCCTCCTGCGCGGCCTCGGCGACGATCTTGAGGTCTTCCTTCAGATCGCTCACTTCTTCACCTCCTGCGGCAGGTTGAGCCCGACGAAACTGACCTTGAAGACACGGCGGCACCCGGTGCACAGCCAGGCGTAGGCGGGTTCCTCCTGCGGGCGGAGGTCCTCATCGCCGCAGTAGGGGCAGTAGAACGGCGTCGCGCGCTCGCTCATCGCAGCGACCCCTCCTCGGCGCGGGCGACCCACTGGGCGAACCGCTCGTCGGTCTCCCGCTGCGCCACGAAGTTCCGCACCACGCGCTCGACGTACTCGGGCAGCTCGGCCGCGGTGACCTTGTGGCCGCGCAGCTTGCGGCCGAACCCTGCGTCGAGGCCGAGGCCGCCGCCCAGGTGCACCTGGAAGCCCTCGACCTGGTTGCCCTCGTCGTCGGTGACGATCTGGCCCTTGAGCCCGATGTCCGCGGTCTGGATGCGGGCGCACGAGTTGGGGCAGCCGTTGATGTGCACGGTGATCGGCGCGGTGACGCCGTCGACGATGTCCTTGAGGTTCGCTTCGAGCTGCGTGACGAGGTCGAGCGCACGGGCCTTGGTCTCGACGATCGCGAGCTTGCAGAACTCGATGCCGGTGCAGGCCATGATCCCCCGCCGCCACGGCGACGGGTCGACCTGCAGGCCGAGCTTCGCGAGGTCGCTCTTGAGCGCCGGCACCGCGGTCTCGGCGACGTCCAGCACGATGATCTTCTGCTGCGGCGTGAACCGGACGCGGCCGGAGCCCGCCCGTTCCGCGATCTTCGCGACCTCGACCAGGACCGAGCCGGAGACGCGGCCCGCGACCGGTGCGGCGCCGACGAAGAACAGGCCGTCCTTCTGCCTGTGCACGCCGATGTGGTCGAGCTGCTGGTCGAGGACCTCCGGCGCGGGGCCGTCGATCATCTTGCGCTTGAGGTACTCGTCCTCCACGACCTGGCGGAACTTCTCCGGACCCCAGTCGGCGACGAGGAACTTGATCCGCGCGCGGTGCCGCAGGCGGCGGTAGCCGTAGTCGCGGAAGACGGAGATGACCGCCTCCCAGACGTCCGGGACCTCGTCGAGCGGCACCCAGGCGCCGAGCCGCTTGCCCAGCATGGGGTTCGTGGACAGGCCGCCGCCGACCCAGAGGTCGAAGCCGGGCCCGTGCTCGGGGTGGTGCACGCCGACGAACGCGACGTCGTGGATCTCGTGCGCGACGTCCTGCAGCCCGGAGATGGCGGTCTTGAACTTGCGCGGCAGGTTCGAGAAGCGCGGGTCGCCGATGTAGCGCTCGAGGATCGTGTCGATCGCCGGCTGGCCGTTGACCACCTCGTCCTGCGAGATGCCCGCGACCGGCGACCCGAGGATGACGCGCGGGCTGTCGCCGCACGCCTCCATCGTGGTGAGGCCGACGGCTTCGAGCTGCTGCCAGATCGTGGGGACGTCCTCGATCCGGATCCAGTGGTACTGGATGTTCTGCCGGTCGGTGATGTCCGCGGTGTCACGGGCGTAGGTCTGCGAGATCTCACCCAGCACCCTGAGCTGCTGCGTGGTGAGCGCGCCACCGTCGCTGCGCACGCGCATCATGAAGAACTCGTCGTCCAGCTCCTCCGGTTCGAGGGTGGCCGTGCGGCCGCCGTCGATGCCGGGCTTGCGCTGGGTGTAGAGGCCGTACCAGCGGAACCGGCCACGCAGGTCGGCCGGGTCGATCGAGTCGAAACCGCCGTGGGCGTAGATGTTCTCGATGCGGGCGCGGACGTTGAGCGGGTTGTCGTCCTTCTTGCTCCGCTCGTTGGGGTTCAGCGGCTCTCGGTAGCCGAGTGCCCACTGCCCCTCGCCGCGACGCTGCTTGGCGCGCGGTGACGTCTGCGGCGAGACCATCGCCATCCTCCGGGGTTTCGAGGCGCTCGGTGCGCGTGCGAGCCCGGAGGTGCTTGTGGTGGGGGCGTCGTCAGCGCGCCGGGCGCCGACGGGAACAAATCAGCGCGCGGTCAGGCCGAACGACGGCACATCGCGCTGGAGACACGACGGAAGTCGACGTGGCGGCGGGCCACGAGGCGGACTCCAGTCGAATGCATGACCTCAGTGTGCATGCCGCCCAGAGCGTGGTCCACCGCCAACCGGATGCTGGGATTGACGAGCGGAGGTTGACATCCTAGGCTGGTTTCACTCCGTAATACTTCTGTCACCGACAGATACTTCCCCTGGTCGAACACCGCCATTCGGGCCGCGTAGGGGACACTGGGGGTCATGCCCTCCGCTTTGCCCGAAGGCGAGCCCGTGCCCGCCGACGGTTCGCTCCCGCCCTCCGCCCTCGCCGGTGTCGGCTCCCGCCCGTTCGGGATCTACGTGCACGTGCCGTTCTGCGCGACCCGCTGCGGCTACTGCGACTTCAACACCTACACCCCCGGCGAGCTCGGCACGTCCGCCTCGCCCCAGTCGTGGCTGGAGGGCCTGCGCCGCGAGCTCGACCTGGCGGCCTCCGTGCTGGGGACGCCAGTGCCCGCCGAGACCGTGTTCGTCGGCGGTGGCACGCCGTCGTTGCTCGGCGCCTCCGGCCTGGCCGACGTGCTGGACGCGGTGCGCCGGTCGTTCGGCCTGGCTCCCGGTGCCGAGGTCACGACCGAGTCGAACCCGGAGTCGACGTCGCCGTCGTTCTTCGAGGGCATCCGCGCCGCCGGCTACACGCGGGTGTCGCTGGGCATGCAGTCCGCCGCCCGCCACGTGCTGCGGGTGCTCGACCGCAAGCACACCCCCGGCCGTCCGGTCGACGCCGCACGGGAAGCGCGCGCCGCGGGCTTCGACCACGTCAACCTCGACCTGATCTACGGCACACCGGGTGAGCAGCCGGCGGACCTGGCGGCGTCGCTGGACGCCGTGCTCGACGCGGGCGTCGACCACGTCTCCGCCTACGCGCTGATCGTCGAGGACGGCACCGGCCTCGCGCGCCGCATCCGCCGCGGCGACCTGCCGATGCCGGACGACGACGTGCTCGCCTCGTCCTACGAGCTGGTCGACGCGAAGCTGAGCGGCGCCGGGTTCTCCTGGTACGAGGTGTCGAACTGGGCCACCTCGGTGGAGGCGCGGTGCCGGCACAACGTCCTGTACTGGAAGGGCGCCGACTGGTGGGGCTTCGGGCCCGGCGCGCACAGCCACGTCGGCGGCGTCCGCTTCTGGAACGTGAAGCACCCGGCGCGGTACTCGTCGTTGCTGGCCGAGGGGAAGTCCCCGGCGGCGGGCCGGGAGCTGCTCACCGCCGAGGACCGCCGCGTCGAACGCGTGCTGCTGGAGCTGCGGCTCGCCGAGGGCCTGCCGGTCGACGTGCTGGACGCGGCCGGTCGCGAGGAGGCGGAGCAGGCGGTCGCCGACGGCTTGCTGGAGCCGTTCGACGACCGCTGCGTGCTCACCGACCGCGGGCGGCTGCTCGCCGACGCCGTCGTCCGCAGGCTGCTCCCGTAGCTCGCGGGCCACTGGCGGGGGATCAGCCGCCGATCGCCGCCTGTACCGCTGACAGGACGGCAGAGGCGTGCCGGGGTGTGCAGATGAGCAGGTCCGGCAGGTAGGGCTTGGGCCGGTTGTACTCCAGCGGTGAGCCGTCGATGCGGGAGGCGTGCAGGCCAGCCGCGAGCGCGACGCCGACGGGTGCGGCGGAGTCCCACTCCCACTGACCACCGGCGTGCAGGTAGACGTCGGCCTCGCCGCGGACCACCGCCATCGCCTTCGCGCCCGCCGACCCCATCGGCACGAGCTCGGCGCCGAGGGTGTCGGCGACGGGGGCCGCGAACTCGGGGGGTCTGCTGGCGCTCACCACGATCCGCAGCGGGCCGCTGGTCTGGGCGGCCGTGGTGCCGCCGGTCGTGTAGACGGCGTCCAGCGCGGGTTGGGCGACGGCGGCGTCGGTGATGCCGCGGCCGCGCTGCCACAGCGCCACGTGCACGGCCCAGTCGGCGTGGTCGGCCTGCCCGTACTCGCGGGTGCCGTCGAGCGGGTCGACGATCCACACGCGGTCGGCGGACAGGCGGGCGGTGTCGTCGTCTCCCTCCTCGGAGAGCACGGCGTCGGCCGGACGGGCCTCGGCGAGGGCCTTGACGAGCAGCTCGTGCGACTGCTCGTCACCGGCCTTGCCGAGCTCCTTGCCGCGCAACGGTCCCCGGCGCAGCTCCTGCAGCAGTTGCCCGGATCTCTCGGCCAGCTCGGCGGCGAGCTCGACGTCCGAAGTCATGGCACCTCCTCCTCGGTCAGCGGTTGCGCACGACGAACCCGATCGTCGCCGCGGCCGCCACCATGAACGCGATCAGGCTCAGCGCGATCGGCAGGCCGACCTCGCCGGCCAGGAACCCGATCGTGGGCGGCGCGAGCAGGATGCCCCCGTAGCCGAGCGTCGAAGCGACAGCCACCCCGTTCGGCCCACCGAGCTGACCGGCGCGGGCCATCGCCACCGGGAAGATGTTCGCGAGACCGAGGCCGGTCGCGGCCAGGCCGGCGAACGCCAGCGGCAGGCCGGGGGACAGCGCGGCGACCAGTGTCCCGGCGCACGCGAGCGCACCGCCGATGACGACGACCCTGGTCTGCCCCAGGCGTTCCAGCAGGCGGACACCGGACAGGCGGCCGACGGTCATGGTGCCCTGGACGACGGCGTAGCCCGCGGCGGCCAGGCCCTGGCTCGCGCCGAGGTCGTCGCTCAGGTGCAGCGGGACCCAGCTGTCGAGCGCACCCTGGCTGTAGGCCGCGCACAGGCCGATGAGGCCGAACAGCAGCACACCGGAGGTGAACTTCGGCAGCCGCAGGCCGGTGGCGCCGTCGTCGGCGTGCGAGCTGGGCAGCGGGTGCGCCAGCAGGACCCGGCCGAACCACGCCGTGATCAGCAGGCCGACTGGGGCGAGGAGCAGCATGTGTGCGGTGGGTGTCAGGTGCGAGGCCAGCAGGCCGCCGAGTCCCGCGCCGGCGAGGCTGCCGAGGCTGTTCGCCGCGTGCAGGCTGGGCATGACCGGGCGCTGCACCGCCTCGACGAGGTCGATGGCGACGCTGTTGACCGCCACGTCGATGCCGCCGTACGCGACGCCGAACAGCAGCAGCGACAGGCCGAGCGTCAGCGCCGAGTGCGTGAACGTCGGCAGCACGACGCTGACCGACAGCAGCGCGGCCGTGGCGATGGTGACCTGCCTGCTGCCGAAGCGCTGGCAGAGGCTGCCCGCCACGCTCATGGTGGCGACCGCCGAGCCGGTCATCGCGAAGAGCGCGAGGCCGAGGGCACCGGGTGTGGCCGCTGTCTGGTCCTTGATAGCGGGGATGCGCACCGCCCAGCCGGCGAAGAGGAAGCCGCCGAGCGCGAAGAACATGGTCACCGCGATGCGCAGCTGCACGAGTGCAGCCGGTGCCGGGTTCGTGGTCGTGGATAATTTGTTCATCGGTGGCACAAAATGAGTGTAGGGGCATGACGGAGACGAGGCCAAGGCTGAAGCGGGGGCACGCCGTCCTGGGGCGGGTGCTCTCGCTGGTGCACCTCGGGCAGGTCGCGACACGCGCTGACCTGACCGCTGAGCTGGGCGTTTCCCGCGCGACGACGGGTGCGGTGACCGCCGAGCTGGAGGCGCTGGGACTGATCCACAACGACACCCGTCCGGGGGCACCCGCTACGTCGCGTGGCCGGCCGTCGCACCGGATCGTGCTCGACCCGGACGGCCCGGTCGTGCTGGCGGCGCAGGTGCACGTGGACGGGTTCCGGGTGGCCGTCGTGGGCCTCGGCGGGGTGGTCGTGGCGACCGCGGCCGAGCGCTCGCCGGTCGGCGCCGATCCCGCGGACGTGCTGTCCGCCGTGGTGGGCGCGGGTGCCGAGCTGGTCGGGGAGACCGGCCGGCGGTGCGTGGGCGCCGGTCTGGCCGTGCCGTCCGCGGTGAGCCGCCCCGGCGGGACGGCGTTGAACCCGCTGCACCTGGCGTGGCCGGTCGGCGCGCCGGTGCTGGCCGTCTTCACCGAGCAGGTGCGACGGGCCGGGCTCGCGGTGCCGGCGTTCGTCGCGAACGACGTCAACCTCGCCGCGCTGGCCGAGCACCGGCACGGCGCCGGCCGGGGTGCCACGCACCTGCTGATGACCGCCACCGGGCACCGCGGTGTCGGTGGCGCGTTCGTGGTCGGCGGACAGCTCTACACGGGCAGTTCCGGGCTGTCGATGGAGGTCGGTCATGTCACGGTCAACCCCTCTGGTCGGTGGTGCCACTGCGGCAACCGGGGCTGTCTCGACGTGGAGACCGACCCGATCGGGCTGCTGGAGGCGGCCGGGCGCGAGGTGCGACCGGACGTCGCGCCCCTCGTCCAGGCCGAGGAACTGGTGCGGGACGGGCATCCCGCGGTGCGGGGCGTGGTCGAACGGCTCGCGGTCGGCCTCGCCGGGCTGGTGAACGTGCTGAACCCGGACCGGATCGTGCTCGGCGGGCTGCACGCGGCCCTGCTCGAACGCGAGCCGGAGCGGCTGGCCGCGCTGGTCGCCGGCCGTGGTCTGTGGGAGCGCAGCGTGCCGCTCGTGCCGGCGGAGCTGGCGCACAACAGCCTGGTCGGGGCCGCGGAGCTGGCGTGGCAGCCGGTGCTCGACGACCCACTGGGGGTCCTGGGTTAGCACGGCACCCCCAGCGCGCTCGTCACGGACCGGGCCACCGCCGCGGCCTGCGCGCGGATCTCCGGGAACGCCGTCGTCTCCCAGAGGTTCCCGCGCCGCAGCGCACCGAGCGTCCACAGTGGAGCGCCACCGCGCACCCGGCCGTCCGGCAGCGTGTCGAAGCCGAGCCCGAGCGGTCCGGGGGTCGCGTGGCCGTCCGCGAGCAGGCCGACGACGAGCGGGTCGGGGCAGCGCCGCACGTCGTGGCGCACGCCGGTGCAGTTGACGACGGTGCCCGCAGCGAGCTCGGTCCCGTCGCCCAGCCGCAGGACCACCCCGCCGGGGACCATCCGCACACCGGTGACCCCGGTGCGGTGGGTGCGCAGCTCTCCCGCGCGGCGCAGGCGGACCAGCGTCCGCGCGGTCGTGCCGGGCATGCGGTGCCGGTGGACCTCCCACGACCGCAGGTCCTCCGCGAGGAACCGGGAGCGGTCCGGCAACGGCAGCAGGTCCCACAGCCGCGCGGTGACCGGGCGGAGGCTGTCCAGCGCGGGCCGCCAGTCGCCGTGGCGCCGCAACGACTCCCGCACGTGCGCCGACACCACCCGGCGGACGTCGTCGAGACCGGTGCAGCCGGCGAGCTCCGGTGGCCGCATCGGGTGTGCCGGGCGGTGGCGGCGCGGCAGCAGACCGGTGCGCGACACGGCGTGCACCACGCGACCGGGCCGGCCGAGCGTCATCGCGAGGTCGACGGCGGTCAGGCCGGTGCCGACCAGCACGACGTCGCGGTCGTCGCGGATGCGGTCCAGCGCGCCGTGGGCCCAGGGGTCCGGCACGAACGCGGCCGAGTCCGGGGTGCCGGTGGGCACCCAGTCGTCGCGGGTGCCCACCGCGCCCAGCGCGAGAACAGCGGCGTCGGCGGTGCGGAAGTCGCCCGCTGCCAACGAGATCCGCACAGCACCGGCGTGGTGGCCGATCCTCGTCGCGCGGTCGCGCACCACCCGCAGCCGGCCGGGGTGGCGGGCCGACACGCCGTCCAGGTGAGCGGCGAGGTAGGCACCGAACACCCGGCGCGGCACGAAGTCCGCCGCCGCCACCCCGGCCCACCGCGCGAAGTCACCGGGGTCGTCCTCCCGCGCGCTCATCTTCCCCGCGGGGACGTTGAGCAGGTGCCGGGGGTCGTCGGTGCGGTAGGCGACCCCGCGCCCGCGTTCCTCGGCCGGGTCGACCAGGCACACGGCGGCACCGCGCTCCAGCAGCCGGGCCGCTGTCGTCACCCCGGCCGCGCCCGCCCCGATCACCGCGATCACGCCGCGCCCACCCCGGCGGGCTGGGCGCACGACAGCGAGCGCACCAGGCTGAGCACCCCGAACCGGGAGCGCCCCTGCGCGGAGGCGGGCCGCACCACGCCGCTGACGAGCAGGCCGCGCACGAGCCGCGCGCAGGTGCTCGGCGGCAGGCCGGTGGCGGTCACGGCGTCGGTGACCGACCAGGCGCTGTCGAGCAGCGACAGGCGTTCGAGCAGCACGCGTTCGGCGCCGTCCAGCGCGTCCAGGCGTGCCGTGATGCGGTCGCGCAGGCCGTCGAAGAAGCCGAACGGGTCGTCGTTCACCTGGTCGCACAGGGCGTCCGGCTCGTAGACCGCGAGCCACTGCGCGACCGAGGCCAGCACCGCGGGGATGCCGTCGGTGCCGCGGGCGAGCCCGGCCACCGCGTGCAGGTTGGCGTCGGTGAGCCGGAAACCGGGACGGGACTGGCGCGCGTACCGGATGAGCAGCTCGACCGACGGCACCCGCGCGACCTCGGCCGGGCCGGTGTGGCGGTGCGGGACCGCCAGCGGACCCAGCGGGACCACGCGTTCGCCGGGCAGGCGCAGCGGGTCCGCCGCGGTGATCAGGACGCGCACCCGCGGGCAGTCCTGCAGCAGCGCCAGCGCCAGCTCCGGCCGGTGCGCGGTCCAGGAGTCCAGCACGACCAGCGCCGGTTGGTCGGCGATGATCTCGGCCAGCTCACCGGCACCGTGCCCGCGCAGGGCGTCGAGACCGGACCGCAGCACCGCGCCGAGCTGCGCGGGGGCGCGCACCGACGTCGGGTGCAGCGGGTCGGGCGAGGACCACAGCACCGCCAGTCCGTCCATGTCGTGCAGCGCCACCGCCACCTCCAGCGCGAGGCGGGTCTTGCCCACGCCGCCGAGGCCGGTGATCGTGACGAGCCGGTCGCCGCCCGAGCGCAGCGAACCGGCCAGCGCGGCCAGTTCCGCGCGCCGTCCGACGAGCGCGTCGATGGGCGAGGGAGGGGGCATCTCGCTCGTCGCGAACACGAAGCGCAGGTCCTCCGTGGTCACGCGCCGACCCGAGGCCTCCTCGATTTCCGTGTGTTCCCGACTGGTCAGTCCCAGCGCATTGGCCATGAGCCGCACGGTCTCCCTGCGGGGTTGCTGGGAGCTGCCGAGCTCGATGTCCCTAATCGTGCGCACGCTGACGCCCGACAGTTTCGCCAATTGGCGTTGCGTGAGGCGCCTATCTGTTCGGTATTTCCGGAACAGCAAGCCGAGTTGCCGTTGCGTTAAGGAATCCATGCAGACCAGACCCCCGAGTCGTCGGTTGTCGACAGAATGCCGGTCCGGTGTACCGCATCGATTCCGTTTTGGCTCCCCTCACGCTGTGCAACTCGTGGCTGGTATGTACGGGTGAATATTCCACTTCCGTGTTTAAAAGGAACTAATGAAGCTGAATCCAGCACAGGCGGTGCGCTGGGTCGGCATTCTGGGTGAAGTGGAATGATCACCGCTGACATGGGGGGCGGGTGTGGAATTTCGTGTGCTCGGCGCGTTCGAGGCGTGGTCGGGCGGGTCGAGGATCCCGTTGGGCGGTGCACGTGCCGAATGCGTTCTCGCGGTGTTGCTGCTGGAGCGCAACCGTGCGGTCATGGTCGAGCGGCTCGTCGAGGCCGCCTGGGGTGACCAGCCGCCGATGACCGCGGCGACCCAGGTCCGCAAGATCGTCGCGGACCTGCGCAGGCGGCTGCCGGGCGGTGCGGGGCTGATCGTCACCGACGGCGCCGGCTACCGGGCGGTGGTGCAGGACACCCAGACCGATCTCGGGCTGTTCGACCTGCGGGTGCGGCAGGCCCGCGAGGCAGAGGACGCCGCCGGGGTGATCGAGCACCTGACCGCCGCGCTGTCGCTGTGGCGCGGTCCTGCGCTCGCGGGCATCGACAGCCCGGTCGTCCGCGCGGCCGTGGCGGTGCTCGACGAACGCCGGATCGCCGCCGCCGACCAGCTGATGGAGACCAGGCTGGAGCTGGGCGCGGCACGGGAGCTCGTCGCCGACCTGCGCGCGCTGCTGGACGAGCACCCGCTGCGCGAGACCACCCGCGGCCAGCTGATGCTCGCGCTGTACCGGTCGGGCCGGCAGGCGGACGCCCTGCGGGTCTACGAGGAGGGGCGCCGGCTGCTCGCGGACGAGCTGGGCATCGACCCCGGTCCGGAGCTGATGCAGCTGCACGAACGCATCCTGCGCAACGAGCCGGAGCTCGACACCGCCGTGCACGCGCCGCAGGAGACGGCGGTGCCGCAGGCGTTGCCGTACGACATGACCGACTTCGTGGGCCGGGTGGACGAACAGCGGCGGATCAGCGAGTTCGTCGGCGGCAGGGCCGGCCGGGGGCTGATGATCGTCGCGGTCGACGGGATGGCCGGTGTCGGCAAGACCTCGCTGCTCGTGCACATGGCGCACCGGCTCGCGGACGGCTTCCCGGACGGGCAGTTCTACGTCGACCTGCTCGGGTACGCCGTCGACCGCAAGCCCATGGACCCGGTCGAGGCGCTCGGGACGGTGCTGCGGCAGGCCGGTGTGCCGCGCGACCAGCTGCCCGACGACCTGTCCGCGCGAGCCGTGCTGTGGCGGATGCGCACGGCGGGCCGGCGGATCATGGTGCTGCTGGACAACGTCGTGGACAGCGCGCAGGTCAGGGCGTTGCTGCCGGGGTCGTCCGACGGTCTCGTGATGATCACCAGCCGGTCCCGGCTCACCGGTCTCGACGGCACGCTGTCGTTGTCGCTCGCACCGCCACCCGAGGAGGAGGGGCTGGAGCTGGTCCTCGGCATCCTCGGCGACGACCGGGTCGCCCGCGAACCCGAGGCGGCCCGCGACCTCGTCACCGCCTGCGACCGGCTGCCGCTCGCGATCCGGATCGCCTGCACCCGGCTGCACAACCGGGAGCGCTGGACGATCCGCTACCTCGTCGACCGGCTGCGGGACGAGGAGCGCAAGATGAGCGAGCTCGCGGTCGGCGACCGCAGCGTCGCGGCCGCGATCGGCCTGTCCTACGACGCGCTCGAACCCGGCCACCAGCGGGTGTTCCGGCTGCTCGGCCTGGTGCCCGCGACCGAGGTCGACGTCCACGCTGTCGCGGCGCTCGCCGACATGGCGCTGGGCAGGGCCGAGAGCGTCCTGGAGGACCTGCTGGACGTGCGGCTGGTCGTGCAGCTCGCGCAGGGCCGGTACGGCCTGCACGACCTGGTGCACAGCCTGGCCCGCTCGCTGGTGGGCCGGGTGGAACCGCCGGGGCTGCGCACGATGGCGGTGCACCGGCTGCTCGACTACCAGCTCTGCGCCGCCGGCGCCGCGGCCGACCTGCTGGTGCACCGCCGGGCCCGCCCCCGGCCGCGCTACCTGTACCCGCCCGCGCAGCTGCCCCGGTTGCGCACCAGGAACGACGCGGTGACGTGGTTCGACGCCGAGTGCGGCGGGCTGCTGGCCGCCGTGCGCGGTGCCGCGGCCGACGAGCTGCACGAGCACGTGTGCCACCTTTCCGAGGCGTTGCACCCGTACCTGCGGCTGCGCGGGCGCATGACGGACATGCTGTGGGTGCACGAACAGGCGCTGGAGTCCGCCCGCGCCACCGGTGACCGGACGCTGGAGGGACGGGTCCTGCACCGGCTCGCCACCCCGCACTGGCACTTCGGCCGGCTCGGTCAGGCCCACGAGTGCGCGGACCAGGCGCTCGCCATCGCCGTGGAGGACGGTGACGTGGTGCTGCGCCGGGCAGCCGAGGCCGCGATCGGCAAGCTGCTCAACGAGTTCGGCCGCTTCACCGAGGCGTTGCCCTACCACCGGGCCGCCGCGGAGGACGGGCACCGGCTCGACGTGTCCTGCGAGGTGGCCGTGCTGGTGGACTACGCCTCCGCGCAGGCCGCCGTGCACGACTTCACCGCCGCCCGGCTCACCCTGGACTCCGCGCTGCGCCTGGCGAAGGACAGCGCCTCGCCCGGCGACGAGGGCATCGTGCTCGCCCGCTACGCCGACGTGTGCCGGCGCGAGGGCAGCCTCGACGAGGCGGGGGAGCTCGGGTCGTACGCCTCGGCGTTGTTGCGGTCCCAGGGGAACCAGGCCCAGGCGGCGTGGGCGGCGAACCTGCTCGGGCGCGTGCACTACGACCGCGGCGAGCTGGACGTGGCGCTGGAACGGCACGACCGGGCCCGCAGGCTCGCCGAGGACACCGGGTTCCGGGTGGAGATCGCCCGTGCCCTCGACGGTGCCGCGCGGGTGCTGGCCGACCGGTCCGACACCGGTGGTGCGGCGGAGCGCTGGCGGATCGCGTTGCGGCACTTCGAGGAGATGGGGGTGCCGGAGGCGGCGGTGGTGCGGCAGGGGCTGGCCGCCGTCAGCTGACCGGCCCCGCCGCGGGTCACACCGCCTCGATCAGCCCGACCGCCGCCGTGCCGCCGCTGCCCTCCTCGACCAGCACGAACCCGCCGGTGGCACGGCTGTCGCGGTACCGGTCCGCCACCAGCGGGTCGGCGAACCGCAGCCGGATCGTGCCGATGTCGTTGAGCCCCAGCGACTCCGCGGGCTCGGAGCCGAACGTGCTCACGTTCAGCCGGCTCTCCACCGCCTCGACGACGGCCCGCGACTCGCTGGTGGTGTGCCGCACGACGTACCGCGCGCCCGGTTCCAGCGGGGTGCCGGTCATCCAGCACACGGTCGCCGCCACCGCGGAGGTGACGGTGCCGGGCGTACCGGTGCTGATCATCGCGCCGCGGCCGGCGTCGAGGTCGTCGGCGATGCTGACCACGACGGACTGGCCGGTCGTGGCGCAGGACAGCGGCCCGTCGTAGGTGTCGATCGCGGTGATCGTGGTCTGCCAGCCGCCGGGCTGCACCACCACCGGGTCGCCGACGTGCAGCGTGCCGGAGGCGACCCGCCCGCCGTAGCCGCGGAAGTCGCGGTGCTCCGGCGTGCGCGGCCGGATCACCAGCTGCACCGCGAACCGGCCACCGGGTGAGGGTGCCGGCGGCAGCACCAGGTCCTCCAGGTGCGCGAGCAGCGGAACGCCGCCGTACCAGGGGGTCTCGTCCGACGGGGTCACCACGTTGTCGCCGCGCAGCGCCGAGATCGGGATCGCGGTCCACGAGCTGTCGCAGACCCGCGCGAACTCGGCGACCACCTCGTCGAACACGTCCTCGCGGTAGCCGGCCAGGTCCATCTTGTTCACCGCCAGCACCACGTGCCGGATGCCGAGCAGGCCCGCGATGGCGGTGTGCCGCCGGGACTGCTCGGTCAGGCCGGTCCGCGCGTCCACCAGCACGACGGCGACGTCGGCGGTCGACGCCCCGGTCACCATGTTGCGGGTGTACTGGACGTGCCCCGGTGTGTCGGCGAGGACGAACGACCGCTTCGGCGTCGCGAAGTACCGGTACGCCACGTCGATCGTGATGCCCTGTTCCCGTTCCGCGCGCAGGCCGTCCACCAGCAGCGCGAGGTCGGTCTCCGCGTACCCGCGGCGCCGGCTCGCCGACGTCACGGCCTGGAGCTGGTCGGCGAGCACGGCCTTGGAGTCGTGCAGCAGCCGGCCGATCAGCGTGCTCTTGCCGTCGTCGACGCTGCCCGCCGTCGCTACCCGCAGCAGTCCCGGCATCAGAAGTACCCCTCCCGTTTGCGGTCTTCCATGGCGGCCTCGGAGGCGCGGTCGTCCGCGCGGGTGGCGCCGCGTTCGGTCAGCGTGCTCGCCGCGACCTCGTCGACCACCTCGTCCACAGTGGACGCGTCGGAGCGCACGGCGCCGGTGCACGTGGTGTCGCCGACGGTCCGGTAGCGCACGGTCTCGACGCACACCTCCTCGTTCTCGAATGGAGGTGTGAACGGGGTGACGGCGATGAGCATGCCGTCGCGCCGCACGACCTCCCGCCGGTGCGCGTAGTAGATGGACGGCACCTCGATGCCCTCGCGGCGGATGTAGCCCCACACGTCGAGCTCGGTCCAGTTCGACAGCGGGAACACCCGGACGTGCTCACCGGCGCGGTGCCGGCCGTTGTAGAGGTCCCACAGCTCGGGCCGCTGGTTGCGCGGGTCCCACCGGCCGAACTCGTCGCGCACCGAGAACACCCGTTCCTTCGCGCGGGCCTTCTCCTCGTCGCGCCGCGCCCCGCCGAGCACCGCGGTGAACCGGTGCCCGGCGATGGCGTCGAGCAGCGTGACGGTCTGCAGCGGGTTGCGCAGCTGGCCGGGCTGCTCGGTGACCCGGCCGCGGTCGATCGAGTCCTGCACGGAGGCCACGACCAGCTCGACGCCGAGCTCGGCCACCCTGCGGTCGCGGAACTCGACCACCTCGGGGAAGTTGTGGCCGGTGTCGACGTGCATGACGGGGAACGGGATCTTCCCCGGCCAGCAGGCCTTCTCGGCCAGCCGGAGCATGACGATGGAGTCCTTGCCGCCGCTGAACAGCAGCACCGGCCGGTCGAACGTCGCCACCACCTCCCGCAGGATGTGGATCGACTCGTCCTCTAGGTCGGCGAGCGCGGCCTCCCGGTCGCCCAGCCGGTGGTCCACCGCGGTCAGCGTCATCGCAGCATTCCCTTCTCGCACAGCAGGGCCACCACCGCGTCGGCGCTGTCGTCCACGGTGTTGCCGCGGGTGTCCAGCCGCAGCTCCGGTGCGGGCGGTGGCTCGTAGACGTCGTCGACCCCGGTCAGGCCGCGGATCGCGCCGGCGCGCTGCTGGGCGTACAGGCCCTTCACGTCCCGTTCGGAGCACTCCTCCACGGGCGTCGCGACGTGCACCTCGACGAACGGCGTGCCGCTCGCCTGATGGCGCCTGCGGACCTGGTCGCGGGCCGCGCGGAACGGGGAGATCACCGCGGCGAACACGAGCACGCCGTTGCGCGCCAGCAGGTCCGCGACGAACCCGATGCGGTCGATGTTGGCCTCGCGGTCGGCGCGGGAGAAGCCGAGGCCCGCGGACAGCGTCTGCCGCACCTCGTCCCCGTCGAGCAGCTCGACCCGGCCGGTCGGCAACCGGTCGGCCACCGCCCTGCTGAGCGTGCTCTTGCCCGCGCTGGGCAGGCCGGTGAACCAGACGGTGCCGCCGCCGTTGACGGCGAGCGGCGACGTGTAGCCGGCAACGTGCGTCACCTGTTCCTCCCGGAGGTGTCGGGACCGGTGAAGTGGCGGTCCGTGAAGGCGTTGGTGAACTTCCCGGCCGGGTCGTAGCGGTGCAGCAAGGCCCGGAAGTCCGGCATGCGCTCGTACTCGGCGGTCGCCACGGACGTCTTCGCCCAGTGCGGCCGTGGCGAGAACGGCGCGAGCTGCCGTTCCACGAGCTCCACGACCGGCAGCACGACCGACATGTCGGAGGTCCACGTGAAGTGGATGCTCACCGTCTCGCGGCCGTAGCAGGTGCTCAGCCAGAAGTCGTCGCGCGCCGCCGTGCGGACCTCGCAGATCTGCAGCGCCGGCCGGATCCGCTCGCGCACCTCGCCGAGCGCGCGCAGGGCGGCGACGGCGTCGGTCGCCGGGATCATGTACTCGGACTGCAGCTCGTCACCGGAGCTGCTCGGCGGCTGGTCGGAGCGGAAGTGCGGCAGCCGTTCGAACCACGGCCCCGGCACGCCGCCCTGGGTGGTGCAGCTGACCGGGTCCACGCCGTCGACCGGGTGCCGCGGCCCGTCGGCGGGCACGGCGGTGAACCACGACGGCAGCGTCGCCGGCTCGTCCACGCGTTCCTGCACCCACACCTGCGTGAGCACCGGTTCTCGCCAGTCGGTGAACAGGCACACGCTGTACGCGCACGACATGAGCTCGGCGAAGTGGTCGTCGAGCACCTCCAGCGGCAGGCCCTCGTACACGCGTTGCCGCACCTGGTAGGTCGGCACGAGGTCCAGCGTCAGGTGCGTGACCACGCCCAGCGACCCCAGCCCGACGACGACGCCGGCGAAGTCGGGGTCGTCGCGGCCGATGCCGACGACGTCGCCGTCGGCGGTCACCAGCTCGAGCTCGCGGACCGCCGCGGACAGCACCTGGTTGCGCACGCCCGAGCCGTGCGTGGCCGTCGCGACCGCCCCGCCGACGCTGATGTGCGGCAACGACGCCATCGCCGGCAACGCGAAGCCCGCCGCGTCCAGCCGGGGTGCCAGCTCGGCGTAGCTCAGCCCGGCCGCCACCCGCGCCGTGGCACGGGTGGCGTCGACGTCGACGACGGGCGGCAGGTCGGCCACCGACACCAGCACACCGGGGCAGTCGGCCAGGTCGTTGAACGAGTGGCGGGTGCCCAGCGCCCGCACGTGCCCGGCGTGCGCGACGGTCTTGCGCACCTGCTCGACGGTGGCCGGCCGCACGAACTCGGTCGCGGTGTAGTGGACATTACCGGCCCAGTTGCTGGTCACGGCCCCGCCTCCGCGTCTGCCGGGTCGCCCGCGGTGAGCTTCAGCACGACGCCCTCGTGGTCGCTCAGCTCCAGCGGTCGCAGCGTGACGACGCCCTCGCGGTCGGTCCGGGTGGACAGCTCGACCCGCCCGGCGGCGGCACCGGGCACGTCGAACGCCACCGGGTGGCCGGCGAAGTTCAACGCCACCAGCAGGTCGCCCCGCCGGTAGGCGAACACGTCCGCCGGGCTGTCCAGCGACACGTAGCCGCCGCGCAGCAGGTCCTCGCTGCCGCGCCGGTAGGCGATCAGCCGCCGGTACAGGTTGAGCAGCGACCCGGGGTCGTCCTCCTGTGCCTCGACGTTGACCATGTGCTGGTCGGCGGCCAGCGGCAGCCACGGCGTACCGGTGGTGAACCCGCCGGTGGCGTCCCACTGCATCGGCGTGCGCTGCCCGTCGCGCCCGTCCACGTCCTGCTCCAGGGCGGGCGGGGCGTCGGCCATGCCGATCTCCTCGCCGTAGTAGACGCAGGCGACACCGCGCAGGGTCAGCATCATCATCGCGGCGACCGGGGCGTGCTCGGCCCCGTACCGGCTCACGGTCCGCGAGATGTCGTGGGTGGACAACGCGTAGGTGGGCACCGCGTCGGTCCGGGTGTGGGCGATCAGCCCGTCGACGCACGCGCGGAACGCCCTGGCGTCCCACGGCTGCTCCCAGAACGCGATGTGGAACGCCGTCTGCATCCCGTCGCCGCCGAAGTAGGTGGCGAGCCGGGCGTCGTCGCTGATCGGCACCTCGCCCAGCGCGAACCGGTCGCCGTACCCGTCGAGCACGACCCGCATGTCGCGCAGCACGTCGTGCACCTCGGGCAGGTCCAGGTTGCGCTGCCGCACCGAGGGGTGCGTGAAGTGCCGGCGCGCGTGGGCGACCTCCGGCGGGTTGTCGCGCAGTTGCGGGTCCTTCATCAGCCGGTGCGCGACGTCGATGCGGAACCCGTCCACCCCGCGGTCGAGCCAGAACTGCCACACCTTGCGGATCGCCGCGTGCACGTCCGGGTTGCGCCAGTTCAGGTCGGGCTGGCCGGGCGTGAAGCTGTGCAGGTAGTACTGCCCGGTCGGCTCGTCGAGCCGCCACGCCGTGCCGCAGCGCTCGAACGCGCTGAGCCAGTTGTTCGGCGGGCCGCCGTCCGGTGCGGGGTCGGCCCAGATGTACCAGTCCCGCCGGGGGTTCGTGCGGTCCGACCGCGACTCCAGGAACCACGGGTGCCGGTCGGACGTGTGGTTCATGACGATGTCGACGACGACCCGGATGCCGCGCTCGTGCGCCGCCGCCACCATCGCGTCGAAGTCGTCCAGCGTCCCGTGGACGGGGTCGACCGACTCGTAGTCGCTGATGTCGTAGCCGAAGTCGGCCTGCGGTGACGGGTAGAACGGCGAGAGCCAGATCGCGTCGGCACCGAGCCGCGCCACGTGGTCCAGCCGGGCGGTGATGCCGGGCAGGTCGCCGATGCCGTCACCGTTCGAGTCGGCGAAGCTGCGCGGGTAGATCTGGTAGAGGACGGCGTCGCGCCACCACGGGCCGCTCATAGGTCCACCTTCGTCATTCCTGCCGCGAAGTACCGGTCACCCCGCACGGCACCGGGTGGTGCGACCTCGTCGAGCAGGGCCAGCTCGTCCGCCGACAGCTCCACGTCGAGCGCGCCGGTGTTCTCCTTGAGCCGCACGGAGTTCTTCGTGCCGGGGATGGGGACGACGCCCTGGCGCAGCACCCACGCGATCGCGAGCTGCGCGACGGAGACGCCCTTGGCCCAGGCCAGCTCGGCGACCCGCGCGACGACCTCGTTGTTGTGCGCCAGGTTCTCCGGCTGGAACCGGGGGAGCTGCCGGCGGAAGTCGTCCGGCCGCAGGTCCTCGAACCGGCTGAACCGGCCGGTGAGCATGCCCCGTCCCAGCGGCGAGTAGGCGACGAACCCGATGCCCAGCTCCCGCAGCACGCCGAACAGCTCGGCCTCGGGGTCGCGGCTCACGAGCGAGTACTCGGTCTGCACCGCGGTCACCGGGTGCACGGCGTGCACCCGCCGGACCGTCGCCGGCGCTGCCTCGCAGATGCCCAGGTGCCGGACCTTGCCCTCCCGCACCAGCTCCGCCATGGCACCCCAGGTGTCCTCCAGCGGGACGCCCTTGTCGATGCGGTGCTGGTAGTAGAGGTCGATGTGGTCGACCCCGAGGCGCCGCAACGACCCCTCGCAGGAGGTGCGCACGTACTCCGGGTGGCCGTTCACGCCGACGTTGTCGCCCGCGCCGTTCTTGAGGTTGCCGAACTTGGTCGCGATGACGACGTCGTCGCGGCGGCCGCGCACCGCCCGGCCGACCAGCTCCTCGTTGGTGTACGGGCCGTACATGTCCGCGGTGTCCAGGAACGTGACGCCGAGGTCGAGCGCCTCCAGCAACGTGCGCAGCGACTCGGTGTCGTCCCAGGTGTCGTAGAACTGCGACATGCCCATGCAGCCGAGGCCGAGGTCGGACACGACCGGCCCGTTCGCTCCGAGCGCGCGCATCACACCACCTCCACGGTCACGGCGGACCTGATGAGCCCGGCCCAGTCGGTCAGGTGCCGGTCGGGCAGGTAGCACTCGCTCACCCGCCGCCGGGCGCCCTCACCGAGCCGGCGCGCCAGCACCGGGTCGGTGAGCAGCCGCCGGATCAGCGCCGCCGTCGTGGCCAGGTCGTGCGGGTCGTCGACGAGCAGGCCGGACTCGCCGTGCACGATCTGCTCGCGCAGCCCGCCGACCGCGCTCGCGACCAGCGGCTTGCCCTTCCACATCGCCTCGGTCGCGGTGAGGCCGAAGCCCTCGGCGATGCTCTTCTGCACCACCGCGGTCGCGTGCCGCTGCAACGCGTTGACCACCAGCGCGTTCTCCCGCAGGTCGGTCATCGGCAGGCAGAGCAGCTGGACGCGCCGGCGGTGCTCGACCGGCAGGGCCTTCCACTGCTCCACGCACTCGTCCCAGAACCGGTGGGCGTCCGGGTCGTCGGCGACACCGACGACGTCCGCGCCCGCCAGCGTGAGGCAGGAGTTCTCGACATCGGCGTCGAGGAACGCCCGCAGCACCCCGGCCATGTCCTTCAGCTCGTCCCACCGCGACACCTGCACCACCATCGGCACGTCGGCCGTTGGCGCGACCTCGCGGACGATGGTCGCCTTGTGCCGCACGGTGACCTGCTCGCCCACGGGCGGACGGATGGTCACCGGGTCCGCGGTGCCCGCGACGATCTCGGTGCGCCGCAGGATCGCAAGCGTTTGCTCGTCCGTGAGCTCCAGGTTCTTGGGGGCGCACGGGTCGATCGACGGCGGGATGATGTGCGGCCGCGGCGCCCAGTCCGGGCAGGCGTTCCGGGTGAGGAACACCGTGGCGTCGGCGTTCTCCACGAACCTGCGCAGGAACGCCCAGCCCTCCTCGGTGTGCTCGTTCGGTTCGTCCGTGCCGATGTGCCTGCGCCACACCGCCGTCGCACCGAGCCTGCGGGCGACGTCGACCAGACCGGCCGGCTGCGCCTCGTGCACGACCACCAGGTCGCCGGGCCGGATCCGGGCCGCGAGCGCGCCGCCTTCCCGCTCGGTCGTCGCGCGGTAGTGCTGCAGCTGCTCCGGTCCCAGCGGCTCGGAGTCGCCGGGCGCGCCGTACAGCCTGGTGCACAACCGCTTCGCGATGGCGAAGAACTCGGCGTCACCGTCGATGACCAGCCAGCGCGTGTCGATCCCGAGTGCGCGGGCCAGCGGCATCAGCGCGTGCAGCAGCTCGGCCACGCCGCCGCCCGCGGCCGTCGAGTTGACGTTCCACACGGTCCGGCCGTGCAGCGCCCTCGACGCCTCCTCCGCGGTGTCCCGCAGCGCTTCCATCCGTTCGTCGCCGAACACCTCCCGGTACGGGGTCAGCGGTGCGGCTCCTATCGCGACCTCATGCACGGGCCACCTCCTCGGGTGCGGCCTTCTTCTGCTGCTCGAAGCCCTCGGTGATCCACACGCCGGACCAGAACTCCGGGTCGGAGGGCAGGACCAGCTCGATCAGCGTCGGCCCTGTCTCCTCGGCGGCCACCTGCAACGCCTGCGCGAACGTCTCCAGCCGGGTGGCGCTGCGGTCGCGGTCGAGCCACTCGCCCAGGTCCACCCGCCAGCTGCGCACGCCCCACGCCTCGGCGATGTCGACGTACCGCATGCCCGCGGCGTTGTCGAGGTACTGGCCGTGGCCCGCGTCGAGCCAGCCCGACGGCCGCGACTGCTTGCGCAACGACACCGCGCCACCGTTGTTGCACACGATGAACGTGACCGGCGCGGACTCCTGCACGGCGGCCGCGAGGCCCTGCACCGAGTTCGTGAAGCCCTGGTCGCCCAGGGTGCAGAACACCTTCGCCGCCGGCTCGCCCAGCGCGAGGCCGGTCGCGATCGTGATGCCGCAGCCGACGAACCCGCCGTGCCCGCCGAACACCCGCAGCCCGTGCGGGAACTGGTCGTAGTCCTCGGCGAGCATGCCGCCGAACATCTGGCTGTCGTCGACCAGCACGGCCCGGCGCCGCGACCGCGCAGCGGCAGCGCCGATCGCCCGTGCCACCCCGGTGCGGATCACGGCGGCCTCCGCCGGCGGCGTCTCCCCCGCGGGAGCGGGCTCGTCGGAGAGCCCGGTGTACCAGCTGCCGTCGAGGTCGGGTGCCTCGTCGGTCAGCTCGCGCAGCGCGGCCACGACGTCACCGGCCACCAGCACGTCACCGGCTTCGAGGTAGCCGTTCTTCTCCACGGCCGCGGGCTTCGTGTTCACCGCGATCTTCGGGCAGTCCGGCAGCGGGCCGACCACCCGCGGGTACATGTTGCGGTCCTCCAGCGTGATCAGCAGGTCGGTCGTGTCGAGCACCGCGCGGTGCATCGGCGACTTCGGGTCGTACCAGCCGATGAACTCCGGCACGTCCGCGGTGTGCAGCCGTTCGAACAGCATCGGGCCGCGGCGGTACTTCACCTGCAGCACCGGTGCTCCGGTGCGGGCGCAGAACGCGGCCAGCGCGGCCTGCACGCCCCGGTGGGTCAGCGCGTAGTCGTCGATCAGCACCGCGGGCCTGCGGGCGACCGCGAGCAGCTCGGCCGCCCGGTTCAGCGCGCCCTCGTCGAACGCGGGCTGCTCGGCGACCGGGATGAGCGGCAGCGCCGTCAGCGGCAGCCACTCCGCCTCGGCCACGTCCTGCGGCAGCGCGAACAGCACCGGCCCGTGCGGGGCCTGGCGGACGTCGTCGATGGCCTGCAACAGCTTCGTGCCGAACTCCTCGACGTAGCCGCGCGGGTCGTCCTTCGGCACGGCACCGAGCTCGAACCACGACTTGGCGAAGTCGCCGGAGGCCGCGATCAGGTCCGGTTCGCCGTGCGGCGGCAGGAACGGCTGCGACCCGGTCGACGGCATGCCGACCACGGCCAGCGTGCCCATCTCGTTGCGGCGCAGGTCCGCCAGCGCACCCAGCGCGTTGGTGAGGCCACGCGCGCCGTGCAGGACCGCCGCACCGGTGCCCGCCTGCAGTCGGCTCGCGCCACCGGCCTGGAACAGCGACTCGCGGTCGCCGCGGCCGTTGACGAGCAGCCCGACCCGCGCCAGCGCGTCGCACAGCGCCAGCTCGGACGTGCCGGCGTAGGCGAACGCGACCCTGGTGCCGCAGCGGTGCAACGCGAGCGCGACGGCCTCGGCGCCGGTGAGCTTGACGTCGTCGTAGTCCGGGATCGCCGCCAGCACCATGTGCTCGATGGCGGACGCGGACCCGCGCAGCACGGCGGCGACGGCCTCGACGAACGCGTCGGTGCCGTGCTCCTGCACCAGGCCGAGGGTGAGGCCGTTGTACGTGCCGGTCGGGCGGCTCAGCAGCGTCCGCACGACGTCGGACACCGTGCCGCCGGAGTTGCAGGCGGTGCGGACCTCGTTGGGGTACAGGCCGAACCCGCTCAGCGCCTCGTAGTCGGGGTGACCGGAGACGACGCTGACGTCGAGCACCAGCGCGCTGTCCTGGTCGAGCTGGTCGAACGGGACGCCGTTGTCCTGGGCGAGCGTGACGTGCAGTTTGTAGAGCCCCGGCAGGTCCGGCACGCGGGTGCGGACGGGCACGCGGGTGACGGCCTCCGGCGGCAGCGACTGGGGGAGCGCCGACCGGATCGGCTGGGTGGGCACCTCGCTGCCGTCGGCGGCGGTCCAGCGGTGCACCACGCGCACCGGGAACGGCGGTGCCGGCGTCAGCACGCCCGCACCGGTGTTGCGCACCAGGCAGTCCAGCGTCAGCAGGCCACCCGCCTCCGCGTCGTCGACGACCGGGCCGTCCAGCGTGATCGAGGCGTGGCACTCGTCCTCGGCCAGCGGGTCGCCGACCGCCCACAGCCGCCGCGGCCGCACGCCGAGCCGGTCGAACATCTGCCACTGGCCCTGCTCGTGCACGCGGGTCTGGTTGGCGCCGAAGCCCTGCCGCGCGCCCTCGACGAGCGCGGCCGGTGCGAGCGCCAGCGCGTAGACCTCGCGGGCGGGCAGGTTTACCACGCCGAGGACCGACCAGCTCGCCCGGTCGACCACCGCGACCGCCGCCGTCTCGACCGAGGTCGCGGCGTGCCGGTGCGGGCTCAGGCCGACGAACAGGTGGTTGCCCGCGGCGACCAGGCCGCGCGGCCAGCCGGGCAGGGCGAGCCTGCGCTGCTGGGTGCGGTCGGTGTCGTCGATCTCGACCAGGTCACCGGTCGCGGAGTCGCAGACCAGCCACGTGCCGTCGGCGTAGTACGGGTTGTGCGGTGCCTTCAGCCCCTCCAGGACCGGTTCGCCGGTCTCCAGGTCGACCACGCGGCCGCTCGCGGGCTTGCCGTTCTCGTCCCAGCCGCGGCGGCGCAGGAACTCGCCGAACCCGCACACGACGGTGCGGTCGCCGTAGCGGGCGAGGCTGTTGAGGTGCCAGCTGTCCGCCTCGCCGGGGGCCTGCCAGCGCCACGCCACCTCACCGTCGGGGCCGACGCACTGCACCTCGTTCTGCATGGTCGCGGCGACCAGCACGTTGCCGTCGACGACGAGGATGTCGTGCGGCGTGGAGACGTTGTCGAGCCGGTGGTAGCGGCGCACCCCCGTCTCGTCGTAGACCACGAGCTCGGCGGGGCTCCCGTCGGCGCTCCACAGGCAGCGGTACAGCAGGCCCTCGCCGGCGCACAGACCCGAGCTGGAGATCCGGTCGATCTCCTCCACGGCCTCGCCGATCGCGAACAGGCCACCGCCGATCGTGTGGTGCGCGTCGAAGCAGGACGCCAGCAGCCGGTGCCCGTCGGGCAACAGCCCGTCGAGCCCGATCAGCTCCGCGGTGCTCTTCCTGTCGGTCGTGAGACTCATCAGGACTCCTGCCTGTCTCGCGTGGTGGAAAGAACGGTGTCGGCGATCGCCTCCGGGTCGTCCCCGGTGTCGACGACGACGTCGAAGCCGCCGTAGGCCAGCACTGCCTCGCGCTCGGGGTCGGTGCCCGGCAGCGCGACCGCGCGGCGTTCGCCCTGGTGCTTCTGGATCTCCTCGACGGCCGCGGCGATGCGGTCGTGGTCGCGGCCCGCGACCGCCACGTGCGCGGCGGAGGCGGTGAGCCGTTCCGCGACGCCGATCGCGACGTCGTCCGGCAGACCCGTGACGAGCACGACCTGACCGGCCAGCCGCCCGTCGCGGGGGACCAGCTGCGGTTTCATCCGGATCAGCGGCCAGTACTCGTCGGCGGTGCTCTGCTCCTCGGTGAGCGTGACGTAGCCACCGGCCGCGTCGGCGGCGCGGATGACGGTCATCGTCTGTCCGAAGTGGTCGGCGCACAGCCGTGCCTTCGCCGCGTCCGGGCCGGAGCAGACGACACCGATGCCGGGCAGCACGACGACGTGCGGTGCGTCGGTGCGTTTGGTGGTGGGGAAGGAGATGTACCGCTCGAAGACCGCGTTGTACCACTCCTGGTGGCGTTTGATGCCGTCCTCGATGGACTCGCCGGGTGCCGGCACGAGCGGCCGGTGGCCGGCGGTGACCACGTGGTCGGGGCAGCCGGGACCCACCTGGCTCAGCTCGGGCCCGCGGGCCGACGAGGCGAACGCGACCGCCTGCTCGCTGCGGTCCACGTGCAGGATCTCGCCGCCCAACGCCTTGCGCAGCACGGGAAGCACCTCGACGAGCACGTCCTCGGGGTGCTCGTGGCGCGGCACGACCTGGCCGCCGAGGTCGGCCGGCCGGCTGATCGCGCGGCGCAGCGCGGTGGTGGACCGGGCGACGGCCTCCAGCGAGTTGCGGTAGCACTGCTCGCTCGTGCCGGCCCAGGTGAAGATGCCGTGGTTGGCGAGCAGGACGAACCGTGCCCGCGGGCTCGACCGGATCTTGCGGCCCAGCTCGCGGGCCACGTCCACGTCGAACTGCCGGTAGTCGAACCAGATGGCCTCCTCGCCGAACTCCTCCTCGGCGTACTTGCGGCCGTCCGGGAACGACGTGAGCGCGATGACCGCGTCCGGGTGGCAGTGGTCGACGTGCTCGGCCGGGATGAACGCGTGCGTGAGCGTCTCGATGCCGGGCCGCTTCTGGCCGGGCCGCAGCCCGCTCGCGACCAGGTGGTCGACCATCTCGCGCTCGTCCATCGGGCCGCCGTCGAGCACCGGCAGCAGGTCGTCCAGCCGCAGCACCGGGAAGTCCTCGTGCGTGGTCACCGCGCCGTCGCAGCCCCACGAGCTCATCCACAGCACCGCGGTGGGCTCGCCGAACTGGTCGGGCGTGACGCCCTTGACCGAGAAGTTGCCGCCGCCCTCCCTGGTGAGCGCCGGGTCGGCGCCGACCAGGTGCGAGCGGTAGACCACCTCGTCCGGCCCGACGAGCGCGTCCGCGACGGCGGCGTCCCAGCGGTCCCGCGGCTCCGTGAACAGGTCGGCCGGCACGAACGGCAGCTCGCGCTCCGGCGTGCGCAGGGCACCACCGCCGAACGAGACCTCCCGGAAGTCGCGCACCACCGCGGCGGCACCGGCCGCGCACACGGCGGCCTCGCGGTGCGGCGGTGCCAGCGCGACGCACGTGGCGCCCGCGGCGACCGCCGAGGTGATGCCGCTGTCGGCGTCCTCGAACACGACGCACCGCTCGACCGGCACGCCGAGCCGGTGCGCGGCGAGCGCGTAGCAGGCCGGGTCCGGCTTGCCGTGCTCCACGTCGGCGGAGGTGACCGTGACGTCGAACTCCAGCCCGAGCTGCCTCAGCACCGCCGCCGCCTTGTACGGCTCGGCACCGGTGACCAGCGCGACCGGCGTCCTGGTCGCGCGCAGCGACCCGAGCAGCGGCAGGACACCGGGGATCGTGGAGTAGTGCAGGGTCTCGTTGTTGATCCGCATCAGCTCGTAGACCTCGGGGTGGCGGTCCGCCGGGATCATCGGGAAGAGCTCGCGCAACGTGTGCAGCGCGCTGCGCCCGTACACGTGCCGGTCCAGGTCCGCCGCGCTGATCGAGAACCCGTGCGAGCGCGCCAGGTCCTGCCAGAAGTCGGCGACCGACGCCTCGGTGTCGACCAGCACCCCGTCCATGTCGAAGAGCACCGCCTCGAACACGGCTCAGCCCCCGTACTCGCCGGCGAAGGCCTGCTCGGCCTCCAGCGCGGCGGGGTGGGCGAGGACCTGGGTGAGCACGCCCAGCGGCGCGGTGACCGCGTCCGCGCCGTCGGCGAACGCCTGGGTGAACTGCCCGGCGTTCTTCACCGATGCCGCGACGATGCGGGTGCTCCCGCGCCGCAGGGCGGCGAGCTGGCGGACGAGGTCGTTGCCGATGCGCGGGTCGCGCCACGCGCGGTCGACGTAGGGGATCACGCTCGCCGCGCCGATCGCCTCGGCGATGATCATGGCGTTGGGCGACTGGGCCGCGGTCAGCGAGACCGGCACGCCCTCGCGCACGAGCCGCTGGGCGAGGACGGCACCGCCGGGGGTCGCCGGCACCTTGAGCACGATGCGCTCCGGTGCGAGCTTCCACGCCTGCAGCGCCTCGTCGAGCAGGTCGCCGTGCGCGCCCGTCGGCTGGTAGTACACCTCGGGGAAGTCGGTCGCGGCCAGCAGCTCGGCCGCGTGCGTGAGCGGGTCGGAGGTGACTTGGCGCAGCAGCGTCGGGTTCGTCGTGACGCCGGTGACGAAGCCGAGCGCTGCCGCGGCGGACACGTCGTTCAGATCAGCGGAGTCCAGCAGGACGGTCATGTGGATCGAAGCCCCCGTGTCGTCGGCAGGTGACTTCGAAGCTACGAACGGGCAGGCCCCTCTCCGGCGGTTCACGGCGGACCTGCCGCCCAACTGCCGCTTCCGCTGCCGTCCTACTTCGACCCGATGTCCAATACATTGGATATCGGCGCCCGAGCCGGCCTGAGGCCTGGTTGAGCCCGGTCACAGCAGCTTCACGGACGTGGCACCCCGCAGGAAACCGGCTGGGTAAACTCGGGAGCAGTGGGACACGGGAGGTGAACAGCGGTGAACTCCGATGAGCGTCGGTTCGAGGTGCTGCGCGCCATCGTCGCCGACTACGTGTCCAACCAGGAGCCCGTCGGGTCGAAGGCCCTGGTCGAGCGGCACAACCTGGGTGTGTCGAGCGCGACCGTGCGCAACGACATGGCCGCGCTGGAGGACGAGGGCCTGATCGCCCAGCCGCACACCAGCGCGGGCCGCGTGCCGACGGACAAGGGCTACCGCCTCTTCGTCGACCGGCTGAGCGAGATCAAGCCGCTCTCGCAGGCCGAGCGGCGGGCCATCCGCAGCTTCCTCGACGGGGCGCTCGACCTCGACGACGTGATGCGCCGCAGCGTGCGGTTGCTCGCCCAGCTGACCAGGCAGGTCGCGGTGATCCAGGTGCCGACCCTGTCGCGTGCGGCCGTGCGGCACCTGGAGGTGCTGCCCATCACACCGGCGCGGCTCATGCTGGTGCTGATCACCGACACCGGCCGCGTCGACCAGCGGATCGTCGAGCTGGGCGACGTCGTCTCCGAACAGGACGTGGCCGACCTGCGCGCGTCGCTGAACCAGGCGATGGCGGGCAAGAAGCTGTCCGACGCGAGCGCCAAGGTCGCCGAGCTGCCCGACGAGATCCGCCAGGACCTGCGCGACCCGATGCTGCGCCTCGCGACGGTGCTGATCGAGACGCTCGTCGAGCACCCGGAGGAACGGCTCGTGCTCGGCGGCACCGCGAACCTCACCCGCAACGTCGCGGACTTCCCCGGCTCGTTGCGCCAGGTGCTGGAGGCGCTGGAGGAGCAGGTCGTGGTGCTGAAGCTCCTGGCCGCCTCGCGCGACCCCGGCCGTGTCATGGTGTACATCGGGGAGGAGAACGAGGCCGCCGAGATGCGCAGCACCTCAGTGGTGTCCATCGGGTACGGCAGCCGCGACAACCCGCTGGGCGGCTTGGGCGTCGTGGGACCGACGCGCATGGACTACCCGGGAACCATGGCGGCCGTCCGCGCGGTCGCCAACTACGTCGGTGAGATCCTGACCGGTCGTTGAACCAGGACTTGTGCTGAAAGATGAACACGAAAGCGAACAAGGTGGCCAGGGATTACTACGGCATCCTCGGTGTGGCGCAGAACGCGACACAGGATGAGATCAAGCGCGCCTACCGCAAGCTCGCAAGGCAGCTGCACCCGGACGTCAATCCCAACGAGGAGGCCCGCTTCAAGGAGGTGACGGCCGCCTACGAGGTGTTGTCGAACCCCGAGAAGCGCCGCGTCGTCGACCTCGGCGGCGACCCGCTCGACTCCGGTGGCGGACGCGGCGGCGGTGACCCGTTCGCGGGCTTCGGCCTCGGCGACATCATGGACGCGTTCTTCGGCGCCTCGGGCGGCGGTGGTGGTGGCCGCGGTCCGCGCAGCCGCGTGCAGCCGGGCTCGGACGCGCTGATCCGCCTCGACATGACGCTGGAGGAGTGCGCCTCCGGCGCCAGCCGCGAGCTGACCGTCGACACCGCGATCCTCTGCGACCGCTGCCACGGCGCCGGCACCGCCGGCGACTCCAAGCCGATCCGCTGCGACACCTGCAACGGCCGCGGCGAGGTCCAGTCCGTGCAGCGCTCGTTCCTCGGCCAGGTCGTCACGTCCCGCCCGTGCCCGGTCTGCCGCGGCTACGGCGAGGTCATCCCCGACCCGTGCCAGCAGTGCGCCGGCGACGGCCGCACCCGCTCGCGCCGCACCATCTCGGTCAACATCCCCGCGGGTGTCGCCGAGGGCATGCGCGTGCGCCTCGCGGGCCAGGGCGAGGTCGGCCCCGGCGGTGGCCCCGCGGGCGACCTGTACGTCGAGGTCGAGGAGCACCCGCACGAGATCTTCGAACGCGACGGCGCCGACCTGCACTGCGTCGTGCAGATCCCGATGACGACCGCCGCGCTCGGCGCCACGCTGCCGCTGAAGACGCTCGACGGCGAGGAGGAGCTGCAGATCGACCCCGGCACGCAGCCCAACACGCAGCTGGTGCTCACCGGCCGCGGCATGCCGAAGCTGCGCTCCACCGGCCGCGTCGACGGCCGCGGCGACCTGCACGTGCACCTCGACGTCGTCGTGCCGACCAAGCTCGACGCGGCCCAGTCCACGCTGCTGCGCGAACTGGCTGAGCTGCGCGGCGAGAGCGAACCGTCCCTGTCGCACAACGGCAAGGGCGGCGGCGGGCTGTTCTCCCGCCTGCGCTCCTCCCGCGGCAACCGGTGACCCTGCCGGTCTTCCTCGTCCCCGCGCTGCCCTCGGGCGAGTCGTTCGTGCTGGACGGCCCCGAGGGCCGGCACGCGGCGACGGTCAAACGGCTGCGCGCCGACGAGGAGCTCGTGCTCTCCGACGGCTCCGGCACCCAGGTCCGCTGCGTCGTCGTGGCGGTCCTGGACAAGGACGCCCTGTCGCTGCGCGTCGTCGAACGCTGGACCGAACCCGAACCGGCCCCCCGCGTCGTCCTCGCCCAGGCGCTCGTGAAGGGCGACCGCGGCGAGCTCGCCGTCGAACTGGCCACCGAGGCCGGCGTCGACGGCGTGCTGCCCTGGCGCGCCGCCCGATGCGTCGCCAAGTGGGAGGACGGCCCGCGCGGCGCCAAAGCACTGGGCCGCTGGCGGTCCACGGTCCGCGAAGCGGCCAAGCAGGCCCGCCGCGCCCGCGTGCCGTTCGTCGACGAACCGGTCAGCACCGCGCAGCTGGCACAGCGCGTGTCGTCCTCGGCGCTGACGCTCGTGTTGCACGAAAGCGCCACCGACCGGCTCGCCGACGTCGCACTGCCCACCGCCGGGGACGTCCTGCTCGTCGTGGGGCCCGAAGGCGGGATCACCCCCGACGAGCTCGACGCGTTGCGATCTTCGGGTGCACGAGTGGTCCGATTGGGCCCAACTGTTCTGCGTGCATCTACCGCCGCAGCCGTTGCTCTTGGTGCCATCGGGGTGCTCACCCCCCGCTGGTGACCCCGGTCACTCCCGAGATGAACACCCGATGGATTGGCTTGACGAGAGTTGTAGCGAATCCCAGGCCCTCGGGGTTACCCTTGTCCACAGAGGGGATGATTGGTCTATCCGGAAACGGAGTAGACGATTAGGCCCTTCTGCCCAAAAGACTCGCCGGACACCTCCCCCCTCGGTCCGGCGTCGGCGCCTCGCGGCGAAGCGACCCCCAGGCTTCGGACCGCGGGGCGCCTCCTTATTTCTCCCGCCTCGCGCGCTCGGCGCTGCGCGCCTTCGCCGCTTGGCGAAAGAAGGGTGTTTTTTGGGGGCCGAGCCCCCAAACCCCAGCCGGGTGGCTTCGCCCCCGGACCCCCGGACCAGGTGCCTGCTGCCCTCATCTGCTGCCCCTCCTCTGCCGTCCCTCCTCACCCTCACCTGCTCTTTTTGGGCCTTCCCGCCTGCCCTTTCCGGCTCGTTTCCCTCTTCGCTGGCGGCGGCCTTGCCGTTCCGGTGATTGGCGTAGGTTCGGGTGTGTGCAGCGGATTGCTTACGGTGACCACCCCAGTCAGTTCGGTGAGCTTTACGTTCCTGCAGGGACTGCGGAGGGTGCTGTTGTCGTCATCCACGGTGGTTTTTGGCATCAGCGGTACGGGCTCGAGTTGGGGCGGCCACTTGCCGATGTGCTCGTGCGGCGCGGATTCACCGTGTGGAACGTCGAATATCGGCGCGTCGGCGGTGGCGGTGGGTGGCCGGTAACCGGACAGGACGTGCTGGCCGCCATTGATGCCGTCGACATCGGGCCCGTCGTGACATTGGGGCACAGCGCCGGGGGACACCTCGCCGTGTGGGCCGCCAAGCACAGCGACCGGGTCGTCGGCGCGGTCGCGCAGGCCGCGGTCCTCGACTTCACCCGGCACATCACCGCACGGGCGCTGGAGCTGTGCACCGAGGAGCAGTTCGCCGAGGCGTCACCGGCCGCGCTGGTGCCGATCGGCAAACCGGTGGTGTGCGTGCACGGCGACCGCGACGAGGACGTGCCCGTCGAGCAGAGCACCGGGTTCTGCGCCGTGGAGCCGCAGGCGGAGCTCGTCGTCGTCGAGGGCGCCGGGCACATGGACGTGATCACCCCCGGCACGGCGTCCTGGCAGCGGTGCGAGGAGGCGGTCGTCCGGCTGGCGCGCGGCTGCTAGAAAGGGCCGGTGCCGAAGGTTGTCGACCACGAGGAACGCCGCCGCGAGCTGGCCGAGGCCGTCTGGCGCATCGTGCGGCGCGACGGGATCGACCACGCCTCCGTGCGGGCCGTAGCGGCCGAGTCCGGGTGGTCCAGCGGGTCGCTGCGCCACTACTTCCCGACGCAGGACTCGCTGCTGGGCTTCGCGATGGAGCTCGCCTACCGGCGGTTCCTCGCCCGGTTCGAGCAGATCGACCCCGCGCTCGGCAACCGCGAGCGCGTGGCGGCGATCGCCCACGAGATGCTCGCGCTGGACGAGGACCGGCGGGTCGAGGCGGCGGTGCTGCTGTCGTTCCTGCCGCGGGCACTGGTGGAACCGTCGCTGCGCGAGCTGGAGCGCTACGGCACGCGCGAGCTGTACAACGAGGTCGCGCGCGTGTTCGCCGCCGCGGCGGAAGCAGGCGAGCTGCGCGCCGGCGTGGTGCCGTTGAAGGCGGCCCGGCGGTTCATCGCGCTGGTCGACGGGCTCAACGTCCACCACCAGCTCGGGCCCGACGAGCTCACCGCCGAGGAGATGACCGAGGCGGTCGACGACCAGCTGGCCGCCCTGTTCCGCTGAACCCCGCTAGCGTGTGAGCGCATGGCCTGTTTGTTCTGCAGCATCGTCCAAGGCGAGATCCCGGCGACCGTCGTGCACGAGACCGCGACGACGCTGGCGTTCCGCGACATCCACCCCAAGGCACCCGTGCACGTGCTGCTGATCCCGCGCGAGCACGTCCCGCACGCCGTGGCACTCGACCGCGACCAGCTCGGCGACCTCTTCGCCGCCGCGAAGGAGGTCGCCGAGGCCGAGGGCGTCGCGGAGAGCGGCTACCGGCTGCAGTTCAACACCGGGACCGACGGCGGGCAGGAGGTCTTCCACGCCCACCTGCACCTGCTCGGCGGCAAACGCCTCTGACGAGGGGCCTTCCACCCGGGTGGCCTTGCCCCACCACCTCAGACCGTGCTTGCTCGAGCTCGACGACCTTCGTACCGAGGTCGTCGAGCTCGCGATATATCGGATATCGGCGTGGTCAGCTCGCCCGTGTGCAAGCGCGGCGGTTCCCGTCGAGTCCCCGCGTCACCCGAGTGCGTGCGAAGCGGGGGCGAAGTAGCGCGACCGGTCACTCGGCACGTCGTCGGCACCGCACACCATCAACGTGCACCCGCCGCCACCCTGCTCGAACCCCCGTCCCCGCAGGAAGGCCGCCACCTCGGCGTCACCGGTGTCCACGCGGACCCGGCCCGCACCGGCGGCCACGTCCACGAGCATCGCGCACGCGACCTCGGCCGACGGCGCGATCAGCGGCCCCACGGTCTCCCCGGCCGGGTTCGGCCGCGTCGCGACGACACCCTCCGCCGACATCAGCACCCGGTACGGCGACGCCGGGTCGAGCAGCCGCTCCCACAGCAACGGTCGCGTGAACCCGCTCACCTCCTCGTCCAGCGCGACGAGCACAGGCAGGTCCGCGGGCGTCGCCGGCCGCGTCCTCCCGCTCGCGGGACCGGCGAGCTCGCCCTGGAACTCGACCGTTGCCCCGACGGGGTGAAAGCCGAGCCGCGCGTACAGCGGCTCACCCATGGCCGTCGCGAACAGCACCGAAGGACTGATGTCCAACACATTGGTCATGAGCTGAGTGCCGATGCCCCTGCGTCCCGCCCACGAACCCACCAGCACACCGCTGATGGCCTGCATCTGCGGGTACGGCGTCGTCACCGCGGTGCCGAGCAACCCGGTCTCGTCGAACGCGCCCCACGCCGGCCCCAGCGCGAGCATCAGCTCCCACTGCTCGGGCGTCCAGGCCCAACCCCGGTCCGTGATGAGCTTCATGCAGTCGGGTACGTCGGCGACGGTCAGCCTGCGGATCTCCACAACCGGTGAGCACACACGGTGAGCAATCCGGTAGCCACTCATTTTCGGCCGGACTAGCATCGTGGCCATCAGATCCGAGCGACAGGAAGCAGGCCGGGGCCTCGTGGCCGAAGAAACACAGCAGAGCAACAAGGAAGGTCAGTCCCGGTTCGCCGTGCCCGACGGTGCGGTGCTCAGCCTGCTGGGGTCGCGCGACGAGAACCTCCGGCTCGCCGAGGAACTGCTCGACGCCGACGTCCACGTGCGCGGGAACGAGATCACCCTCTCCGGCGCCCCCGCCGACGTCGCCTTCGCGGAACGCGTGTTCACCGAGCTCGTCACCCTCGCGAGCCGCGGCCAGGCCGTCGACACCAACACCGTCCGCCGCACCGTCGCCATGCTGAGCGCGAACACGGACGAGTCGCCCGCCGAGGTCCTGAGCCTCGACATCATCAGCCGCCGCGGCCGCACCATCCGGCCGAAGACGCTGAACCAGAAGCACTACGTCGACGCCATCGACAAGAACACGATCGTGTTCGGCATCGGCCCCGCGGGCACCGGCAAGACCTACCTCGCCATGGCCAAGGCCGTCCAGGCCCTGCAGGCCAAGCAGGTCAACCGCATCATCCTGACCCGCCCGGCCGTCGAGGCCGGCGAACGCCTCGGCTACCTGCCCGGCACCCTGTACGAGAAGATCGACCCGTACCTGCGCCCGCTCTACGACGCGCTGCACGACATGGTCGACCCGGAGTCGATCCCGCGCCTCACGCAGGCGGGCACGATCGAGGTCGCACCCCTCGCCTACATGCGCGGCCGCGCCCAGCCGATCTTCACCCCGGTGCTGACCCCGGAGGGCTTCCGGCCGATCGGGTCGCTCCAGGTCGGTGACCTGGTCATCGGCTCGAACGGTGAGCCGACGCCGGTGCTGGGCGTCTACCCGCAGGGGGAGAAGGACGTCTACCGGGTCACGGCCCAGGACGGTTCGTCCACCCTCGCGTGCGGTGAGCACCTGTGGACGGTCCGCACGGCGTCCGACCGCCGCCGCGACAAGCCGTGGCGGGTGCTCCAGACGAAGGAGATGATCGGCAACCTCCGTGCCGCGCACGCACGCCGGTATGAGCTGCCGATGCTCAGCGCGCCGGTGTGCCTGCCGGAACGCGAAGTGCCGATGGACGCGTACGCGCTCGGCCTGCTCATCGGCGACGGGTGCCTCACGGGCGCGACGACGCCGGCGTTCTCGACGGCCGACCCGGCTCTCGCCCTCGCCCTCCAGGTGGCATTGGAACCCGAGGTCGCGGTGGTCCGGAAGAACCGGGTCGACTACACGCTCAAGCGCGTCCGGCAGCCCGGCGACGTGGTCACCATCGCGAACCCGGTGACGAAGGTCATGCGCGAGCTCGGGCTGAACGGCACGCGCTCGCACACCAAGTTCGTACCGGAGGTCTACCTCCACAACAGCGCGGACGTGCGGCTGGCCGTTCTGCAGGGCTTGCTCGACTCCGACGGCGGTCCGGTCACCCAGGCCGAACGGACCTGCCGCATCCAGTACGTGACCACCTCGCCCCGCCTGCGGGACGACGTGGTCGGTCTGGTGCGTTCACTGGGCGGTGTCGCCTACTGGCGGTGCCGTCCCGCAGCCGGCCGCAAGCCCGGCATGGCCAAGGGCCGTGAGGTCGGGTACCGCCACGACGCCTACGTCCTGGACATCCGGCTGCCCGCGGGCATCGAGCCGTTCCGGCTCGAGCGCAAGCGGGAGAAGTACCGCGCCGCCGGTGGCGGTGGGCGTCCGATGCGCTTCATCGACAGCATCGAGCCCGCCGGTCGCACCGAGACGGTCTGCATCCAGGTCGCGGCGCAGGACTCCCTGTACGTGACCGAGGACCACCTGCTCACCCACAACACGCTCAACGACGCGTTCATCATCCTCGACGAGGCGCAGAACACGACGCCCGAGCAGATGAAGATGTTCCTCACCCGCCTGGGCTTCGGCTCCAAGGTCGTCGTGACCGGTGACATCACCCAGGTCGACCTCCCCGGCGGCCAGCGCAGTGGTCTGAGGGTCGTCCAGGAGATCCTCGACGGCGTCGACGACGTGCACTTCTCCGTGCTGACCAGCCAGGACGTGGTGCGCCACCGCCTGGTCGGCGACATCGTCGACGCGTACGAGAAGTGGCAGGTCGACCAGGACGCGCTGGACCAGAACGGGCGGCACCAGGGACCCGGTGCACGGCGGGGGAACCAGCGGCGGGGACGATAGGCGCCGTGAGCATCGAGATCGCCAACGAGTCGGGCGTCGGGGTCGACGAGGGTTCCATCGTCTCCGCCGCCCGCTTCGCGCTGGACCGCATGGGCGTGAGCCCGCTGGCCGAGCTGTCCGTCCTGCTCGTCGAGCTGGACGTCATGGCCGACCTGCACGAGCGCTGGATGGACCTGCCCGGTCCCACGGACGTCATGGCCTTCCCCATGGACGAGCTGGACTCGGCCCGCAGGCCCGACGCGGCGGGGCTCGGTCCCGCGCTGCTCGGGGACATCGTGCTGTGTCCGGCGTTCGCCAAGGACCAGGCCAAGAAGGCGGGCCACGGCCTGCTGGACGAGCTGCACCTGCTGACCGTGCACGGCGTGCTGCACCTGCTCGGCTACGACCACGCCGAGCCGGCCGAGGAACGTGAGATGTTCACGTTGCAGAACCGCATCCTCGCGGACTTCCGCGCGGCGCGGGACGAGGCCGAGCGGGCCGCGCACCAGCGCAGTGCGGATGACAAGGTGCTCGGCGCCGTCGGTCTCGACGAGCAGAAGCCGCTGCAGCACCCCGAAGAAGACTGATCGCGCCAAGAGAGACTGAGAATGAGCGAGAGCCCTGCCGGTCTCCTGCTGCTGGCCGTCGTCCTCGTGCTCGCCGCGGGCCTGTTCGCGTGTGCTGACGCCGCGCTGGGCACCGTGTCGAGTGCGCGGGTGGAAGCACTGCAACGGCAGGGCCGGTGGGGGACCGGCCAGCTGTTGCAGGTGCTCAACGACCGGCCGCGGCACGTCAACCTGTTGCTGCTGCTGCGGCTGTTCTGCGAGCTGTCCGCGACGGTGCTGGTCACGGGCGTGTTCCTGCAGTACGTCGAGGAGGACTGGCTCGCGGCGCTGTACTCGTGCCTGAGCATGCTGGTCGTGTCGTACGTGCTGGTGGGTGTCGGGCCGCGCACGATCGGCCGTCAGCACCCGTACGGCGTGAGCTTGGCCGCGGCGGGCACGGTCCGCCAGCTCGGCCGGGTGCTGGGGCCGTTGTCGAAGCTGCTGATCCTGATCGGCAACGCGATCACGCCGGGCAAGGGGTTCCGCGAGGGCCCGTTCTCCTCCGAGGTGGAGCTGCGCGAGCTCGTCGACATGGCGCAGGAGCGCGGTGTGGTCGACGAGGGCGAGCGGGAGATGATCCACTCGGTGTTCGAGCTGGGTGACACGATCGCCCGCGAGATCATGGTGCCGCGCACCGAGATCGTGTGGATCGAGCAGGCCAAGTCGCTGCGGCAGGCGCTCGCGCTGTCGTTGCGCACCGGCTACACCCGCGTGCCGGTGATCGGGGAGAGCGTCGACGACATCCTGGGCGTGGTGAACCTCAAGGACCTGATGCGGGCGACGCTCGCGGAGGACGAGAACCCCGAGCACGTCGCCGAGCTGATGCGGCCGGTGAGCTTCATCCCGGACACGAAGCCGATCGCGGACCTGCTGCGGGAGATGCAGCTGTCGCGGCGGCACATGGCGATCGTGGTCGACGAGTACGGCGGCACGGCGGGGCTGCTGACGATCGAGGACATCCTCGAGGAGATCGTCGGCGAGATCACCGACGAGTCCGACACCGACGACCGTCCGCCGGTGGAGCACCTGCCCGACGGGACGGTGCGGGTGAGCGCGCGGCTGCCGGTCGACGACCTGGACGCGTTGTTCGGCACCGAGCTCGACGACCACGAGGTGGAGACCGTCGGCGGCCTGCTCGCGCAGCGCCTGGGCCGGGTGCCGCTGCCCGGCACGGAGGCGGAGATCGCCGGTCTGCGCATGCGGGCGGAGGGCGGCAAGGACGAACGCGGCCGCATCAGGGTCACCACGGTGCTGGTGCGCCCGCTGCCCAACCAGGAGGAGAAGGATGACTGACGCCGGTGTCGACGGCCTGGGTGCCGAGGACGCGAAGCTCGTCACGCTCGCGCGGTCGGTGCGTGCGCGCAACGGTGCGGCGGAGGGTGCCGCGGTCCGCGACCTGGACGGGCGCACCTACAACGCGTCCACGGTGTCGTTGCCGTCGTTGCGGCTCACCGCGCTGCAGGCGGCCGTCGCGGCTGCGGTGTCGAGCGGTGCGGAGGGCTTGGAGGCGGCGGTCGTGGTGACCGACGCGGGCGGTCTGGACGAGGCGTCCGTGGCGGCGGTGCGGGATCTCGCGGCAACTGCGCCGGTTTTTCGTGCAACTTCGGCCGGAGAGGTCGCGGACGTGGTGCGCTGACCCCGTGGGCGGGGGAGCCCGCCTGGTACGAGGGGGAAGTGCGGATGAGACGTTTGACCGCTTTGTTCAGCGTGCTCGCGATCGCCGCGGGCACGCTGTTCCTGTCCGGGCCGGTGGCGCACGCGGCCTGGAGCGACTGGACCGGGCACGGCGGGCAGGTGTACGGCACGCCCGCCGTCACGACGTGGGGTCCCGGCCGGCTCGACGTGTTCGCCGTGGGCACCGACTACGCGTTGCGGCACCGGGTGTACGAGAACGGCCGTTGGCACGACTGGGAGTCGCTCGGCGGGTACCTCACGACCTCGCCGTCCGCGGTGGCGTGGGGTCCCGGCCGCATCGACGTGGTGGCCGGTGACGCCGCGGGCGGGGTGCAGCGGCTGGTCTACGACGGCGTGTGGCGCCCGTGGGAGACGCTCGACACCGGCACGTACCGCTACGGCGCGGCGATCTCGTCGCGCGGTCCCGGCCGGCTCGACCTGTTCACCGTCGGCCGCGGCGGCGCCGGGGACACCGGTCTGCACGTGAAGAGCTTCGCCGACGGCACCTGGTCGGGCTGGACCGCGCTGGGCGGCGACCTGGCCTCGACGCCAGCGGCGGTGTCGTGGGACGCGAACCGGGTCGACGTGTTCGCGAAGGGCGCCGACAGCTCGCTGCACCACACGTGGGCCGACAACGGCGTGTGGGGGTCGTGGGAGTCGCTGGGCGGGGGCATCGACCAGGCACCGGGTGTCGCGTCGTGGGCGCCCGGCCGGCTCGACGTGTTCGCCCGCGGCACGGACAACTCGCTCTACCACAAGGCGTTCGACACGGTCTGGCACGCGTGGGAGTGGCACGGCGGGGTGCTGTCGTCCGGTGCCGCCGCGGTGTCGTGGGGCCCGAACCGCATCGACGCCTTCGTGACCGGCAACGACAGCGCGGTGCACCAGAAGGCCTGGTCCTGACGGTCGTGTGCGGCGTGGAATAGCAGATCCTGGGACCGGCGACAACCCCGTTGCCGGTCCCAGGGACAATGGCGGGATGGATGGTTACCGCTCCGGGTTCGCGTGCTTCGTCGGCCGCCCGAACGCAGGGAAGTCGACGCTGACGAACGCGCTGGTGGGCACGAAGGTCGCCATCACGTCGAGCAAGCCGCAGACGACCCGGCACACGATCCGCGGCATCGTGCACCGCGAGGACGGCCAGCTGGTGCTGGTGGACACGCCGGGGTTGCACCGGCCGCGCACGTTGCTGGGTCAGCGCCTGAACGACCTGGTGCGCGAGACGTGGTCGGAGGTCGACGTGGTCGGCTTCTGCGTGCCGGCCGACCAGAAGGTCGGGCCGGGCGACAAGTTCATCGCCGCCGAGCTGGAGAAGGTCGCGAAGCGCACGCCGGTGGTCGGCATCGTCACCAAGACCGACCTGGTGTCGCAGCAGCAGGTGGTGGAGCAGCTGCTCGCGTTGCAGAAGGTCATGGAGTTCGCCGAGATCATCCCGGTGTCGGCGGTCGACGGCTTCCAGGTCGACAAGCTCGGTGACCTGCTGCTGGGCAAGCTGCCGGAGGGCCCGCCGCTGTACCCGGACGGCGACCTGACCGACGAGCCGGAGCAGACGCTGGTCGGCGAGCTGATCCGCGAGGCCGCGCTGGAGGGCGTGCGCGACGAGCTGCCGCACTCCATCGCCGTGGTGGTCGAGGAGATGCTGCCGCGCGAGGGCCGCGACGACCTGATCGACATCCACGCGTTCGTGTTCGTGGAGCGGCCGTCGCAGAAGGCGATCATCCTGGGGCACCGGGGTGAGCGGCTCAAGCAGGTCGGCACGGCCGCGCGCAAGCAGATCGAGGCGCTGCTGGGCACCCGCGTGTACCTGGACCTGCACATCAAGATCGCCAAGGACTGGCAGCGCGACCCGAAGCAGTTGCGCCGCCTGGGCTTCTGATGGCGAACCTGTACCGCGACACCGGGATCGTGCTGCGCGTGCAGAAGCTCGGTGAAGCGGACCGGATCATCACCTTCCTGACCCAGCGGCACGGCAAGCTGCGCGCCGTGGCCAAGGGCGTGCGCCGCACGACGTCGAAGTTCGGCGCGCGGCTGGAGCCGTTCTGCCACGTCGACGCGCAGTTCCACCCCGGCCGTTCGCTCGACATCGTCACGCAGGTGCAGACGCTCGACGCGTTCGGCGTGGGCATCGTGGACGACTACCAGCGCTACACGGCCGCGTGCGCGGTGCTGGAGACCGCCGACCGCCTCACCGCCGAAGAGGGCGAACCGGCCGTGCGGCTGTACCTGCTGGTCGCGGGCGCGCTGCGGGCGTTGGCGGCGGCTGAGCGCGATCCGTCGCTGGTCCTGGACGCGTTCCTGATGCGGGCGATGTCGTTCGCCGGGTGGGCGCCCGCGGTCAACGAGTGCGCGAAGTGCGGTGACCCCGGTCCGCACCGCGCGTTCAGCGTCCAGGCCGGTGGGTCGGTGTGCCCGAACTGCCGTCCGCCGGGGTCCGCGTCGCCGTCGAGCGACACGCTGTCGTTGCTGTCCGCGTTGCTGCACGGGCAGTGGGACGTGGTCGACGGGATTCCGCACCTGGCCCGCCGTGACGCGAGTGGGCTGGTCGCGGCGCACCTGCAGTGGCACCTGGAGCGGCAGCTGCGGTCGTTGCCGTTGGTCGAGCGCAAGGCCCGTGCCGACGAAGGCTAATGTGGCGCCTACCGACAACGGTTTTCGCCCGAGAGGATGCCTGGTCCAATGCTGCGTCGACGTCGTGCCGAGGCTGAGAAGCGCGTGCCGCGCCCGCCGGAGCCGCACCCGTCCGGCGCTGTGCCCCCGGCGATCCCGGCCGAGTTCGTGCCCAAGCACATCGCGATCGTCATGGACGGCAACGGCCGCTGGGCCAACCAGCGCGGCCTGTCCAGGGTCGAGGGCCACAAGCGCGGTGAGCAGGTCGTCGTCGAGGTCGCCAAGGGCGCGATCGAGATGGGTGTGAAGTGGCTGTCGTTGTACGCCTTCTCCACGGAGAACTGGCGCCGCAGCCCGGAAGAGGTCCGCTTCCTGATGGGCTTCTCCCGCGACGTGATCCACCACCGCACCGACGAGCTCGACGAGCTGGGCGTGCGGGTGCGCTGGGCGGGGCGCCGGCCGCGGTTGTGGCGCAGCGTCATCAAGGAGCTGGAGGTCGCGGAGGAGCGCACCCGCGACAACGACCGGCTGAACCTCGCGATGTGCATCAACTACGGTGGCCGCGCCGAGATCGGTGACGCCGCCCGCGAGATCGCGCGGCTGGTCGCCGCCGGGCAGCTCAACCCGGAGAAGGTCGACGAGAAGACCCTCGCCCGCTACCTGTACCAGCCCGAGATGCCGGACGTGGACCTGTTCATCCGGCCGTCCGGCGAGCAGCGCACCTCGAACTTCATGCTCTGGCAGTCCGCGTACGCCGAGCTGGTGTTCCAGGACATCCTCTGGCCCGACTTCGACCGCCGCGACCTGTGGCGCGCCTGCGAGAAGTTCGCCGAGCGCGACCGGCGCTTCGGTGGTGCGGTCGACAAGCCCGACTCGGAGGTCTCGTGAACGCGACAGGTGACGCCCTGGAGTCCGCCCGCAAGGCGCTGGAGCTGTTCCACGACGTCGCGGTCGACGACGACGGCGCGCTCAGCTTCCGTCACGGCGACGTGCCGTGCGCGGTGCAGGGCATGGAGCTGGCCGACGGCCTGACCGTTCTCTCGCTGACGTGCGTCGTCGCGTGGGACCTGCCGGCCGACGCCGCCGTCTGGGTGGCGGAACGCGCTGGTCAGGGCCTCTTCGGCACGCTCGGCGTGATCGCGTCCCAGCGCGGTGTCGACGTGATGCTGCGGTACGCGTTCCCGGCGGACGGGCTCAAGCCCGAGCCGCTGAGCACGCTGCTCATGCTCGTCGTCTCGACCGCGTCGCAGGTGCGCGGCGAGCTGCTGTCCCGCTTCTCCTAGCTTTTCAGAAAGGAACCCCTTCCATGGGTGGCGTGATCATTTACGAGCCGGAAGAGGACTCCGAGGTCAACGAGTTCCCGTGGACGGTGACGTTCGAGCCGTCCGGCGGGGAGGAGTGGGACTCCTTCATCTGCGGGCCCTACGAGCGCGACCACGCGGTGGCGCTGGCCGAGGCCGTGGCGCTCGACGACACCGAGGGCGGCGTGCTGGCCGTCGTCGCGCCGATGCTGCCGGCGCTGAGTGCGGCCGACGTCATCGCGACGATCGAGGACCTGCGTGAAGCCGCGGCCGAGGAGGACGAGGCCGAGGACGACACCGTCAACGGCACCGCGGTCGACTTCGACGACGAGGAGCTCGTCGAGGAGGAGGCCGAGTTCGCGGAGCCGCCCTCGCCCGAGGAGGTCCGCGCGGGCATGGAGCGCACCTACCGCAGGCTGCTGGACGCGGAATGACGATCACCGGCGAGATCCGCTCGCCGAAGCGCCGCTCCGGCCCGCCTCGGCTGAAGATCACGTCGTTGGAGGTGCTGTGCGGGGTGCTCGTCCTCGCACTGCTCTTCCAGTCCCGGCTCGTCGACCTGCTCGACGTGCCGAAGCTGCGCACCGCCTCGACGGTGTTCGTCGCCATCTGCGTGCAGGCCATGCCGTTCCTGGTGCTGGGCGTGCTGATCTCGGGCGCGATCGCGGCGTTCGTCCCGGCCTCGGTGCTGCGCAGGGCGCTGCCGTCGAAGACGGCGCTGGCGGTCCCGGTCGCGGGTGTCGCGGGCGTGGCGCTGCCGGGCTGCGAGTGCGCGTCGGTGCCGGTGGCGCGGCGGCTCATGCAGCAGGGCGTGGCACCCGCGGTGGCGCTGACGTTCCTGCTCGCGGCCCCCGCCGTGAACCCGATCGTGCTGGTCTCGACGGCGGTGGCGTTCAACGACACCCCGATGATGGTCGTCGCGCGGTTCGCCGGCTCGCTGCTCACGGCGATGGTCATGGGCTGGCTGTGGGTCCGCTTCGGCAAGGCCGAGTGGATCGCGGAACGGGCGCTGGCCCGCATGAAGGACAACACCGGCGCCAACAGGTGGACCGTTTTCGCCGAGAGCGCGCGGCACGACCTGGTCGACGCCGGCGGGTTCCTCGTGCTCGGCGGCCTGTTCGCGGCGGCGTTCAAGACGTTCGTGCCAGTGGCCTGGATGGAGACCATCGGCGGCCAGATCGTGCTGGGCGTGCTGGTCATGGCGGTCCTGGCGGTCGTGCTGGCGCTGTGCTCGGAGGCCGACGCGTTCGTGGCCGTCGCGTTCTCCGCACTGCCGCTGCTGCCGCGCCTGGTGTTCCTGGTCGTCGGCCCCGCCGTCGACGTGAAGCTGATCGCCCTGCAGGCGGGTGCGTTCGGCAGGTCCTTCGCCTTCCGCTTCGCACCCGCCACCTTCGTGGTGGCGATCTTGTGCGCGGTCCTGACCGGGGTGGTGCTGCTGTGAGGCGGGAAACCCAGAACATCCTGCTGGTCCTGCTCGGCGGTGCACTGCTGAAGATCAGTTTCTCGGGCCTGTACCTGCGCTACGTGAAGCCGGGCCTGTTGCCCCTGCTGATCGCGGGCGGCGTGATCATGATCGGCCTGGCGCTGTTCGCGATCGTCCGCGACATCCGCGCGGCCAGGCCGGTCGAGGCCGCGGACCACGACCACGCCGAACTCGGTCACGAGCACTCGTCGCGTTCGACGTGGCTGTTGCTGCTGCCGGTGCTCGCCGTGTTCCTGATCTCGCCCCCCGCGCTGGGCGGTGACGTCGTGGGCTCTGCCGCCGACACCAACCAGACGCAGCGCGCCCGCAACCTGCTCGGCGAGCTGCCCTCCGGTGACGTCATCCCGCTGTCGATGACCGAGTTCATCACCCGCACGGCGTGGGACGAGTCCGGCACGCTCGACGGCCGCAAGGTCAAGCTCACCGGCTTCCTGACCCGCGCGGAGGGCTCGACGTACGTGGCCCGCATCGCGATCTCGTGCTGCGCCGCCGACGCCCGCCCGCTCAAGGTGAAGCTGCTCGGCGACGTGCCGGCGCTGCCCGACGAGCAGTGGGTCGAGGTGACCGGCCAGGTGGTGCCGAAGTCGGCGTCGGAGCAGACGTCGTGGGTGCCGAGCTTCACCGTGGAGTCGTCCGACCCGGTCGCCGAACCTGCCGAACCCTACGAGTCCTGACCGTCCGTTCCCGCGTGCACGCGGGGACCCTTCGTACCCCACAACGGTACGAAAGCTCCCCGCGTGCACTAAGCCGGTGGCCGAGTCGGCCGAGCCCTACGAGAGCTGAGCGGCCGTTCCCGAGTGCACGCGGGGACCTTTCGTACCCCACAACGGTACGAAAGGTCCCCGCGTGCGCTGGGCCGGTGGGCTACTTGAGGCCCTTGGCGGTGCACTCCGCGCACGTCCCGAAGATCTCGACGGTGTGCGAGACCTCCGAGAAGCCGTTCTCCGCCGCCACCCGGTCCGCCCACTTCTCGACCGCGGGGCCCTCGACCTCGACGGTGCGGCCGCAGTGGCGGCACACCAGGTGATGGTGGTGGTGGGCGGAGCAGCGGCGGTAGATGGCCTCGCCGGTGTCCGTGCGCAGCACGTCGACCTGGCCCGCGTCGGCCAGCGACTGCAGGGTGCGGTAGACCGTGGTCAGGCCGATGCCCTCGCCGCGGCGGCGGAGCTCCTCGTGCAGTTCCTGGGCGCTGCGGAAGTCGTCGAGCTGGTCGAGCAGGTTCGAGACGGCCGTGCGCTGCTTGGTGGACCTGAGTCCGGTCACAACTTCTCCTCGACGTGCGTCACAGCGTCTACCACTATGTGCGCCAGGTGTTCGTCCACGAGCCGATAGACGACCTCGCGGCCATGCCGTTCGCCGTGCACCACGCCCGCTGACTTGAGCACGCGCAGGTGCTGGCTGATGAGCGGCTGCGCGACGCCCAGCGCCTCGACCAGCTCGTGCACGCAACGGTCGTGTTCCTGCAGTTGGAGCACGATGGCGATGCGCACGGGAGCGGCGAGTGCGCGGAGCAGGTCGCCGGCCGCGGCCAGGGTCTGCGCGGAGCGCGGTGGCAGCGGTGCGGGGGCCGCGCGTTCGGGGGAGTGCTCGCCGTGCAGCTGGACGGTCATGGCGGCACACCTCACCTGGTAGGGATTTTCAGAACCAATTCTAGTGCGATGAGGACGAGTACCAGCAGGACCACCACGCGCAACGTGCGGTGAGCTGGGGAAAGAACCTTCCAGGTGGCGGCCAGGAGGGCGACGGCACCGACGATCAGGACGCCCAGCAGCACCGCGCCGACCGTGCCGCCGACCAAGACACCCGTGACGAACAGGGCGAGCACGGCGAGGAACGCCACCGCCGGGCGCACGCGGGCGAGCGGACCGTCGCCGGGCAGGAGAGGGCGCTTGGAGTTCACCGTGCCATCCTTGCACCGTGCTGCTCGTGTGCCGGTTCCGCGTGTCCGACCCAGAGGCGTTCACCGCGCGGGTGAGACGCGCCCTCGAGCTCCTGACCGCCCAGCCGGGATGTCTCAGGGGCGCGCTGGCGCGGTCCACCGACGAGGACGACCGCTGGGTGCTCACGGTGGAGTTCGAGTCCGTGGTCGCCTACCGGCGGGCGATGTCGCCGTTCCCGGTGCGCGAGCACGTGGTGCCGTTGCTGTCCGAGGCGTTGACCGACGAGCCCGCGATGTACGAGCCGACGCTGACCAGCACCGGCGGCGCGGTCGAGGAGCACACGAGCCTGCTTGCCGAGGACGCATTCACGGTGCGGCTGGGCGAGGCGGCGGGCCCGGCTACGCCTCGGCGATAGCCCGCATCTCCTCGACCCACTCGTCGTGCGAGTCGTGGGGGAGCAGCTCCAGCGCCCTGCGCGCCGCCGCCGCGGCCTCCTCGGTGCGGCCCAGCGCGTGCAGCGTCTTGGCCTTGCCGCTCTCCGCGTACGCCTCCGGCGTCTTCTCGAACGCCTCCAGCGCCTCGTCGAAGCGGCCGTTCTCGAAGTAGTACCAGCCCAGGTTGTTGTGCAGCGGACCCAGCCAGCGGCCCAGCTCCGGGTTGCCCCCGACCAGCTCCAGGCCCTGCTTCGTCCACTTCTCCGGGTCGTCGACCAGCGACGCCATGTGCGCGGCGTCCACGGCCAGCGACAGGTCACCGCGGGTCTTGGCGAGGATGAACGCCGCCACGAACAGCGGTTGCGCCGCCTGCGGGTCACCGGCGGAGCGGTGCAGCCGGCCGCGTTCGAGCAGCACCCGCACACGGCCGGTGGAGTCGGGCGCGATCAGCGCCTCCGCCTCGTCGACGAGCGCGTGACCTGCGGCGAAGTTCTCCCGCAAACCCTCGGCGCGGGCGAGCTGGGTCAGCACCTCCGCCCGCTCGTCGTCGGTGCGCACGTTCTCCAGGAACGCGCGGAACCGCGCCTCGGTGCCGTCGAGGTCGGCGAAGTCCCACAGCTCCCGCAGCCGGTCTTCCATTCGTGCAGGGTAAGGCTCCGGTCGCCCGTTCGGGGCGCGACGTGACGGGCTAGGCTGTGGCCCCCGATTCTCATTCCCCCGTTGGAGTTCGAAGTTGGCCGCCGATCGCATCGAGACCGTTGTCAGCCTCTGCAAGCGCAGGGGGTTCGTCTACCCGTGCGGGGAGATCTACGGCGGTACCCGCTCGGCGTGGGACTACGGCCCCCTGGGCGTGGAGCTCAAGGACAACATCAAGCGCCAGTGGTGGAACTTCATGGTCCGCGGCCGCGAGGACGTCGTCGGCCTGGACTCGTCGGTCATCCTGCCGCGTGACGTGTGGGTCGCCTCCGGTCACGTCGAGGCGTTCGTCGACCCGCTGATCGAGTGCGAGTCGTGCCACAAGCGGTTCCGCGCGGACACCCTGTCCGAGGAGTACGCCGAGCGCACCGGCAAGGAGGTCGCCGAGGGCGACGTCTCCGACGTGCCGTGCCCCAACTGCGGCGTGCGCGGCAAGTACACCGAGCCGAAGATGTTCAACGGCCTGCTCAAGACGCACCTCGGTCCGGTCGAGACCGAGGAGGGCCTGCACTACCTGCGCCCGGAGACCGCGCAGGGCATCTTCACGAACTTCCTGAACGTGCAGACGACCTCGCGCAAGAAGCCGCCGTTCGGCATCGGCCAGATCGGCAAGTCGTTCCGCAACGAGATCACGCCGGGCAACTTCATCTTCCGCACCCGCGAGTTCGAGCAGATGGAGATGGAGTTCTTCGTCGAGCCCGGCACGGACGAGGAATGGCACCAGTACTGGATCGACGAGCGCACCCGCTGGTACACGGAACTGGGTGTGTCGAAGGAGAACCTGCGCCACTACGAGCACCCGAAGGAGAAGCTGTCGCACTACTCGAAGCGGACCGTCGACATCGAGTACCGCTTCCAGTTCGGCGGCCAGGAGTGGGGCGAGCTCGAGGGCATCGCCAACCGCACCGACTTCGACCTCACCACGCACTCCAACGCCTCGGGTGTCGACCTGTCGTACTTCGACCAGGCCACGAACTCGCGCTACAAGCCGTTCGTCATCGAGCCCGCGGCGGGTGTCGGCCGGCCGATGATGGCGTTCCTGCTGGAGGCCTACACCGAGGACGAGGCCCCGAACGCCAAGGGCGGTGTCGACAAGCGCGTCGTGCTGAAGCTCGACCGCAGGCTCGCACCGGTGAAGGTCGCCGTGCTGCCGTTGTCGCGCAACGCCGACCTCTCGCCGAAGGCCCGTGACCTCGCGACGGACCTGCGCCGCAACTGGAACGTCGACTTCGACGACGCGGGTGCCATCGGTCGCCGCTACCGCCGCCAGGACGAGATCGGCACGCCGTTCTGCGTGACGGTCGACTTCGACACGCTCACCGACCTCGCCGTGACGGTGAGGGAGCGGGACACGATGTCGCAGGAGCGGGTGGCGATGGACCAGCTGGAGTCGTACCTGGCCGCGCGCCTGGTCGGCTGCTGAGCCGCACACGGGTTCCGCGGAGCGGGTCGGGCGTCGAGCCCGGCCCGCTTTCGCGTTGTCCGGGGGTGTTGTGCGCTCGGGCGGGCGACCGGGAACGGTGGGCCGGGTGGGTCGGGGCGGCGGTGGGCGCCGCTGACGCGGGTGGTTGACGTGCACGCCGTGCGCGACGGGATCGTGCTCGCCCACCTGATGGTGCGCGAGTGCACCGGGGAGCGGTCCTGGCCGAAACCGGAACGGCTCAGCCGTTGACGCCGAGCTTCGCGAGCAGCGCGGTGGTCACGGCGTCGATGGCTTGGCGCGCGGTGGTCCAGGACCCGGTCGGGCTCGTGGTGAGGACGGCGACGGCGTAGCGGTCGTCGAGCACGCCGGCGCTGTGCAGGTAGACGTCGCTGGGCAGGTAGTACATCCAGCCCTGCTTGGCGTACGCGCCGGTGCCGCCGAGCAGGCCGAACGCCTGGTCGAAGCCGTCGGCCGCGGTGGCGGGCGCCGCGGACAGAGCCGTGACGACCGCGTCGCGCACCGGCGAGCTGAGGACGTACCGGTAGAGCCGCACCATGTCGTCGGCCGTGATGACGACCTCGCCCCACTGCGACGGGTCGTCCGGCGCGTGCGTGCCGGTGAGTCCGGCGGCCGCGGCGACGCGACCGATGGCGCCCACGCCGTCGAACCTGGTCCAGAGCACGTCCATCGCGCTGTCGTCGCTCGCGCTCAACGCGCGATGTATCAGTTCGCGGTCCGCGTCGGTCACGGGCTGCTGGAGCGCGTCCACCGCCAGCAGCAGCTTCGACAACGACGCCGAGTAGAACTGCTGCTCGCCCTGCTGCTCGACGAGCTGACCCGTCTTCAGGTCGAGCACCGCGACGCCGACGTCAGACGCACCGCCCGCAGCTACCGCCGCCGATATGTCAGCTGCTGATATATCGGATATCGCCGACGAACCCGTATCCGATATATCGCCGGTAGCTCCGGAGTCCGGGCTGATATCCAGTACATCAGGTCCACGGAAAACTGATATATCGGATATCGGTTGGCCGTGGGCGAAGCAGGGCGCGGCGTCCGGGACCACGTAGACGGCCGCCGCGATGAGGACGATCAGCAGCCGGCGCACACCTCCAAGGTGTGCCTCACAGCAGGCGGGTGTCGAGCTTTTCCTCCTGTGCGGTTGCTGAAGAAACGTCCCTGGTCACGACGTACGCGCCGCTGCCGGGACGTTCCGCCACGGCCTCGACGAGCTCGGTGCCGCGGTAGAGCAGCCCGGCGCCGTCGTCGGTGCAGTAGGTCGTCGGCAGCACGCCCGCGGCCACCGCCTCGTGGACCTTGGGCCGGCGCTGCTCCTCGGAGTCGTAGTGCACGCCGTTGCCGTAGGGCAGCAGGCCGAGGCCGTTGGTGACGATGCGCAGGTCCGGTCCGAACGAGTCGGTCGCGCCGCCGGTGTGCCAGCAGATCGAGCCCGCGGAGACACCGCTGAGCACGACACCGGCCTCCCACGCCTTGCGGAACACCGGTCCGAGGCCGTGCACCTCCCACACCGCGAGCAGGTTCGCCACCGAACCGCCGCCCACCCACACGACGTCCTGCGCCAGCACGAACGACTCCAGGTCGTCGGTCGGCGGCATCGTGAACAGGTTGAGCACCGACACCTCGACGCCGGCGACGGCACCGGCCTCGACCACGTTGGCGTTCATCGCCCGCTGGTCGCCGCCCGCTGTCCCGACGTGGCAGAACCGCGGCTTGCGCCCCTGCACCCCGGACAGCTCCAGGGCGAAGTGGATCAGCTTGTTGAACTCGAGGTTGGTCCGGCGGCCGGAGCGGTAGCCCCCGGACGTCGCGAGGATGGTCGGCTGCTCAGCAGGCATGACGAAGATCCTCGCAGGGGCGTCAACGCGGGACCCCCGCCGTCTGGGAGCATGCTGGGTGTGCGGACGACCACCCTGAGACCACTCGCCAGGATTCGCCGGATCGTGTTGCGCCTCGTCTTCGGTGCGCTGGTCGTCGGGCTGCTGGTCGTGGGCGGCACGGCGGTCCGCGTGTGGCAGGTCGCGCGGGTGGACGACTGGACGAAGGCCGACATGGCGATCGTCCTGGGCGCCGCGCAGTACAACGGCGTGCCCTCCGACGTGCTCGAAGCCCGCCTGGGACACGCACTCGGGCTCTACCAGGAGGGCGTCGTCCGGTACATCGCCACCACCGGCGGCCGCCAGCCCGGCGACAACTTCACCGAGGGCCAGGTCGGCAAGCTGTGGCTGGTCGAGCGCGGGGTTCCCGAGGACCGGGTGCTGCAGGTCGGCGAGGGCGCGGACACGCTCGGCTCGCTGCGCGCCGTCGCGTCGGTCGCCAAGGAGCGCGACCTCAAGACCGCCGTGATCGTCAGCGACCCGTGGCACTCGCTGCGCGCCCGCACGATGGCCGAGGACGCCGGCCTGCGCGCGTGGACGTCGCCGACCAGGGTCGGCCCGAACGTGCAGACCCGCCAAGCGCAGCTGTTCTACATCAAGCGCGAGACCGGGGCGTTGCTGTACTACCGGCTGATGAAGGCGCACGCAGGCGTGTTCGACGAGCTCAAGCTCCCTAAGATCGGGTGATGGGATACACCGGCCACGACGCGGAGCGCCTGCTCGCGGAAGGACCCAAGAGCGCCGCGCTGCCGGGGGCCCGCACAGAAAAGCGCACCCCGTTCTCCCGCGACCGCGCCCGCGTCCTGCACTCCGCGGCGCTGCGCAGGCTCGCCGGCAAGACCCAGGTCGTCGGCCCTGGTGAGGGCTCCGAGGTCACCGGTGTGCCGCGGACCCGCCTGACGCACTCGCTGGAGGTCGCCCAGATCGGCCGCGGCATCGGCGAGGAGCTCGGCTGCGACCCGGACATCGTCGACACGGCCGGTCTCGCGCACGACATCGGCCACCCGCCGTTCGGGCACAACGGCGAGAGGGCGCTGAACGAGCTCGCGGGCCCGTGCGGTGGTTTTGAGGGGAACGCGCAGACGTTCCGCATCCTCGCCCGCCTCGAACCCAAGTCGCGGCACGGCCTCAACCTCACGCGCGCGGTGCTCGACGCGGCGACGAAGTACCCGTGGCCGCGCACGCCGGGCGTGGTGAAGTTCGGCGCGTACGACGACGACCTCGACGTGTTCGAGTGGATGCGCGCGGGCGCACCGGACCGGGCGAGGTGCATCGAGGCGCAGGTGATGGACTGGTCCGACGACGTCGCGTACTCGGTGCACGACGTCGAGGACGGCGTGCTGGCCCACCGCATCAGCCTCGCCGCGCTCGCCCGCCCCGACGAACGGGCCGCGATCGCCTCGCTGGCCGCGAAGACGTTCTCCGACGAGTCGGTCGCCACGCTGGAGGCCACCGCGCAGCAGCTCGTCGAGCTGCCCGTGATCGCGTACTTCACCGAACACGAGTACGACGGCTCGCTCGGCGCGCAGGTCGCGTTGAAGAACCTCACCAGCGAGCTGGTCGGCCGGTTCGCGAGCGCCGCCGTCACCGCGACCCGCGCCGTGCACGGCGACGGCCCGCTGACCAGGTACGGGGCCGCGCTGGAGGTCCCCGGCCAGGTCGCGGCCGAGGTGGCGCTGCTCAAGGCGATGGCCGTCCGCTACGTCATGAGCGACCCGGCCCGCCTGGCCATGCAGGCCGCGCAACGCGAGCTGATCACCGAGCTCGTCACCCGCCTGCTGCGGCGCCCGGAACTGCTCGACCCCGCGTTCCGCCCGGTGTTCGCCGCCGCCACCACCGACGCGGCCCGGCTGCGCGTCGTGGTCGACCAGGTCGCCCTGCTGACCGACGCGCAGGCCGTGGCCTGGCACCGCGCATCGGCGTAGCTTCGGGGGAACAGGAGACGGGTACCCACCGGGTCCGCGCACCTTGGAGGAGGGTCTTCGTGACCGATCAGGCCGACTTCGCACTCAACCTGCACCGCGTCGCCGTCCCTGATCCCGCCGAGACCGCCTGCTGGTCACCGTTCTCCGTGGCCAGCGCGCTCGCGCTGGCCCGCGCGGCCGCCGCAGGGCCGACCCGCACCGAGCTCGACGCGCTGCTCGGGGACTTCTCCGACGCCGACTCGCTCGACGTGCCGGAGCTGTCCGTCGCGAACACCCTGTGGGCCGACGACGACCTGACGGTCGACCCGGCCTTCCCGCTGGCGGACTCGGTGCGCCGCACCGCGTTCTCCGACCCGCAGACCGTGCGCAAGCTCGTCAACACCGACGTCGCCGAGACCACCCGCGGCCTGATCCCCGAGCTGCTCGCCGCACCACCGCCCGCGGACGCCGCCGCGATCATCGTCAACGCCCTGTACCTCAAGACCGGCTGGCTGAACGCGTTCCCCGAGGCCGACACCGAGCAGCGCCCGTTCCACGCACCCGGCGGCGACGTCGACGTGCCGACCATGCGGGTCACCGAGAAGTTCCGCTACGCCCACCAGGGCGGCTGGCAGTCGATCGCGCTGCCCGCCGACTCCGGGATCGAGACCGTGGTCCTGCTGCCGGACACCTCGCTCGACCAGCCGCTCGACCCGTCCGTGCTCACCGCGGGCAGCCACGTGCGCCTCGAGCTCTCACTGCCCAAAGTGGACGTCCGGGCGCGGTTCAACCTCAAGGGAACGCTGCGGCGGCTCGGCGTCGAGCGCATGTTCACGCGCGAGGCCGACTTCTCCGGGCTCTCCCCGGACGAGCGGATGTTCGTCGACGACGTGGTGCACGAGGCGGTGCTGCGCTTGAACGAGGAAGGCCTCGAAGGCGCCGCGGCGACCGCGGTCACGTTCCGCACGGTGTCCTTCGAGATCCCGTCCGACCCGGTCGTGGTGACCGTCGACCGGCCGTTCCTGCTCGCCGTCCGCAACGCGCGGTCCGGCGCCGTCTACTTCCTCGCGCAGGTCGCCCGTCCCTGACCAGCCACCCGTGGGCACCATTCGCCCTGTAGAGCGAGCGTTTCGCGCGGCGAGATCATGATCTTGCCCTTACCGTTCTGGCATGACCCAGCACGGTGCCGGTGAGCAGTACGTCGTGCTCGCGGCCGCGGGCGCCACGCGGATCACCTGCTTCAGCGGCGTCACCATCCCGGTCCTGCTGCGCACCGAGTGCTACTCGAAGGCGCTGACGGCCGCGCTCGGGCTCGCACCCACGCCGGAGCTGCTGCGCGACGGCGTGCTGCCGCACTGCGTCTTCTTCATCCACGAGTACGCGCTGCGCACCGTCGTCGGCGGCAACCGGCTGATGGAGGACCAGGTCCTGCACCTGCTGTTCCACGCCCCGTCGATCAGGGTCGTGCCGGCCAGTGCGGGCGGGGCAGCGGCCATCGGGACCGACGTGGCGCTCATCCAGTACGCCCATGAACCTCCGCTCGTCTACCTGGCGAACTGGGTCACGGCCAGCGACACCGCGACCGTCGAACGGTGCGTGTGCGCCTTCCGCCGGTTGCACGACGTGGCGCTCGACAACGAACGCTCCCGCGACCTCCTCATGGAGTACGTGGCCGTCTACGACCGCTAGTTCGGGGTGTTGCGCCGCAGGAAGAGCCGCATCCCGTCCTCGCCGGGCAGCGCGCACAGCAGCAGGCGGACGTTCTGGTGCCGCACCGGGACCGCGCACGAGTCGCCCGCCAGCAGCGTTCCCGCCAGCAGGCCGGCCGACTCGTGGTCGATGTCCAGCACGAAGTCGTTGCTCATGAACTGGACCCTATGAGCTGCCAGGTCCACGACCCAGTCACCCAAAGGTGTCACATTCCGCGGAGCTGCCCCGTGCACCGGCCAGGACGAGGACCAAGGGGGTTCGCCGGTGGGGACGCCTGCCGGACCCCGGCACACTGGGAGACGTGGAGAAGATCACGCTCACCGGTGCGCAGGAGACCATGCTCGCCACGCTGTACGGCAGGGCCCTGGACAGCGAGCGGGCGGCCTCCGTGCTGCACGACGTGGAGGCCCGCCGCGCGGTCGACCGGATCGACTACGACTTCACCAGGACCGGCATGACCACCACCAGCGCCGTCGGCGTCGCCATCAGGGCGAAGGTGCTCGACGACTGGACCGCCGACTTCCTCCGGCGCACCCCGTCGTGCACCGTCCTGCACCTCGCGTGTGGCCTCGACACGCGCGTGCACCGGCTGGACCGGCCCGACACCGTGCGGTGGGTGGACGTCGACCTGCCGGACGTGGTGGCGTTGCGGCACAAGCTGCTGCCGGTGCCGACCGGCGAGTACCGGCTCGTCGCCGGGTCGGTCACCGACGACGGGTGGCTCGACGCCGTGTCGCCTGCCCGCCCGGTCGTCGTCGTGTTCGAGGGCCTGTCGATGTACCTCACCCGTGCCGAGGGGCACGCGCTGGTCCGGCGCGTCACCGAGCGGTTCGAGACCGGCGAGCTGCTGTTCGACGTCTACGGCACGTGGGGGATCAAGCTCCAGCGGCTCGTCCCGGCCGTGCGCAACGCCGGGGCGACGTTGCACTGGGGCGTCGACGACCCGCGCGAGGTCGAGGCGCTGCACCCCGGACTGACCACGGTGGACGCGCTGCGCAGCGTGGACCTGCCGCACCTGGGCGCGTTGCCCAGGTCCGGCAGGGTCCAGCTGAAGCTCGTCAGCGCGATCCCGAAGCTCCGCGACGTCGGGAAGGTGCTGCGGATGCGGTGGTGATCACCCGTGCGGCCACATCGTCAGCCTTCGACGACGAAGTCGAACTTGGCGGTGTACCGGTTGCCCACCAGCGGCCCGAGCGCGACCTCGCACTCGCGGTCGAGGTAGGCGTCGCGCCGGTTCAGCCAGGCCACGTTCATCCCGTACGCCCGCAGGTTGTCCGGGAAGAACAGCTGCGTGGTGAGGATCGGGCCGCCGCGGGCCTGCACCTTCACGTGGATGTGCGGGGTCCGGCCGGGGTAGTCCTTCGGGATGATCGTCTCCAGCACGTAGGCGCCGGAGGCGTTCGTGAACTGGTGGCCGCGCATCTTGAAGGTCGTGTTGTCGTACACGCCGCGGTCGTCGGCCTGCCAGAAGTCCAGCAGGGCGTTCTGGATCGGCGCGCACTTCATCGTGTACACGAACCCGGTGAGGCTCAGCACGATCCCGGTGACACCGGGCGTGCGCAGGTTCGTGCGCTGCGGGGAGTTGCGCTTGAAGTAGGGGCCTTCGATGTTCGACGGGGTGTCGTCGTCATCGACGCAGGTCGGGGTCAGGGGAAGAGGGGCGCTGCGCGCCGTCGTGGTGCCGGCGGCGGTCAGTGCGACCACGGCGGCCGCGCTGGTGGCGGTCGCCAGGAACGCCCGGCGGGTGGGGATCTCGTCGTGTTCGGGCATGTTCGGACTCCGGTGGTTGCAACCCGCGGCAGGGGGGCTTGGGCTGGCCAACTCGTCCGAACGTAAGCGGCGAAACGATCCAGGGACCAGTTGTGGTCCAGACCAAAAAACGCGGTCAGAACACCACGTGGGCGAGCTTGTCCGGGTTCGCCATGTCGTAGACCGCGTGCACCTTGCCGTCGTGCACGGCCATGGTGATCACGCGCCGGGACGCCTCGCCCGTCGCGGCCATGACCACCCCCAGCTCGCCGTTGACGAGCGTGGGCCGCAGCTCCGGCATGCCGTCCCGGTCGAAGCCGTACTTGCGCATGAGGCCGAAGAAGAAGCGGGCGATCTTCTCCGCGCCGGTGACCGTGTGGACCGCGGTGCGCGCCTTGCCGCCGCCGTCGCCGACCATGACCGCCTGCGGGTGCAGCAGGCCCAAGACGGCGTCGATGTCACCGCTCGACATGGCGTGCAGGAACTTCTCCAGCACCTCCTGCTGCTCGGCGAGCGCCGAGCGGGGCGGCGGTTCGGCACCGGCCACGGCCTTGCGCGCACGGGAGGCGTGCTGGCGAGCGGAGGCCTCCGAGACGCCGAGCACGTCGGCGATCTCGCTGAACGGCAGGGAGAACGCGTCGTGCAGCACGAACGCCACGCGCTGGTCGGGCGTGAGCCGGTCGAGCACCACGAGCGCGGCCATGCGCACGCCGTCCGCCTGCACGACCGACGCCAGCGGGTCGTCCGCCTCACCGGTCGTGAGCAGCGGCTCGGGCAGCCACGAGCCCACGTACGTCTCCCGGCGCACGGCCGCCGACCGCAGCCGGTCCAGGCAGATGCGGCTCACGACGGTGGTGAGCCACGCGCGGGCGTCGTCCAGACCCACGGCCTTGGCGAACTTCGGCCACGCCTCCTGCACCGCGTCCTCGGCGTCGGCGACGCTGCCGGTCAGCCGGTAGGCCACGCCGATCAGGTGCGTGCGGTGCAGTGCGAAGACGTCGGCCGCGGTCACGGGGTGCAGTCTGCCACTGCCGGATTTCGGCAGGCCGTAGACTCGGGGTGTGGCAGGACGCATCAGGGAAAGCGACATCGCGTTGGTGCGTGAACGCAGCCGCATCGACGAGGTCGTGGGCGACCAGGTGTCGCTCAAGCGGGCCGGCGGGGGAGCGTTGAAGGGCCTGTGCCCCTTCCACGACGAGAAGACGCCGTCGTTCAACGTGCGCCCGTCGCACGGCACGTTCCACTGCTTCGGCTGCGGCGAGGGCGGCGACGTGATCGCCTTCGTGATGAAGGTCGAGCACCTGTCGTTCGTGGAGGCCGTCGAGCGGCTCGCCGACCGGGCGGGCATCCAGCTCACCTACGAGGGCGGCGGCAACACGATCCAGCGCGACCGGGGCACGCGCAGCCGGCTCATCGAGGCGCACAAGGCGGCCGCCGAGTGGTACGCGGAGCAGCTCGCGACGCCCGAGGCCCAGCCGGCCCGCGAGTTCCTCGCCGAGCGCGGGTTCGACGAGGCAGCGGCACGCCAGTTCGGCTGCGGCTACGCCCCCGGCGGCTGGGACAAGCTCACCAAGCACCTGCTGGGCCGCGGCTTCGAGCTGGCGGAGCTGATCAAGTCGCAGCTGGTCAAGGAGGGCCGCCAGGGCCCGATCGACCGGTTCCACCGGCGGCTGCTGTGGCCGATCAGGGACATCGGCGGCGAGGTCGTCGGCTTCGGCGCGCGGCGGATCTTCGACGACGACCCGATCCAGGCGAAGTACCTCAACACCAGCGAGTCGATGATCTACAAGAAGTCGCAGGTGCTGTTCGGCCTCGACCAGGCCAAGCGGGAGATCGCCAAGCGCAAGCAGGCCGTGATCGTCGAGGGCTACACCGACGTGATGGCCATGCACCTGGCCGGCGTCCCGACCGCGGTCGCCTCGTGCGGCACGGCGTTCGGCACCGACCACATGAACGTGCTGCGCAGACTGCTGATCGACGACGACGTGAACGGCGAGGTCATCTTCACCTTCGACGGCGACGAGGCCGGCCAGAAGGCGGCGCTGAAGGCGTTCGAGGGCGAACAGCAGTTCTCCGCGCAGACCTACATCGCGGTGGCGCCCGACGGCATGGACCCGTGCGAGCTGCGGCAGGCCAAGGGCGACGTGGCCGTGCGCGACCTGGTGGCCCGCCGCACGCCGTTGATCGAGTTCGCCATCAAGGCCCAGCTGCGCTCCTACGACCTCGACTCGGTCGACGGCCGCGTGGAGGCGCTGAAGAAGATGGTGCCGTTCGTCGCGCAGATCAAGGACCGCGCCAAGCGCGACGGCTACGCCACGCGCCTGGCCTGGTGGGTCGGCTGGGACGACGAGGCCATGGTCGTGCGCCGGGTGCGCCAGGTCGCGGGCGGCAAGGCCCCGGCCGTGGCGCCGCGCGCGGACCCGAACCAGATGGCGCTGTCCGTCGACGTCGACGGCCCCGCGCGCCCGAACCCGCGCGATCCCCGCCTGGTGCCCGAACGCGAGGTGCTGAAGGTGGCGCTGCGGCTGCCCGAGTACGCGGGCCCGCTGTACGACTCGCTGCCCGACGAGGCGTTCACCGACCCGGCCTACGTGGCTCTGCACCGCGCGATCCGCGCGGCCGGCGGCGCCTCGTCCGGTCTGGCGGGCACGGCGTACCTGGACGCGATCTCGCAGAACTGCTCGCACGCGTCGGTGCGGTCGGTGCTGACGGAGCTGGCCGTGGAACCGCTGGCGGTCAAGCAGGACGACGAGTTCCGCTACGTGTCGATGGTCATCGCGCGCCTGCAGGAGGTGCAGGTGAGCAAGCAGATCGAGGACGTGAAGTCGCGGCTGCGGCGCCTGTCCCCGATCAAGGACGCCGACGAGTACCGGGCGCTGTGGGGCGACCTGGTGGCGCTGGAGGAGTACCGCAAGGCACTGCTGCAGCAGAGCGCCGGGGTGCTGTAGATGGGCTTGTGGAAGCGGTTGTTCGGCTCCGGAGCGCCGGACGGGTTCGACGGGACGTTGGAGCCCGAGGAGACCGTGGTGGCGTGGGCCGCCGTCACCGGTGGCGGGCACCTCGTCGTGACGTCGCTGGGGCTGTGGGTGCCGGGACCGCGGCGGATCGGCTGGCACCTGGTCAGCAAGGTGAAGTGGGAGAGCTCGCTGCGGGTCGTGGAGGCCCGCGAAGCCGATGTCGTCGCGTCCGTGGTGCTGCTGGAAGACCTTGCGCCGCAACGGTTCGCGCTGGAGGAACCCGGCCGGGTGATGCGCGCGATCTCGCAGCGGGTCGAGGGGTCGATCCGGCACCGGGAACGCGTGGACCCGCCCGGGGTGTGGGTCCTGCAGCGGAAGGTCCCGGGGCGGGACGGGTCGGTGTGGCAGGCCCGCGGTGACGCCGGGGTGGACGAGGCGGCGGTGCGGGCGGCGGTGACGGCGTTCGTCGAGAAGCAGCCGCGTTAGCGCTGCTCACGCGGGGCTGGCGCGCTAGCAGTACGCGTGTACTGTAAGCGGCATGTGGGATCCGGCGCAGTACCTGGCCTTCGCCGATCACCGGGCGCGGCCGTTCTACGAGCTCCTGGCGCGCGTGCGGGCGGAGTCGCCGCGGCGCGTGGTCGACGCGGGCTGCGGCCCCGGCAACCTGACGGTGTCGCTGCGCGAGCGGTGGCCGGGCGCAGTGGTCGAGGCGTTCGACTCGTCGCCGGAGATGGTCGAGGCCGCGCGGCGGGCCGGTGTGGACGCGCGGGTGGACGACGTCACGACCTGGGAGCCGCCGCCCGACACCGATGTCGTGGTGTCCAACGCGGTGCTCCAGTGGATTGCGTCACACCCCGTGATCGCGCAGAAGTGGGCGGCCGTGCTGCCCGAGGGGGCGTGGCTCGCGTTCCAGGTGCCCGGTAACTACGCCGACGCCTCGCACCGGTTGATCCGGGAGGTCGCGGGTGAGCGGCTGGCGCACGTCTTCCGGGTCGAGCAGCCGGTGCTGCAGCCGGTCGAGTACGCCGAGCTGCTGGCCGGCTGCTCCTCCGTGGACGCCTGGGAAACCACGTACGTGCAGCGGCTCTCCGGCGCGGACCCCGTGCTGGAGTGGGTCTCCGGCACGGCGTTGCGGCCGGTGCGGGCCGCGCTGTCCTCTTCGGACTACGACGCGTACGTCGCGGAGCTGGCACCGCGGCTGCGCGAGGCCTACCCGCGGCGAGCCGACGGCACGACGTGGTTCCCGTTCAGGCGGATCTTCGTGGTCGCTGAGGTGTGACGACCGTCTCAGGTCACCGGCTGCCCGTTGGACCAGGTGGTGGTCTTCTCCTTGGTCCAGGGCGCCTTCTCCTTGGCGACGTGCGCGGCCTCGACCGACTTCTCCTTGGCGATGTGAGCTGCCTCGAACGCCTTGTCCTTGGCCGTACCAGCGGCTTTGCGCACGGTCGGGCTTTCGGTGAGCCGGTGCCAGGCGCGCACGATCTGGTCGTAGCGCTCCCGCCCGGCCTTCGCTCCGAGCACGTAGCCGACGGCCGCTCCGATCAGCATGGCCTTCATCATCCGGTTCCCTCCCGTAACAGGCCTGGTCAAGTGGTGTTCCTGGGCTAAACGGGGGGTGCCTGCAGAACCCGTTTCCAGCCTCATGTAGAGTTACCCACTGTCAGGAGGAACCAAGCCTGACGGAGACAACAGAACATTCCCCCATAGCTCAATTGGCAGAGCATGCGACTGTTAATCGCAGGGTTACTGGTTCGAGTCCAGTTGGGGGAGCTTCTCAAGACCCTGGTCATCCGACTGGGGTCTTTTGGTTTCGAGGCCCATGCGTGACCTTGGGGCCATGCGCTTCGCGAACCTCCGCCGCATCACCTCGCTGGACCCGGTGGCCGACCACCAGGAGGTCCTGCGCATCTCCGCCGGCCTGGAGTTCCCGTGGGACTACCAGAAGGCGCTGGAGTTCGCGCTGTTCCGCACCTACTGCGTCCCCACGATCTCCGGTCTGCTGGAACGCACCGGCGAGTTCGAACGCCGCCCGCAGAAGCGCTACGACGACACCGCCGTGCTGATGGCCGAGCTCATCGAACACGGCTACGACTCCCCGCGCGGCCGCGAGGCCCTGCGGGTCGTCAACCGGCAGCACGGCCGTTACGACATCTCCAACGACGACATGCGGTACGTGCTCGCCACGTTCATCTACGACCCGATCGACTGGCTCACCCAGTACGGCTGGCGTCCTCTCTCACGCAACGAGCAACTCGCCGCGTTCCACTTCTACCGCGCGGTCGGCGCGCGCATGGGCATCCGCGATATCCCCACGGACTTCGACGAGTACCGCGCGTTCAAGAAGGCCTACGAGGACCGGCACTTCGTCTACGCGCCCTCGAACCGCCGCATCGGCCAGTACACCCTGGACCTGTTCTGCTCGTGGTACCCGGCAGCGGTCCGCCCGGCGGTCGCACGGGCCGTGGTCGCGCTGCTCGACCAGCCGATGATCCGCGCGTTCGGCTTCACCGCGGCCCCGGCGTGGCTCAGCGCCCTCGGCCGTTTCGCCTTGCGCACCCGTGCCGCCGTGGTGCGCCACATGCCCGTGCGCCGCACGTTGAAGCTCACGAACGCCCGCAACCGCACCTACCCCGGCTACCCGAGGGGTTACCGGCCCTCGGACCTCGGCGCGAGCTCCAGCACCGCCCGCTGACCGTTCAGCACGAACCCCATCGCCCTCAGGAACTCGACGCCGGGCTCGAAGTCGCTGAGCCCGGCCTGCACCCGCGTGACCGCCGGGAACCGCTCGCGCAGCGCCCTGACCATCTCGCTGCCGATGCCCCACCGCCGCAGGTCGCCCGGCACCAGGAAGAACCCGATGCTCGCGTGCCCCGGCTCCGGGTGGTCGACCACCAGGTCCACGAACCCGATCATGCCCTCGGCCTCGGCGACCAGCAGGTGCTTCTGCTCGAACGCGGCCCCCTCCGGCAACGCGTAGAACAACCCCTGCACGTCGCCGGGCCCGGACGGGTGCCCCGTGGCGGCCTGGAACCAGTCGTCGCAGGCGGCGAACAGCCGCAGCACCTCGGCCTCGTCCGCCGGCGTGAAGTCGCGGAGGGTCAAACGCACGCGTGCAGCCTATGTGGCGCTCGCCACGGGGGCGCGCAAGGCCTGATCGGCGTGATCGGTATCCTCCTTCACGCAGTGCGCAGCCGTGCGGACGGCCGCTGCGCGGGGGAAGTAGCTCAGTTGGTCAGAGCAGCGGACTCATAATCCGTCAGGTCGTGGGTTCGAGCCCCACCTTCCCCACCGGTTCGTCTGGCGCGGGTCCGCTGGCGCGGTCGGGTGCTGGTCAGCGCCGGATGGCGTGGAAGGTGGATGACTCCGTGGATGTCCTGGAACCGCGGGAGGAGCAGGTCGACGAGCTGGTGGCCGAGTTCGGTGACTGGGCTGCCGGGCGGGGGCTCGAGGTCGACCTCTTCGTCGTAGAGGCGGCGTTGGACGCACGGGTTCCGCACGTCGAGGTGCTCCTGCTCGAATGGTTCCCGCGGAAGGCCACGCTGGAGCGGCCGCACTGGCCGGGTGTGCTGACCACGCTGCACCACTGGGCCGACTTCCTGACCGCGACCCGCGGTGACGAGGAGTGGAACGGGGGCGAGCTGCACGCGGCGATCGACCGGAGCGCTCCGGAGTTCCTGGCCAGGATGGCGGACGAGCGCAACTACGGGCCGGCGAAGTTCTGGGCGACCCGGATGATCGAGAACGGCGTCGACCCCGAGGACGAGGACGACGTCCGCGACTTCCTGCTGGCGGTTCAGGCCGGTGCGGTCGAGTACGACGAGGACGTGCTGGCCGAGATCATGCGCAGGCACGCGGACGGTGGTGGAGCCGACCTGCTCCTCCCCGAGTTCGGCGGGGGTGCGCCGGGGCCGTTGCCGCCGGTGCCCGTTCCGCCCGATGGCGAGCTCGCGGCACTGGCGGAGGCCACCGGGGTGGTGACCCGGTTGCGGACGCTGGTGGCGTGGGTGGGTGCCGGTCGTGCGGTGACGACCACGAAGCACCTGCTCGTTGCGGACGCCCGTGAGCTGGCAGTGCTGCTGGGACTGGACGAGCCGGGTGCGGAACGGGCGCGCGGCAGCGAGGACCTGCCGGAGGTGTCGCTGCTGGTGGCCTGGGCCAGGGCCGTTCGCCTGGTCCGGGTGGTCAAGGGCAGGCTCGTGGCGGTCAAGAGTGCGGCCGGCCTCCTGGACCGGCCGGTGGAGCTGTGGTGGCGGGCGTTCGAGGCGTACGGCGGGCTGGGGCCCGAGGCGTGCGCGCCCGCGAGCCGGCACGAGGCACCCTCTCCGCTCGGGCTGGCGCTGCGGGAGGTGCTGCTGGACCTGTGGCTGGGCCTCTACCCGGCAGGCGGGGCACCGGTACCGGTGGAGCTGCTGGCGGAGAGCGCTCACCACGCGATGTCCGCGTGGTTCGAGGTCGGCGGGTTGCCGGCCGGTGCCCGGGAGGTGATGTGGCGGCGGGATTTCGCCGCTGTGCTCGGGGCCCTGGCGGTGCTGGGGGTGGTCGAGCTGGCGGTGTCCGCGGACGCGGAGGAGCACGCCGAGATCATCGAGCTGTCCGGCAACGATGATCCCGACCTCACCCTCGCCCGGCTGACACCCCTCGGCCGGTGGGCTGTGCAGCGGGCGTTGCGCGCGGAGGGGTTCGACGCGCCGTCCGTGGAGGAGTTCGCGCAGTTCCCGCTGGAGGAGGTGTGCGAGGCGGTGGAGCCCTGCGCACCGGAGGTCGCCGAACCGGTCCTGGCTGTCTGGGTCGCGGCCAGGGACGCCGGGGAGGCGGCGGCCGAGCTCGCGGCGTTCTGCGTGGACGGGCCGTCCGCCGAGGTGCGGCTGCTGGCGTGGGCCGCGCTGGAGCACGCCGGTGCACCGGGTGCGGAGCAGGCCCGCCGGCTGCGCTCCGCAGGAGCGGTGCCGACCGAGTGGCCGGCCGTGGTGAGCTGACCTCCCGCCCGCAGCGCGGTGGGAGTCCACTGAGGACGGACCGTCCGCCTGACCAGGCCCGTCACCCGGCTCCATGCGGGCTCCAGGGCTTGTGACTACCGTGGTCCCGGTGCGAGTGGCGACCTGGAACGTGAACTCCGTCAAGCAACGCGTGCCGAGGCTCTTGCCGTGGCTGGACCAGCGGCAGCCGGACGTGGTGTGCCTGCAGGAGACCAAGCTGGCCGACGACGCCTTCACCGCCCTGCTCGGCGCGGAGCTGGAGCAGTGCGGGTACCAGGTCGCGGTGTTCGGCGAGACGCAGTGGAACGGGGTTGCGATCCTGTCGCGCGTCGGGCTGGAGGACGTGGAGGTCGGTGTCGCCGGTGCGCCGGGGTTCCCGCACCAGGAGGCACGGGCCGTGGCCGCCACGTGTGGTGGTGTGCGGGTGCATTCGCTGTACGTGCCGAACGGGCGTGAGCCGGAGTCGGACCACTACAAGTACAAGCTGGAGTGGCTCGCCGCACTCAGGGACGTGCTCGCAGCCGGGCCGGCGGACGCGCTGGTCTGCGGTGACATCAACATCGCCCCCGCGGACGCCGACGTGTTCGACCCCGACGCCTTCGCCGGGCACACGCACGTGACGGAGCCGGAACGGGCGGCGCTGCGGGCGATCGAGGCGCTCGGGTTCCACGACGTCGTGCGCGAGCGGTGGCCGGACGAGCGGATCTTCAGCTACTGGGACTACCGGGCCGGCATGTTCCACCGCGACCTGGGCATGCGGATCGACCTGGTCCTGGCGAGCGACGGGGTGGCGCCGCGGGCGAAGGCCGCGTGGATCGACCGGCACGCGCGCAAGGGCACCGGGCCGAGCGACCACGCGCCGGTCGTCGTCGACCTCGACGAGGCGCCGGACGGCGACATCGGGCCCGTCGTGCCGCCGCCGTCGGCTCCGGGCGCGAAGAAGAAGGTCAAGCTGCCCCAGGCGAAGTGAGCGGCAGGGCCACGGTGAACGCGGCCCCGCCCTCCGGTGCGGGGCCCGCCGTGATCGTGCCGCCCATCCGGGTGACCAGGCCGTGCACCAGCGCCAGGCCCACACCGGTGCCGACCGGGCGGGTCTGCTGGTAGCGGGCGTGCAGCACGCCGCGGTCGAACGCCACGGGGTAGTCCTCCGGTGCGAGGCCGGGGCCGCCGTCGCGCACCTCCAGCACCGACGACACCGCGAGCACGACCGGGCGGCCCGCGGGCGTCACGCGCAGGGCGTTCTCCAGCAGGCCGTCGATCACCTGGCGCAGCCGCCGGGGGTCCGCGCGCACCACCGGGGAGGCCGTGACGTCGACCGAGAACCGCACGCCGGCCGCGTGGCAGCGGGCGTGCCACACCTCGGCGGCCGAGCGGACCACGGGGACCAGCTCGACGGCGGCGAGGTCGAGGCGGAAGTCGTCGGCGCCCAGGCGGGCCAGGTCGAGCAGGTCGGACACGAGCCGGTCCAGCCGGCGGGCCTCGGACAGGACCACCGCGCCGACCGGGGCCACCTGCTCGCCGGTGACCACGCCGTCGGCCAGCGACTCGGCGAACCCGGTGACGGCGGTCAGCGGCGTGCGCAGCTCGTGCGACACCGACAGCAGGAAGTCGCGCTGCCGGGACTCGCTGCGCTGCAACGCGTCCGCGAGGTCGTTCACCGACCTCGACACCTCGGCCAGCTCGTACGGGCCGGACACCGGCACGCGCAGGTCCCGCCGGCCACCGCTCATCGCGTGCGCGACCCCGGCGACCCGGCGCAACGGCCGCGCCAGCACCGTGCCCAGCGCCAACCCGGCCACGCAGGCCACGACCAACCCGATGGCGAGCGCGAACAGGACGTTGCGGACCAGCGCACGCGCGTTGCCGCCCGTCTCGGTCTCCTGCACCAGCGCGAACCCGCCGCCACCGGACGGCCGCGCCTCGACCAGCAGCTGCCCGCTCGTCTTCGACACCGGTTTCCCGGTGAGGACCTCCTCGGCGTGCACGGCGCGTGCGGCCCGCACGGCAGCCTTGTCCTGGCCGGACACCTCACCGGCCGCGGACACCGTGACGATCGCGATGCCCTGCCCCTCCAGCACCTGCTCGACCCGCCTGTTCGACACCTGGCCCGCGACGACGTCGGCCTGGTTCGCCAGGATCTCGCGGCTCACCTCGCGGGAGGTGCTCAGCACCAGGCGCGTGGACACGAACCCGGCGACGAGGACCGCGACGAACGCGACCCCCAGGCACAGCAACGCGATCCGGGTGGCGAGGTTCACGACGCGTCCGCCGAGTAGCCGACGCCGCGCACCGTCCGGATAGGACTGGAGGCGCCGAACTTCGCGCGCAGCTGGGCGATGTGCACGTCGACCGTGCGCGTCCCGGCCGCGGACGAGTACCCCCACACCGCGCTCAGCAGCTGCTCGCGGGAGAACACCCGGCGCGGGTGCCGCATCAGGTGGGCGAGCAGGCCGAACTCCGTCGAGGTCAGGGAGACCTCGGCGGAGCCGGCCCACGCGCGGCGTTCCCCGACGTCCAGCCGCACGTCACCCACCCGCAGCGCCTCGGTGGCGGTCGCGGCGGGCGTGGCCCTGCGCAGCACCGTGCGGACCCGCAGCGCGAGCTCGCGCGGGCTGAACGGCTTGGTGACGTAGTCGTCCGCGCCGAGCTCCAGCCCGAGCAGCCGGTCGACCTCGTCGTCGCGCGCGGTCACGAACAGCACCGGCGTCCAGTCGCCCGCCGCCCGCAGCGCCCGGCAGACCTCGATGCCGCTCATCCCCGGCAGGCCCACGTCCAGCACGACCGCGACCGGCGCGAGTGAGCGGACCGCGGCCAGTGCCGCGTCCCCCGCTGCCTCCAGGTGCACGCCGAACCCGTCGCGCCGCAGGTAGAGGGCGACGAGCTCGGCGATCGCCGGTTCGTCCTCCACGACGAGCACCAGGCCACGTTCCACTGCTCACCCCGGTTGGTCGATCTCGGACTCGATGCTGTTCAGCGTCGATTCCACAGCATCGAGGTCGGGGGCCGGCTCCTCACCCCGGCACGCCGTCAGCGAGACCAGCAACGCGAGCGCGGCCACCCACCTCACTTGGCACCGCAGTGCTCGGACTTGAACCTCGCCACCCGCTCGCCGGCCTGGCCGAGCCGCACGAGCTGGGCCGCGCGCAGCTTCACCCGCGCGTCCAGCACATCCGCATGCGCCGTGTTGCCGGCCTTGCGCGCGTCGGCCGCCTTCTGCTCCAGCCACTTGGTCGAGCCGAGCGTCTCGGGTGTGCCGTTGATCCTGTCGGTCAGCGCCTTGACCTTGGCCTCGACCCGCGGCACGCGCTGCTCGCAGATCTTGCGCACCTTCTCCGGGCTGATCGTGACCGGTTCCTGGGCCGACGCGGTGCCCGCGCCGAGCAGCAGCAGTCCGGCGACGACCACGCCGATTCGTGAAATGTCCATGACGCAGAACGATGGCGGCCCGCCGTCAGAGGCAGGTCCGGCGGATGTTCGGGTTCTGCAAAGACCAGGAGGGGTTAGGCCGGGTGGGTGAAGGCGACGGTCTCGCCGAACGCGGCGGGACGGCGCCGGCTGTCCTGCGGCACGTCGAGCAACGCCCAGATGACGTGCCGTCCGCCCCCGGCCGGCGTCTCACCCATGGTGAAGTTGCAGACGGCGATGGACGCGACGTTGCGCCGCATGGTGTTCCACTGCCTGAGGTCAAGCCGTGCGGTCGTGCGCACCGCCACGGACAACTTGTCACCACGCATGCGCAGCAACAACGAGACCGGCTGCTCGTCCTCGACGTGCGACACGAGCTCCACGGCCAGCTGCGGCGCCACGTCCAGCAACGCCTGCACGCCCCACCGTTCGCACGCGCGCTCGGTGATGCGCTCTGCCACATGCGGCGCACACCGGCACGTGGGCAGCACGGCGTCCACTCGGTCCTCGTGCTGCAAACGGGTCACGTTCGCGAGTGCGGCCTCCGTGGTGGCGTGCAGCGGGATGTGCCGCGGCAGACCGCGCGCCCCCAGCGTCGACCGCAACCGGTGGTCGCCCACGACGAGGCTCAGCGAGATGCCCGGCCAGCGCGCCGCCGACAGCCACACCACGTCGAACACCACGAGCAGCGCGGGCGACTCGGCCACGAGGCCGTCGAGCTCGACGACGACGCCGACCAGCTCCCTGGTGGCGCAGTCGAGCAGCACGTCCTGCACGCGCAGGTACGTGGACCAGTCCAGGCGGCCGGTGAAACGCACCACCAGCACGCCGCTCTGCTCCCGGAGGCCGACGTCGAGACCGTGCGCGGCGGTGTCAGCGGTCATGGTCCTTCCCTCCCCGGAACGCGGGCTCCCACCTCCCACACTGGCTGTCACGACCCGGTCGCCCTAGGGGGTAACTACCCGTGTTCCGGCGTTGGTACCTCCGGGGGACCGCGTTGCAGCGGCCGATCGCACCGACCTAGGGTGCGGTGTGGGCAGCGCACTTTCCCCGAGTCGCAAAGGCAACCTGCCTGCCGACACCACTGCTTTTGTGGGCAGGAAACAGGATGTCGCCGAGGTCAGGAGACTCCTGGCGGAGTCGCGCCTGGTCACCCTGACGGGGGTCGGCGGGGTGGGCAAGACCCGGCTCGCGCTGCGGGCGGCGGCCGAGCTGCGCCGGGCGTTCCCCGACGGCGTGTGGTTCGTGGAGCTGGGCGGGCTGAACGACCCGGACCTGGTCGTGCACACCGTGCTGGAGTCGTTGGGGGTGCACGACGACACGGTCCGCCGGCACCGGACCGTCCTGGTGGAACACCTGCGCGACCGGCAGGTGCTGGTGGTGCTGGACAACTGCGAGCACGTCGTCGGCGCGATCGCCGACCTGGTGGACGGGCTGCTGCGCGGTGTGCCCGGCCTGCGCGTGCTCGCGACCAGCCGGGAACGCCTCGGCGTGGACGGTGAGCACCTGTGGCAGGTCGCGCCGCTGCCGCGGGACCCGGCGCTGGACCTGTTCGCCGAACGCGCGGCCGCCGTCGAGCCGGGGTTCGCGATCACGGCGGCCAACCACGCCGCGGTGAGCCAGATCTGCGCGCTGCTGGGTGGAATCCCACTGGCCATCGAACTGGCCGCGGTGCGGTTGCGGGTGCTGACGCTCGACCACCTGCTGTCCAGGTTGGACGACACGTTCCGGGTGCTCGGCGACGGACGGCGCGGGGGCGACCCGCGGCACCAGACGCTGCAGGCGGCGGTGGACTGGAGCTTCCACCTGTGCACCCGCGCCGAACAGGTGCTGTGGGCGCGCGCGTCGGTGTTCTCCGGCACGTTCGACCTGGAGGCCGCGGAACGGGTGTGCTCCGGTGAGAGCGTGGACACCCACGAGGTCATGCGGTCGCTGGCCGGTCTGGTCGACAAGTCCGTGGTGGTGGCCGAGCAGCACCCGTCCGGCACCCGGTTCCGGTTGCTGGAGCCGTTGCGCCAGTACGGCTTGGACAAGCTGCGCTCCGCCGGGTGCGAGCAGGTGCTGCGCGAACGGCACCGCGACCACTACATCGAGTGGGCCCGGCGGCGCGAGGAGGAGTGGTTCGGCCCGGCCCAGCCGCGGATCTTCGCGCTGACCCACCTGGAGAACGCGAACCTCCGGTCCGCGCTGGACTTCTGCTTCTCCGCCGCCGGTGACCACTGCGTCCACCTCGCCGGCACGCTGTGGTTCTACTGGGCGGGCTGCGGGATGCTCGGCGAGGGCCGGCACTGGCTCGACCGCGCGCTCCAGACGTCCGCGACCGGCCCGGTGCGGGCCAAGGCCCTGTGGGTCAACGGCTACGTGGCCACGTTGCAGGGCGACATCGCCACCTCGGTGCGCATGCTCGACGAGTGCCGCGACTACGCGCGCACGGCCGGTGACGAGTCGGCGCTCGCCTACGCCACCCACCGGCTGGCCTGCACCCACCTCGTCGGCGATGACCTGGACCTGGCCGACGAGCTGTTCGAGGAGGCCAGGAGGCGGTACCGCAGCCTCGGCGCGGTCAACAGCCACACCATGCTCGCGGGCATCGAGCTCGCGATCTCCGCGACCTTCCGCCGCGACTTCGCCACCGCGGAACGGCTCTGCGTCGAGGCGAAGGCCGTGGGCGAGGAGCACGGCGAGCTGTGGGCGCAGGCGTACGCCATCTACGTGCTCGCGTTGTGCGCGTGGGCCAGCGGCGACCTCGCGCGGGCGGACGCGCTGGGCCGCGACTGCCTGCGGATCAAGCGCACGTTCCACGACCTGCTCGGCATCGTGCTCGGCATGGAGGTGCTGGCCTGGATCGCCGCCTCGCAGGGCAACGCCCGGCGCGCGGCGACGCTGCTCGGTGCGACCAGCGAGATCTGGCGGTCGGTCGGCTACCCGATGTTCGGCTCCCGCTACTTCGGCACGCCGCACGGGGAGTGCGAGTCGGCGGTCGTCACGGCGCTGGGCGAGGCGGAGTTCCGGGTGGCGTTCCGGCACGGCATGGACCTGGAGCTGGAGGACGCGCTCGCGTTCGCCATCGGTGAGGAGCCGGCGGAACCGGAGCCGGTCGAGCCGCCCACCCCGTTGACCCGCCGCGAGCAGCAGGTGGCCGACCTGATCGCCGGCGGCATGTCGAACAAGGAGATCGCGGCCCGGCTGGTGATCGCGCGGCGGACCGCGGAGGGCCACGTCGAACGCATCCTGCAGAAGCTCGGGTTCACGTCACGGGCGCAGATCGCGACGTGGGTGACCGAACGCCGCACCTGAGCAGCACGGGGGCGCGTTAGTCGACGCAGGGGACGCCGTCGTTCGGTGGGGGTGGTGGGGGAGCGGTCGCCAGCTCGGTGACCTTCGCCCGCACCTTCTCCTGGTCGACGCGGTTCACGTCCTGCCCGCCGACGTGCGCGCCGCCCTCGACCGGCAGCGTGTCGAACCGGACCTCGGACGGCAGCTTCCCGGCCAGCTCGGCCAGGTCGAGGTCCGCGTCGAGCACCACGTCCTGCTTGGCCGTGTCGATCATCGCCGGGACCTTCGCCGGGTCCTTCAGCCGCCGCGCCACGGCCGACAGGAACGCCTGCTGGCGCCGGGTGCGGGCGAGGTCGCCGCCGGGCAGCCCGTGGCGCTGCCGCACGAACGACAGCGCCTGGCCCGCGTCGAGGTGCTGCGGGCCCGCCGGGAAGTCGGCGCCCGACAACGGGTCCGCCGTCGCGTTCCGCAGGCACACGTCCACGCCGCCGAGGCCCTCCGCGATGTGGAAGAAACCGATCAGCGAGATCTCCACGAGGTGGTCGATCGGCTGGTCGAGGAACGCCGACACGGTCTGCACCTGGGCCCGCCGACCGGCTTCGCGGCCCGCGCGTTCCAGCCGGCGCTTGTCCGCCATGCCCGCGGCGCGCAGCCGGTCCTCCTCGGCGATCTTCGCGCGCCCGTAGGCCTCCTTGACCTTGCCCTCGCCGCCGGAGGCCAGCGGGACGAGGTTGTCGCGCGGCACGGACATCGCCACGGCCGGACCGGACGCCGGCAGGTGCAGCAGGATCAGCGTGTTCGCGTTGTACCCGCCCCGGTCGCTCTCGCCGGCCTGCAGCCGCCGCAGCACGTCGTCGGGCAGCGGCTCGCCGTGCAGGTCGAGCCGGGTGGTCAGGCCCATGATCAAGACATTGCGCCCGGACACCGACCGCGGCGCGTCGGCGGCGATGGCGTGGGAGCGCTCCACCCCGGTCGAGATCGTGGTCACCGTCGACCACGCGACGCCTGCCACGACGAGCACCGCGGCGCACACCAGCACCCACGCCGTGCGCAGGATCACGTGGCAGGCACGCCGGAAGCGGCCGGCAGAACTCATGAGATCCCCCATCCCCTCGACTATTCTACGTGCTCATGGGGGTGCAGCTGCCGGGTTTGGCGGCGCTCGCGATGCTCACGGTGTTCGCCCAGGTGGGTCTCTGGGTGGACGGGGACAACCTCGGGTGGCCCTTCGGCGTCTGGCTGGTGGGGGGCGCCGTGGTCGCCTCGGCGCTCGTGCGCCGGGTGGGGTTGTGGACGGTGGCACCGGCGCCACCGGTCGTCTTCGTCGTCCTCGCCGCGGGCAACGCGGCGTGGCAGCGGCTGGCGACGGGGCAGTCGTTCTGGGGAAGCAGCGAGGAGGTCGCCGCGGCAGCGGTCCCGTGGTTCGTCAACGGGTTCCCGTGGCTCGCGGCATCGGTCGGCGCGGCCGTGGTGGTCGCGGTCGTCCGCACGGTTTCTGGGGGGAATCGGACATGCAGGTCTTCGTCGACGGCAACGGCGGCAGACGGGTAGTGGCGAAGCTGGTCAGCGTGACGCTCGCGGGCGGGCTGGTGGTGTTCGCCGCGGTGGTCGGCGGCACGCTGCTGGCGGTGTGGTGAGGCGCACGCCCCGGTTGCACTGGCTGTCGATCCTGCTCGGGCTCCTGGTGCTGCTGTGCGTGGTGTCGTTCCACGCCCACGCCGCGCTGAGGCCCGAGCCGGTGCCCGCACCGCACGCGGTGCACGAGCTGCCCGATCGCACGATCGCGCTGGCGTTCCACGGCGGCCCTGATCCGAAGTGGACACCGCACCTGCTCGACGCGTTGCGGGAGGCCGACGTGAAAGCGACCTTCTTCGTGCTGGGCACGCAGGTCACCCGCAACCCGGAGGTGACGGCCAGGATCGCGGCAGAGGGGCACCGGATCGGCATCGACGGCTTCCGCACCGAGGGCGACTGGGTGAACCCGCTCGACCTCGCGTTCGCGCAGGCCGCGCTCGCCGACGTGCTGGGTGTCCACACGCGACTGGTCGGCGCGCCGGTCGAGGTCGACAGCGGTGACCGCGAGCACCAGGACATCGGCACGCTGGTGCGGATGTCGCTGGCGCAGGGCCGGGGCGTGGTCCGGCTGCACGACGACGGCAGCATCGGCGCGGACATCGCCCGGCAGCTGGCGCGCACCCCCGGCCTGCGGTTCGCGCAGCTCGGGGACGGCGTGACCGCGGCAGGCCCGGCCGAACGCTTCACCGGCGCCGTCACCGGGTGGGCGCAGCGCAACGGGGGTGCGGTCGTCGCGGTGATGGGCACGGCGATCGCCGTGGCGGCACTGCTCGGCATCCTGCGCACGTTGATGCAGCTCGGCCTCGCGCACACCGACCGCCGCCTGCGCCGGGAGAGCGAGCACGCGCCGCCGCCGTGGACAGCGCCACCGGTGTCGGTGATCATCCCGGCGTACAACGAGGCCGTGAACATCGCGGCCACCGTCCGGTCGATCGCCGCGAACGACCACCTCGCCGACGTGGAGGTGGTCGTCGTCGACGACGGCTCGACCGACGGCACCGCCGACCGCGCCGAGGAGCTGGGCCTGCCCGGCGTCACCGTCCTGCGCCAGGACAACCAGGGCAAGCCGGCCGCGCTGAACGCGGGTGTCCGTGCCGCCCGCCACGACGTGCTGGTGCTGCTCGACGGCGACACGGTCTTCGAACCGGACACGATCGGCCAGCTCGTGCAGCCGTTCGCCGACAGCGGGGTCGGCGCGGTGGCGGGCAACGCGAAGGTCGGCAACCGGCAGGGCCTGCTCGGTCGCTGGCAGCACTTGGAGTACTGCGCGGGGTCCAACCTGGACCGGCAGATCCTGCACGCGCTGCGGTGCATCCCGACCGTGCCCGGTGCGGTGGGGGCGTTCCGGCGGTCGGCGCTCACCGACGTCGGCGGCGTGCCGGAGCACACGCTGGCCGAGGACACCGACCTGACGATGGCGGTCACGCGGGCGGGCTGGCGGGTGGCGTACCGGCCGCAGGCCAAGGCGTGGACCGAGGCGCCGGTGACCGTGCACGGGCTGTTCCGGCAGCGGTACCGGTGGTCCTACGGCACGTTCCAGGCGATGTGGAAGCACCGCGGCGCGTTGCTGGAGAACGGGCCGATGGGCCGGTTCGGCCTGCTCTACCTGCTGGCGTTCCACCTGCTGCTGCCGCTGCTCGCACCGGTGATGGACCTCTACGTGCTGTACGGGTTCATCGTCGCGGACGCGCCGCTGGCGTTCATCGTGTGGACCGTGTTCCTCCTGCTGCAGACCGCGAGTGCGGGGTACGCGCTGCGGCTGGACGGTGAGTCGGTGAAACCGTTGTGGGCGTACCCGTTGCAGCAGGTGGTGTACCGGCAGTTGATGTACGCGGTGGTGATCCAGTCGTTGGTCACGGCCCTGCACGGAACTCAGCTCAGGTGGATGTCGGTCCGGCGCACGGGTCGGCTCGCGGACGCACCCGGCGGTAGCGTGGCCCGCACTTGAGACCGGAGGGGACCAGGGTGGGCCGCACGCCTCTCGACACGCCCGCACGGCAGCAGGAGGTGTTCGCCGCCGTGCTCCACGTGTTCGCCGACGTCGGCTACGCCCGGTTCAACATGGACCTCGTCGCGAGCCGCGCCAGGGCGAGCAAGGCGAGCCTGTACCAGCGCTGGCCGTCGAAGGCGCGGCTGATCGTCGACGCGCTGAGGGCGAACATGCCGGTGCTCGCCCAGCCGGACGAGGGCTCGTTCGTGGAGGACGTGCGGGCGATCATGCGGTCGTGGGGCGAGCCGAGGCCGTTCGACCTGACGGGGATCTTCCTCGGGCTGCTGGAGGGCAGCCGGCAGGACGCCGACCTCGTGCGCCTGCGCGAAGAGCACGTCGACCGCGTCTACACCGAGCAGCTGCAGGTGGCCGTGGTGCGGGCGAAGGACCGCGGTGAGCTGCCGCGCGACCTCGACGCCGACGTGCTCATGACGGCGCTGGTCTCGACGTTCGTGCTGCGGTCGGAGGAGGCCGACGTGGTCGGCGGGATCGTCGACGGCCTGCTGCGACCGCTGATCGGCAGGTCCTTCGCCACCGAACCACTCGTCAAGGAGTAGCCGCTGCGCTACGTTCGGTCGTGGATCCAAAAGAACAGATTTGTTCTGTTGAAGGGAACACCCGTGACCGAAGCTGCCGTCTGCCCCGTCCACCACGAACGCGACCACCCCCTCCAGTCGCCGACCGGCTTCGCCGACGCCGTCTCCGGCGGCCCGGTCAGGATGCTGTGGCCCAACGGCGTCGAGGCGTGGGTCGTCTCCAGCTACTCCGGTGTCCGCAAGGTGCTCTCCGACCCGCGCTTCAGCACCCGCAAGGGCGGTCAGCCGGAGATGCGCACCGACGAGGGCGAACCCGTCCTCGACGCTGACCAGCCGGGCAACATCAACGGCATCGACGGCGACGCGCACCTGCGCCTGCGCCGTCCCCTCTCGCGCGGGTTCATGGTCAAGCGGATGAACCAGCTGCGGCCGCGCATCCAGGAGATCGTCGACGAGCACCTGGACGCGATGGAGGCCAAGGGCGCACCGGCCGACCTGGTCACCTCGCTGTGCCTGCCGCTGCCGTCGCTGGTGATCGCCGAGCTGCTGGGCGTGCCGCCGGAGCACCAGGAGCTGTTCCAGGCCACCGCCGGCGACCTGTTCGGCAAGAACGGCTCCAAGGACGAGTACATCGCGCACGCGACCAAGCTCTCCCAGGTGCTCGCGCCGATCGTCGCCGCGAAGAAGGCTGCGGGCACGAACGACGACCTGATCGGCCTGATGGCCAACGACACCGACTTCAGCATGGAAGAGCTGATCTTCCTCTGCATCGGGCTGCTCGCGGCCGGGCACGAGACCACGTCGAACTTCCTCGGCCTGTTCACGCTGCACCTGTTCGAGCGCCCCGACCAGCTGGCGGTCCTGCAGCGCGACCCGAGCCGCGCCGACGTGGTCGTCGAGGAGCTCATGCGCTACACCGTCGGCTCCCTCGGCGGTCCCGGCCTCACCCGGCGGGCGACCGAGGACGTCGAGGTCGACGGCGTGCTGATCAAGGCCGGTGAGTGGGTGAGCGTGTCGCTGATGGCGAACCTCGACGAGGAGCTCTGCCCGCGCGCCGACGAGCTCGACCTCGAACGCGACGCCGTGTCGCACCTCGGGTTCGGCTTCGGCCCGCACCAGTGCCTGGGCGCGAACCTCGCCCGCGCGGAGCTGCAGATCGGCCTGCGGTCGTTGTTCGAGCGGTTCCCGAACCTGCGCCCGGCCGTGCCGGTCACGGAGCTGACCTACCGCAACGACATGATCACCTACGGCGCGGCAGAGATCCCGGTGGTGTGGTGAGCGCGGTCGTCCGGATCGACCAGACCAGGTGCATCGGGGCGGGCCAGTGCGTGCTCGCCGCACCGGACGTGTTCGACCAGCGCGACGACGACGGCATCGGCGTCGTGCTGGTGCCCGAGCCGCCGGCCGGTCTGCTGCCGGGGGTGCGTGACGCGGTGGAGAGGTGCCCCGCCCAGGTGGTGACCCTGCAAGAGTGACCTGATCGGCCGTTCCGGTGAGCCGTCGTCACCGGGAACGGATTCAGCCGCCGACCGCTGACACCTCGTTGGCCCCTTCCCGGTCATGCCGTCCGTCCAGAATCGTGAGCGCGGCCGCCACAACGTCGTGGCGGTCGCGCTCACGCCGGTCCAGGGAGCCGAACGACCCTTCCCGACCAGGCCGGACAGCGAGATGGTGGCGGCGGCGCGGTGAGTACCGGCGGTGTGCGACGGGTACCTGGCGACAGGTGGCCGGCGCACGTCAGGAGGGCCAGCGATGTTCAACGGCGACGCAGTTCCCGTGCGCGTGGACAAGACCGACGCACGGCACGTGGAGGCACTGACCGGTGCGCTGCGGGCACTCGACCACGAGCACGGCGGCGGTGCCTGCCGCGACGCCTGCGTGGCGTTGCTGAACTGGGCGAACCCGCTGCTCGACACCGGGCCGTCCAGCCGGGTGCTGCACCGGTTGCAGGTGGCCATCGCCGACCTGCACAACCTGGCCGGCTGGGCGTCGTTCGACATGGGCCTGCTGGAGTCCGCGCACGTGCACTTCGGCCGTGCGATGGACCTCGCGCGCGCGTCCGGCAACAGCGCGTTGGAGGCCAACATCCTCTACCGCATGGGACGCGTGCACCTGCACTACGACCTCGCCGAGGACGCCTTGGCGTCGTTCCAGCGCGGACTGCCCATCGCACAGGCCAGCGGTTCCACCTTGGCCGTGTCCATCCTGCACGCCAACGAGGCGTGGGCGTTCGCGAAGATGGGCGCCGAGAAGCACGCCTTGCGCCAGCTCGCGCGTGCAGAAGAAGAGTTCGACCGTGCGTCCAACGAAGACGCACCGCCGTGGGCTCGTTTCTTCGACCAGGCCGACCTGGTGTCCATCGGCGGGATGGTGCACACGGAACTGGCGCGCACGTGCGACGTGAAGTACGGGCGGACCGCGATTCCGTTGCTGACGCGTGCGATCGCCTCCGGCGGTGAGGACGCGGCGCGCAGCCAGTCGTTCCGCCTGGCCGCGCTGTCGATGAACTACCTGCTGCAGAACGAACCCGAGCCGGCGCGCGCCGCCGGCGTGCGGGCGATCGAGGTGTCCTGGCCGATCCGGTCGGTGCGCACGCGGGACCGGATGCGGCCGTTGCGGCAGGAGGTCGAACGGCTGCGGGGCAACGAGGCCGCCGACGAGCTGTCCGCGCGGCTGGGGACGTTCATGTCGGCGTCGCGCGGCGCCGCCTGAGCGGAAGGCGTCGCCGGGCCCGAGGAGAGGTTCGGGCTTCGGGCCCGGCGACGGCAAGGCAGGAGCGGCACCCGGCTGGGGGGCCACAGGAACCGCTCCCGGTCACGGGATCAGCGGCCGACGACAACGCGCCGGAGGCACCGGAGGTTGACCGCTTCCTGGGCGAGAAGCATCACGTCACCCGCTGACATTTCGCTGACACCCCGGGTTACCGGCTGGTTAGGATCTGCGCCATGCCGCGGTGGGAGTTCAAGGTTCTCGGATCGTTGCAGGTCCTCGACTCGGGCCGACCGGTGGAACTGCGCTCGGCCAAACAGCGCGTTCTGCTCGCCGCGTTGCTGATGAAGCCCAACGCGCCCGTGTCGTTCTACGAGCTGATGGAACACCTGTGGGGCGAGGAGCCTTCCGGTTCGGCGCGGGCGACGTTGCAGACGTACGTCATGCGCTTGAGGCAGTCGTTGGACGACTTCGCGGACCGCAAGCTCGTGCGCACGTGGCCGACCGGCTACTCGATCCACGTCGGGGACGACCAGCTCGACCTGCTGACGTTCCAGCGGTTGCGGGCCGAGGCGCGCCGGGCACCGGACCTGGAGACCGAGGCGCGGCTGCTCGGCGAGGCGGCGGCGCTGTGGCGGGGACCGGCGCTCGACCAGCTGTCGTCGCTGCGCGTGGAGCAGACCGACGTGCAGCGGCTCAACGAGCAGCGCTGGGAGGTGCTGGAGCGGCGCAACGACGCCGAGCTCCAGCTGGGACGGCACGACCAGCTCGTCGACGAGCTGCGGTCGCTGGTCGCGCACCACCCGCTGCGGGAACGCTTCTGGTACCAGCTCATGCTCGCCCTGCACCGCACCGGCCAGCAGGCGCAGGCGCTCGACGTGTACCGCAGGGCCGGCGAGGTGCTGGCGGAGGAGCTGGGCATCGACCCGAACGCCGAGCTGCGCGCGCTGCACATGGAGGTGCTGGCGGGGTCTTCCGCACCGGTGGCCGTCCAGGCGGGACCGTCGTGGCTGCCGCCCGCGGTCGGCGACTTCTCCGGCCGCGCGGACGAGGTGGCGCGGCTGACGACCGGGTTGCGCGGCGGTGGTACGTGGACGGTCACCGGGTCCGGCGGCGTCGGCAAGACCTCGCTGGCGGTGCACTGCGCACACCTGGTGCGCGACGCGTTCCCGGACGGCCAGCTGTACCTGAACCTGCGCGGCGGTGAGCAGAAGCCGGTGGAACCCGCGGCGGCGCTGGACCGGTTGCTGCGCGGCCTCGGCGTGTCCGGCGGCGCGATCCCGTCCACTGTGGACGACCGGATCGACCTGTACCGCGACCTGCTGTCGGACCGGCGGGTCCTGGTCGTGCTGGACAACGCGGTCAACGAGGCCCAGGTGCGGCCGTTGTTGCCGGGCACGACGTCCGGTGCGGCGCTGGTGACGTCACGGGCCGCGCTCGCGGGCTTGGAGGCCGCGCACGTCGTCCCGCTGGACGTGCTGCCGCCCGCGGACGCGCTGGGCCTGCTGCGGTCCGCGCTGGGGGACGTCAGGGTCGCCGCGGAACCCGGTGCCGCGCAAGCGATCGTGACCTACTGCGGGCGGTTGCCGCTGGCGTTGCGGGTCGCCGCGGCCCGGCTGGTCGCCCGCCCGCACTGGCAGCTCGCGAAGCTCGCGGGCCGCCTGTCCGACGAACGCCGCCGCTTCGACGAGCTCTCGCTGGGCGACCTCGACGTGCGCGCGTCGCTGGCCCTGTCCTACGACGGCCTCGACGAGACGCACCGCCGCGCGTTCCGGCTGCTGTCGCTGGTCGACACACCGGACTTCCCGGCCTGGGTGGCGGCGCCGTTGCTGGGCCTGGACCTCGACGACGCGGAGGACCACGTCGAGGCCCTCGTCGACGCCCGCCTCGTCGACTACGCGGGCCGTGACGCCCTCGGTCAGGTCCGCTACCGCCTGCACGACCTGCTGCGCGCGTTCGGCCGGGAAGCCGCCGACGAGGACCCGGCCACCGCGCTGAAGCCGTTGGTCGAACGCTGGCTCGACCTCGTCACGCGCGCCGACGCCGACCTGCCGCACCAGGGCGTCCGCCTGGCCCCGCGGGCGTTGGAGCCGTTCGACCTGGGCGACGCCGCCGAGTGGTTCGACGCGGAGTGGCTGAACATCGGGGCGGTCCTGACCCAGGCCGCCGCGCTGGGCCTCGGCGACCTGGCGGCACAGCTCGCGATCCGCTCGTCGGCGTTCTGCGACCTGCGGGCCCGCTTCGACGACTGGGAGCAGATCAACGACATCGGCCTCGCGTGCGGTTCGGCCGCGCTGAAGCCGGTGCTGCACCAGCAGCGCGGAATCCTGCGCGCCCGGCTGCACGACTACGCCGGCGCGTCGGCGGAGTTCCGGTCGGCGCAGGAGGGCTTCGCGGCGGCCGGGGACGTGTGGGGCGAGGCGTACGGCTGGTACGGCATGGGGTGGATGCACGAGTGGAGCGGCCGCTCGCGGGAGGCTCGCGCCGCGCACCGGGAGGCGATGACCCGGTTCGTGGCCGCCGGCAACCCGCACGGCGAGGTCGAGGTGCTGTGCTCGCTGGGCGCCATCGAACGCCGGGCCGGTGGTCTGACCGCGGCGCAGGACTACCTGGAACGGGCGCGGCGCGTGGCAGGGCAGCTGGGGGACGAGCAGAGCGAGCTGATGGCGACGCTGGAACTGGGGCGGCTGCACCAGTTCACCGGCGAGCTCGACCTGTCGGCGGCGTTCCTGCGGTCGTCGCTGGCCGCGGCGCAGAAGCTCGGCGACCCGGACATGGCGGCGAACATCCGGTTGTTCCTGGCCGACACCCTGGTGCGCTCCGGTGCCGTCGCACCCGCGCAGGAGCAGCTGACGGCGGCGTGGGAGTTCTTCGAGGAGCACGACGACCGGCAGGGGCGCATCTGGGTGTGGCGCCTGCGGTCCGGCCTCGCGGCCTCCGCCGACGAGGCGCTGCGACTGGCCGGGCTGGCGCTGAAGGCGGCGCGCGAGATGGACTCGCCGCCGGAGCTGGGGCGGTCCCTGCGGGTGATGGGCGACGCGCTGGAGCGGTGCGGGCGCGGCGACGAGGCCCGCGAGCACTGGCGGCAGGCGGAGGAGACGCTGACCGCGGCCGGGTTCCAGGCGGAGGTGGACGAACTGCGGCTCACGACGTCCTGATCCTGGCTCGACGTCGTCGTGGTGCGGCGCGGTGGTGCCAGGCGACGGGGCACGGATGTCGCCTGGCAGCTCCCAACGGCTACCGCGCGCGGATCAGCTGACCGTGATCGCGCCCGCCGGGCAGAGGCCGGCCGCTTCCTGCGCGGTGGCCTCGTGCGCGGCGTCGGGGTGCTCCTGCAGGAGCACCACCGTGCCGTCCTCTTCGTTCTGGTCGAAGAGGTCCGGGTCGGTCAGGACGCACATCCCCGAACCGCAGCACTTCGACTGGTCGACGGAAATCTTCATGCTCACCACGCTACTGGCAACGAGTGGACCCCGTAGATGCCCATGTCGGTCCGCAGCGGCACCTCCTCGGGCGCGACGTCGAGCCGCAGGTCCGGGAACGCCGCGAACAGCCGGCTGAAGCCGATCCGCATCTCGATGCGGGCGAGCTGCTGGCCCAGGCACTGGTGGATGCCGTGGCCGAACGCGACGTGGCCGGAGGCCGGGCGGCGCAGGTCGAGCTCGTCGGGGTTGCCGCCGAACTTCTCCGGGTCCCGGTTCGCGGCCGGCACGTGCATCACCACGGTGTCACCGGCCTTGATGAGGTGGCCGTCGATCTCCACGTCCTCCAGCGCCGTGCGCGATGGTCCGAAGTGGATGATCGACAGGTACCGCATCAGCTCCTCGACGGCGTTGTCGACCACGTCCGGCTCGTCGCGCAGGATCTTGAGCTGGTCCGGGTGCTGCAGGAGCGTGAACGTGCCGATGCCCAGCATGTTCGCCGTGGTCTCGTGGCCGGCGAGCAGCAGGAGCAGCGCCATGTTCGACGCCTCCTCGTCGGTCGGCTCACCCGTGGCGATCAGGTCGCTGATCATGTCGTCGCCGGGGTTCGCCTTCTTGCGCTCGATCAGCTCGCGCATGAACTCCTGGATGCGCGCGAACGCCGCCATGGACTCCTTGACGGGGGTCTCCAGCGACAGCATCTTCGCGGTGTCCTCCTGGAAGCGGTGCCGTTCGTCGTAGGCGACGCCCAGCAGCGCGCAGATCACCAGCGAGGGCACCGGCAGCGCGAACTCCTTGACCAGGTCGGCCTTCCCGCCCAGCGAGCGCATGTGCGCGATCTGGTCGTCGACGATCTGGCCGATCCACTCGGACAGCTGGTTCATCCGCCGCACGGTGAACTGGCCCTGGAGCATCTTGCGCAGCCGGGTGTGGTCGGGCGGGTCCTGGCTGAGGAACAAGCCCGGCTGGACCTTGCGGTTCTCCGGTGGAGCCTCCCCCTGGAACCGCAGGTCCAGCAGGTGGTGCTCTTCGGGGCGGTTGGTGAACTTGGGGCTGCCCAGCACCTCCCGCACCTGGTGGTGGCCGGTGACCAGCCAGCCGAGGTGGCCGTCGGCGAACTTCAGCCTGCTGATGCGGGCCTTCTCGCGGATGGCGGTGATCTCGGCGGGCGGGTCGAACGGGTTCTGGCGGGTGGTCGGCAGTTGTTCGGAGATCAGTTCGGTCATCTCGCACACCTCCCAGTGCTCAGTAGAGGACCTGTTCCGAAGCTACAGAACTTTCACGACTCCGTGAAGGTGAATTGAGGATCACGGTGCGCCACCGGCCGAAATCTGTCCGCATCTGCCGGTCGTGGGTCGCGACGGCCACGGCGGCCCTCGTCCGCAGCAGCGCCTCGGTCAGCTCGTCGACCAGTGCGATCGACAGGTGGTTCGTCGGCTCGTCCAGCAGCAGCACGTGCGGACCGGCGCTCAGCGCCACCGCCAGCGCCAGCCTCCTGCGCTGACCGGTGGACAGGAGCCGGACCGGCCGCGCGACGTCCCCCGCCGTCAGCAGCCCGAGCTCCGCCACCCGCGGGCAGACCTGCGCCGCGGTGGCGTCCTCGTCCTCGAACGACGACTCCTGCGCGAGCAGCGCGACCCTGCCGGCGTGGTGCACCGTGCCGCGAGCAGGCGCGAGCCGACCGGCGAGGACGCTGAGCAACGTGGTCTTGCCGGCCCCGTTCGGGCCGGCGACGAGCAGCTTCTCGCCCGCGCCGAGCGAGATCGGCTCGTCCAGCACCAGCCGTCCCGGCACCTCGAGCGGCGTCGCGTGCAGCAGGTCGCCGCTCGCCGCCAGCTCCGGTGGCGTGAAGCGCAGCGGGGGCGGGGGAGCGGCCACGCGCTGGTCGTCGAGCTCCTCCAGCCTGCGGGCGACGGTGCGCATCTTGTTCGCCGCACGGGTGCCGCGCTTGTGCTTGAACGCGCCCTTCGGCGGCCGCCAGGCGTCCTGCAACCGGCTCTGCGCGCGTTCGACCCTGTCGGCCAGCTCGTCGTGCTCGGCGGCCTCCTGGGCGAACCGCTGCTCCCAGCGCTGCCGTTCGGCGCGCTTGGCCTCCTTGAACGCCCGGTAGCCGCCGCCGTGCAGGCGCACCTCGCCGTCCGGCGTCGGGTCCAGGTCGAGCAGCTGGGTGCAGACGTCGTCGAGCAGCGCGCGGTCGTGGCTGACCAGCACGGTCACACCGGGGTGCTGCCGCAGGCGCTCGGTGAGGAACCCCAGTGCCGCCGCGTCCAGGTGGTTCGTCGGCTCGTCGAGCAGCAGGACGTCGGCGCGCTCGGCCAGCAGGCACGCGAGCCGCACCCGGTAGCGCTGCCCCACCGACAGGGTCGCGAGCGGCGTGGCCCTGTCGTGGTCCGCGTCGAGCGCCTTGAGCGCGATGCCGGCCCGGCGCTCGGCGTCCCACGCCTCGACGTCCTCCGCGTGCGCCAGCGCCCGCTCGTAGCGCGGCTCGTCGAACGGCTCCGCCGCACTGTCCAGTTCGGACAGTGCGAGCCGGCTCACGCGCAGCGCCTCGTCCAGCAGGTCCCCCACCGTCTCCCGTTCCTGGAACGGCATCTCCTGTCGCACCAGGCTCAACGAACCGTGCCGGGTGACGGTTCCCTGGTCGGGTGCGAGGTCGCCGGCGAGCAGGCGGAGCAACGTGGTCTTGCCACGGCCGTTCTCACCGATGATGCCGAGGCGCTGCCCGGCGGAGACCTTCAGCGAGACACCGTCGACGACGGGACCGCTCTCATAGCCCTTGGTGAGGTCTTGGGTCGTCAGATGAACATGCGAACGCATGCCGGATCCTCTTCTGGGTACGCGAAATCAGGACGTGTGGCTGGGCGACACGTCCTGGCTCAGAGGTAGAAGACCCCGTACCCGAATCCCATGGGACCCACGCTACCTACGGTCGCAACGCCTTTTCGACGGCCCGGCGCAGGTCCTGGCGGCTCTCCTCGGTGCCCGGCTCCGGTCCCGACGTGCTGCCGCCACCGACGAGCCGGTAGAAGAGCAGGCCTTCGAGGAACGCCATGATGTGCCCGCCGGACGCCTCCGGGTCCTCGTGACCCAGCGCCTGCGCGAGCTCCGTCGCCCGTTCCCGCGGGGAGTGCGCGAGGATCGAGCGCAGCTCCGGGTGGTGCGTGGCCTCCAGCATCGCCGCGTACCGCGCGAGCGTCCGGTTCCGCTCCACCAGCCAGTTGTCGACCGTCCTGGCGAGACCGCCGGCCAGGTCGTCCCGGTCGAGGACGACCTCCTCCTGCTCCTTCAGCGCGAGCCGTTCGACGAACCCCTCGACCAACGCCTTGCGGGTGCGGAAGTAGGCGCTCGTCGACCCCTCCGGCAGCCCGGCCTGCCGGTCGACCGCGCGGTGCGTGAGGCCCCGCATGCCGGAGGTCGCCACCAGGTCGATCGCGGCGTCGGTGATCAGGTCCCTGCGCATGTGCTCCCCGTCATCTCTACAGCTGTAGTCTACAGGTGTAGTGTCCTCTACACCTGTAGAGGAGAGTGGCCGTGAAGGCGATCGTGGTCGGTGGCGGTATCGGGGGACTGGCGGCAGCGGTGTCGTTGCGGCGCGTGGGCTGGGAGGTCGAGGTCCGCGAGCGCGCCACCGCGTTCGGCGAGATCGGCGCCGGGGTGGGGGTGATGCCGAACGCGCTGCGGGCGCTGTCGTGGATGGGGTTGGAGGACGAGGTCCGGCGGCTGGGGACGCCGCGGGTGTCGGGCGGCGTGCGCGCGTCGGACGGTCGTTGGCTGGTGCACCTGCCCGACGTCGGCCAGGAGAAGATCATCGCGATGCACCGCGCCGACCTGCACGGCGTGCTGCTGCGCGCGTTGCCGCCGGAGGTCCTCTTCACCGACTCCGAGGTCACCGGCGTCGAGGACCTCGACGCGGACCTCGTGGTGGCGGCGGACGGCATCAACAGCCGCCTGCGCGCGCAGCTGTTCCCCGACGCGCCGGGACCGGTGTACGCGGGCGCCACGGCGTGGCGGGGAGTGGCACCGGGTCCCTTCGAGCTGCCGATCACGCAGACGCTCGGTCCCGGCGGCGAGGCGGGCGTGCTGCCGCTGGGCGACGGCCGGGTCTGCTGGTACCTCGCACGGGTGGCGCCGGCCGCGGCCGACCTCGACCCGGTGGAGCTGTTCGGCGGCTGGCACGACCCGATCCCGGACCTGGTGGCGTCGACCCCGGCCGTGGTCCGGCACGACGTCCACCACCTGCCGCCGCTGCGGACGTTCGTGTCGGGCCGGGTGGCGCTGCTCGGGGACGCGGCCCACGCGATGGTCCCGTACCTGGGGCAGGGCGCGTGCATGGCGCTGGAGGACGCCGTGACGCTGGCGGCCTGCGGCGGTGACCTGGCCCGGTACGACGCCGTGCGACGGCCGCGCACGCAGGCGGTGTGGCGGGGGTCGCGGACGGCCGGGCGGTTCGGGATCGAGCTGCGGTCACCGGTCGCGGTGTCGTTGCGCAATCTCGTGTTCCGCGCGGTTCCGGCGGCGGTGGCGGTGCGCGGCATGGCCCGCTTTTCGTCATGGGAGGTGCCCGCGATGCCCACGCCCGTGGGTTCACTCGACCGGGTCGAACCGGGCGGTGACGTGGATCACTGATAAATGTTCGGTTGCGGCGAGATAACGGTCGAAGACCATTCTTTGTCGCAGGCATCGTCACCCGGTTGCGGTATCAAGTACTCGCTGAGCGAGTCGGATGCGGTCCAATGATCCAACCGGTGTAGCGCGAGAGGCGGTTTTCGCCACACGAAAGCGGCGATACGGTGCCTCGCCATGACCCCCGTCCCGACTGATGTGATGCCCCGTTCCCTCACGGCGTTCCCCCCGGCGCCGGGCGAGACCGCCGGCGAGCTCGACATCGCCGAGGTGGAGGACTTCGTCCGCCTGCACCACGCCGAACACCCCGACCTGGGTCCGGTCGAAGCCCGGCTCGCCGAGGTGCACGCCGAGATCGCGGCGACCGGCACCTACCGCCACACCGCCGCCGAGCTGACCTTCGGCGCACGGGTGGCCTGGCGCAACAGCTCCCGCTGCATCGGCCGCCTCTACTGGCGGAGCTTGAAGGTGCGCGACCTGCGGGAGCTGTCCGCCCCCGCCGACGTGGCCGCGGAGTGCGTCGAACACCTCCGCGTCGCCACGAACGAGGGGAAGATCCGGCCGGTCATCTCGATCTTCTCCCCGGCCGAGCCCGGCATGCCCGCCCCGCAGGTCCTCAACGAGCAGATCATCCGCTACGCCGCCTACCGCGGGCCCGACGGCGGGGTGCTCGGCGACGCCCGCAACCTCGCGCTCACCGAGCTCGCCGTCGAGCACGGGTGGCAGCCGCCCGCCACGCGCGGGCCGTTCGACGTGCTGCCGCTGCTGGTCTCCTGCGAGGGCCACGAGCCCGCGCTGGTCGAGATCCCCGCCGACGCGGTGCTCGAGGTGCCGCTGTCGCACCCCGACCTGCCGTGGCTCGCCAAGCTCGGCGTGAAGTGGCACGCGGTCCCGGCGATCAGCAACATGCGCCTGCGCATCGGTGGCATCGACTACCCGTGCGCCCCCTTCAACGGCTGGTACATGGGCACCGAGATCGGCGCCCGCAACCTGGCCGACCACGACCGGTACGACCTGCTGCCCTACCTCGCCAAGCGGATGGGCCTGGACATGTCGTCGGAGGCGACGTTGTGGCGCGACCGGGCCCTCGTGGAGCTCAACCGCGCCGTCCTGCACTCGTTCGCCCAGGCCGGTGTCACGATCACCGACCACCACACCGAGTCGAAGAGGTTCCTGACGCACCTGGAGAAGGAGGAGGCCGCCGGACGTTCCTGCCCCGCGGACTGGTCCTGGATCGTGCCGCCCGTGTCGGGCGGGCTGACGCCGGTCTACCACCGCTACTACGACACCGGTGAACTGCTGCCGAACTTCTTCCCCTCGGCGGCCCCCGGGAAGTGCCCTGTCGCACACTGACCACGTGCAGCTCGCCAGAAGCCTGACCCTCACCGACGCCGTCTTCGTCGGGCTCGGCTCGATGATCGGCGCCGGTGTCTTCGCGGTGTTCGCCCCGGCCGCGGCGGCCGCCGGGTCCGCACTGCTCGTCAGCCTGGTGATCGCGGGCGTGATCGCCTGCTGCAACGCGTTGTCGAGCGCCTGGCTCGCGGCGCGGTACCCGCGCTCCGGCGGCACGTACGTCTACGGCCGGGAACGCCTCGGGCGGGTGTGGGGCGACCTGGCCGGGTGGGCGTTCGTGCTCGGCAAGACGGCGTCGTGCGCGGCCATGGCGCTGACCGTCGGCACCTACGCCGGCGCACCGAAAACCGTTGCCGTGGCGGCGATCGTGGCGCTGACGGTGCTCAACCTGACCGGTGTGCAGAAGTCCGCGCTGGTCACCAGGGCCATCGTGGTCGCGGTGCTGCTGGTGCTCGTCGCGACGACCGTGACCGCGCGTGAAGCCGTGCAGCCGGCGGAGTTCCTGTCCGCGGGAATCCTTCCCGCCGCCGCGCTGCTGTTCTTCGCGTTCGCCGGCTACGCGCGCATCGCGACCCTCGGAGAGGAGGTCAAGGAACCGGAGCGAACCATTCCCCGTGCCGTGGTCATCTCGTTGGCGATCACGCTCGTCGTGTACGCGGCCGTCGCGGTCACCGCATTGAGCGCGCTGGGCAGCGACCTCGCCACGAGGACGCTCGCCGACGTGTCACCCGCGCTGGCACCGGTGATCCGGGTCGCCGCCTGCCTGGCCGCGCTCGGCTCGCTGCTGTCGTTGCAGCTGGGCGTCAGCCGGACCGCTCTGGCGATGGCGCGCGACCGCAGGCTGCCGGGTCTGCTCGCGGACCTGCGCGCCGCCGAGGTCGCCACCGGCCTGGTCGCGATCGTGTTGGTGCTCACCGTCGACGTCACTCGGGCGATCGTGTTCAGCTCGTTCTGCGTGCTGCTCTACTACGCGATCGCCAACGCCAGCGCGTGGACGCTCGGTAAGCGGTTCGTGCCCGCCGTTGGGCTCGTCGGGTGCCTCACCCTCGCCGGTGCGGTGCTCTGGCAACTGTGATGTGGCCCAGGTCACCTTTGATCGCGTAACGTGCGTACGGTGAAAGTGGGAACACCCGCAGAGTCGCGGCCCGCCGAGCGTCGCGTCGCCTGCGTACCGGAAACGGTGTCGTCGCTGGTCGATGCCGGTCTGACCGTGCACGTCCAAGAAGGTGCGGGGCGCCACGCGCACGCTCCCGACGCCGCCTACCGGGCGGCCGGGGCGACCGTGACGTCCGAGGACCCGACCGCCGAGTCCGACGTCGTCGTGTCCGTCCAACCGCTGACCCCGGAGCAGGCGTCCCGGCTGAAACCGGGCGCCGTCACCATCAGCTTCCTGCAACCCGCCACCGACCAGGACCTGATCCGCGTGTACGCCGAGCGACGGGTCACGTCCTTCAGCTTCGACCTCCTGCCCCGCGTCACCCGAGCCCAGAGCGCGGACGCGTTGTCCTCGCAGGCCCTGGTCTCCGGTTACCGCGCGGTCCTGGTCGCCGCCGAACGACTACCGCGCTTCCTGCCGATGTTCACCACCGCGGCGGGCACCGTCCCCCCGGCCAAGGTCCTCGTGCTGGGCGCCGGGGTGGCGGGCCTGCAGGCCATCGCGACCGCACGCCGCCTCGGCGCCGTCGTCGAGGCCTACGACGTGCGCAAGGCCGCGGGCGAGGAGGTCCGCAGCCTCGGCGCGAAGTTCCTGGAGCTCGACCTGGAGACCCAGTCCGGCGTCTACGCCTCCGTGCAGTCCGAGGAGTTCCTGGAACGCCAACGGGAACTGATCGGCGCCCACGTCGCCGCCTCGGACGTCGTCATCACCACGGCCGCGATCCCCGGCCGCAAGGCGCCGGTGCTCGTGACCACCGACATGCTCAAGGCGATGCCGCCCGGTTCCGTGCTCGTCGACCTGGCAGCGGAGTCCGGTGGCAACTGCACCGACACCGTTGCCGGGGAGGAGAACTGGGTCGGCGAGGTGCTGGTGCACGGCGTGCGGAACCTGCCGTCCTCCATGCCCGTGCACGCGAGCCGCCTGTACTCGCGCAACGTCCTCAACCTGCTCAAGCTGATGGTCGTGGACGGCGTCGTCCTGCCGGACCTCGACGACGAGGTGCTCGCCGGCTGCTGCGTGACCCACGACGGCCGGATCCGCAAGGAGTTGCCGTGATCGACCTGCTGACGATCTTCGTGCTGGCCGTGTTCGTGGGCTTCGAGGTGGTCTCGAAGGTCTCCACGATCCTGCACACGCCGCTGATGTCCGGCGCCAACGCCATCCACGGCGTGATCCTGGTGGGCGCGATCCTCATCACCGGGTCCGCGGAGAGCACGCTGGAGCTCGTCCTGGGGCTGCTGGCGGTGTTCCTGGCGACGGTGAACGTGGTGGGCGGGTTCGTGGTGACCGACCGGATGCTGGAGATGTTCAAACGATGACCGTCCAGCTGATGTACCTCGTCGCCGCGCTCTGCTTCATCCTGGCGCTGAAGGGCCTGAGCTCGCCGAGGTACGCGCGCTACGGCAACTTCATCGGCGCGTTCGGCATGCTGGTCGCCGTCGTCACCGCCTACGTCCACGGCGTCGTCCACAACGGACTGTGGATTCTGCTCGCCGTCGCACTCGGTGTGGTGGTGGGCATCCCGGCCGCGCGGTCGGTGAAGATGACCGCCATCCCGCAGATGGTGGCGCTGTTCAACGGTGTCGGTGGCGCCGCCGCGGCACTCGTGGCGCTGGCCGAGTTCTTCGCGGTGCCCGACCCGGGGTTCCTGTTCAGCCTCGCGACCGTGCTCACGGTGCTGATCGGCTCGGTCAGCTTCTCCGGCTCGGTGGTGACGTTCCTGAAGCTGCAGGAGCTGATGACGACCCGCCCGGTGCTGCTGCCGGCCGGTCAGCAGCTCGCGATCGCGGCCGCGGTGTCGTCGATCGCCCTGTGCGCCTTGGTGGTCAGCTCCGAGTCCGGGCTGCTGCTGTGGCTCCTGGCGGTCGTCGGGCTCGCGCTCGGTGCGTTGTTCGTGCTGCCGGTGGGTGGCGCGGACGTGCCGATCGCGATCTCGTTGCTCAACGCGTTCACCGGCCTCGCGGTCGCGGCGTCGGGCTACGTGCTGGCGAACACGCTGCTGATCGTCGCGGGCACGCTCGTCGGCGCGTCCGGCACGATCCTCACCCGGCTGATGGCGCAGGCGATGGGGCGGTCGCTCACGAACATCCTGTTCGGGGCGTTCAAGACCGCAACCGTTGCGGCGCAGGGAGAAGAGCAGCGGCCGGTCAAGTCGGGCACGGTCGAGGACGTCGCGATCCTGTTGGGGTACGCGAACAACGTGGTGGTGGTGCCCGGTTACGGGCTCGCGGTCGCCCAGGCGCAGCACGCCGTGCGTGAGCTCGTGGCACAGCTCGAACAGCGCGGGGTGTCGGTGGCGTACGGCATCCACCCCGTCGCCGGGCGCATGCCGGGGCACATGAACGTGCTGCTGGCCGAGGCCGACGTGCCGTACGAGCAGCTCAAGGAGCTCGACGACGTCAACCCCGGCATCACGTCGGTGGACGTGGCCGTGGTGGTCGGCGCGAACGACGTGGTGAACCCGGGAGCGCGCGACGAGCCGTCCAGCCCGATCTACGGCATGCCGATCTTCGACGTGGACCGCGCGAAGTCCGTGGTGTTCATGAAGCGGTCGATGCGGCCGGGGTTCGCGGGTGTGGACAACGAGCTGCTGTACAACCCGAAGACGACGCTGCTGTTCGGTGACGCGAAGGACTCGCTCACGAAGCTGCTGGCGGCGGTGAAGCAGTTGTGAGCAGCTCGGTCACCTCGTCGGCGGTCAGTGCGGGCAGCAGGCCGATCACCCCGTCGGCGCCCAGTGAACGCCAGAGGTCGGCCTCCTCCGCCGTGTGCACCTCGTCGACGCCGAACCGCACGCCGAGGCCGTGCACGGTGGTCACGAGGTCGCGCATCGGCTGGAGCAGCGGCGAGCCGGGGCCCTGTGCCGGTGCGCGGGTGATCACCGAGCGGACCGGCACCTCGGCGAGCACGGCCAGTTCGTCGTGGCCGCCGCGGAAGCCGTCGAGCGCGACGACGATGCCGCTGTCGTGCAGCACCAGCGCGTTGTCGTCGCCGGCCAGCACGGAGGAGATGTCGAGCGCGATCCGCAGCCGTTCCGGGGGCAGGCCGGTCTCGTCGAGGGCGCGTTTGACGTCGGCGACCAGGTCCTCGTCCCGGGACTGCAGGGCGCCCAGTGCGACGTGCAGCGTGGGAGCGCGCTCACCGAGCTTCGCCACCCAGGCCGCGGCCTGCCCGCACGCCTCGCGCAGCAGCCACCGGCCCAGCGGCAGGGACAGGCCGGTCGAGTCGGCGAGCGCCATGGTGTCGTTGTGGCTCAGGTCGTCCCAGTGCAGGCGGGCGACGGCGCCGAGCAGCTCCCGGGTCTCCAGGTCGTGCACCGGCGCGTAGACGATCTTCAGCTCACCGTGCTCCCAGGCGCCGGGCATCGACGCCGCCAGCGCGTACCGGCCCCGCCTGCGCGCGTCGTCGTGCGGGTCGTGCAACGCCCACTGCCGTTTGCCGCGCGCTTTCGCCTGGCGCAGCGCGGCGTTCGCGCACCGCATCAGCTCACCCGCGGTCGCGAACGCGGGCGGCCGGTCCACCACGCCGATGCTGGCCGACAGCGCGATGCCGTGGTCGTCCACGAAGGTCGGTTCCGCGAGTGCGTCCTGGATCTCCTCGACGGTCGTGGTGACGGTGTCGGAGACCGTCAGCAACGCGAACTCGTCGCCGCCGATCCGGGCCAGCACGGCGTGCTTCTCGCCGGCGAGCTTGCCGAGCCGGTTCGCGACGATCTTGAGCAGCTTGTCGCCGGTGTCGTGGCCGAGACCGTTGTTGACGACCGAGAACGCGTCCAGGCCGAGGTGGTAGAGCGTGACCTGGTCGGTGTCGAGGCGGCGTTCGACCTGCGTCACGAAGTGCTGTCGGTTCGACAGGCCGGTGAGCGAGTCGTGCAGCAGCTGGTGGTCGAGGCTGCGCTGCAACAGGTGCAGCTCGCTGATGTCCTCGACCATCGTCACGTGGTGCGTCGGCTCGCCGTCCGCGTCGCGCAGCACCGACACCGCGAGGTGCACCCACACCGGCTCGCTGTCCACGCGGATCAGCTTGCGCTGGTCGCGGAAGCGGTCGACGTGCCCGTCGCGCACCTGCTGGTACGACGCGCTCAACGCGGCCAGGTCGTCCGGGTGGTAGAAGTCGGTCAGGTCGCGCCCGTGCAGGTCCGCGCCCGACTCCAGTCCGATGATCTCGGCCAGCGCGTCGTTCGCCTCGACGCAGCGGCCGTTGAAGTCCGTGATCACGATGCCCAGCGCGGCGGAGTCGAACACCTCCTGGAACCGCGCCTGGCTGACCTTGAGCGTGCGCTCGACCCGCTGTTTGGCCCGCACGATCGCGACCTTGATCTGCTCCTGCTGGTCGAACGCGTCCATCCGCATGGCCTGCGCGTACGCCGAGCTGAGCTGGGCGAGCACTGGCAGGCCGAAGGTGGGGGAGAGCAGCTCGATCGTGACGCGCAACGACTCCGGGCCGGTTGCGTGCAGTGACACCAGCCGTTTCGCAACCGCTTCGGGGGAGTCGGCCAGCGTGTGCAGCGCGTCGAGCAGGGTCTGCTCGATCTCGGCGTGGGACAGCGGGATGTACGCGGTCGACGTCAGCGCGTGCATCCAGCGGCGGGCGAGCTGCGGAAGTTCCATCCTGTGCACAGAGCGTACGGATTCGCCGCCGCCGGGCCAACATCGACGAGCAGGGGAGCCGGCCCGGCCGGCCCCTCCCGGCCAGGCCCGCCGGTCCGGAACCGCTGGTTCAGACCTTGCGCCCGACCGCCGCGTAGATGCCCGCCTTGTCCGGGTCCTCGGTGTTCGTGCCCTCCGGGCGCCACAGCGGCAACGGCACGATGCCCGGCTCGACCAGTTCGAAGCCGTCGAAGAACGCCTCGACCTCACCGCGGGTGCGCGGGTGCATCGGGTTCTGGCTCTTCTTCATGACCTCGACGATCCCGGCCATCTCCGCGGGCTGGAGGTCTTGCGTGAACTGGGAGAACGCCAGGTAGCTGCCCTCGGGCACGGCGTCGCGGTAGGTGGCCACGACCGCCCTCGGGTCCGCTTCCGGTGGCACGAAGTGGAAGACGCCGACGGCCAGCACGCCGACGGGCCGCGTGAAGTCGATCACGCCGCTCTCCCGCGCGGCCTTGAGCACCGCGACGGGGCTGGTCAGGTCCTCCTGCACGATCGCGGCGCGCGGGTCGCCCTCCAGGATGAGCTGGCTGTGCGCGACCGCGACCTCCTCGAAGTCCACGTACAGGACGCGCGAGTCCTGGTCGGCCTTCTGCGCGATCTCGTGCACGTTGCCGACCGTCGGAATGCCGCTGCCCAGGTCGAGGAACTGCCGGATGCCGTTGTCCATCATGAACAACACGGCCCTGCGCAGGAACGCCCTGTTCAGCCGCGCGATCGTGCGCGCGTTCGGCTGCGCCTTCAGGAACTTCTCCGCGAGCGCCCGGTCGGCGGCGAAGTTGTGCCCCCCGCCGAGCAGGTAGTCGTACAGGCGCGCGGCACTCGGCTTCCCGGTGTCGACGTTCTGCGGGACCCAGCTCACCCGTTCAGACATGCGCCCAGGCTACTGAGGCACCACCGGCGAGCGGGAGGGGTAGCGCCCCGAGGCGCCCTTTCGGCCTAGCGGAAACCGGTGCCACTACTGGAACGCGTTGATGAGCAGCGACGCGACGGCGACACCCAGCGCGGTGCCGAGTCCGCGCGCGACGTTGACCATCCCGCTGCCCACACCGGCCTGGTGGTCCGGCAACGCGCCCATCACCCGTCGCGTGCACGACGGCGCGATGATGCCCAGCCCGATGCCCGCCGCGAGCAGCTGCACCACCGGCGGCACCGGCATGAGCACCGCCACGGCGGCGATCAACGCCCCGGTCCTGGCACCCGGCCGGTGGATGAGCGTCGCGGCGACCGCGAACCCCAGCGGCAGCGCGGCGATCGTGAGCCCTATGTGCGCCAACGGTTGTTTCATCGTGAACGGCAGCAACGTCATCGGCGCGAACAACGCCGCGTAGGTCAGCCCGACGCCGAGCAGCCCCGGCAGCACCGCGAGACCGGGCCTGCCGCGCTCTTCCCGCGTGCTCCTGGTGCGGGGCAACAGGTAGTGGCCCGCGATCATGGCGACGACGCCGATGGGCACGTTGATCGCGAACACCGCCTGCCACCCGTGGTGCTCGACGAGGTACCCGCCCAGCAACGGCCCCGCCGCGAGCCCGGCCGCCTGCGCCGCGGCCTGGATGCCGAGCGCCTTGCGCCGCAGCTCCGGCGGCACGTTCGTCGTGACCAGCGCGACGCTGTTGGCCTGCAACATCGCCGCGCCCGCCGCCTGCGCGATCCTGGCACCGACGAGCAGCTCGAAGTTCGGCGCGTACGCGCACGCCACCGACGCGGCCGTGAAGAGCGCGAACCCGTAGATGTAGACGATCTTGCGCCCGGCCCGGTCGGCGATCCTGCCCATTGGGACGAGCAACGCCACCAGCGTGACCAGGTAGCTGATCGAGACGATCTCCGGGTCGTGCCCGAAGTGCTCTGCCATCGCGGGGAACGCGAGCGTGACGATCGAGGCGTCCAACTGCCCCATGAACGCCCCGAAGCACACGGTCGCGATGACCAGCCAACGCGCTTTCGGCCACTGCGCGATCCACGCCGGCCTGGGGGACTCCGTGACGAACCAGTTCATCGTGGTCAGATCATATCTGACACAGAGCTATATCCCCGCGTTCAGTAAGATTTCCGCATGTCAGACGAAGCCCGCACGCTCACCGACGTCGTCACCCGCCTGCGCCGGGCGCTGCGGACGAGCATCCGTGCGGACTGGCCGTGGGAGTCCCTGCCGATGGCGCAGGTAGAGCTGCTGCAAACCCTCGCGGAACGCCCCCCGATGAAGGTCGGCGACCTCGCCGCGTCGCTGCGGCTGGCCCCCAACACGGTCTCCGGCCTGGTGTCCCAGCTGATCGACTCGGGCCTGGTCGTCCGCGGCGCCGACCCCAGGGACAGGCGGGTAGCACGGCTATCCGTCTCACCCCGTGGACACGAACAGCTGCTCGTCTGGCAGCGTGAGCACGAGAAGCGCATCGGCGCCGCACTGGGCAAGCTGGAGTCCTCGGAACGGGAGGACGTCGTGCGCGCGCTGAAGGCCCTGGACCACCTGGTGGAGCACCTTGCCGAACCGTCCTGACCCCCGGTTCGTGGCCCTGGTGTCGCTCGGCGGCGGACTCGGCGGCGTGGCGCGCTACGGGATGTCGGCGTTCGTGCCCGGCGCACTGGGGCTGTTCGTGATCAACGTGCTGGGGTCGTTCCTGATCGGCGTGCTGATGGGCACCGCGCCGCGGCCGTTGGTCCGCGCGTTCTTCGGCGTCGGGTTCCTGGGCGGGTTCACGACGTTCTCGTCGTACGCGCTGGCGGGACGGCCTTTGTTCCTTCTGCTGACGCCGATTTGTGCTGTGGCTGCGGCTTTCGTCGGGGTGCGGGTGACGCGGTGACGGTGCTCGCCGTGTTCGTGGGGGCGGCTTTGGGTGCGCCGGCCCGGTACCTGGTCGACTGGGCGGTGAAGGAGCGGGCCGGGTCGGCGTTCCCGTACGGCACGTTGGTCGTGAACGTGCTGGGGTGCTTCCTGATCGGGTTCTTCGTGGGGACGGCGTGGATGCCGCTCCTCGGGGTGGGGTTCTGCGGTGGGCTGACGACGTACTCGACGTTCAGCTACGAGACGGTGTCGTTGCTGGAGCAGGAGAAGTACCGGGCGGCGCTGGTGAACGTCGCGGTCAGCGTCGTGCTGGGGGTGGGGGCTGCTGCCCTGGGGCTGGCGCTGGCACGCTGAACGCACCCGGCCTCCTCCGCGCCCGCGATGCCGTCGGCGGCACCGCGACCGTTTCGCGCAGGAGGCCGGGAGGAGCTCAGTCCTTCAAGCGGGACAACACGTCCGGCAACGACCCGGAGTGCACGACACCCAGCCGCTGCGTCGCACGGGTCAACGCCACGTACAGGTCGGAGGCCCCGCGCGGCGACTCCTCCAGGATGCCCGAGGGGTCGACCACGACCACCGAGTCGAACTCCAGTCCCTTGGCGTCGGTCACCCCCAGCACCACGACCTGCGCGTCCTCCAGCTCGCCCGTCGACGAGTTCGCGACCTCCGACACCACGGCCGCACCCACCGACGGCAGCAGTGCCGCGGGAACGATCACCGCCACCTTGCCGTCGCCCACGGCCGCGACCTCGGACGAGATCAGCGCCGGGACCTCGGAGGCGTACGACGACACCGACGCGACCCACGGCGGCACACCGGTGTCGCGCACCGAAGCGGGCGGCACGAGAGAGGGGTCCACCGACGCGAGCACGTCCGCGGCCACCTCCATGATCTCGGCCGGGGTGCGGTAGTTGACGGTGAGCTCGGTGAGGCGCCAGCGGTTCTGCACGTACGGGGACAGCACGGAGTCCCACGACAGCGCGCCGCCGACGTCGCCGGTCTGGGCGATGTCGCCGACCACGGTCATGGACTTGCTGGGGCAGCGGCGCATCAGCGTGCGCCACGCCATCGCGGACAGCTCCTGGGCCTCGTCCACGATGATGTGGCCGAAGGTCCAGGTGCGGTCGGCCGCGGCGCGTTCGGCCGCGGTCTCGTAGCGGTCCACGCCGTGGCGTTCGGCCAGCCGGTAGGCGTCCATCAGGTCAGTGGCCATCAGGATGTCCGGGTCGGCGTCGTCCTCCAGGTCGAGGATGTCGAGGACGCCCTGGGCGTACTCGATGGCCTGGCGGCGCTGGCGTTCGGCGCGGGCCTTGGCCTCCGTGTCGTCCTCGCCGAGCAGTTCCGCGGCCTCGTCGAGCAACGGGACGTCGGCCGGGGTCCAGTCGTCCGAGGTCCGCTGCAGCAGGTCGCGTTCCTCGCGGGTGAACTTCGACATCGCGCGGTTGCGGCGCTTCGGGTTCGCGTACAGCTCGGACAGCAGCGAGAACGGCGTCAGCACCGGCCACAGCGCCGAGATCGCGGCCTGGACCTCCTCGGACTCGCGCAGCTCGCGGCGGATGTCGTCCACGTCCGCCTTGTCCAGCAGGTGCCCGCCGAGCTTGGCCGCCACCATGCCGCCGAGCGTCGAGATGATCTCGCGTGCGAACGTGCGGCGGGCCTCGTTGTGCGGGCGGCGGGTGCGGCGGGCGCGGCCGCGGGCGTCGGAGATGGCGCGGCGGTCCAGGCGCAGCACGTCGTTGTCGAAGCGGATGTCGAAGAACGGCGGGGCCTCCTGGCGGTCGCGGATCGCGGCGGCGATCACGTCGGCCATCTGGACGCGGCCCTTCAGCGTCGCGACCTCCGGCGACTCCCTGCCCACCGCCGTGAGGCCGGGGAACAGCTCGCCGACGGTCGAGAGCAGCACGCCGGTCTCGCCCAGCGAGGGCAGGACCTGGCTGATGTAGCGCAGGAACGTGGTGTTCGGGCCGACCACGAGCACGCCGCGCTTGGCCAGCTGGCGGCGGTGCGTGTAGAGCAGGTAGGCGGCGCGGTGCAGCGCCACCGCGGTCTTGCCGGTGCCGGGACCGCCCTGCACGACGACGACGCCGTTCAGCTCGGACCGGATGATGACGTCCTGCTCGGCCTGGATGGTCGCGACGATGTCGCTCATCTGGCCGGTGCGGGAGGCGTTCAACGCGGCCAGCAGGGTCGCCTCGCCGGTCAGACCCTCGTTGCGGGACGGCTCGACCGAGTTGATGTCGAGGACCTCGTCGTCGAGGCCGATGACCTTGCGGGAGCGCGTGCGCAGGTGCCGGCGGCGGCGCACGCCGTCGGGGGAGGCGGCGGTCGCGAGGTAGAACGGGCGGGCCGCGGGGGCGCGCCAGTCCATCAGCAGCGGCTCGTATTCCTTGTCCTCGTCGAAGAGACCGATTCGGCCGATGTAGAACCGGTCACCGTTGTGGAAATCGAGCCGGCCGAACGCGAGGCCGTTCTCGACCGCGCTGTACTGCGCCAGCTGATCCGTGTACATCGCGACGGAGGTGTCGCGCTCGGACCGCATCTGGTGCGTGCCGCCGGTTTGTCGCAACGATTGTGCGAGGCGTTTCGACGTCTGTTCGCGGAGGTCGTCGAGCCGGCCGTACAACATGGCCACGTATTCCTGCTCCGGCTCCATTTCGGCCGACCGGAGGTCATCGGAGGGGCTTGACAACGTGCCTCATTTCTCGATACCCTGCGACGTCAGGTTTTATCCTGAATCGCATTCTCCTGCCCGCACTCCGTCGTCTGAGCGCAGACTGGCTAATCTACACGCATGTCCGCGTGGTGCAGGTAGGCCTTCCGCAGCAGTGTGGTCAGTGCGACCCGCTCGGGCTCGGTCAACGACGCCAGCAGCTCCTCCTCGTGCGCCCGCGCCGCCTCCAGCCGTTGCCGCAACGCCTCGCGCCCGGCCGCGGTGATCGACACGGTGAACCGCCGCCGGTCCCGCACGTCACGCCTGCGCTGGGCGAACCCGCGGCCCTCCAGGTCGTCGAGCACCGACACCAGGTCGCTCGGGTCCATCCGCACCTGCTCGCTGATCCGCTTCTGCGCGACCGCCTCCTGCTCGGCCAGGCAGGCCAGCACCGTCACCTGGGGCCCGCGCAGCTCCCCCCGGCCCAGCCGCCGCGCCTCGCGCACCAGCTGCAGCATCAGGTAGCTGGGCAGACGCAGGAGCTGATCGATGCTCATCACTTCAGCATAGGAAAGATCCGTCACACGATCGTGGATTGCGCAGCGTGGTCGACACCCCCGGACGAGGGCCGCACGGGTGAGCATCGGGGTGACGTTTCTCCACGGAGCACCGCGGGACGGCAAGGTGGGGGTATGACGCGCGCGGAGATCGTCCGGCTCGCCCGCTGCGTGGTGCGCCGGCCACGGTGGCAGCTCGCACTCGCGGTGCTGCTGTCGGCGTGGCTGCTCGCCTGGGTCCTGGGCCAGCTCGCCGCCCACCCGCCGACACCGCTCGGCCTGCTCTCCTGGACCGGCCTGCCCCTGCACGTCGCGACCGCCTGGGCGCAGGACCGCGCCGACGTCCTCGCCTGGCTCGCCACCCTGGGCGGCCTGAGCTGGGCGGCGACCACCGAACAGGGGCAGCTGCCCGCCCTGGCCGGCTGGTTCGCGGTGCTCGTCGCCGGTGAGGCGGCCGGGTACGAGCACGCCGTGCAACGGGCGATGCTCAGCATGCTCGTGTTCCTGGCCGTCCTCGCCGTCGTGTCGCTCACCGGGCGGCGTGCGTTCGTCGTCGACCGGGTCGCCGTCATGCCCAGGGACGTGCTGAGGGCCGCGACCACCGCCGCCGTGCTGACCGCCGTGGTGCCGCTCATCGCGCCCGGTGTGGCGCTCACCCGCCTCGTTCAGCCCTACGTGACGAAACCGCCGCGGCCGCTGAGGTCGGTTGAGGCGCCGCTGCTGCGGGAAACCGGGTGAGGTGAGCGACTACCTCCCTCCGCCCGCCCCGCCGCGCAGCGCGCTGACGCTGCGGCTGTGGCTCGCCGGCTTCGGGCTGGTCTTCAACTCGGTCGCCGGGTGGCTGGCCCTGCGCGCCGACCTCGTCTGGCTCGCCGTCGTGCTGTGGCTGCTCGCCGTCGTGTGCCTCGTCGACCTCGCCTGGGTGGCCCGCCGCAAACGGCGCGGAGATCCCGGCTGAGAACTGCCGGGAACCCGTGCTTGGGCTTCGGCCGTCCGATGGATGAAGATGTCGTTGTGCATGAAGATCCGGCCAGGGGCAGGTTGGCCAGGGTGATGCGTCGGCAGCCGGTGCAACAACGCGGTGCGGCCACCGTCTCCGCGATCCTGGACGCTTGTGCGAGCCTGCTGAACGAATACGACTACGACGACATCACCACGGCGCGCATCGTCGACGTGGCCGGAGTGCCCATCGGTTCTTTCTACCAATACTTCCCGGACAAGCGGTCCGTGGTGCACGCGCTCGCCTTGCGCGGTATGGAGGCATATCTGAGCGAGGTCGAGGAACTGTTCTCCAGCGACCTCATCGCGGACACCTGGCGCGAGGCCATGACCCAGGTCGTCGCCGTCTACATGCGGATGCTGGCGGAGCTGCCGGGCTTCGGCCGGGTGCGGTTCAGCGACATGCTGGACAGCCACCGGCTCGACTCCAGCGTCGACCAGTACGAGCTGATGGCCGAACGGCTCGCCGAGATGTTCGTCAACCGCTTCGGCGCGCACGGCGACGCACCGGTCATGCTGACCTTCCGCATCGCCGTGCAGACCGCGGACGCGTTGTTCAAGCTGGCCGAACGGGTCGACCCCGACGACCGCGCGTACGTGGTCGGCACGGCGAACGAGCTGCTCACGGGCATGCTCGGCGGCGTGCTGGAACCTCAGAGGCCGTAAGCCTCCAGCATCCGCAGCCACACCTCGCTGATCGTCGGGTAGGCGGGCACCGCGTGCCACAGCCGGTCGACGGTCACCTCGCCGACGATCGCGATGGTGGCGGCGTGCAGCAGCTCGGCCACGTCCTGGCCGACGAACGTGACACCGACCAGGGTGCGGGTGCGCTCGTCGACGACCATCCGCGCCTTGCCGCTGTAGCCGTCGGCGTGCAGCGACGACCCGGCGACCGCGATGTCGAGGTCCACGACCTTGACATCGCGTCCGGCTGCCCGTGCCTCCTCCGCGGTGTGCCCGACGAAGGCCACCTCGGGGTCGGTGAACACGACCTGCGGCACCGCCACGTGGTCGGCGCTGGCCTGGCCCGCCGACCACGGCTCCGGCTCGGAGCCGCGCGACCGCTCCAGGATCGCCGACCCGACCGCCCGGCCCTGGTACTTGCCCTGGTGGGTGAGCAGCGCACGCCCGGTGACGTCACCGGCCGCGTACAGCCACCGCCCGTCCACGCCGGACACGAGACCGGTGTCGTCGATGCTCATCGGCTTGCCGTCCTTCGTCGCCGGCACCCGCCCGGTCGCGACGAGGATCTCCGCGCCCCGCACGACCCGGCCGTCCCGCAACGTCAGCGCGCCCGGCTCGACGGCCGCGGCGCGCGCGTTCAGCAGCACCTCGACCCCGTCGGCCCGCAGGCCCTCGGCGACCAGCGGCCCGACGAAGTCCTCCATGCGCGGCAACGGGCGGTCGCCCGACACCACGAGCGTCACCTTCGACCCGAGCCGCGCCCACGCCTGCGCCATCTCGACACCGACCACGCCGCCGCCGAGCACCACGAGCGACTCCGGCACCGCGCGCGCCGACGTGGCCTCGCGGGACGTCCACACCGGAGTGTCGTCAATGCCGTCCAGCGGCGGCATCTTCGGCACGCTGCCGGTGCACACCACCACGGCCAGCCGCGCCCGGTGCACCTCGCCGCCGACGGTGACCTCGCGTTCGCCGGTCACCTCGCCGTCACCGCGCAGGACGGTGATGCCGACCGACTCGGCCCACTGCACCTGACCCGCGTCGTCCCAGTCGGACGTGAACGAGGTGCGCCGCTCCAGCACCGCCAGCGGGTCGAGGCTGCCGCCGACCACGCCCTTGACCCGCTGGGCGGCCGCGAGCGCGTGACCGGAGCGCAGCAACGCCTTGGACGGCATGCACGCCCAGTACGAGCACTCGCCGCCGACCAGCTCCTTCTCGACCATGGCGGTGGACAGGCCACCGGCGGCCGTCCGCCAGGCCACGTTCTCACCCACGGGGCCACCACCGATGACGATGACGTCGAAATCCATGGCGCCACACTAGAACGGTTCTAGGTGAGCCACAGGAGGCAGAACGTGTGCCCGACCGGGTCGGTGTAGACGCGGTAGTCGTCGGGGTTGTCGCGCGCGAGCAGCTTGGCCCCGAGCGCGAGCACCTGGGACTCGGCGAGCTCCACGTCCTCGACCAGCACGTCGAGGTGGAACTGCTGCGAGCCGTGCGGGTCGGGGAACACCGGCGGCACGTACTCGGGCGCGCGCTGGAACGCGATCCGCGTGCCGCTCGCGACGACCACCACCCAGTCGGGGTCCTCGCTGCCGGCGAGGCGTTCGCCGCCGAGGAGCTTCTCGTAGAACGACGCCAGCTCGGAGGGGTCGGGGCAGTCGACCACCACGGAACGAAGTTGTCCGATCATGCCCTCCACCCTCTACCGGGAGGTGGGCAGCCGCAACGCCTGCTTGGCGATCGGGTCGAGCGCGGCGTCGCCGGCCCCGCCGGACCACACCACGAACGCCAGCTGGACGTGGCTGCCCTTCACGCCGCTCGCGAACGTCGCGTTCGCCAGCGGGTTGCCGTCCGGCGCGTTCACGCCACCGGAGCCGGGGGCCGCCACGATCGCGTGGAACGCCTTGGCGCTGGGGGCGTCCATCACGTCGAGGTCCGCGACCAGCACGGACGCCTTGCGGCCGTTGACGGTCGTCTCGTAGGTGGCGCGCTGGACCCGGCCGCACTCGTTCGCCACCAGCCAGGCCTTGACGTCGCCGAACGCCTGCGCAGCGCAGTCCTCGTCCTGCTGGGCGTCTCGGGGGACGAACGTCGTGCCGTCCACGACCACCGTCGTCGGGCCGGGCGGCGGCGTCTCCGTGGCACCGACCTGCGGGTCACCGCCGGGCAGCGCCACGACCAGCCACACGAGCAGGACCAGCACGAGCAGACCGGCGCCCGCGAGGTGGGGCCAGCGCAGCTTGACCGGCCCGCGCCTGCCCACCGGCGGTCGCACGCCGATCTTCGGGATCAGCATGGTGCTGGCGGAGGCCAGGTCGGGGGAGACGGCGTCGGAGAAGCCCTCGCCCAGCAGCGACGCGGTGTCCGGCGGCGTGCCGGTGGTCTGCAGGACGGCGAGCAGCTTGGCCGCGTGCTCGGCCGAGCACGGCACCGCCGACGTGGCCAGCTCGCGTGCCGCGGTGAGCAATGTGGACGGTTTGGGGTGCAGCACCCGCACACCGCGGTTGAGGTCCGCGGAGGGTTGCACGACCTGGCTCACGAACGGGCCGACCGCGACGACCGTGCTCACCGGCAGCGGTTCGGCGCGCATGGCCTGCAACCGCTGGGCCACCGCCGTCGCCGCCGCCACGGCCTCGGTCGCCGGGTTCGGCATGCCGTCCTGGCTGACCAGCGGCCAGCCGTCGATCGTCCACGTCCCGCCGAGCGGGGCCTCCAGCTTCACGGCGGGGTCGGGCAGGTCCACGCCCACGATCACCAGCACGCCCTTGGGCAACACCACGACCGCGTCCAGCGGCACCGGGCAGTCGGGGGGCTGCACGCCGGTCAACGCGACCCCGCCGAGCACCTCCGTGCCCGCGCCGCACGCGGTGAGGGCAGCGCGGACGTCCGCCCCGATGGCCGAGGGTTCAGCGCCCAGACGGATCAACCGCACGAGTCCCCACCTTTCCGCACGGGGGCACACCGTAGCGCTCCGGGGTCGTTCACCTGCGGCCAGTCGAGACGTTGCGTGACACCCGTCACCGGAAAGTGGATCACTCGTTGGATGGATTACCTGCCTATGTTCACGGAGGGTCCAGTTGCAGACGTGCTGCACTACTCGCCGTGGTGCCCGTGGCCGCCGCCTCCCCTGTCGCGGCGGCCACGACAGGTCGTCGGCAACTCCTGGGCCGTCCGGTGGCGGGGCGTTCGACCCTGGCCCGGTGACGGTCAAGCCGCAGCACGGTCCCGCCCTGCTCGACCTGGGCACGTCCACCACGATCGTCGCCGCGGTAAACGCGCTGGAGATCACGATCACGCATCGCTCGGCAGGGGAGATCGGGACTTAAGACCTGTATCTGACCCGGTCGGGTGATGATCGAGCTGGTTCTTATGGCGGACATGCCTCAAGTCGAGGCAGAATGCAGCGAACGGGTTCCACGGTGATCACCTCACTCGGCAAAGGCGTAGGGGAAGACGTCCCTCGTCGAGTAGCGGAGGTCAGCAGTGAGCACCCGTGGCAGCACCAGTGGCGTGGTCTACGTCCACTCGTCGCCGTCTGCGGTCTGTCCGCACGTCGAGTGGGCGATCTCGGGCACCCTTGGCGAACGAGTGGACCTCAGGTGGGCAGCGCAACCCGCGGCACCAGGACAGTTGCGCGCTGAATGTGCGTGGGCCGGTGACGCCGGTACCGGCGCGAAACTCGTTGCTGCGCTGCGCGCGTGGCCGATGCTCCGTTTCGAGGTGACCGAGGAACCGTCCCCAGGTCAGGACGGAGAGCGCTTCTGCTTCGCGCCCGTGCTGGGGTTGTGGCACGCGCGCACTTCGGCGAACGGCGACATCGTCGTGAACGAGGACCAGCTGCGTGCGCTGGCCGCACGCTCCCGCGGCGGTGAGTCCTTCGCGCACGGTGTCGACGAGCTCCTCGGCGCGGCGTGGGACGACGCGCTGGAACCGTTCCGCCGTGCCGGCGACGGCGCGCCGGTCACGTGGCTGCACCGCGTCGGGTGAGCGCCCGGCCAGTCCTGAGTGGACCCCGCTACCGGTTGGGCAGCGGGGTTCGCTCGTGGTGGGTGGGGTCCCAGGCGAGCATCAGCCTGCCGTAGGTCGGCGAGGTCTCCAGCAGCTGCTCGTGCGTGCCCAGAAGAGGCGCGCCACCGTCCATGACCAGCACCCGGTCCGCCCGCAACGCCGAGCTCAGCCGGTGTGCGATCACCACGAGGACGCCCTTCCTGGCCGCGAACGCGCGCTCCACCCGCGCCTCCGCCGCCGGGTCCAGGTGCGAGGTCGCCTCGTCGAGGATCACCACCGCCGCCGGCGTCGCGTGGACCCGTGCCAGCGCGAGCAGCTGCGCCTCTCCGGCGGACAGCCCTTCGCCCGCGTGGCCCAGCCGTGCGTCCAGACCGCCCAGCCGGTCAAGAAGTGGTTTGGCCCCAATGCTTTTCACCGCCGCGAGGAGCTCGGCGTCGGTGGCCTGCGGCGCCAGCAGGGCGAGGTTCTCGCGCACGGTCCCGGTGAACAGGTAGGTCTCCTGCGGGATCAGCGCGATCGCCTGGTGCCGGACCGACGGCACCACCCGGTCCACCGGCCGCCCGCCGAACAGCACCTCGCCCCGGTCCGGTGGCATCAGACCGGTGAGCAGACCGGCCACAGTGGACTTGCCGATGCCCGACGGCCCGACGACGGCCAGGTGGTCGCCCGGTCCGATGCACAGGTTCAGGTCCTTCACCACCGGCACGGCGTCCGGGCTCCAGCCGAACGTGACGTCTCTGAGGGTGAACTCGCAGCTGACGGGCACCTCCACGCCGTCGTCGCCGGTCTGCCGCGGCGCAGCCTCCTGAAGTCGTTTGAGTGCGACCATCAGCCGCATCACGACGGTGCTCGTGGTGCGGGCCAGGCCGTGCAGCGCCGGGTTGACGCTGTTGGTCAGGTAGACGACCGCCGCCAGCACCGCGCCGGTGGTGAGCTGACCGGACGCCACCAGCGGCGGTGCGAACGCGACGAGCAGCACGACCGGTGCGAAGCCGCCGAGAGCGATCACGGTGGCCCGCAGGGCGTTCGCCCAGGCCACCGCGACCGTCGCCGCCGCCTGCTCGTCGACCTGCGCCCGGACGTCCGCGAACGCCTCCTGCTCGGCCCGGCACGCGGCGACGTCGCGCAGCCCGGTGAGCACCCCGCCGGTCGCCTCCGCGGTGCGTTCCTCGGCCATGACCGCGTTGCGCTGCCGTTTCGCCAGCGACGGCAGCAGGAACCCGAACAGCACCAGCGCCGCGACGATCGGCAGGACGACGAGCCAGACCAGCGCGGCCGCGGTCGTGGCGAGCCCGACGAGCGCGGCGACCGTTGTGACCAGCAGCGCGCGGGCCTGCACGAGCACGCCGGCGGTGGCGTCGCGGACCACCTCGACGTGACGGGTGATCATCGCGACGGCGCTGGCGTCCGGGGTGCGGCGGTGCGTCCGGTTGTTCAGCACGCCCTTGACGACCTGCGTGACCAGGGCGTCGCGCATGGGCTCGACGACATCGCCGAGCCGGGCGAACACCTGGCGCTGACCGAGCGCGCCGGCGACGGCGAGCGCGGCGAACGCGAGCAGCCACAGCAGCCCGGCCACCGGGCGGCCCGCGGCGAACCCGCTGTCCACGGCGGTGCCGACGAGCTTGCCGCCGAAGAACGCCGGGATGCCCTCCAGCGCGGACCAGGCGAGCAGGACGAGCACGCCGCGGCGGTGCCCGGCCAGCGTGGAGAGGTAGAAGCGCATCACTCGCCCCCGGTGAACACGGCGCGGTACTCCTGGTCGTCCCACAGCTCCTGGTGGGTGCCGGTCGCGCGCACCCGGCCGTTCTCCAGCCACACCACCAGGTCCGCGCGGGCCGCCGTCGCCGGCCGGTGCGTGACGACGACGCGGGTGCGGCCGGGCAGCGCGGTGGTGAGCGCGTCGTCCACCCTGGCCTCGGTGACGGTGTCCAGGCTGGCGGTCGCGTCGTCCAGCACGAGCACCTCGGGGTCGCGCACGATCGCACGCGCGAGGCCTATCCGCTGCGCCTCACCGCCGGACAGCGGGGCGTCGGCGACCGGCGTCTCATACCCGTGAGGCAGCCGCACCAGCACGTCGTGCACCTGGGCGGCGACGGCGGCGGCGCGGACCCGCGCCTCGTCCGCGTCCGTTCCGTAGGCGATCGAACGACCGATCGTGGTGCCCAGCAAAGCGGGGCGCTCGAAGGCGTACCCGACGTCGCCGGACCGCGCGACCTCACCGGAGTCCACAGGGGACAGTCCGCCGAGCACGGCGGCCAGCGCGGACTTGCCCGCGCCGGAGCTGCCCACGACCGCGCAGAACGCGCCGGCCGGGACGACGAGGTCGACGTCGTGGAGCGCGCCGTCGACGCTGACACCGCGCAGTTCGAGTGCCCCGTCGCGGGGGGCGCGGGCGAAGGGGCGGTGCGGTGGCGGGGTGTCGAGCACCTCGGCGATCCGGCCGGCGGAGGCGCGGGTGCGTTCCAGCACGGTGAGCTGGGTGATCTGGCCGACGATCCCCATGCCCAGCGCGGCGTAGCCGAGGGCGGCGAGCACGTCACCGGCGCTCAGCCTGCCCTGCAGCACCCCGAACCCGGCGGCCGCGAGCACCGCGACCTCCACGGCGGGCAGCAGGAGCCCGGCCCGCCACATCATCCTGGCCTGGGTGCGCCACATCCCGGCGCCCGCCGCGGCGAGCCGGGGGAGCGGCTGCAGCACGCGGCGCGTCTCGCGGTCGGCGAGACCGGCGGCGGAGATCGTGCGCAGGCCGGACACGGAGTCGAGCAGCCGGGCCGAGACCTCGCCGGAGACCTCCTGGTAGGTCAGCACGTCGTCGGCGGTGAGGCGCAGGTGGGTGCGGATCAGCAGGCCCGCCAGCGGGGCGCTGACCAGGAACACCGCGGCGAGCCGCCAGTCCAGCAGCGCCAGCGCGACGACCGAGCCCACCGACGACACGACGCTGACGAGCAGGCCGATGACCGTGACGGCGACACCGCCCGCGTTGCCGCAGTCACCCGTGACGCGGCTGACGGCGTCGCCGTGGGCGAACGGCGCGGGGTGACCGATCGTGAGCAGCTGCCGGGACAGCCGGTGGCGCAACCACGCGGTGCCGCGGGCGGTGATGCTCGCCGCGAGCACGATCCCGATCGCGTCGCCGACGATCTCGACCGCGGCCAGGACCAGCAGGAACAGGATCGTCGCGAGCACGAACCGCCCGCCCAGCGCCATGTCGACGGCACCGGCCAGCGCGGCCGGCAGCAGCAGACCGGCGGCGGTGGTGACCGCGGCGTTGAGGAGCAGCAGCCACGGCCGGTAGTCGCGCTTGACGGTGGAGAACAGCAGAGCGTCACCGGGTTTGGTCATCGCTGTTCCTCCCGAGGGCGTCAGGGCGCATCATGAGCGAGGGCCCGACAGCTGGCCGGCTGCCGGGCCCTGCAGGTGGCGGATGAGCGGCATACTTCGCCTATGCCGCTCATCGGCCGGGGTAGCTCAGTTGTGGAACAGCTCAGCAGGCCAGCAGGCTGACGGTGCTGTGCGAGCAGGGGAGCAGCAGCGAGGCGTTGGACGCGGTGGTCGAACCGCCGCCACCGCCGCCGGAGCCGCCGCCCGCCAGCACGTTGGCCGGCGCCTCGGGGGTCTCGAGGTCCTGCATGTCGAGGATGAAGCCCATGACGGTCTCCTTGCTAAGAGGGATCTTGCTGGATCACTGCTACCGGTCCGCGAGGACCGGGGTCTGGGTCCTCCCCAGGAAGGGGAGGGGAGCGCGGCCGTCCACAGCGGACGCGATGGCGAGCAGGACGCCCGCACCGCCGGTGGTGAGGTCCATCGACATCCGGCGCAGCTGCACACCGGGGAACGCGAGCCCGCCGCCGAAGCGCACGGCGTGCCAGCCCAGTGCCCGCAGGTGCTGCCGGATCGAGCGCTCGTACCGCTCGTCCGGGCGGTGGCGCGTCGCGTGGGCGAGGGTGGCCAGCTGACCGGCCCTGCCCAGCGTCAACGCCGGTTGGATGACGAACTCGCTGGTACAGGCGTCGAGCAGGCCGGGGAGCTGCTCGACGCACGGGCGTTCCGGTGCGATGGCGGCGAGCTCGGTGAGCACGAGCGCGATGCCCGCACCGCCGATGCCGACGTAGGGCAGCGACCGGAAGTTGCCGTCCCGCACCTGCAGCGAACCGTCGAGCGCGACCATCGTCTCCGCCAGGTCGCGTTCGAGCGCCTGCTCGGCGAGGTCGAGCCAGCGGTGTTCGCCGGTGCGGTCGAACATCCGCAGGAAGAACAGCGCCGGACCGGACCAGCCGTGCAGCAGTCCCGCCCGCGCCTTGCCACCGGGACCCGGTGCGTCGGCGAGCTGCCGCGCGAGCCGTTCGGCCAGCACCTCGGCCTGCTCCGCGAAACCGTGGTCGTGCCGGGAGTCGGCGAAGTGCAGCAGGTTGAGCCCGATGCCGGACAGGCCGGCGCTCAGCCCGTGGTCCTGCGTGGTCGCGACGAGCGGCGCGTAGCTCTCGACCAGCTCGGCCGCGAGGTCGTGGTGGCCGAAGTTCTCCAGCACGTGGGCGATGCCGTGCGCGCCGACGTAGAACCCGGGCTGCTTGGGCGGTTCCCTGCGGACCGACGCGATCAGCCAGTCCTCGTGCTCGGGGTACCGGCCCTCGCCGCTCACGTCGAGCGCGTGCAGCACACCCGCCGCGCCGTAGGCGAACCCGGCTCCGCCGACCTCGAACTGCTCGATGTCGCCGGGGAACAGCCGGTCCTTCCGCTGCGGGGTGGCGCTGTGCAGGATCGCGGTCGCGATCTCCTTGCGCACCAGCGTCCAGTCCGGTTCCTCGTCGTCGAACGCGGTGAACGCCGGATCCGCCGGCGGGTCGACCCGCGGCCGGAGGACGTCGACGATGCCCCGGCAGTACTCGTCGTCGAGCCCGAAGCGGTCCCGCACCACCCGCACGTGCTGGTCGAGCTTCGCGGGTGAGAGCTCCAGGACCGCGTTGAGCGGCAGGAAGATCCACAGCTTGAGCGCGGCCAGCGGGTAGGCGTCGATGTCGAAGCCGTCGCGGTCGGCCGGTGCCTGGAAGCCGGGGGCCCCGAGCGTCGGCCGGTGCAGGTCCTCGATCGTCGACGACAGCTCGAAGTCGATCAGCGAGACCTCGTCGTCCTCGTCGACCAGGACGTTCATGGTGTGCAGGTCGCCGAAGACGACGCCGCGTTCGTGCACCCGCGCCACCAGGTCCTCGACCTTGCGCACGAGGGAGAGCGCGCGGTCCCGGTAGGCGGTGACCTTCTCGTCGCCGGCTTCCTTGTGCGTCAACGGGTAGTTCATCCCGAGCCACTGGCCGAGCGACCGGCCTGGCATGAACTCCATGGCGACGAACAGGTGCTCCCACTCGGTGAAGCGGTCGTACACCGCGGGAACGCCCCGCACGCCGGCGAGCCGGGTGAGCACCTCGTACTCGCGCTCCAGCCGTGCCACCGCGTCGCGCCCCTCGCGGTCGAGCCCGGCGTGCGGCCGCGCCTCCTTGAGGACGACCTCCCTGCCGTCGCTCTTGCGGGTCGCGAGGTACACGCCGCCACCGTTGGAGAAGTGCAGCGAGCTCTTGATCCGGTAGGGGAACTTCTCCGGGTCACCGGCGTTGCGCTCCGCGAGGTGCGGCGCCAGGAACTCCGGCAGCTCCACCCACTCCGGCAGGCTGAACACCGGCTTGCGCTGGTCGGCCACGAGCTCGCCGCCCGGCCCCTCGATCGCGAGCACCTGCTGCCCGTCGACCTCGAGCCACTGCTCGGAGAACCCGCCGTAGCGCACGTACAGCGGCCCCTTGCCGTAGCGCAGGTCGCTGAGGATGTACGCGCCGTGCTGCCCGTCGAGCACCGCGGCGAGCTCGGTCAGGACCTGCTCCAGCTGCTCCGTGCTCGTCGGGTAGATCGTGATGAGCTTGCCGCTGCCCTCACGGGGCGCGTACTTCGAGTTGCGCGCCAGCACGATCGAGACGGTCTGCAGGTACTTGAACGGGATCCGCCGCTCGACGCAGTAGTCGAAGGTCGCCTTGAGCACCGCGGTCGCGTTGTCCAGGCCGGCCGAGACGTGGATCTTCCACCCCTGCTTCGGCAGCTGCACCCCGTGCGGGTGCAGGTGCCGCCAGACGTTGCGCTCGGCCTGCACCCAGCCATCCGGAAGAGCGGGCAGCTGGTGCGCGAAGTCATCGCCCGGGAGGCCGCTTTCGGTGCTGCTCTGCAGATCGTAGAACCGTCGATCCGCGAAGCAGAACGCCTCGTATCTGAGATCCACCGAATTACCTCCCTCACTGTTTCGCAATTCCGTTGACGCCGCATATTCCCGCACATTTTCGAAGCTATGGCCAATCCGCCATTGGGGGCATATGGGTAACCCGTTCGTGTCCGAAAGACCCGGGGTTACCGGCGCGTATGTTGCTCAGAGTAAAGAGGTTTGGAGCCAGATCACCCGGTTGAGAGGTTTCTGATCGATGAGTCAGCTTCGCTTGCCGGGCACCTCGCTAAACGGCACCAGCGCGTTCTTTTAATTGCGAAGCGCTGACCTGCGGTATTCCACACGGTTCGCGACGTATAGTTAGGGGTGGGCAACGGTCGGACACGGCCCGTGTCCCTTGGGCTGTCCGGGTGAAGCCGAAAATCGCGACATATGCGCGTTTGATGCGGCCGAATGGCGGTAGGGTTACCCCCGAAGGAACTCATTCGGAGTATGGGATTGGTCATCAACTTTTTATGTGCCAATCATTGTCTTGCCACATGCAACCGTTGATCACGACACAATCTCAACTTTTCGAGTGAATCTTTCTTTCCGGTGTAACGGAGCACCGGGTGCGTGCGACCCGTGATCACCCCCGGTGCGCGGGGTCTAGGCTTCCTCGGGTGGGGAGCGCAGCGAGTCGCTGGCTGGTGCCGGCCGTCGTGGTGATCACCGGTGCGGCCGTCGCGGCCGGAATGGTGGGCAGGGCCGTGTACCTGCGCCCCGCGGAGGCCTCGGGAGAACCCGCCGTCGCCTCCTCCGCAGGGCAGCTGCCCGGATCGCCGGAGGTGCGGCTCAGCGCGGACTCGTTCACCCACCCCGACCGCCAGCAGGTGCAGTCGGTGCTGCAGCGGTACTTCGACGCCATCAACGCCCGCGACTTCCGGGCCTGGTCGGCCGCGGTGTCCTCCCGCCGCGCGTCCCAGGCGGTCGAGGAGACGTGGCGGGCCGCCTACGAGACCACCCGCGACGGCGGGGTGGTCGTGCAGCGCATCGAGTCCGACGTGGTCGGGCGGCGGGTGCGGGCGCTCATCTCGTTCGTGTCCACGCAGGACGTCGCCAAGGCCCCCGTCGCGTTGCCGGAGGGGTGCATCCGGTGGCGGGTCGTGTACGTGGTGGTGCGGGAGGGCGGGGAATGGCGGGTGGACGAGGCCCCGGAGAACCGGACGCCGCAGATGGAGCGGTGCTAGCGGCTCGTCGCCGACCTCCACCGTTCGAGGGTTCCCGCTGACTCGGCCGCCCGACGGCTCCCGCCGGCCCGGCAACACGTCCGCGAGTGCCACCGGCTCGCGCTTGCCCACCCACCGGCCGCCACTGGCCTAAGCCGAGAAACGGCAGCGCCCCGGTCGCCGAAGCGGACCGGGGCGCTGCGCACAGCGGGAACTAGACCGAGGTGAAGGCCAGTGCCACGTTGTGACCGCCGAAGCCGAACGAGTCGTTCACGGCGGCGTCGAGCTTGATCTTGCGGGGCTCACCGGCCACCACGTCCAGCGCGACCGCGGGGTCCAGGTTCTCCAGGTTCAGCGTCTGGGGAACGATGCCGTCGCGGATCGACAGGACGGTGATGATCGCCTCCACCGCGCCCGCCGCGCCCAGCAGGTGCCCGAGGGCGCCCTTCGGGGCGGTGAGGACCGGGTGGTCGCCGATGGCCTTGCGGACGGCCACGGTCTCCGCCACGTCGCCCACCGGGGTGGAGGTGGCGTGGCAGTTCACGTGACCGACGTCGGACGGGTCGATGCCGCCGGACCGCAGGGATGCGGCGATGGCACGCGACTGGCCGACGCCCTCGGGGTCGGGGGCGGTGATGTGGTAGCCGTCGGCGGAGGTGCCGATGCCCGCCAGGCGGCCGTAGATCTTGGCGCCGCGGGCCTCGGCGAACTCGCGCCGTTCCAGGACCATGACGCCCGCGCCCTCGCCGAGGACGAAGCCGTCGCGGGCCGTGTCGAACGGGCGCGAGGCCTTCTCCGGCTCGTCGTTGCGGGTGCTCATGGTGCGGGCCTGGGAGAAGCCGGCCACCGGGATGGCGGTGATGCAGGCTTCCGCGCCGCCCGCCACGACCACGTCGGCTTCGCCGGCCTTGATCATGCGGTAGGCCCAGGCGATGGCTTCCGCCCCGGACGCGCAGGCCGAGACCGGTGCGTGCACGCCCGCCTGCGCCTTGAGCTCCAGGCCCACGTGCGCGGCCGGGCCGTTCGGCATCAGCATCGGGACGGTCAGCGGCGACACCTTGCGCAGGCCGTGCTGCTCCAGGAGGTCGTCCTGGGTCAGGAGGGTGATCGCGCCGCCGATGCCCGTGCCGATGATGACGGCGAGGCGCTCGCGGTCGACGGTGTCGTCGTCGTGGCCCGCGTCGGCCCACGCCTGGCGCGAGGCGACGATGGCCACCTGCTCCGAACGGTCCAGGCGCCGCGCCTCGACGCGGGGCAGGACCTCGGTGGGGTCGACGACGAGCTGCGACGCGATCTTCACCGGCAGGTCGTACTTCTCGACCCAGTCGTGGGTCATGGGGCTGACCCCGGACTTGCCTGCCAGCAACGCGTCCCAGGTGGACGTCACGTCACCACCGAGCGGGGTGGTGGCACCCAGCCCGGTGATGACGACGTCGATGTTCGAACTCATGCGTTCTTGGTGATGTAATCCACCGCATCACCAACGGTCTTGAGGTTCGCCAGCTCGTCGTCCGGGATCTTCACACCGAACTTGTCCTCGGCCTGGACGGCGATCTCGACCATCGACAGCGAGTCGATGTCGAGGTCGTCCACGAAGGACTTGTCAGCGGTGACGTCGTCGGCGGCCACACCGGCGACCTCTTCGACGATCTCGGCAAGACCGGTCAGGACGTTGTCGCTCACTGAAGTTCCCTTTCGATTGACACACTCTGGAAAATCACGGGCACCGGACCACCTGTCCCGCGTAGGACAGTCCTGCGCCGAACCCGACCATCAGCACCACGTCTCCGCTGGAGATCTCGCCCGCCGACCGCATGTGGTCCAGTGCCATGGGGATCGAGGCCGAGGAGGTGTTACCGGATTCGACGATGTCTCGAGCGACCTTCAGGTCCTCGCGCGCACCATTCTTGCGCAGGCGCTTGGCGATCGCTTCGATGATCCTGAGGTTCGCCTGGTGCGGGACGAACACGTCCACGTCGGACAGTTCGACACCCGCCAGTTCGGCTGCGCGGATCGCCACCGGGGCGACCTGCGTCGTCGCCCACCGGAAGACCGCCTGGCCCTCCTGGTGGATGAACGAGTCGCGGTCGTCGATCCTGATGACCTCGGACATGGAACCGTCCGAGCCCCAGGCGACGGGGCCGATCTCGTTCGCGTCACCGGCGCCGACCACGACGGCACCCGCGCCGTCCGCGAAGATGATCGCGGTCGAGCGGTCGTCCTGGTGGGTCCAGTCGGTGAGCTTCTCCGCGCCGATGACGAGGATGTTGCGCACGGTGCCGGCGCGGACGATGTCCGCCGCGGTCGCGACGGCGTAGCAGAAGCCCGCGCACGCGGCGTTGAGGTCGAACGCGGCCGCTGCCTGGATGCCGATCCTCGTGGCGACCTGGGCGGCGGCGTTCGGGATGGTCGACGGCATGGTGCACGTCGCCACGATCACGCCGCCGATGTCCTCCGGCGTCAGGCCCGCGTCCTCGATCGCCTTGGTGCCCGCGATGACGGACATGTCGACGACGCCCTCGTCCTTCGCCGCGACCCGGCGGTTGGCGATGCCGACGCGCTCGCGGATCCACTCGTCGGAGGTGTCCATGCGCTGGGCGAGGTCGTGGTTGCTCACCACGGTCTCCGGCTGGTAGCTGCCGAGACCGAGGATGCGGCTCCCCGCGGCTGCCCGAGGGGCCTCGAAGGTCGTCACCGGGTCTCTCCCGCGGTGACGAAGAGCTCAGCGACCTTCTCCAGCTGGTCGGGCGTCTTCAGGGCGAGGGTGGCGGTGCCCTTCATCGCACGCTTGGCCAGACCCGTGAGCGCGCCAGCCGGCGGCAGCTCGACGGAACCGGTGACGCCCTTCTCGACGAGGGTGGCCTGGCAGACGTCCCAGCGCACCGGGCTGGTGACCTGGGACACCAGGCGGCGCAGCACCTCGGCGCCCTCGGTGACGACGGCGCCGTCCTTGTTGGACAGCAGCGGCAGCGACGGGTCCTGCGTGACGACTTCGGCGGCACGGGCGCGCACGGCCTCTTCGGCGGGCGCCATGTACCGGGTGTGGAACGCGCCCGCGACGGCCAGCTTGCGGACCTTCGACGTGCTCGGCGGGTTCTCCGCGAGCTCGTCCAGCGCGGTCCGCGGACCGGCGGCGACGATCTGGCCCGCGCCGTTGCGGTTGGCGGGCACGAGACCGAGCTCCTCCAGGCGGGCGAGGACCTCCGGCTCGTCGCCGCCGAGCACCGCGGCCATGCCGGTCGGCTCCAGCGCGCACGCCTCGGCCATCGCACGACCGCGCACGGCGGCCAGGGCGACGGCGTCATCGGCGCTGATCACGCCGGCCATCGACGCGGCGGCCAGCTCGCCGACCGAGTGGCCCGCGACGACGACGTCGGCGGGCAGTTCGAGGCGGCGGCGCAGCTCACCGAACGCGAGCAGCGCGAGCGCCACGACCAGCGGCTGGGTGATGGCGGTGTCGACGATCTCCTCGGCCTCCGCGGTGGTGCCGAGCCGCACCAGGTCGAGACCGGTGAGGTCCGACCACGTCCGCACCTGCTTCTCCGCCCCCTCCAGTTCGAGCCAGGGGGTGAGCATGCCGGGCGTCTGGGACCCTTGGCCGGGCGCGAGGAGTGCGATCACGTCGATTACTAAAGCCGGTCGCCCCGCCGGCGCCCCATGCCGGAAAGGACGAAGTACGGCGATCGTATTTGTAGAGACCCTACAAAAGTGTCCTCGCGATGCGCCGGGCGTGACGTCACCGCAGCTCAGCGGGGTACCAGGTCGTTTGGCCCTCACTCCACCGGATGTGTGCGAACTCCGTCACAGGAGGCGGGCTACCACAGCCCCCGGGAGCGGGCAAGTCGCCCTACAGACAAAGCGACGCGAAGCACAAGTGCGTCTCGAGCGTCATGTGCATTTCTTCCCGTCATTTCCTGAACGCGCCGAAGGCGATATCTGACCGTGTTCGGGTGCACGAACAACCGTTTCGCGCACGTCTCCAGCACGCCGCCGACCTCCAGGAACGCGTCCACGGTCTCCAGCAGCGCACCGCCGGCGTCCTCCAGCGGCCGCGCCACCCGGTCGACCAGCTGCCACTCCGCCTCGGGGTCGCCTGCCAGCGCGCGTTCGGGCAGCAGGTCGAGCGACCGCACCGGCCGGGGCGCCGCCGGCCAGCCGACGACCGCGCGCAACCCGCTCAGCGCGTCGCTGGCGCTGCGGTGCGCCTCGGACAGCGACGACACGGTCGGTCCCGCCACCACCGGGCCCTCGCCGAAGCCCTCGGCGATGCGGCCCAGCACGTCCTCACCGGTGTCGGTCGGCCCGCCGAGCACGACCACCAGCCGCGAGCCCTGCACGCTGAGCAGCACCGGGCGGCTCGCCCGCGCCGCCTTGCTGCGCACCGAGTAGACGATCGTCGGCGGGTCCTCCCCGCCGGGGTTGCCGACCAGCACGGTCGCCTCTGCCGCCGGGTCCCAGCCCAGCGCGGCGGCCCGCGACAGCAGCGACTCCTCCGGATCACCGCGCACGATGCCGTCCACGACCAGTGCCTCCAGCCGGGCGTCCCACGCACCGCGCGCCTCGGCCGCCGTCGCGTACGAGGTGGCGGCGGAGAACGCGATCTCCCGGCCGTACCGCAGCACGCCCTCCATCAGCAGCGCGCGCTCGGTCTCGTCTGCGGCCATCGCCGGCATCTGCTCCTCGAACAGCTCCAGCGCTATCCGGACCAGCTCGACGGTTTGGCGCAGGCTCACCCAGCGGGAGATGTCCTTGGGGGCGCTGCGGAACGCGTCCGCGGTCAGCCGGATCGCCTGCTGCCGGTCGTGCAGCCACTCGACGAACCCGGCCACGCCGTTCTGGATCAGCAGCAGCACGCTCGCCCGCTGGTCCGCCGGCATCCGCGCGAACCACGGCAGGCGCCGCTCCATCTCGGCGACGCTCGCGGTGGCGAGGTTGCCGGACGCGCGCTCGATCTTGCGCATCGTGCGCGGCGACAGGACCGGAGGGTGCACCTCCTCCTTCGTGTTCTCGGAAGTCGGGCTGCTGGTCATGTCCGCAGCCTATGCCGTGGCGGCGGACATCACCGGAACAGGTGACACAAACCCGTGGCGGCGCCTGAGCGGCCATACCTTCGGGCACCAGATGGTCTTCAGTTCGTCCGGCGCGGAGGTTTCGTCTTGCACAGGTACCCGGCACTCGCCCTCGGGGTCGTCGCGGTCATGGCCGTGGGCACGGCCGCGTCCGCCGACCCGCCCGACCCACTGGCCGAGCTCGTCGCCCAACCGGTGAAGTGGGCGCCGTGCACGGGAAAGCTGACCGAGCTGGAGTGCGCGACGCTCGTCGCGCCGCTCGACTACACCAAGCCGGGCGGCGACCGGATCAACCTGACGGTCAGCCGCAAGAGGGCCACGGCACCGGAGCGCCGCCGCGGTGTCCTGTTCACCAATCCGGGTGGACCTGGCGGGTCCGGGCTCGGCCTGCCGCAGTTCCTGGCCAAGTCCGACCTCGTGCAGGTCTACGACCTGATCGGCATCGACCCGCGCGGCGTCGGCGGCTCGACCGCGCTGAACTGCCGCACCGCGCCCGCGATCGCCGAGCCCGAGTCCCGGCCCGCGGACTCCGAGTTCGGCAAGTGGGCGGCCGAGGCGCGCGAGGCCGAGGAGGCCTGCCAGCGCTCCGCCGGCGGGATCAGGCAGTTCGTCAGCACCCCGAACACCGCGCGGGACATGGACCTCGTGCGCGCGGTGCTCGGCGAGCCGAAGATCAACTACCTGGGCTACTCCTACGGCACGTACCTGGGCGCGGTGTACGGGACGCTGTTCCCGGACCGGCTCGACCGCAGCGTCCTCGACAGCGCCGTGCACCCGGAGTGGATCTGGCACGAGCAGTTCCGCCAGCAGGCCGTGGCCTACCGGCGCGACGCCGAGGCGTGGGCGGCGTGGGTGGCGGAGCGCAACGAGAAGTTCGCGCTCGGCAAGTCCCCGGCCGAGGTGCTGGCCGCGGTGGAGTCGGTCGCCGCCAAGCTGCACGCCACGCCGGTCGAGGGCCACACGCGGTCGTCGTTCGACGGCGCCATGGGCGTCGGGTCCCGCTACCGTCCTCTGTGGACCGACCTGGCCGACATCGTGGCGAAGCTGAGGTCGGGTGACCAGCCCGCGAACGCCCAGGGCGCCCAGGCCGCCCAGCTGCTGGCCAGGACCGGGCTGCAGGAGCTGCGCTCCGGTGTGTTCGACACGGTGACCTGCGAGTCCGACTGGCCGACGGACCTGGACACCTACTACGAGGACATGCGCACGTTCCGCGAGCGCTACCCGTACGGCTACGGCATCATCCGCGCGGCACCGATGACCTGCACGTTCCGCTCGTTCACCCCGCCGGAGCCGCCGGTGCGGCTCGCGCGTGCGGGTTACCCGGTCGGCATCGTCGTGCAGGCGGAGGGCGACACGCAGACGCAGTACGCCGGCGGCCCGGCGATGGCGAGGCGGCTCGGGCACAACCTGATCACCGTCCTCGACGAGGGCAAGCACGGCCTCTACAACGGCGGCAACACCTGTGTCGACCGGAAGGTCAACCGGTACCTGATCGACGGCGCCCTGCCCGGCAGCAGCTCCGAGTGCCTGGGTGACCCGCGCCCGAACGTGCCGAAGGACGGCTCGGGAACCACGGCGGAGGCACCCGTGCTGTCGGCCGAGCACATCCAGCAGTACCTGGACGGCCGGGGCCTGAGCGCCCTCCCGTAGGAGACCCGGAAATGTGGAAGCGCCCGACACGGAGCGTGTCGGGCGCTTCCCTCTCCCCGGTCCCCACCGGTAGTTCCACTCTGGACTGTATTACGACAAAAATCCACGTCAGCCACCCTTTCGTGTCACAGTGTCGCTGTTGCTGAGTGGTCTGATCCGCGAAACGATCACCTGGTCGGAGCTTCACTCACCGCAACTTCGTTCTAGGAGGGCCCGTGGGCTCGCAAATCACCGAGGGCCTGGGCCAGGCGTGGGCGATGGTGGCCACGTTCGTGCCGAAGCTGCTCGGCTTCCTGCTCGTCCTGGTCATCGGCTGGTTCATCGCCAAGGCGCTCTCGAAGGGCGTGAGCTTCCTGCTGAAGCGCGTCGGCTTCGACAAGCTCGTGCAGCGCTCCGGCCTGACCGGTGCGCTGAAGCAGTCGTCCATGGACGCGACCGGCCTGATCGCCAAGATCGTGTACTACTTCGTGCTGCTGATCGCGCTGCAGCTGGCGTTCGGCGTCTTCGGCGCCTCGAACCCGGTCAGCACGCTGCTGAACGAGGTCATCGCGTACCTGCCGCGCATCGTCGTCGCGCTGGTGCTGGTGATCGTCGCGTCGGCGATCGGCACCGCCCTGCGCGGCCTCGTCACCGGTGCGCTGGGCCAGCGCTCGTACACCCGGCTGCTGGGCAACATCACCTACGGCTTCGTGATCGCGCTGGGCGTCATCGCCGCGCTCAACCAGCTCGGCATCGCCGTCTCGGTGACCATGCCGGTGCTCGTCGCCGTGCTCGCCACCGTGGCCGGTGTGGTCATCATCGGTGTCGGCGGCGGTCTGGTCCGCCCGATGCAGGCGCGCTGGGAGGGCTGGCTGAACCGCGTGCAGGAGGAGGCGCAGACCCGGTCGCCGATGCCGCGCGCGTCGCAGGAGGTGCCGGCGAACGTCAGCGGCCGGATGGGTGACGCCCCCACCCCGCCGTCGGGCACGCCGATGTCCGACCGGTAGTTCCCACCTGCTGGAAAGGGGCCTCGCGCAAACATCACGCGCGGGGCCCCTTCCTCGTGTTCTGACCGTTCTCCAGCTGTCGTCCAGCGCGCGGCCCGACGCTCGTCCCCACCCGAACTACCCGCTGCCGCGGTGGAGGACCCATGAAAGCTCTTGTGCTGTCCGGAGGTGCGGGGACGCGGATGCGCCCGGCCGGGTACCCGCTGCCGAGGCAACTGGTGCCCATCGCGAACAAACCGGTGCTGGAGTACGTGCTGGAGAACCTGCGCGACATCGGCATCACCGAGATCGGTGTCGTCGTCGGCGAGAACGGCAGCGAGATCATCGAGATGTTCGGCGACGGCGCCGTGCTGGGGGTCTCGCTCACCTACCTCGACCAGGACTTCGCGCTGGGCGTCGCGCACTGCGTGAAGATCGCCCGGCCGTTCCTCGGCGACGACGACTTCGTGCTGTACCTGGGGGACTACGTCCTCACCGACGGCATCGGGCAGATCGCCGACGAGTTCGCGCGGCTGCGGCCGTCCGCCCAGGTGCTCGTGGACAAGGTGGAGGACCCGCGCCTGTACGGCGTGGCGGAGGTCGACGAGAACTCGCGCGTGACGCGGCTGATCGAGCACCCGCGGGAGCCGCGCAGCGACCTCGCGATGATCGGCGTCTACTTCTTCACGCCCGCGATCCACGTCGCGATCGACTCGATCGAGCCGTCGTGGCGCGGCCAGTTCGAGATCACCGACGCCCTGCAGTGGCTCGTCACGCACGAGCGCGACGTGCGGGCGCGGATCTACTCCGGGTTCTGGAAGGACACCGGCAAGGTCGAGGACGTGCTGGAGTGCAACCGCGAGCTGCTGATGGGGCTGCGCGGCGACGTCCAGGGCATCGTCGACGACGAGTCGCGGCTGATCGGTGACGTCGTGGTGGAGGAGGGCGCGCGCGTGGTGCGGTCGTGCATCGTCGGGCCCGCGATCATCGGTCCCGGCACGCTGGTCGAGGAGTCGATCATCGGCCCGTACGTGTCGATCGGCGCGGACTGCCGGATCACCGAGTCCGGCGTGGCTGACTCGATCGTGCTCAGCGAGGCGTCGGTGCACAACGTGTCCGGCATCGAGACGTCGCTGATCGGGCGCCGCGCACGGGTCGGTTCGGCGGGCCGCCACCGGCTGGTCGTCGGTGACGGCGCACACGTGGACGTGGCCGCCGCCTGACCAGCCCACCCCTGCCTCTCCCGGCATCTGCAAGTACCACTCGGTGTCAGAGTTGGTGGTGCCGCTGGTGATCAGCGGTTAGTGTCCGGCCCTGGTCGTGGGGTGACTCTCAAGTACCACG